>DATEUJ010000053.1:0-212006 GCA_035283185.1 Anaerolineae bacterium | reverse complement strand
GATAGCATACACGCCTTTCCGCGTCACGCCAAGCAAAAGGCCGCCCACGTTGGACGGCCCTGCTGACACCGGACACAGACGACGCCATCTTATTCAGCCGAGATGCCTCGGATCACTATCAAAGATCTCGGCCGCTAACACGACCGACCGCCACGAAAGTTCCAACGGCGACGCTGACGCCTGAGCCTATCATCCTAACCGGTTCGGGTGATTCGGTCGTTGACGTGGATATTCCCTTTGAATTCGGAATCATTCATATCGTCGGCAATGCGGCGGGGCGGTTCTTTGCTGTAGAAAACTACGGCGCGGGCAATGAACGGATAGGGCTACTGGTCAACACAACTGATCCCTATGATGGCGTTCGCCCGCTTGACTTTAGAGCCGACGAACACACGACTCGATTCCAGGTGCAAGCCGTTGGCAATTGGACAATCGAGGTGTTACCCATCACGTCGGCGCGTCGCCTTGAAGTACCTGGCACAATTGAAGGGGTAGGAGATGACATGATTATCCTACTTGGGGGAACGCCTGACCTAGCGAAGGTTAAGGGAAACGCTGGCGGGCGGTTCTTCGCTGTCACCGGTTGGGGTGACCGTTCCGACTTGCTTGTGAATACAACCGACCCATACGATGGTACTGTGATAGTGAGTCCCGATACTGTTATATTGGAGGTTGAAGCAATCGGCGAGTGGTCGATCGAGATTACGGAATAGAGCAGGAGTAGGATGATGGGCTTAAAATTCATGTTGGATACCACGGCGTGCGAGTTCGCGAACGTGCTTGAAAGGGAGACGCTTACCTTATCGTATCGTGAATTTCCGGCGGGGCGCGGACGGCTTATCTTGCAGCGTGCTAACTCGGACACAGAGAGCGAGCCGACGCGCGTCACCATTGACGGTGTTTTCATCTACGCCACAGACGATGGGGGTGAGTCGGGGTATCCTGTGCCCGGCGTGATCAAGTTCGACCTACTGCGCGTGTCATCCCAGCGTGTTGAGGTTGAGGTGACAAGCCACGAGCAAGCGATCACGGCCTACTACGTCGAACTGTTGGAGAGGATCGCGGAGCTCTATAGTGAGGCACAGCCGGTAATCTTGCCCTATTTGCGGCAAGTGCAGGCGCAGTTGGGCATTTACCAACCGCCAGAGCCGGGCAGTGCTGAGGCGCGCGCACTGGATAACTTCGTGGCGTGGGTTGTCAACCCAGCGGGCGATGAGCGCGCTGAGACCGTCAACAAATCCGGCGGCGTCGAGATTAATGCGAACACGGTTAACATCTACGGCGACGTAGTCGGGCGTGACAAGATTGATTCTAGCGCCGACGGGCGACACGAGGGTATTGATGGATCATAATGGGCATACAGTGAAGAATGAGCTGCACATTACTGGATACACTCGCGGCGACGGCACACGCGATAGGGGCGCGCGGATGTCGGCGGAAATACCCGCGTAACGTGTCGAGCTTGGCCGTGGCGCACTGGAGTATTCCAGTTT
The DNA here is from genome assembly GCA_035283185.1 of Anaerolineae bacterium. Taxonomy (GTDB): domain Bacteria; phylum Chloroflexota; class Anaerolineae; order Fen-1058; family Fen-1058; genus DASSFZ01. The sequence continues at coordinate 210,513 of DATEUJ010000053.1, read as the reverse complement.
CTTAACTGTCTGTCTGAAAGGACTTTATCTTGTGCTGAACGGCGTAGGCCGCCGCTTCGGCGCGATTGGCTAACCCCAGCTTGCTCAGGACGCTGCTCACGTAGTTGCGCACCGTGCCCTCGCCGAGATACAGCAGTTGGGCGATCTCGCGGTTCGTCTTGCCCTCGGCCAGCAAGGCCAGCACCCGCATTTCCTGGTCGGTCAGATCGCTGAACGCCGATTTCTCCTCTTTGCGCTGCGCCTCGCGCACGCGCTCGAAGACGCGCTGCGTGAGCGCCGGATCGAGCAGCGCCTCGCCGCGCCCGACGGTCTCGATGGCGTGCACCAGGTCGTCGGCGCCGATTTGCTTCAGCACGTAGCCCGCGGCGCCGGCCGCGATCGCCTCGAAGAGCATCTCGTCCTCCGCGTAGGACGTCAGCATGATGACCTTCGTGTCGTCGCCCAGCGCCTGGACAATCTCGCGGCAGGCGTCGATGCCGCTGCCGCCCGGCAGCCGGATATCCATCACGACGACCTCGGGGCGATGCGCGATGGCCTTCTGAACCGCTTCCCTGGCCGAGCTGGCTTCGTCGACGACCGTAAAATCGGGATGGCGCTCGAGCAGCGCTTTCAGGCCGAGCCGAACGACCTCGTGATCGTCGACGATGATAATGCGGAGATGCTTCTTCAACCCCGTCCCCCTCCTGCCCTATCCGACTTTAATATACCTCATCCCAGTCAGGTAGGCAAACGAAGGCGGATGATTACAGGCTCGACTCTTCGTGTCTTCGTGCCTTCGTGGTGAAGATCAAGCGATGACCTGAGCGGTTACCGAAACATGACAGTTACGTTACAGGCTTTATCTGCCGATTGACTTGGACAAATGATTCCTATATATTATGACAAGAATGCAAACGCGGCTGACGCTGAAACCGGATCAGGGTTGCCGCTTCGCGGCTACACCATTTCGGAGATAAGCATGTGGAGCAAGAGAATCTGCGCATTCTTCGGGAGCCTTCGATGAAGAGGCTGAATATCGCACTGCTGTCCGTCTTCGTAATCTTGGGGCTGGCAATTATCGTGGTCTTGGGGCTGGCCCCCGATAGAGGCAGTCGGGGGCTGGCGAGCAACGTGCCCGGCGCTCAGGTTGAAGGAGCATCTACGAATCAAGATACTGCAGTGCCGACGGGACAACCGTCTTCGACTGGCACGGTTTGCTTTGTCGGCAAAGGCGTCGTCTCGTGCGTCGAGCGAATGGGCATCCAAGCGACCGGGCCGCTGACCGATCAGGTTCGCTCCTTGATGGTGGCGATGGTCGCCGGGCCGACGATCGCCGAGCAGCGGGCCGGCGTTCGATCGTCGCTACCCCCGGACGCGGCGCTGGTCGATGTGAGCGCCGCGAGCGATCGCGCGGTCATTCGGTTCCATCTACCGGCGCCATTCCTGTCGACCTTCGATGCAGGCGATGTCGAAGACATAAACGAACAGGTCGCCACCACGCTGACGCCGTTCAACTTCGCGCGCATTGACGTCGAAGCCCGCGATCCTTCAAGCCCGAATGTCTTCCGCCCGCTATCGACGTTCCTGCCGCCGATCGTGATACCCACCAAGCCCGGCGAGATCGACACCGGCAGTCCTGCACCCGCAGCCTCTCTCCTCGGCGGCCAGCCACCCGAGCCCGGACAGCCACAATCCATAGGTGGCCTCAGCGGCAAGACCGTCTTCGTCAGCGCCGGGCACGGCTGGTACTGGAACTCGACACTGGGTCAGTTCCGCACGCAGCGGCCGCATTATCCCACTTCGCCGTACCCGGCCGGCGAAGGAACGATCGAGGACTTCAACAACGCCGAACTCGTCGACCAATACCTTCTGCAGTATCTGTGGAATGCAGGTGCCGACGCCTGGACTGTCCGCGAGCGCGACGCGGTCACGTCAATGATCGTCGTGGACAACGCCAGCCCCAGGTTCTCGCTTGAAGGCATCTGGAGTCAGGGCACATCGGGTGGGTATAACACCACCTATTACTCGAACACCACGGTCACCTCCGGCGCGACGGCAACGGCAACCTGGACCTTCATGCCGACCGTCGATGCCGAATACGCGGTGTACGCATGGTTTCCCAACGTCAGCAATCGCACGCCGGCTGCGCGCTACACCGTCGATCACGCTGGCGGCACGACCGCCGTGACCATCACCCAGCAGCGCGACGGGATCAACTGGCGCTACATCGGCGCATACCCGTTTCGGGTCGGCAGCCTAGGTCGGATTCGATTGAGCAACCAGTCGACCGTGGCTGGCAAGACCATCCTGGCGGATGCGATCCGCATCGGAGGCGGGATCGCATCCGTCACGCTGCCGGGCGCGCCCGGTCCGAGTGGCAAGCCGCGCTGGGAAGAGCAGGCGCGCCAGTACGCGATGTGGGTCGGCCTGCCGGATGCGTCCAACCAGAACGACGTGATCGTCCGCCCGATTTACTCGGAGTGGGAATACGAGTCGGGTGAAGATGCGGTCTACATTTCTTGGCACACCAATGGCTTCAATGGTTACAACACGACCGCGCGCGGCACGGAAACGTACATCCACTCGTTCGAGCCGACGCCGCTTAGCGATCGACTGCAGTTCTGGGTGCACCGCGAGCTGCTCGACGACATTCACGCCGGCTGGGAAGCGACCTGGCCGGATCGCGGCAAGAAGGCGGCCGACCTGGGTGAGCTGCGCTTGCTCGACACGATGCCCGGCGTGTTGATCGAAAATGGCTATCATGACAGCCCGACCGATACCGATGCGATCAAAGATCCGCGCTTCAATCTGCTCTCGGCGCGCGCGGTGTATCAGGGCATCGTGCGATACTGGAATGAGCAGGACCCGAATGTGCCGCTCGTCTTCCTTCCCGAACCGCCCACGCACTTGCGCGTGCGCAACAGCGGCCCGAATCAGGTCACGCTGGCCTGGCGACCGGGTCTCACGGACACGATCGGCCTGCTGGGCGGTGCGGCGACCTCGTATCGTGTGTACACCAGCACCGACGGCTTCGGCTGGGGGAACGCCATCAGCACGACGGATACGACCCTGACGCTCACCGGCCTCACGTTCGGCCAGTTGATCTATGTACGTGTCACGGGTGTCAATGAAGGCGGCGAATCGTTCCCCACGCCGGTCCTCGCCGCGCGGGTCGCCTCGAATGGCGTCGTGCCCGTGTTGATCGTATATGGCTTTGACCGCATCGATCGACTTGGCTTGATCAAGCAGAACGATCCGCCAGAGGGCAACAGCCGGCGCATGTTCCTGGATCGCATCAATCGCTACGACTCCATCATCCAGCACGCGATGGGCACGACCCACGCCTTCGACTCTGCCGTTCATGCGGCCGTGACCGACGGCGATGTCGGGCTGGGCAATTATGCGGTCGTCGACTGGATCGCCGGCGAGGAGCAGTCGCCCGATACGGTGCTGAACGCGACTGACCAATCGCTGCTGCAATCGTTCCTGGCCACCGGCAGCGGCCGCGCGCTGTTGATCAGCGGGGGCGAGATCGGCTTCGACTTGGTCAGCAACGGAATCGGCCCGTCGTTTTACGGCGATACGCTGCGCGCGTCGTTCGTCGTCGACGATGCCAGTACGTATAGGGTCTCCGCCGACGGACTCGTGGGTTACTGGAAGTTGGATGAAGGCAGTGGTATCTCAACTGCAGATTCCTCAAGCCATAGCAATGACGGCGCCCTCATAGGCAACCCCGTGTGGGTTACAGATACTAGCTCCACCATCACCTTCGAAAACCCATATGCGCTGCTCTTTGATGGCTCGGATAGCTATGTAGACGTGCCGCATCACAGCAGTCTCCAAATGGGTACGGATATGACGGTGGCGGCGTGGGTAAAGACCAGCAATGCGGACGGCTCGGCAGACGTGATTGTGTCGAAATGGGGTTCCGCAGGTAACAGAAACTACTGGCTCGGAAAACTTGACAGTACCACAATCGCGTTCTACGCTGACAACACTCAGAATGTCACTGCAAACTTAAATCTCATCAATGATGGAAATTGGCATCACGTAGCAGGAGTAGCAGATGCTTCCAGCGGGTTGTTGAGAATATATGTCGATGGTGCACAGCGTAATACGGCTGCCTATGATGGAACTTCTGAGACAGGCACGGCAGATGTCAATATGGGTGCAAGCGAAGACAGCACTGTTCAAATCTGGGATGGCTGGATCGACGACGTGCGTGTCTACAACCGCGCCCTGTCCAGCACGGAGGTCGCAGACCTTGCCAGCGGTATGCTTGAATTGGCAAACACTGGCATCTTCGATGGCCTGGGGACATTCTCGTTCGATGACGGGACGCACGGCACGTACGATGTCGACCGGCCCGATGCGTTCACGCCGGTTGGCGGTGCGGCCAGCGCGCTGGTGTATAGTGGCGGCTCGGGCGGCACGGCCGCCCTGACTTACTCGAGCGGTGCCTGCACGCGTCTCGTCTACATGGGCTTCCCGCTCGAAACGATCCATCCCCAATCGATCCGCGAAGCGCTTACGTCGCGCGCAATGGCGTTTCTCGACGAGTGCGTGGTACCAACGTCCCCGATGATTGGTTCCACTGCGGTGAGGGATGGCTTCGTCGGTCAGCTCTACTCCTACCAGGCGCAGGCTTCCGGGGCGCCGCCGATCACCTGGTCCCTGGTCAACGGGCCTGGGTGGATGGGCATCGACTCCACGACGGGTCTGGTGAGCGGGACACCGACCGCGGCGGGGGCCTCTGCCGTCACGATCCAGGCCACCAACTCGGCCGGCTCGGATACGCAGACCTACACCGTTAGCGTGTCGGCCTTGCCTCCACAACTGGTAACGCTTCAGGCCAGCGACGGCTGGGACGAGCAGAACCAGAAGACGCTGGTGCAGGATAGCAGGCTCCATGTCGTCCAGCAGAGTGACGACGTCCGGGTGGAGGTTGGAAAAGGCCAGTTCATGTCGTTCCAGTTCGATGCGGGCGTCCCGGCGGGGGCGACGGTGCAGTCGGTAAAGATCTATGTGGAGCATCATGAGGAAGCACGGATCAGCCCCAACTCCATCGTATGGCAGGTCGGGAGCGGGGCGTTGAACGCGCCCAGCGTTCTTCAAAGCATCAACGCCGTGTTGCTTTTAGGAGAGCAGAACGAGGCGACGGTGGAATGGGATGTGACGCAGTGGATCAACACGGCTGCGCTGGCAAATGACGTGAAGTTTGTGGTGCGTAACAATACCAGCAACGCCAGGAAGACCAGAATAGACCGTGTCTACGTCAACGTGACGTATAGCACGGGGCCGACCGCTCCGACGATCACGTCGACTCCGGTCACCCGTGGGATTGTCGGTCAGCTCTACTCTTACCAGGCGCAGGCGTCCGGGGCGCCGCCGCTCACCTGGTCCCTGGTCAGCGGGCCTGGGTGGCTGAGCATCGACTCCACGACGGGTCTGGTGAGCGGGACACCGACCGCGGCGGGGGACTTTGCCGTCACGATCCAGGCCACCGACTCGGCCGGCTCGGATACGCAGACCTACACCCTCACTGTCGAGTCCGCTACCACCGACATCGCGGTTACGTCCGTCAGCGCGCCCACCCCTGTGGTTCGGGGTGACGTAGTGGACGTCAGTGTCACGGTGGAGAACGTGGGCAACCAAATCGTCACCGGCGACATCAATGTCACCCTCACCGATGACACGGACGGCATCACCCTTGGCACCCAGACGATCAGCGGCGGCCTGGCAGCAGGTGCGACCACAACCCTGACCTACTCATGGGACACCCAGGGCGCTTCCGTGGGCAACCACACGCTCACGGCCAGCCACAACTTCGCCGACGATGATGCCACCGACAACTCCAAGAGCACCACTGTAACAGTCAACGAGCCGGCGCCGGGCGTTACCGTGACGAGTATTGTCCCGAACACAATGCAAGCGGGCACCACGATCAATGTAACCGTCACCGGCTCAGGTTTTGTGGCCGGGGCCAATGTGACCTTCGAGAACGGCGTCGGACCCGCTCCGACAGCCTCTAACGTTGTCGTCGCTGGCAACACCATCACGGCCACGCTTACTGTGGGGAGCGGCGGCCCGCCACGCAACCGTGTATGGGATGTGCGTGTGACGAACCCCGACGGTTCGAATGGGGTTTTGGTAGACGGATTTACAGTGACCCCGTAGCGAGAATCGGGCTTAGAAGGATTCGGCCAGCGCCAGCGCGCTGAGCACGGTCGAATGCACGACCCACTTCGGGGAATACAGGCTCTTCGCGAGCCAGAGTGGGGTGTAGCGGCAGTCGATGCGCTCGGCGGAGGAAACCAGGTAATCGACGCCGCGCCGAATCGCATCTCGCAGCTCCGGGCTGGCCCCCGATAGAGGCATTCGGGGGCTGGCCGGCCGATCTCGCCCATACGTTACGAGCGCCTGAACGCAGTAGGCCGTTTCCTCGGCCGTGCTCGTCGCGTAGTAGCCCCACGATCCGTCCTCGTTCTGCGTGTTGACGATCCAGTAGACAGCGTCCGCTGTCAGGTCGGCATCCTCGCGCAGCGCAGTAATCGCGTGCGCCGTCGTGTAATACGGCGAGGCATGCCATTTGTCGAACCAGAACGTGCGAAGCGTGCGCGAGCGATCCAGGAATGACAGGACCTTGCGAACCATGCGCTCCCGATCCGGGAACGGCGGCGCGGCGCGCAGCGCGTCGAGCAGGTGCACGTGCGCGCTGATCGACGGGTTGCGCTCGTACGGAAAGCAGCGAAAATGATCGTCCTCCTCGAACTGCGCCAGCAAGGCCGGTTCGGGCGCAGCCCCCGCCCAGGTCAGCGCGCGAAAGACCATGGAGGTGCCGTCGAGGTCTGGCACGGCGAAATACGAGTTGTATCCCGCGCCGTTCTTGCGCTGCAATTCTCCGGCGAGCACGGCGATATGCGGCTCGATCGCCGAAGCGATTCGGCTCGCGTCGGGCCACACCTGAGATACGTTGTACAGCGTCCAGGCCGGCTCGAACACGTCGATCGGATCGACCGCCGGCGCCGCGCCGCCGCTGCGCGCCAGAACCCCGGCCAGGTAGTCGCGCGCGGCGAGATTGTCAGGGTCTTTCAAGAGGACATAGGCCGTCGCCGAGGGGGAGGACGCGATCGAGCCGTTTTCGTCTTGCAGGCCGTTCACCCGCTCGACGTCCAACTCGTCGCCGAGGAATTCCGCGCTGAAGATCGTGGAGATGTGGCGTGTGTAAATCAGCTCGGGCGGTATGCGCTTCAGTTTGGCCTCGCGCATGCGCGCGACGCCTCTGTCAGTGGCGAACGCGTCGTAGGGCGCGTCGAGACCGAAGCGACGCGCCTCGTCCAGCAGCGCCGGCAAGATCAGCTCGAAACCGATCGTATCGTAAGGGTCGGACGGCATGCCGGCCGCATCCCGTCGCATGGCGCGTTGAGCCGCTTCGATGCGATCTTCCCATGCGCCGCGATCCGCGCGCTCCTTCCAGCGCGCCAGAGTGAGCGCGGCGCTGAGCGTGGAGATGACGCGGTCGTGGTAATAGTTCAACCGCGTCCCCCAACTGCCGTCGGCATGCTGGTGCGCCACAAGCCATTCCAGCGCTTGCGGGAAAGCCGGCCGGTCGGGGAATTCGCGATGCGGGACGCGCGCCACCCACGCTGTGTCATACGCCGTCGGCTCGATGCAGCCGCTTCCGACCACGGATAACAGAGCGCGGAGTTGAGAGCGCCAATCGCTCTCCGGCGGCTCACCTGAGGCCGTGAGCCGATGTGCATCGGAATCAGGAGCCGAGACGGCCATACCCTCTCGTTCCGGGCGCATGAACGGCACAAGGCGCCCACTCACCCGCCGAAATCTGTCGAGCGCAGCGCGGGGCTGGCCCCCGATAGAGGCAGTCGGGGGCTGGCGTCTGAGAGCGTATCACATCCTGGTTAGGAAAAGGTATGCGCGAGGTCAGTAAATCCTTTCAGGAGCACCTCCGAGCATTGCAGTAGAATTGCAGAACTAGAGGTACCTCAGTTCGATAGCCTTCTGCTCCAGATCGGCGCGGAATTCCGGGGCCGCCACGTCGATGAGCGCCCGCGCCCGCTGCCGGATGGTCTTGGCGTACAGGTTGGCCACGCCGTGCTCGGTGACCACGTAGTGGACGTGATTGCGCGTCGTCACCACGCCTGCGCCCGGCTTCAAGGTCGGCACGATCCGGCTGACAACGTCGCCCTGGATCGTCGTCGTCGCCGGCATGGCGAGGATGGGCACGCCTCCCTGGCTGCGCGAGGCGCCGTAGATGAAGTCGACCTGGCCGCCCGCGCCGCTGTACAGGCGCGCGCCGATGCTGTCCGAGCACACCTGCCCGGTCAGGTCGATCTCGATCGCCGAGTTAATGGCGACCATGCGATCGTTCTGAGCGATGACGAACGGATCGTTCACGTATTCGGAAGGGTGCAGCTCGACGATCGGATTGTCGTCGGCGAACTCGTACAAACGCCGCGTGCCGAGCATGAACCCGGCGACGATCTTGCCGGGGTGCAGTGACTTCATCTCGCCGTCGATCACGCCGCGCACCACGAGATCGATAACGCCGTCAGAGAACAGCTCGGTGTGCACGCCCAGGTGCTTGTGATGGGTCAACTGGTGCAGGACGGCATCGGGGATCGCGCCGATGCCGGTCTGCAGCGTCGCGCCGTCGGGGATCAGGCCGGCGATGTGCGCGGCGATCCGGCGCGCCAGGTCGGTCGTCGCGCCCATCGACGTCTCGGGCAGCTCGTAATCGACGGGCACGATGGTGTCGAGCTTCGACACGTGGATGAACGAGTCGCCCAGCGTGCGCGGCATGTGCGGATTGACTTCGGCGATGACGACGCGCGCTGCCTGAGCCGCCGTCTTCGTCACCCCGACTTCGACGCCGAACGAGCAGAAGCCGTGCTCGTCGGGCGGGCTGACGTGGATCAGCGCCGCATCCAGCGGCAGGTAGCGATTCTTGAACAGGCCAGGGATCTCCGACAAGAAGCACGGCGTGAAATCCGCCCGACCTTCGTTGACCGCGCGCCGCACGTTGTCGCTGATGAACAGCGTATTGACGCGCAGGTGGCCGGCCATTTCCGGCGCGACGTAATCCGCATTGCCGACGGTCAGCACCTGCACGATTTCGACGTCGCGCAGTTCCGGAGCGCGCGCCACCAGCGCCGCCAACACTTGCTGGGGCACCGAGCAGTTGCCGCTGAGGAAGATACGCTCGCCGGACTGGACGACCGCAGCGGCCCGCTCTGGGGTGGCGATCTTGTCGCGGTACCTATCGAACCACGCCGTCATTCCGCCGCCTCCCGCAGCCCGAGCGCCACAGCCAGCGCCGCGTTGACGACGCGCCCATCGCGCGTGGCGACGCCGTGCCGCAGCGCGGGGATGCTGCCGAGCGCCGCGTCCAGACCCTTGTGCGCAATCTCCCAAATGTGCGGCCAGGCCGCGATATTCAGCGCGTGCGTGGCCGTGCGCGCCACGACGGCCGTCATGTTCGGCACGCAGTAGTGGATCACGCCCTCTTCGACGTATGTGGGATCGTGATGGGTCGTCGGCCGGCTTGTCTCGACACAGCCGCCCTGATCGATCGACACGTCCATGATCACGGAGCGCGGCCGCATCGACTGCACCACCTCGCGCGTGACGACGATCGGCGCGCGCGCGCCCGGCTCGAGGACCGCGCCGACGAGCACGTCGGCAAACCGCACCACCTTCCGGATGTTGAACGGGTGCGACACCATCGTCACCAGCCCGCCACCCGGGTGCATCTCGTCCAGCGCCTGCAGTCGCCACAAATTGCGATCGAGCACATAGACGCTAGCGCCGACGCCGAGAAACGCGCGAGCCGCAGCCGTGCCGAACGTGCCGGCTCCGATGATCACAACCTCGGCGGGCGGCACGCCGGGCACGCCGCCCAGCAGAATGCCCTTCCCGCCGCGATCGTTCTGCAGCAGCATCGCGGCCACCTGCGGCGCCATGCGGCCGGCGGCCTGGCTGAGTGGCTTGAGCACCGGCAGCGATCCATCGTCGTTCTGTATCGTCTCGTACGCGATGGCCGTGACACGCTTATCCAGCAGACCCTCTACGCGCTCGCGGCGGCCGGCTGCCAGGTGAAGGAAGCCCATCAGAATGCATCCATCGCGCAGCCACCCGACCTCTTCGGCAATGGGCCGGCTGACCTTCAGGACGAGATCGGCGCGGCCATATGCCTCTTCGGGCGAATACACGATTCTGGCCCCGGCGCGCTCGTAATCGACGTCCGAGAATCCCGCGCCCCGGCCGGCATTCCTTTCGACGTAACAGTGATGGCCGCCCGCTGTCAGCAACTCGACGCCAGCCGGCGTCAGGCCGACGCGATACTCGTACGGGCGGCGCTCGCACGGGATGCCGATATGCATACGTCCTCCCTGTCACGTAACCATCCAGGTCATGACGCGGTCTTCACCACGAAGGCACGAAGACACTAAGATAATATCAATACCTGCCTTGCCGTCGGCGCAGTGCGCTGCCGGAACATCGGCTTCAACGGTCGTGACTCACTTTCAAACTTCGTGTCTTGGTGTCTTAGTGGTTAGAGCAGTCATCCCTCTGAACGCTTACGAATTGCGTTTCCGGGCGCGCACCAGGAGCACGGGGCAGTCGGCGTGCCGCGTCACTTTCTCGGCGACGCTGCCGTACGCCCAGCGCGCCAGCCCCGTGCGCCCGTGGGTGCACATCGCAATCAGGTCGGCCCTGACTTCTGACTGGAGCGCGAGGATCTCCTCCGCCGGCTCGCCGAAACGCACCTCGGCGCTCGTCGCAACGCCGCCGTGCGCCAGAGTGATCGCGACGCCGTTCAGGTAGTTCCTCAGCTCCGATTCAATGCGAGCGCGCTCCTGGGTCTGCGCCTCGAAGTCCGCCCGGCTCACGACGAGCGGATACATCCTCACCGGGGCGGCCGCCGACACCGGCGCGCTCGCCGACAGCGGGGCGACCGAAATCAGGTGCACGGTGACCGTGCGTCCCTGAACCAGGTCAAGTATAACAGATCGGCACACCTATGTCATGCTGACACTATGAGAGGTGACACGATGAAACGCACAACCATCGAAACTCCCGCAGTTCTGTACAGCGATAGCCAGCGCAGCGAGCACACGGCGCGCAACGCTCGATACCGGCTGCAAACCTTTGCCCGCTGGCTAGAAGCCGAATATCAGATCGCCGACCTGGAGCGCGTTGAAACGCGGCACATCCTGGACTACAAAGCATCGCTAACCCATCTCGCCCCATCGTCGCAGGCGCGGATCGTCGAAACGCTGCGCGGTTTCTTCCGCTGGGTGCACGCCGAAGGCTTGATCGAGCGCGACCCGGCAGCCCAGGTCAAAGCGCCGCGTCCGACGCTGAACAAGGAGCCTGAGTACCTTGAACTGGCCGAGACCCGCAAGTTGATCCAGTCGGTCGATAACGGATCGGCCTATGCCGCGCGAGATCGGTCTTTAGTATGGATCTTGTCCTACGGCTTGCGCGTCGGAGAAGTCGCGGGCTTGAACGTGGGCGACTTGATCGAACCCAAGAAGCGCGGCGAGTTGCCCGGCTTGCGAATCACGGGCAAGGGCGTTCGGCAGCGTGTCATCCCCATCGCCGAAGAAGCGCACAAGGCGATCACGAAGTACCTGGCCGGGCGCGGTGAGATGAGCAAAGATGATCCGCTGTTCACCTGCGTCTACGACGGCGACACCAACCGGCGCATGACCACGCGAGCGATTCAAAAGCGGTTTACTGTGCTGTGTGAGGCCGCGAAGATCGCGCCGGACAAAGCGCATCCCCACGCGGCGCGGCACGGATTCGCTATGCGAATGCTCTTTCAAGCCAAAGTGCCGGGATCGATCTACGTAATCAGCCGGATGCTAGGCCACAGTTCGATTTCAACAACCGAAAAATACCTGCATTCCAACAGGGGCATGATGGAGAAGGCCGTACTCGCCGATCCTCTCGCCCGGAGAGTTTGAATCTTGCAATTTGCCCAGCGAGTATGGTAAACTCAGTATGAACAAAGTCGCCCGCGATGCTTGAGACATCCGGGCGGCGGCCAACCGACGTGACCGGCTGACGGCCAAAGCATAGCATGTCAGGCCGCTTGCGTCAACAGAGACACAAGCGGTTTGTTTTGAGGTGATGCAATGGACAAAACAGGAGAACTACGCAAGAAGTCAGGCGATCTGTTTTGGGACGTTGATCCACTGCTGGCACGCTGTACTGTCGTAGAAGCCATCGACATTCTGAGGCGGATAAATGACTACCTGAATCATTCCAGTGAAGGTCAATTTGCGCCGGTTCTGGTTGAACGAAGCGCGAGCTTGACCCACGCTGAATATGACATCCTGGTAAGACCGCGAGGGATACCGTTTCGCGCTGGGAGTATTGCCGTCAGTCGCCATGCCGATGGCTGCATCTTTCGTTTCGATCACATCAGTGAGCGGATGAGCGACGAAGCGGCGGGGTATTATCGCGGCGTGCATCGTATCCTGCTAAATGCACTTTCATACGATAATCTGTTGCAACCAAAACCGCCAGCACTGTCCGGCGCGGGCACATCGCAACCGATCACGACCGGCGCGGGCACGGTCAGAGTGCCGAAACGACCTGAGGACAAGCGCAAATGGAAAACCATCTGGAGATGGACCAGGGGACAGGTCGAAGTGGGCACGTCTACCTCAGAGGTACACGAGTGGCTAAAAAGAATGCATCCTAAGCAGGCGGTTTCACGCGACACTCTAACAGACATCATACGCGCGGGCGAGAGCAATAAGCTCGACTGACTGGCGCAAATTCCCCGAAACTCCCCGAAATTCCCCGAAATTCCCCGAAAGTTCCTTAGACGCGGCCTTATACTCAAAATGAGTATGAGCCGCGTTTTTTTACCGTATGAGGTTTCGATGCCCGAAGGCATTTACATCTCGCTGGCGGATGAGACTTCCAGTCTCACCGTGGACGGCAGCCTAGAACTTTTCGCCAAACTGCTCAACACATGGCGCGGTATTTCGCCTGCCGATCCGCCCCTGCCGCATATCGTGTGGTTTTTAGCCGAAATCGGCGCGCGTGAACTCGTGCGGCGCGTTGTCGCGCGTCCTGTCGAGGTCGAGCGTGAGCGCGACGCCTGAGCCGCTCGATCCGATCGCGGCCTGCCTGGCGATCGCGCATGCGCGCGGCGCGGCGTGGCGTGCAGTGTTGGACGCGCTGGCCGACCTGGGCCGTGCTGTCCAAGTCGAGCGCGCGCAGGCCGAGGCGCAACGCGACGAGCTGGATGACGCGCTTGGTGTAGACAAATCAATGGAGGCGGATGTAGCGGCTGTTGGAAGGAGAGAACGACATGAGCATGTTTGAAAATGAATCCTGCACAGCCCCCAAGCAATGCGCAGGATTCGGAACACAGGACATCGACGCGGACGCATCGAGTAACCCTGACTATGATTTTACACCAAACCACGGGGAAGGTAAAGGGGGGTTCGAGATCGGCGCGGTGGCCGTTGTCGATGCCGATCACGACAGAGACAGTGAAGTCTATATCGTCTTCGGAGAAGACAAGGGCAACGGCAGCGTCGTACTATGCTGCAATTCGAGAAACCAGCTTTTTCCTGTACAGCCCGGCGCGATCCGGCAGGTGCGCTGGTGGGCGAGTTTGGCAGAGTTATTCCCCACGTTGTTTGAGTATCGGCGGCGCATCCTCCAGATTCGCGGTGAGCAGTCCAGGATGCCCGGCGACGCAGGCGGCGCGCCGTGACTGCAACGGCTGCCGATCTCGCCAAGATCATTCCGGCGATTAGTTGGCTATGGTATCCCTGGGTACCTCGTGGGTTCGTGACTTTGCTCGTCGGCCCGCCTGGGATCGGCAAGAGTGCCGTCGTGCTGTACATAGCGAAATGTTTGATTACGAAAGATACGTATTGGCCGGACGGATCGCGCAGATCTGGAAATGCAGGCTATGTTATGTGGTGCGACACAGAAGCCGCGCAAGCTGTGTTTTGTGATCGTGTCGTCAATTGGAAGTTGCCCCAACAGCGATTGCTGATGCCTGGTGACGATCCACTCTCCACGCTCAATCTCTCTAGCGCGATCGATGCTGCGCGACTCTCTGCGAAAGTCAAGGAACACTTGCCCGATCTAGTGTCCGTCGATTCGCTGGGTTCAGCGCATAGCGGCGACGAGAACAGCACACGCGACATGAATCGTGTCCTCGGACTTCTTGCGCAGATTGCCCGCGATCAAAACGTCGCCGTTCTCGTCGTGCATCATTTGCGAAAACGGGGAATGAACGACACAGAAGAAATCGACCTGGATCGCATTCGGGGCAGCGGCGTTATCGCATCGTTTGCGCGTTCGGTGCTGGCGCTGGAGAAGATCAACGGTGGACTGCGATTATCCGTCGCCAAGTCGAATCTCGCCAAGACGCCGGATGCGTTGGGCGTCACCCTCACCGATACCGGGCCAACGTTCGGCCCTGCCCCAATTGTCGAGCACAAACCGACGAAGCAGAACATCGTCGATCAATTCCTACGCGCTGAACTGTCCGCCGGGCCAAAATCGTTCAGCCAACTCGAAAAGGCTGGCGCACAGGTCGGGATCTCCAAGCGCCAGCTCTACGGCGGCTACGACCGGCTGGGCCTTGTAATAGTTCAACGCAAATGGTCTCTGCCGTCCCTAACCGATACGCTTACCTCGTTACTTGGGAATTGAGAATATGGGAATATGTAAATGTGTGAATGTAAGAATGACGGGAAAACGGGAATGTGGGAATGACGGGAATAACGTTCATTCCCAAATTCCCAAATTCCCGGTTCCCACTCACTCGGCAAAAGGGCTATTCGGGACGCGCCCTACCCTACCGACCTGTCGCGTGTCCGACCTGGCGTAATGCTTGCCAGACACAACGCGCTAATCGTGTAGCGCATGGGATGGGCAAGAGTGCGTGACAATAGTCAAATGCGAACAGTTGGGGTTTGAGCTATGAAACTAAACGATGCAATCGACTGCTATGCCCAACACCTCGGACGGATCGAACGACTGCGCCTTCGACTGCGCCGGGCTGCATCGCTGCGCAGATCGGATCGTGTTCGTAGTCACCGGCGAACCGGTGATCGGATGGTACATGACGACGAAACGAAAGACCGCCCAGAGGCGTCGCGTGACCGAAGCTGTGTATAAGCACGTTAGGTTGGCTGCACGCAAACACGGCCTACGCTCCGAGTTCGCCGAGACGGGCGACGAATCGACGTTGACCGATCCGCAGCGCAGCCGCCTGGTCGAACTGCGGGCGGAGCTGGCGACGCCGGATGGCGTGCGGGATGCGCTCGAAGATCACGCGGCTAAGATGGTGTTGGTGTTCGAGTGGGGGATCGCGTGGCTGCAAGACAAAGCCGAGGCCGAGGGGCCGGTCAAGGCGTTCGAGTCGCCGATGTTGGGGCGCTGGTTCACGTCGGCAGCCGAGGCACGCCGGGCGCTGGAGTCATTGGCCCGGGTCCAGGGTCGGGGCGACGGCGGGCCGAGTGCCGGTGACGTGTTAGATGCCGTGAGGGGCAAGGCTGATGAGCAAGGTCAGTGAATTGATCGCCGAATGGCGCGAAGCCGGCCCGGTCGCATGGGCTGAATCGCCCTACGGCTGGATCGACATCGACGGCGAGCCGATCCGCCTCGAAGCCTGGCAGCGCGCCGTCCTGGTCGCGTGGTGGACGCACAGGGACGCCCTGACGACGCTGGGCCTTAGCCACATCAAGAAGGCCGGCAAGACGGCGTCAAACAGCGTGCTACTGTGCTGGCGCTGGCTGGCGCTGCCGGGCGAGCACTTCGCAGTCGGCAATGACTTCGACCAGTCGGCGGGCCGTCAATTCGCCATGATCGCGGACATGATACGCCGTCATCCCTACTTGCGGCGCAACGTCAAGGCGGGCAAGTCGGAGCTCGTGTTTGAGCCGACGGGCAGCACGATCAAGGCGTTGGCCGTGGATGCGGCGGGCAACGCTGGCGCCAATCACCTGACGGCAAGTCACACCGAAGCGTGGGGCATTGTGTACGAGGCGGGCGTGAGGGCGTTCGAGGAACTAACACCACCGCCGGGCAAGGTGTACGGTCTACCGGCGCTGCGCATCTGCGATAGCTACGCGGGCTATGAGGGCGAATCGTCAACCTGGCATGGCATCGTTGATCGTGGGTTGGCCGGTGAGCGCATCGACGACGACTGGCCGATCTACCGCAACGGCGGCCTGTTGCTTTTTCACATGGCAGGCGAGGAAGCGCAGGCGCGTTGCTTCCGAGGCACGCCTGAAGAAGCGGCGGCATACTACGCCGATCAGCGCGTGCAGTTGCGTCAGACGGCGTTTCGCCGGATGCACCTCAACGAACGGACAGAGGACGAAGAAGCGTTTATCACTGCTGCGCAATATGACGCATGTGTTGATCATCGTCTCGCCCCGCTGCTGCCCAACTCCAGGATAGCTCTGTTCGGTGGCTTGGATCTAGCGACGAAGCACGACAATGCAGCGGCAATCTTCGTGTACTTCGACGACGACACAAACCAGATCGTGACGGCACTGCATCGCGTATGGAAACCAACGACCGGGCATCCCGTCGATCTGAGCGAGGTCGAGGCGTACTTGCTGAAGCTGGTCGATGATTATTACGTGGGAGTGGTGGACTACGATCCGTATCAGGCGGTCTATCTCGCGGATCGGCTGCGCAGTCACCTACCGCTCGATGAATTTCCACAGACTCCGCAGAATTTGAGTTATGCAGCCTCGCTGCTCTTCAGCTTGGTCACGCATCGACGCATTCGCGTCTACCCGGATGACGAACTGCGCCGGCACGTGCTGGCGGCGCGTGCGAAGATGATCGGGACAGATGACAACGCATATCGCCTAAGCAAGCGCGTAGGCAAGATCGACCTGGCTGCGGCACTGTCATTCGCCTGCGCCGCGTGTTGGCGCAACAATGCGCCACAGGCTGACCCGGCAGAGATGGCGGCGCAGGCTGAGGCGGAGCGTCAGAAGATCGAGCACGGGCGCGCCCTCGTCACCTATGTTTCTCGACGTACCGGTGAGGTTTACGTGCGCGACGTGGGCAGCATCGTTGGTGGCTGGCAGGGGTGGGTTGATCTGCAACGAGCACGCCAATTGATTGTGCTGGCACCGGGTGATTGGCGGATCGAGCAGGAGGAGATAACGTGAACCTGCTAGAGTCAGCACAGTGCTGGTTGAGTCGGGGCATTGTCCCCCTACCCTGCTGGCCTGGCACGAAGGCAGCGGCTGAGCCGTGGAAGCGATGGCAGCAGGAGTTGCCGCCGGTTGACCTGGTGCGGCATTGGTTCGCCAAGCCGCGCAACCTGGCGCTGATCTGCGGCGGACTGCCGCGCTTGGTCGTGCTGGATTTCGACGACTCGTCGGCTTACGCGCAGTGGTGCGTCGAGCATTCTGACGCAGTGCCAACATACACTGTGCTGACACCACGTCCAGGCATTCATGTTTATCTCTACACCTGCGACACTGCGCCGTCATTCGATTTCGACGGCGGCGAAACGAGAGGACAGGGACGCTATGTCTTGAGTCCACCGTCAACGCATCCGAGCGGCAAGCCATACACCGTCTTGATCGACGCGCCAATCCGACATGTGGCGCTGCGCGACGTGATGCCCCAACAAAAAATACCAGGCAGGCCAACGAGTTTATCGGATGGGGGCGTATCATCCGTTGGCTTGCCTGGTATTTTGGAAGTGGGCGCCGGTGGGCAGCCGGGCGTTGTGGCGCGCATCAAAGCCGGGCTATCGATCCTCGATGTGGCGCGTGCTGCTGGCGTCGAGTTGCGTTCGTCGGATCATGGCGCTGGCCGGTGGTACGCGGGCCTTTGCCCGTTCCACGATGATCGTCACCCATCACTGTGGGTTGACACGGCGCGCCAGCGATGGGGCTGCCATAAGCCGACGTGCAAGGCGCGTCACTCCGGCGACACGCTTGACTTGTATAGCATGGTCAACGGCATCGGTCTACGCGACGCGATTCACGCATTGGCTGAGGTATTACCGTTGGACGCTGATGCTGATGTATCGGACGTTGTGCGACAGATCGGCGAGTCTATGCCGGAGCCGGACTATTCGCCGCCGGATGGCGAACTGCCGTGTTGGATGCACGGCCCGGCGCATTGGTGGAAGCGGCCCGATGGTTCGCCGGTATGTGGTGTGTGTCATCCCGATCCGGCGCGGGGTGTCATGGAACAAGTCAACGGAGTTTGAAAGGAGCGAGCAGCGATGACCAAGAAGCGAGAAGGCAAAGGTTATGATGGACTGGGCGACGACGCACTGATTCAACAGCCGGAGCCGAGCAAGCCGGAGAGCGTCTTCACGTCGGGCGGTCTCGATGCGCTCAACAAGGCGCTGGACGAGATGTATCCAGGTTGGGCGCAGCAGTCCATACGCTCGGCGCAGCCTGATCTCGGCGCGGAGGGCTGGTTCCAAGCGATGTTCGGGCAGCCGCAAGCGCAGAAGGCGGCAGGTGCAGCGCAGTCCGATCCCCCGGACTGGTTCAAGACGCTGTTTGAACAGCCGCCCACACGAAAAGAGGGCGACGTGTGGCAGGCCGTCGCGGACTGGAAAAAACGCGATCCGGATGGATTCAATCGGACGCTTAAAGAAGCGGTGAGCGAGGCTGTCGCCGGAATGCAGCGCGAGCTAGAGGCGATGACGAAAGAGTTGCAGCGCAGCATGAGCAGCAGCAAATCATCTGCGCCCGACTTGCCCGAAGCAATCAAGACGGCGCTGCGGCAGCGGCGCAAGGGTTAGCACTCATTCCAGCGGTGCGCGCCGGGTCGGTCTTCTTGTGTCCCCCGCGAGAAGTACCCTACGGCATGGGGTCTCTCCACCGGCCCGGCGCGCTATGGGAGGTGAATCATGCAAATGCAGCTTATCAACACGGCGCTCAGTGCTGAGCAGATCGAAACTCTGCTGGACAAACTAAAGACCGATGCGATCACGGCGCATCGTCCATTCACCGACGACGAGTTGCGCGGCGCGTATGACATCCTCCGGCTGATCGTGTCGGCGCAGGTCACCTACGGATTGCTTATGTCCGGCGACATCACGTCGCGCTGGAGTACCCTTTCCGGCGGACATGTGCTGGAGGATCGCCGTCCGGCGCAGGCGCTCGATGTCCACGTGACACAACGCCTAAACATCACAGGCGGACAGGTGAAAGTGCAAGAATCGTAGGAAACGCGAATGTCATCGCACGATGCGCGTCGTCAATTCGACGTTCTAGCCGAGGCGATGATCGCAGGCGGCTTGCTGACCGAGCACGAGCGCGACGTGATTGCCCGTGTCGGGACGCGCAAGGCGGTCTACTGGAGTCGTCACCTCGACGACCTGCGAAGCGTGTTGACGCGGCGTCTCGCGGAGCGAACGAAGCCGTCGCATTAGGCCGTGACATCGAGGCGCTGGAACGCAGGGCCGCGAGAGAAAGGCAAGCAAAAGCCGGGCCGAAAGAAGGTCGTGGCAGGAAGGCGACCGGTTCCGGTAAATTACCGGAACCGATCAAGGGCGACACCCGTGATCGCGTTGCTGCCGCCGTGGGCCTGTCAGGCAAGACCTACGAGAAGGCTAAAGCGGTCGTTGAAGTTACGTGCCGAGCGGCGGGCCGGGGAACTGCTGGAGAAGATGCCGAAGGCGAAGGGTGCGGCTGCTGGTGGTGACAGGGAGTCACTACGCGGTCGTATCGTGCGACCGCGTGACGACGCCCCCACCTACGCCGACCTGGACATCGACAAGCACGACGCGGCACACTGGCAACAAATGGCCGAAGTGCCGTTACCAGGGGTAGCGGCGTGAACGGCCTCGACGTGGCATAGGTGGTTCAAGCTTGCGCACGGACAGCATCGTGCAAGCGTTTTGCAAGCGTGAACGGCCTCGACGTGGCATAGGTGGTTCAAGCGGCTATCGCCCGTCCAGGGAAGTCGGCACATTAACAGCCGAATAGAGGCGCGTGGAGTGTTGGGGTAGCCGTGGCCGCCGTCGGGCGGCGCGGGCTGCAACCCCATTGCACGCGCGGCGCATTGGAGTACAATGTTGCAAGACACTACCTCTTGAGGTTCACTATGCCACAAGCTGATCGCTGGCTGTCGGTTGCTGAGTCGGCAAAGCTGAGCGGTTACAACCCTGAGTACATCAGGCGGCTGATTCGTTCCGGCAAGATCAAGGCGCGGAAGTTTGTGACCGTCTGGCAAGTGGATAGGCTCAGCCTGATTAGTCACCTTCGGGAGTCTAAAAAGGCTGGACGCGGGCCGAGGTTTGCAGGGTCTTGACATCGGGTGTATAATAGGGGTAGTAGAGTGCTACCTTAACAGTCTTTAAGCGGGCCGCGCAAGTGCTGGTAACACGAGCGCAGCCCTGACCCAACCGCTAGTCTGAGTAGCGGCGGGCTACCCGAATTTTAGCACAGACGGGCAACCTGCCAAAGCACAGGCGGGCTGCCCGTTTTGCGTTTACATGGGGATGGGGGGTATCGGCGCTCAGACCGCCGATGCTCCCCTACCCTCCACAGGTGACACGATGGAAGGTTTGACAGACAGAGAGATCAGGATCGACGGGCGCTGCTGGCGGGTGTGCTGGTATCGGTGCGTCGAGCATGGCGGCTGGCGTGCCGAGGCTGCCGAAGCTGGTCACGTCGTCGAGGTGATCGACGTGGCGCGCGAGTCTGAGGCGCTGGCCGGCATGGTCAAGGTGCTGACGCGGCGCAACGGCGCAAGGTGAGACGTGGCAAAGCCGATCAAGGTCGTCGTGCAACAGACCGAAGCAATCGAATTGACAAGCGGCTGGCTGGACTTGGAGAAGGCCGGGCCGGACGTGGTGCACCTGCTGCCGGTGCGCTACAAGCAGATCGGGCTACACCACCACCTGATCCCGGTCGGTGAGTTCACCGGCGCGTTGGGGCTGGCGGTCAAGCTGCTGCGGCTGCCGAAGCTACGGAAGCGTGAGGGGTGAAGCATGTCGCAAGTCATCCTCGTATTGATCCTGGCTGTGGCAATTGTCGTCGGCGGTGGGTACATCCTGAATGGTTGCACGAGCACCATCGCCGATAGCGTCGAGGTTGTCGCGTCGGTGAACTCGCCGCAGAACCAGGCGGCGGGCAACACGGCCAAGTTGCTCGGAGAGGTTCAGGCGCGGGCTGAGGCAATCCGCGTCGAAGTCCTGACGCGCGGGCAAGCCGAATTGCAGATTGAGCGCGAGCGTACATTGCAGGAACTGACGCTCAACCAGCAGCGCAATCAGCAGGAAGCCGAACATACGATCCGCATGAATCAAGTCTATGCGGAGAGTTCTGTTCGCATGGCCGACATCGAAGCCGAGCGTATCGAGAGCACGGCGCGCGCTTCTGTGGCGTGGGTCGAGCCGGCTGCGGCGGCGGCGGTGACTGTCCTGGTCGTAGTCGGCGTGGTCGTGGCCGGCGTCATCGGGGCGCGAACGATAGGGCGCATGGGATCGGCGTGGGCAACAAAGGTCGAGCATCAGGCCAACGTGCCGATGATGTTCAACTACGATCCGAACACGCTAACCGCTCCCGTCATTCTGGCAATTGTGAGCGGACAGCCTACGCTCATTAATCCGAATACTGGTGAAGTTCTCTTGCTCACGCAGGCGCACAACGCGGAAGCGGCGAGGCTGCGATACCTGGCAATGCAGAACGCGATCGCGCTACAGACGCGGGGCGACGGCAAGCGCGACGCGCTGATCATTCCGAACGTCGATGCTGAGGTAAGTTCCAATGGACGCTAGAGAGCAAGAGCGGCGAGCCTACCTTGTCGATTGGTCACGGCGCATCGAAGGCGCTGCCGGGCGCGGGCTGTTCGGTCGGATGATCGCCATTCAATCGGTGATGCTGGTCAACGGGCCGCGAGCCGGGGCACTGGAGTTTCGCGCCGGATTCGACGCGGGCGCGCTGCTCAAAGCACTGACGGCGGACGATCACGCGACGCTCAGGCAATTAGTCCCGTGGCCGTTCGTCGGCGAGCCGGTCGCGTTCATGTCAGAGCGCACGGTGAGAGTCGAGGCCGGTTGGCCGCGTGGCCTGGCCGACGACGACATACCGTTGCATGCACTTGGGCAGTATCCGACGAACGGCGGGCGCTGGCTGTGTGGACGTTCCGAGCGTGGAAGCGTGTTGACGATGGGCCTGTCTGACAACACTCCGCATTGGCTGGTATCCGGCACGACAGGTAGCGGCAAGACTACGGCGCTGGTGTCGGCTATCGGCCAGTTGTCGCACGATCCGATGAATCGCTTGATCCTGGTGGACGCGAAGCATGGCGCATCATTTCGCCGAGTGGCGAATGTTCGGGGCCGTGTCGGGCCGTTGGCCGATGACATCCTGTCCGCACGTTCGGCGCTGGCGTGGGCAGTCAGGGATATGGCCGAGCGTTATTCGAGCGGGCGCGATGACCGGCGGCTGATCGTGTTTGTCGATGAGGTTCAGGACATCGCCAACGATACGCTTGCGGCTGAATCGCTGCGGCGGCTGGTCGTCCAGGGACGCGGCGCGAATGTGCATGTCATCGTCGCTACACAGCATCCCGTCGTGGCCGCGCTGGGCGGGCCTACGGTGGGCCGCAACCTGGTCGGACGGCTTGCGCTTCGCGTGAGTGACGCCGAAGCGTCCCGCGTGGCCGTGGGCGCGTCTCAGCCGCGAGCCGATCACCTGCTGGGGCGTGGCGATAGTTACGCCGTCGCGCCGGGCGCAGTGCATCGCGTCCAGTGCGCCTACCTGGACGCCGATCCGATGACGGGCGAGCCGGACTTGTCCGAGTGGCCGGAAGCTGACGCGGAACTGCCCAGCGTCACGGGCTGGCCGTCGGGCGCGGAAGTGGGCGCGGCGATCCTGAGCGCGAGTCGCGGCGAGGGCCGGACTAAATTTGTCCGTTCGCTGGAAGCGTCGGGCCTGCCCGGTATGTCGCCGGAGCGGGCCGTCAAACTTCTCAAGCTGGCGCGCGAAGCGTTGGAGTACCTCGAAGATAGGGGCGCGTCTGTCTGTTCGTTCGGTGATGAGGACACACACTCCGACGCCGAATAGTGCGCGTTTTGCAGCAAAACGTGTGTGTGCTGGCGACCGAACGAACGAACGGAAGGGGCAAGCATGAAGGACAAGCGGCAAGAGACACAGCAAGTCATCGGCGCGGCGGTGATTGTCCTGGTAGTCGTGGCCGTCGTCGTCGGAGCCGTCTACCTCGTCACCGGCACGGTCGACGTCGGCCTGCTGCGCTGGTGGACGACGCTGGCAACCCTGGCCGTACCGGTCGTCGTCGTCATCGTCTGGCGCGTGGCGACGAACGCGGCGCGCGAGCATCAGCGCGGTTTTGATCGCGGACTTGACGGCGCAGAGCGCACGATACAGAGCGTCGGGCGTGGCCTGTCGGCGACGGCGAGCATGGCACGCACGGCGCGAAGCGTGGCGCAGGCGGCGACGCCGACGCATGATGACTTGCTGCCTAAAGTCGGGCAGATGAAGATCATCGACGCGCCGCACGATAGCGGCGACGTGATCGACCTGTAGGGTACAAGTCGCGCGCGAAAGGGGTAGCCATGAAGCTCAAACTCACGTTCGGTTTTGTTTATGTGTTGATCCTGATTACGCAGTTCCCGCACGTTTGGCAAGCCTACGCAGACATCGAGCGCGATGGTTTCTACCTGACGGCGGCGGGCGCGGCGTTAGGTTTTGAGCTGTCAACGGCGGTGTTCACCTATCGGCTGGTCACGGGCAGCACGCGCAAATGGACGCGGCGCGGGGTGCGGTTCTTCATCGCGTCCAGCGTCATGGCGAACCTGGCCTACTACAACGTCCTGGGCGGCATCATGCGAGAGGTCACACCGTTTCTGTTCGCAGTAGCTTTACCCGTGGCGCTGGCGCTCTATGCAGAGGAGTTCGGCGCTGAGGTCAAGCGCGAAGAACGGCGCAGCCATGCGTTGCAGCCCACGCACGATGCGTCGCATGATGCGCGCATCAGTTCGCACGTATGCGCGCATTGCGGCGCATCGTTCGAGAAGTCTACCAGACTTGCGGCGCATGTGCGATGGGAACACGTGCAGCCCTCGAAAAACGGCAAGCAACCCGTAGAAGTCGAAGCAGCGGATCGACCGGCGCAAGCCGGATAGCACAACACGAAAGGAGCGGGAGACATGGCAGAGATCACCGTACAAGTTGGCAGTGTCGTGACGGCGAGCGGCGGCGCGACGCAGGACAATCGCCGTGAGGTGAAATTTGAAGGCGTCGAAGTGGCGAGCCGCACGGAGTACGGCTACGACGACAAGCGCGGCGGGATCACCGACACGCGCGGCGTGAACGAAACGCTGTACCGCACAGAGGCCGGGCGGCTGATCGTCCATGTCGAGGACTGGTCACGCTGGCAAGGTGAGCCGATCTCGTACAGCCTGCACGAAGTCACCGAGGCGGATCTCCAGGTCGGCGGGCGCTTCGAGGCGTTGGGGCACGAAGCCGGCTACGGTCGCCCATTGACGCTCGACGAGGCAATCCACAAGGATGACGCGAATGCTGATCAAGATTGACGCAGCCGCCCGTCGATTCGGCCTGGCGAACCTCGTCGCCTTGAAAGACGAAACACGGCGCTACTATGCCGCCGACGCGCCGCATCTGATGATCGTCGTCACGCATAAAAACCTGGTGCTGGGCCATCTGCCGGGGCGGGTCGTCGATGCGGCGGTCGGCTGGCACGATGGGAAGTATGGTTTTGTGCGTCCCGGCAACGAGGACAAGCGCCACTCGAAGCTGACGATCTTTAACGTGGTCGAGAGCGAAAAAGGCAGGCCGCAATTCGACAAGACGCTGGCGCAAATCCTAGCCGACGCGCCGAAAGAGGGCTGACCTGCTCACGCCCTGGTCATCGGTGCGCGCACCGATGACCAGTGGTGAGCGGGTGAGCATAGAAGGGAGCAAGCGACATGACGAAACGCAAAACGCAACCCAAGACCACCATTAAGCGTGCGGGCATCTACGTTCGCGTGAGTTCCGAGCGGCAAGCGAAGCGCAAGACGGAAAGCGGCGACGAAGAAATCAAAACGTCACCCGTCAAGCAAGAACAGAAGTGCCGGGAGTTGGCCGAGCGGCAAGGTTATCCCGTGGTCGAGGTCTACCGCGATACAGAAAAATACCGCATAGGCCGTAAGCTGGTCGAGCCGAGCGGGACGCGGGCCGACCGCCCAGGGCTGCGCGCGATGCTGGCGGCGGCGCGGGTCGGCGAGATTGACGTTATCATGGCATGGCGTGAGGACAGGCTATATCGCGGCTATCGCCCGATGCTGGACGTGCTGGAGTGCGTTGAGGAAACCGGCGTGGATGTCGAGTTAGTCATGGAGGTATTCGACAAGAAGATGGCACCGGTTAAGGCGTGGGCGGCGCGACAGGAGCTTGACGCCAAACATGATCGTTTCGTGATGGGTGTCGAAGGCCGGTTGGAAAAGGGCAGGATGTGGCACGTGAATGAGCGGTACGGCTATCACTACGAGGATGGCGTTTGGCAGACCGTGCCCGACGAAGCCGAAGCCGTCAGGAACATCAAGACGTGGTACGCCGATGACGTTTCAGTGGGGGAGATTCGCAGGCGGCTTAACGGCAGCGGCGCGCCATTGAAGAAGGGCGGGCGCTTCGGCTGGCGTACTGAATTCATTCAGCGTATCCTACGGCGCGACTATAGTGATCCGGTGTTTCGCATGACATGGGACGGCGAGATATACGAGCTACCCATAGAGCCAATCACCGATCCGGGCGTCGAAGCGCACGTGAAGCAACGTCGAGCGGCATTCAAGGCATATCGCGCGGGCAACCTTAAGGCGCAAAGCTTGGGGGCCGGCCTGGTTCACTGTGAGGCGTGCGGGCGGCGCATGGGCGTCAGGACGAGGAAGGCACGCGGCCACAGTTGGCTATTCTACGGATGCCTGAACGAGCAGCGGGGCTACAAAGTGGACGGCTGCGCCAAGTACGTCAAGATGGACAAGATTGACGACGAGCTATGGCGCAAAGTGTGGGAACTCATTTCGACGCCTGGAGAGTTGGAGCGGCGCATTGACGAGCGGATAGCCGAGTTACAGGCAGAGCAGGCCGACGCGACGGGCGAGGTTGATCGGCTGGTCAAGGAACTGGAGAAGCTAGACTTTGAGCGGCAACGGGTTATCACCTGGGCGCGTCAGGGGCTTATCAGTGAGAACGATCTGGCAACACAGATTGCGGCGCTGGACTGGCAGGATGCCAGTCTCAAGGCTGAGTTGTCAAAGGCGCAACTGGCGACCGGCAACCAGGCCGAGCAGATCAAGGCGGCTGCCGAGCAGAGGCGGCAGGAGATACTAGCAGGCGCGGACGCAATCCAGCGGGAGCCTGAGACGCCGGAACAGACACAGCGCATCTTCGAGGCCAAGCGGCGCATCGTGCGGGCCTGGGTTGAGCGGGCCGACGTAGCGGCGGACAAGTCGGTTACTGTGGCGATAAAGGTTGATCTGTCGGGCGGGGCGGCTGTTGAGGGCGTGCCGATCACAGACTCGTCAACCAGGTCTCGGACGTACGGCACGACCTGCTCCGCCGTTTCGGAGCCGTCCAGTGGAACGATGATGTTACGGTACATGTTGAACTCCCATAACAAGTGATCAGTTATCAGTGATCAGTGATCAGTCATCGGTTGTTCGGTAATCAGTGGTGGATGAGCATCGGAATTGTACAGCAACTTACTGCCCACTGCTCACTGCCTACTGCTCACTGCTTACTGCTCACTGATTACTGATCACTGTTCACCGCCTACTATGGCCTCTACCACTACCGCGCAGATCTTGTATTCCGGGATCTTCGCCACCGGATCGAGCGCCGCGTGCGTCAACTCGTTTGCCGAAGCTTCCGGGAAGTGGAAGTTGGCGTAGATCATGCCCGGCGGCACGCGCTCCGTCACCCAGGCTTCCGCCTCGATGCTCCCACGCCGCGAGCGGACGCGCACACGCTTGTTTCCATTCAGCCCGAGCCGCTCGGCGTCATCCGGGCTGATCTCGACGAGCGGCCGGCCGTAGATCGCCATCAGACCCTGTGCGCGCCGGGTCATCTCGCCACCGTGCCAGTGATACAGCACGCGCCCTGTGCTGAGCAGCATCGGGTACTCGTCGTCCGGCATTTCGGCAGGCGGAACGTGATCGATCGGCGTGAACTTACCCTTGCCGCGCGTGAACTGGCCGACGTGCAGGATCGGTGTGCCGGGATGGTCGGCATCTGGAGATGCCTCCCTCACCGGCCACTGCAGGCGTTCGCCGCGCTCCAGCCGTTCGTGCGTCACGCCCGCATAACTCGGCGTGAGGGCGTTGATCTCGGCCATGATGTCGGACGGGCCGGCATATTTCCAGCCGGCGTGTGGCCCTGCTTGCGGCCTGCGATCGCCCTCGGCGAGAATACGCTCGGCCAGATCGGCCGTGATGCGCCAGTCTTCGCGCGCCTCGCCGGGCGGGTCGATCGCCTTGCGGCACATCTGCACCCGCCGCTCGGTGTTGGTGAACGTGCCGTTCTTTTCCGCGAAGCTCGCGCCGGGCAGCAGCACGTCGGCATAGTGCGACGTCTCCGAGGGGAATATCTCCTGCAAGACGACGAAGTTACACGCCTCGAGACAGTGACGGACGTGGCGACTGTTCGGATCGCTCATCACCGGGTCTTCGCCGAGGATATACAGCGCCTTCACCTTGCCTTCGAGAATGCCCGGAATCATTTCCGTGACGGTCATGCCCACTTTATCAGCAAGGATGAAGGATGAAGGATGAGGGATGAAGTCTTCATCCTTCATCACCTGCCCTCGCGCAGCGGGGGTTCCGCCTTCATCCTTCGCCAGTCCCCATGCCGCCGCGAACTTCTGACGCACCTTCGGGTCTGTCACAGACTGATAGCCGGGGTAGACGTTCGGCAGCGCGCCCATGTCGCACGCGCCCTGCACGTTGTTCTGTCCACGCAGCGGGTTGACGCCGCCGCCCGGCACGCCGATGTTGCCCAAGAGCATCTGCAAGTTCGCCAGGGCCATGACATTGCGCACGCCGACGATGTGCTGCGTGATGCCCATCGCCCACATCACGGCCATCGGCTTGTTCGTCGCCAGGATTTCGGCGGCCTGGATCAACTGCTCGACCGGCACGCGCGTGATCTCCGCCGCCTTCTCGGGCGGGTACTGCATGACCGTCGCCTTGAACTCCTCGAATCCTTCGGTGCGCTCGGCGATGAACGTCTTGTCCTCCCAGCCCTTCTCCAGAATGATGTGCATCAAGCCGTTGAGCAGCGCCACGTCGGTGCCGGGCCGGTGCCGCAGGTGCAGCGCGGCGAACTCCGCGATGTCGATCTTGCGCGGATCGGCGACGACCAGCTTCACTTTGCGGCGCAGCACCGCCTGGCGAATGTTCGCGCCGAAGACCGGGTGCTGCTCCGTCGTATTCGAACCGATGATGAGCATGGCCTGCGCGTGGCCGGCGATGTCGTCCATCGAGTTCGTCATCGCGCCCGAGCCGTAGGAGGCGGCCAGACCGGCCACCGTGCTGCTGTGTCAGAGCCGGGCGCAGTGGTCGATGTTGTTCGTCCCGATCACCTGCCGGGCAAACTTGTTCATCAGGTAGTTTTCTTCGTTGGTGCACTTGGCTGAAGCCAGCACGCCGATGCTGTCCGCGCCGTCCCGGTCGCGCGTGTCGCGCAGCTTCCGCGCCGTGATGCTCAGCGCCGTCTCCCAATCGACTTCGACCCACTCCCAGTTTGGATTTTGGGGCTTGGGCTTTGAATTTTGGGCTTTGGATTTTGGATTTTGGATCTCGGACTTTGGCTTCGGCTCTCCCGACAACAGGTACTTTCTGACGCGCGGTCTCCTCAATCGATCGGGATGATGCACGAAATCGTAGCCGTATCGCCCTTTTACACACAAGGCGATGCCGTTGACCGGCGCATCGGGGCTAGAGGTCACGCGAATGATCTTGCCGTCCTTGACGTTCAGTTCGATCTGACAGCCGACGCCGCAATACGTGCAGGTCGTCGTGACGATCCTATCCGGCTTCCCCAGCCCGTACGACATCTTGTGATCCAGCGCGCCGGTCGGGCACACCTCGGCGCACAAACCGCACGACTCGCAGCGGCCGTCGAGCATCGTCGAATCCAACCCGGCGATGATCTTCGCGTCGTCGCCGCGATACCCCACGTCCCACACGAAGCGCCCCTGGATCTCGGCGCAGGCGCGCACGCAGCGCGTGCACAGGATACACTTGTTAAGATCGACGCGGACGAACGGGTTGGGATCGCTATCAGGGATATAGCGCGGTGCGGGCGGCGGATCGGGCGCGGTCACGCCGTAACGCGCGGCCCAGTACAACAGCTCGGAATCGCGGGTCGCGTCGGTGGGATTCCTCGTTTCGACGTACCGGCGCAGGAGCATGTCCAGCACAAACTTCCGTGACTCGGCAAGCGCGGACGTCTCCGTGTGCACGATCATGCCATCGCTCGCCGCCAGCGTGCAGCCGGCCAACTGGCCGCGCACGCCTTCGACTTCGACCAGGCATAGCCGGCAGTTTCCGGATGGCGACAGGTCTTTGTGATAGCACAGCGTCGGTATGGTGATGCCGTGGTCGCGCGCAACTTCCAGAACCGTCTGGCCTTCTCGGGCCTCATATGGTGTCCCGTCAATTATCAGCTCGATTGCCATACTCTGCTCCTTACCCACGCTTTGACACGGCACTTAGGATGTGATAGCATCTTCATCTCTACATCGAAAGGTTCCTGCGATGGAAGAAGTAACACTGCAACGGGTCAGCGATAAGGTTTTTGAACTGACCGAGCAATTTCATCGACACGTATTCAACCAGCCCGAGATCCTGGACGACATTCCTGACAAAGCTGTGCTGGTTTTTCTCGATCCAGATGATCCAGAGTTTAACCGCGCCAGCATCGAGCGCGCCCGCGCGTTGTCTCATCCCGAAGCCGGCCCGCTGGTTTACATCGAGATGCAGCAACACGTGCGCGTCGTTCAGCAAATCGAGTGGGAGCCTCGTATCGTAACCTCCCCGCTCGCGGCCTGAAGCACGATCCAGAAACACCGGTTCAATGAAACGCGGTGTCTCTTTAGAGCTGCCGTCGTTAGTCATTGTCCTTCGTCTGAAACTCATTTCCGAAATGCTTCAACGCGCTCTCGATCGGCCAGGCAGCAGATTGGCCCAACCCGCAGAACGACGCCACGTTCATCATGCGCGCCAGCCGCTTGAGCTCGTCGACGTCGCCGGCGCGCCCCTGCCTGCGTGCAACGTGATCGACGACGATGCGGGCCTCGCGCGTCCCTTCGCGGCACGGGGTGCACTTGCCGCACGACTCGGCTTCAAAGAAGTGCAGGATCGAGCGGAGCAGCTCGACTGCCGAGACCGACTCATCCAGAACCAGCATCACGCCTGCGCCAAGCGAAATACCCTGCCGGCTCGATGCGTAATCTAACGGCACGTCGAACAGAGACGCGTCGACGATCGTCCCGGCTGCGCCTCCGGTCAGCGCCATCTTGAATCTCGATCCGGGCCGCATCCCGCCGCCGAACTGATCGACGATCTGGCGCAGCGTGACGCCGAACGGCGCTTCGAATGCGCCGGTTCGATTCACGTGTCCCATCAGCGTGAAGACCTTGACGCCGGCGCTGTTCTCGGTACCCATCGATCGATACCACGCCGCGCCGCGCTCGACGATGGGCGGGACGCTGCACAGCGTCTCGACGTTGTCAAGGACGGTCGGCTTGCCGTGATACCCGTGCGTCGCCGGGAACGGCGGGCGGATGCGCGGCACACCGCGCCTGCCTTCGAGTGATTCCAAGAGCGCCGTTTCCTCGCCGCAGATGTACGCCCCTGCGCCGCGATGCACGTGCACTTTGAACGAAAAGCCGCTGCCCTGAATGTTCTTGCCGAGCCAGCCACGCTCCTCCGCTTGCGCGATCGCGCGCTCCAGTCGCCGCGCGATCCACTCGTACTCGCCGCGGATGTAGA
Source organism: Anaerolineae bacterium (assembly GCA_035283185.1). GTDB lineage: Bacteria > Chloroflexota > Anaerolineae > Fen-1058 > Fen-1058 > DASSFZ01. Next base: position 179,510 of record DATEUJ010000053.1, on the reverse strand, counting down.
TGAATCCTTCACCCGCGCCGACGGCGTAGCCCGCCAGCGCCATGCCTTCGAGCAGCAGGTGCGGATCACTCTCGCCGACGACGCGATCCTTGAACGCGCCCGGCTCGGACTCGTCGAAGTTGCACACGACGACCTTCTCGCCGCGCGTCGCGTCACTCGCCGCGACGATCTGCCACTTGCGACCGGTCGGGAAGCCTGCGCCGCCGCGCCCGCGCAGCCCGGACTCGTCGACGGCCTTCAACACGTCCGCCGGCGGGCCGTTCAGGGCCTTCTTCAATGCCCCGTACGCGCCGCCGTCGAGTGCGCCGTCGATCGAATCGGGGTCGATCCGGCCAAGGCGCGCCATCGTCACGCGCACTTCACCCGGAAGCGGTTCGGCGTACGACGGCACTCCGCCGCGCCAGCCACCGGGAATGTCGCCTGATCGAGCGGGCGCGATGGGGCCGCACGGTTCGACGCCGACCAGCGCCGCCGGAGCGCGGTCGCACAAGCCCAGGCAGCTCGAGCGCTCGACCGTCCATTCGCCGTTTGGGATAGCGGCCTCAATCGCCGCGCGCGCCGCCCGGCTCCCGCACAGCGCGCACACCGGGCCGTCGCACACGCGGATGATGCTCTTCGGACGCGGCTGAGTCGAGAACATCGAATAGAACGAGGCAACCCCATACACCTGCGCGTCGGGCGCCCGCAGCGCGTCGGCCACGGCGCCGATGGCGTCCGGCTTCAGGTATCCGGCCTCGTCCTGAACCGCCTGCAGGATCGATACGGTGGCTTCGGCGGCTGCGCCGTGCCGCGCGATAGCCGATTCGACGACCGGATCGTGCTGCTGCTTGCGAGAGGGCCGCGATGGCATAATGCACTCCCCCGTGTGGCCGGCAGAACAGAAAAGTCGGACATCAGGCGATGTCCGACTTGACTATAACCTACGCGCCACGCGGCGCACAGTGGCAAATATCCCGATCTATGCCGTGCGGAATGTCACTACGAGTCCATCAACGGCCATTCGCAGCTCCGTTTCGCGCGCCGTTTCCGTTTGGCGCAGCCACGTGCCCGTTGCTGCCGAGGGGCCGCTTGAAGTACCAATGCACCTCCGGCCCGCTGCCGATCCCCGTCCTCTCGTACGAGAGGACCGAAACAAGCTCCCAGCCCTCCATACCCAGCCTGAGCGCCAGTTGCTCGGGGTTGGCGTCCGGCGGCGACCATGCCTTGCTCGGATCTCGATAGAAGACGACCGATTGTCCGCGCCGACGAGGGCGGCCTGGGTGATCTGGTCGCCGCCCAGGCGCGCCTGGCCGAGACGCTTGCCGATCACGTCTTCGAACGTCGTGAGCGCGTCGTCGTGCACAGCGCTGGCGTGAATCGGCCGAAGCTCGACGTCGGCTTCGGTAATCGTCTGGCCCACGGCCAGCGAGTGCGTAGCGACGACAACCTCGACCCGGTTGGCCAGCCCGCTCAGGAATCCCAGCATCAGGATTCCGGTCAGGCCGGCCAGGATGATGACGGTGATCCATCTCTTCATGTTGCCTCTTTTCCTCCAGTTTGTTGTTTGCGTATCCGGCTGCACCCGAGAAACACTTGTGCTTGCGCCCAAGTGCAAGCAAAAAAGGGGCGCTCACTGCGCTGTGCGCAGTTGAGCACCCCTCAAGGTACACAGTATGTGGCGAGCGACTTTGGGCCCGCGTTTAAGCGTGAGTTAGTTTATCAGGACTTTCGTGAAAGTCAATAGGGTCAGCATAACGGCTGCATAACTATGTGCATTTGATTGGAAGGCTTTGGAATACAATCCCCTATCAACCGTGTACCTGCACATCGATTCGGGACAAGGAACTCATTCTGGGCTTAACTGCCGATAACTGAACCCCAATCTGATGGACGAGAGTCTCCGCTGAAAGCTGCAGTTGCACGAGCCATCGTGTCATCCCGTGCATTTCGTCATCCACTGTGAGCATGCGGATGACGACTTGTTCTGAATCCCACCCACAGCAGCAGCCCTAATGCCATAACCAGGATGATCAGCAGTCCTGTATTAACCGAGACCGGCTCAGCTAACTTGCCAGGGGTTATTCCTGTCATCTTTCCTGCATCTCCCGTCAGAACAAATGCAGCCCAGTAGTAAGGATGCGCCCACTTCAGGTTGTTCCGGACCTCTGTCTGTGCTGCCTGCAATGCCTCTGCTTTGCCCATGCCCTGACGCAGATGTGTGTAAAATCGTCCCATCAAGAAAGTAGTTGCTTCATCATCTACGTTCCACAGGCTGGCAATCACTGTTGGCGTGCCTGCATACAGAAAGGCTCGGTTCAGTCCAACTACTTCATCTCCTGCACTTACCGCACCGACATCGGTCTTGCAGGCGCTCAACACGACTAGGTCGGTAGCCTTAGTTAGATCTAATCCGTAGATCTCATGAACCTCCAGGCGGCCATCGTCGTCAGCATCTCCGGCTAGGTAGAGCACGCTGAATAAAGGATTAGAAGGGTTATATTCACCGTGGGCCGCCACATGCAAAATGCTGGCGCTTCCAACTTGTGACTTCATGGCGCTTTCAGACGCAGCGTTGCCCACTAATGGCTGGATTTTGTACAAGTCGGCGATGGTCTTGACTTCCTGTTCCGCATAATGTAGGGCCGGTAGGGTTTCGGAAATGGTCGGGTTGCCCAATGCCAAGAGTGTATCGGCATTTGGCTTGCGTTTCTCGTGAATAAAGCGCAAGGCACTGGCACTGGGGAGCGTGAACAAGGCATAGTCGTCGCTTAAGTACCGTTCGCCGTCGGTGAGGGCAGCAAAGGGCAAATAGTGCAAGACGCCATGGGGGATAATGCCGACGAGCGGGGTCTTGAGTTTGTCTTTCAGTGGGGCAATCAGCCAAGTGTAGAGTTGACTGAGACTGACCGGTTGAGGCTCGTCGAGGCTGGCAAAGTCGCGGAAGGTGGTGATGGCTTGCGTTAGGTCATCACGGCTGACATCTATAGCTACGGTCTCAGATGAATTGCGGGTAATGATGAAGGCTAGGGTGCGGTCTTCGGTGACGAAGTATTCAACCAATGTGGTATCGCCATCGAGCAAGTTTTGGACGTCGGCCAGCGAAGCCACATCGACACTCACCAAGCTGGCAACTTCAGGGCTTTGCAGTTTGATCTCGGTGAGTAGCTGAGCATATTCAGATTCGCGGGCGGTGAGTTCGGTTCGCGCGGCGGCGATCGCATCGCTGTCCCATTCGCTCTGGGGACGGTTGCGCAGGGTGAGGAGTTGCTGGCGTAGTCCACCGATCTCAGCTCGGAGAGTTCGCTCACGTTCGAGCAGGTCAGCAGCTACCCCGGCGCGAAAGTCCACCCCGCTGCCCGCCAGTTGATCAAGAAAGGCGCGAGCGCGTGCCCGTTCCGCATAGTTGAAGGCTACGTGGAATTGGCCTTCATCCCACAGCAAACCGATGAGATGCTCGTAGACCGGAACCTGGCCAGCCGCAAAAGACACTTTCAGCTCTTCAACTTTGATCTCGCCTCGAAGTGACTCCATCACTTCAATCGCCTGACGATAATCAGAGATTGCCCGAGTATTATCACCCTGTTGTTCGTACACAGATCCAATACTGCCGAGTGCGATCATTTCGTTCGCTGGCTCACCAATTTCCTGGAAAATCGCCAGTGCCTGCTCATAGTAGTCCAATGCCTGATCATATTGACCCCAGAAATAGAAGACAGTACCGATGTTGTTCCACATTATGCCTTCCTGCTCTAACTGGCCAATTTGCTCCGAAATCGTCAGTGCTCGCTGGAAATAGAGCAGTGCCTGCTTGTATTGCGCATTTTCAGTGTAGACCACGCCAATATTGTTGAGAATCGTTACTGTGCCAGCTTGATAACCAATTCCCTCTGCAGCTGCCAGTGCCTGTTGAAGATAGTCCAGCGCTTGCTGATACTGCTCAAGATGAGAGTGGCTCGCTCCAAGGTTCATGAATACATCTATTGTCCCCGCTTGGTCACCTATACCTTGCAACATAGGCAATGCCTGTTGAAAGTAATCCAGCGCTTGGTGATATTGTCCCAGTTCATGATAGACTGATCCGATGTTGTTGAATATCCTTGCTTCCCCTCCTCGGTCGCCTATTTGCTGTGAGATCATCAGCGATTGCTGAAAGTACCCCAGCGCTTGGTGATATTGCCCCAGTCCAGCGTAGACCAATCCGACGTTGTTGAGCGTTGTCGTCTCTACTACTCGATCGCCCACTTCCTGTACAATCACAAGTGCCCGTCGAAGGTAGTCCAGCGCTAGATGATATTGGCCCAGTTCTTTGTAGACCAGTCCGATGTTGTTGAATGTCCTTGCTTCCTCTGTTCGGTCGCCAAGTTCCTGCTGAACCTCCAACGCCTGTCGAAGATAGTCCAGCGCTTGCTCATACTGTCCCAGATCGGCGTAAACCGCTCCCAAGTTGTTAAACGTTGCCCGTTCTCCTGATCGGTCGCCCCGATCTTGTACAATCGCCAATGCTTGTTGAAGATAGCCCAACGCTTGAGGATATTGTCCCAGAGAGCGGTGGATCTCCCCAATGGTGTACAATATCGTCGCTTCCCCTGACCGGTCACCAATCGACTGTGCAATTGGCAGAGCGGCCTCATAAGCCTCGAGTGCGCCAGCGTAGTCTCCTAAGTAGTACTTAACAAAACCGATATACCCCAAGCATCTACCCTCTCCACGGCGGTCGTGCGCTTTTCGATAGAGCGGCAGTGCTTCTTCGAACTTCTCAAGCGCCGTCCGATATTGAAACGAGTTGAGTAGCTCAGTGCCCTGGGCGAATAGCGTATCAGCCTCCGCTTTCGGGTCTTCACCTTGGGTCGCGGGCGTGGCAAAGACTGGGGCCGGAAACATCGTAAAAATAATAATTGCGGTGAGCAAGCTCTTAACAATCCAGTTCGGGCACCTCATATCAGCCCTCGTGTACCCAATCCAGCGACGATCGGAAAGTCGTCTATCGTCGTGATCGTTGCCTCTGCGCTAACGCAAACGACAGCCCTAACACGATTACCATGGCGGCTATGACCAACCACACTTTCTGATCAGCACTGATCGTGAGCTGTGGCTGAGTCGAAACAGCTCCAGGATCGCCCGTCAACACAAATGCTGCCCAATAGTACGGGTTCGGGTGCGTTGCCCGTACATCTATCTGCGCCTGCCGCAGCGCTTCTGCCTTGCCCATACCGTTACGCAGATGCGTATAGAATCGTTCCATCAACAATGCTGTGGCCTCATCATCTACAGCCCACAAGCTGGCAATGACTGTAGGCGTTCCTGCATAGATGAATGCGCGATTTAATCCAATGATGTCATCACCTTCACTCTGTGCCCCTAACTCCGTCTGGCACGCGCTTAACACGACAAGGTCTGAGTTCTTCAAGTCGAGTCCATAAATGTCACGGACTTCTAGAGACCCGTCAGTTGCTCCGTCCGGCGCCAGGACAATACGCGAAAAAAGCGGGCTAACCGTGTTAAGTTGACCATGTGCTGTTAGGTGCAGGATGTTGAAGTTGCCAGCTTGAGCAACGAAGTATGACTCCGTAGCAGCACTTCCGGTGAGTGCTTCCGTATTGTAGAGCTTGGCAATGGTCTGGGCTTCCCGGTCCGCGTAGTGCAGGGTGGGAAGTCCTTCAGCTTGGCTGTAAGCCAGCGCGAGTATATTGCGGTCACCGCTCTTCCGTTTCTGCTGGACGAACTGTAGCACGCTTGCACTGGGCAAATAGGAGAGTGTGTGCTCGTCTCCGAAATAACGTTGCCCATCTGTGAGGGCAGCGAAAGGAAGATAATGCAAAACGCCATTCGGGACGATGCTGACAGCGGGCGTCTTGAGGTACGGCTGTAACGGTGCAATGAGCCAAGCATGTAGTTGCTTGAGGCTTGGTGGTATTTCGCTCAAGCTGGCAAAATCGCGCAACTCGGCGACGGCAGCCTGCAAGTCTTTTTCGCTCACAGACAATTCGACTACTTCAAACGAGTTCTGCGTCACTACGAAAGCCAGCGTCTCGTCTAGTGTGACGAAGTAGACGAGCAGTGTTGTATCTTTGTCGAGGAGTTTCTGCACTTCAGAGAGCGTCAGCGGCGAGATACTCACGAGTGAGATATATTCGGGGTTGCTAAGCTTGACGCGGGTAGACAACTCTTCGTAGTCCTTCTGTTTTCCGGCGAGTTGGGTCGTAAGCGCTTGAATCGCTTCTGCGTTTTGCTGAGCGCGTGGTTTGGCGCGCTGCTTTTGGAGATCTTGTTCGAGCGCAGCCAGTTCCTGTCGCAGCGATTGTTCCTGTTGTAGAAGTTGCGCATCTACCCCTGCGCTGATATCTAGATTAGCGTTGCCGATCTGATCGAGAAAAACACGTGCGCGGGCGCGTTCGCTGAGGTCAAATGCTTCAGCCAGCTGACCCAAACGCACGAGTACCAAGGTGCCGCTCTTATATGTGCCAGCAGACTGCCCGGCCAGACTAATCTTGAACTCTTCAAGGCGCGCAGACGTTCGGATGCTCTCTTGAACGTCAATGGACTGCTGGTAAAAGTTGGCGGCTTGTTGCAACTCACCTTGGCGTTCGTAGGTATATCCAATATTAGCGAGAGCCACCCCTTCGCCAGGGCGATTGCCTGTCTCGCGTGCTATCTCCAGCATTTGCTGCAATACCTCCAGTGCCTGTACGACCTGGTTCTGAGAGAGGTAGTACGTCCCCATGTTGTTGAGGGCGGACGCTTCGAGGTCGCGTTCGCCTACCTCACGTGCTACCGTCAGCGCTTGCTTATAATACTCCGCCGCCTCATCATACTGTAGTAGATAGTGGTAGGTGGTCCCAATGCTGTTAAGCGTCCCTCCTTCGCCCGCGCGGTCGCCCACCTCGCGCGTTATCTCCAATGCCTTTTGAGAATATTCCAATGCATTCGCGTACTGGCGTAACTCACGGTAAACACCTGCAATATTGTCGAGGATCGTTCCTTCGCCCGCACGATTGCCAACGTCTTGCGCAGTCGCCAGTGCCTGCTGAAAGAATTCCAACGCCTGTTCATAATGACCAAGCTGGAGGTAAACACCTCCGATGTTGTTGAGGTCCACGCCTTCGCCAGCCCGTACGCCCACCTCACGATGTATCGCTAGTGCCTGTTGGTTGTACTCAAGCGCCTTCGCATACTGGCCCTGGCCGATATAAACGGACCCGATATTGCCGAGGTACGTCGCTTCGCCAGCGCGATCGCCAATGGCCTGTGCAACCGTCAGTGCCTGTTGGTTGTACTCGAGCGCCTTCGCATACTCGCCCAGATCGCCGTAGGTTGTTCCAATGCCGTTGAGTGCCCTCGCTTCGCCAGCGCGATCGCCAATGGCCTGTGCAACCGTCAGTGCCTGTTGGTTGTACTCAAGTGCCTTGGAGTATTGACTGAGTGCTCGGTGGACACTTCCAATGTTATAGAGGGTGACTCCTTCGCCAGCGCCGTTGCCCACCTCGCGCCGTATGACCAGCGCTTGTTGATAATATTCCAGCGCTTCCCCATACTGACTTAGATTGCCGTGAGTCACGCCGATACTGTTGAGGGTCTCGCCTTCGAGTGCACGGGCGCCTACCCCGCGCGCGATCTCTAACGCTTGTTGATAATATTCCAGTGCTTTCGCGTACTGGCCCAGGCTATCGTAGACCCCGCCAATGTCGACGAGGGTCACACCCTCATCCCTGCGGTTGCCTACCTCGCGCCTCAGGGTCAGTGCCTGCTGGAGGAGCTCGAGCGCCTTAGCATAGTTGCCCTGCCGTTTATAGATTCCTCCTATACTGTTGAGAACTGCTCCCTCTTCTGCCCGGGCACCGGTTTCACGAAGAATAACCAGCGCCTGCTGGTAGTTTTGCAGTGCTTTTTGATACTGCCCCACATTGCTATAAACTGACGCTATGTTGGCGAGGGTTACACCTTCCACTTTGCGATTACCCAGATCTCGCTGTATCTCCAGAGCCTGCTGCAGGGAATCCATCGCCTGCATGTACTCACTCAAATAGATATAGACTAAGCCAATGTTAGTGAGGGTTGTACCCTCACCAGCGCGGTCGCCTACCTCACGCCGTATGGTCAGTGCCTGTTGGAGGAACTCCAGTGCCTTTGCATTCTGACCTTGGCTGATTAAGACCGTTCCGATGTCGTTGACGGTGGTCCCTTCGCCTGTACGGTCACCTAGTTCGCGCTGTAATTCCAGGGCCTGTTGATAGTACGCCAGCGCCGTCTTGTACTGGTTCAGGTGGTCGTAGGCGTTCCCAATGCTGTGGAGAATTGTTGCCTCACCTGCGCGATCGTCCAACTCGCGCTTTATTACTAGTGCTTGTTGATAATATTCCAACGCCTTGTCATGCTGGCTGAGATTGTCGTAAATCAACCCGACACTGTCGAGAGTTTGTCCTTCGCCCGCGCGATCCCCCACTTCGCGACGTATTGCTAGGGCCTGTTGATAGTATTCCAATGCCACATCATATTGGCGCATCTGGCGATAGATTAACCCGACAAGGTCGAGATCTCCCGCTTCGCCCGCACGGTCACCCAACTCACGCTTAACAATCAACGCCTGCTGATAGGAATCCAACGCCTTGTCGTACTGGCCCAAATTATCGTAGGCTAACCCAATCACGGTCAGCGTTGTTCCTTCGCCCGCACGGTCACCCAACTCGCGCTCGATTGCCAGTGCCTGTTGGTAGAAGTCGACCGCTTTCTTATACTGACCCAGCCTGTAGTAGGCATCTCCTATACCACTAAGGTTCCGTCCTTCGTACTCGCGGTCGCCCAGTTCGCGCTTGATTACCAGCGCTGCTTGAAAAGAATTCAATGCCTCCTCGTACTGCCCAAGGCTAAGATAGACACCTCCAATGCTTCCGAGCATATCTCCTTCACCAGCACGATCGCCAGCACTCCGATAGAGTACGAGCGCCTGGTTTAGTTTGTCCAATGCGCCTTGTACGTCGCCCCCTTGATACAGGGTTATAGCCTCGTTAACCAATTTGTCGGCCTGCGCTTTGAGCGAGGGATTCGGAGTAGGCGTTGGCCCCTGAACGGGCGACGGCGTGGAAGTCGGTGTTGCCACGAGGAACCCAGCGGATATTGATGGCGTGGTAATCATCAGTGTTGCCAATAGTGTAATCAGCATAGCTGCAGATAGAAGCCGAGATCGAAAAGAGAGGATGTGTTGGTGGCTCATGATCAACCTCCATAGAAATGGAGCCATGCACTATCTAGGTTTTAATAGTTCGGCTATCCGATCCTGGATTTGTTGTGCAGTGATCGTATCCCCCAACTTCTGATAAATCGCCTTTGCCTTTTGTAACCGCTGAACTGACTCACTCGTGTTGCCTAACGCCGCGTAGATCAGTCCGAGTGCATTTTGTGCTAGAGCTTGCCCCTCTATGTCGCCCATTTGCTGCGACAGTTCTAACGCATAAAGGTACCGTTCTTCTGCTAGACGGTTGAGGTCGATTTGCCGATAGAGAGCAGCAACTGCGCGATAGACAGCCGGTGTCTGACTTTTTGCATTTATCAACTCCTCAAGCGTCTCGATTGCCTCGGCGACAAATTCATGTCCGGCGTAAGACTGAGCTAGGGCAAAAGACTTTGCTTCGTTGCTTAAACTTAACTTTGAAATCTGCTCAGCAGTCGCATGCACATGTTGGGCTTCGTTATCGTCAGCAAGACCAAATCCTAGTCCGGGTACACCTTCATCTTGCGACGACTTACCGTTGTCAGCCTTAACAACTAGTAAATAGCTCACTCCGGGCTTTAAGCGCGGCCCACCTGAATAAGCAATTTCGGTTGCCCTTGTTTCGATCTTCCAGTCTACTCCTTCCCCTCTTATGCGTACAGTGTAGCTGATCACATTCGGTACAGTATTCCATCGCAGAACTGGTGTCCCAGTGAGTACCTTCGTCTTTCGGGGGCTGATGATGTACGGAATAAGAGGATCACTTCCGCCACGGGTGCTGCCGATCTGGCTTTCGCCACTTACTAACGGTGGATCCGGTGATGGTGGGCACCCATTCGTCACACCCGATGGCGCGCCAGGGGGTACGGTCCACACAGTCAGATTGTCGCATAGCACTACGGCTTTCGCTTCATCTAAGAGTCGCAGCTGATCACCCCGATAAAGCACCGCTCCAAAGGTTGTGTGGTAAAAATCCGACCATCCATCGCGCTTGAGTTGCACTTCACTCTCAGCCACGACAAGGAGATTGAATCCAGGGTCAGTAGCGATGAGCGTTTCCTTATCACCGACTCCGTTCACACATGCCACAAGCGTTAACGCCAGGATTAGGATTCCCATAATGGAGAGTCTGTGCAACATCACTTATCCCCCTCGGCCTCGAGTCGTTGGCGCGCTATGCCAATCCAGGTATCCTCATCGGAATTGCGTCCATCTGCGTACTTCAGGCAGTTCTCCCATTCCGTAAGCGGACCCGTCCTATTGCCTTCGGCTTCCAATACCTGCGCCAGTAAGCAGTGAGCGGGCGCTGGATCATCTGCTATGGCAATAGCGTCTCGCAAGTGGGTTTCCGCTTCAGTATAGCGAGCCTGACCCAAACGCGCCCAACCCAGGTTCTTGAGCATGTCGTAGCGAACAGTGTCATCTTGGGCCAGATCGATCCCGTTCAGGAGTAGAGGAATGGCAGCGGAATAGTTTTCGCTCAGAATGTACAGGCGAGCCAGGTTGTTGTAGGCCGCATCGAGTCCCCCTTGCACGGCTATCTGGTATTCGGCCTTAGCGGCGTCAAAATCCTGCAGGTCTTCGTAGAGTAGCCCTAGGTTGTAATGAGCTTCCGCATAATCAGGGTTAAGCTTGAGCGCGCGAGTGTAATCGAATTGGGCGCTGGAAAGGTGGCCGGCTTGATAATGGTTCAGCCCGCTGTTGTTGTAGGATATAGCAATCTGCGGTAGCGATAGACGAAAAAGGAGAAGACCCAGCAAGACGAACGCTGCGAATCCTAATTTAGCTTCCTTCCAGAGCGATTTCGGAATGCGCAGACTGGCAAGAATCCGCTCGAAGCCTTCGCGCCCAGCGACTGTAAGAGCACCTCCCGCCGCAAGTAACGTCAGTGTACTCTGAGTGATGACAGCCAAGGCACCAAGGGTATCCGGCCCGCCGCTAAGAAACCGAGTAGAAATATCCACCAGTAGACTAAGTGATGCCACCAAGAACAGCACGGCGAGCGCACTCCACAACCAGTCAAAGCGATCCCAGCGATGTGGGCGCGCGAGGTTGTCAAGCGACCACCACCAGGCTTTCTTGGGAGGATTTAAGCTGTTGCGCCAGTCAGCCAAATTGATCTTGTTCGCTATAGTATCAGCCTGTTTCTTTAGGCGGCCGTCGAGCTCGATTACCTGTAGGAGAGACGGTGTCGAATCGCGGGTTGTGTCGTTGAGGGCCGTCCAAACTGCATCACGAGCGACGAGAGTATCCAGAACGTGTTGGGGCTCAGCGTGTGGCGCAACGTCCTCGATTGCAGCAAGCGCAGTCGCGTATCGCTCAAGGGCGCTGTCGAGTTTAGGGACACTCATTGCGCTAGTCCTTATTACATCTCAGGCTCCGCCCGGGCCACGAAGAGTGTTTCGTATCGGAGGCAACAAATCCTCTGCAATCTATGAACGGCTCACACTTGCCGACAGCATTCGGAGCGTGGCACACAACCCTTCCGGGCGAGCGCTAGACGTGATGGTACCCTGCGAGGCCGTGTTTCGATAAAAAAAGTATAGACCCGATTCCAAGGCAGCGCAATCGAAAGGTCGATTTCCAAGCTTAGCGTCGGTATTCACCTCTGCCGCACCCAGCGCAATACCGACCTTCCGCGCAGGTAACTTCGCCGGCCGGCGAGACGCGTTGTGGGCGGATTGGTGATATAGATATACCAGCGTTGCACACGAGGCAGCGGGGGCTGCTCGCCGGTAAAACGCTGTTTGGTTTCTGCCGTGAAGAGTGCCCCCAGGTCGTCCGCGATGAACAGGCTGCTGTTCAGCGCATCCAGCGGGTAGACGGGCACTCTCATGGGGTTATCCCCCAGCAAGATCGTCGCCGGTTGCCGGCTCTCGCGCCGCCGGATCGTCTCTGGCGAGACCGTCGAGAAGATGAATCGCCGTTGGTCATCGGTCAACACCACGATCGCTGGATACGGGGTGACTGATACCTGCGAGATAGCAATCAGGTGGACGTTCTCGCCCGTCGCACCCAAAGCTACCTGATTCAGGAAGTGAAGCGGGTCGTCCAGCGCACCCTGCGCCTGGCGCGCCGCGTTCAGCGACTCGCGGCTGATCCGGATGTTGGTCAATGCCCAGATGTTGAACTGGACAACGAGTGGCTTCCGCAGCCTTTCCATTGCGAAGAAGATCGTTGCTGCCGACGCAGCGACAGCCAGAGCCAACGTGCCGAAGTCAAACAATGGTTGGCCGGGTTGCCTGAAGCAAATTCCTCCGTCAATCCGGCGGCGTAGGTGTAAGCGTCAAACTGCCTGACCTTGGAACGGGGGTAAGTCCGAGGTCGGTCCACCAGCCTCTAGGCAAGCGCGACCTCTAACTGCCAGGTCTGTTATCGGCTCTCGACGTTCCCATCGCTCTGGAGTCTCTGGCACGCGGCGATAACCGGCTTCCTCCAACACCGCTTCAAGCGTACCCATGCGCTGGCATTCCTCGAGAAACAGTGATACGGCTTCATGCAGAGCGGCCAGTGCCTCATCCAGAGAATCGCCAAAGCTTGAGACGCCCAGCTCTGGGCATATCGCGACGATCTGCCCATCCTCTTCGAATAGCTGACTCGTATAGCGAACGTGCACAGAGGTACTCTCGCCCATCGGACACTTCCACGAGCATTATACCGCACCTCAACAGCGTAGCGCCAGGCTACCGTTCTTCGAATGCCATCGTATACAGATCGTAATACCGCCCGCGCTGCGCGAGCAGCTCGTGATGCGTGCCGCGCTCGACGACCTGCCCGCCGTCGATCACCAGGATCAGGTCGGCCTTTACGATCGTGCTCAGCCGGTGCGCGATGACGAACGCCGTCCGCCCTTCGAGCAGCGTCGCCATCGCCGCCTGGATTTTCTTCTCGGTCTGCGTGTCCACGCTCGACGTCGCCTCGTCGAGGATCAAGATGCGCGGGTCGGCGAGCAGCGCGCGGGCGAACGAGATCAACTGCCGCTGCCCGACCGACAAGATCGCCCCACCCTCTTCGACTTCGGTGTCGTAACCGTTCGGCATTTTCGAGATGAACTCGTGGGCGCCGACGGACTGCGCCGCCGCGACGACCTCGGCGTCGGTCGCGTCGACGCGGCCGAAGCGGATGTTGTCCGCGACCGTGCCGCTGAACAGAAACGTCTCCTGCAGCACAACGCCGAGCTGCCGGCGCAGCGAGCGCTGCGTCACGTCCCGCACGTCGTTCCCGTCGACGCGCACGCGGCCGCCGGTCGCGTCGTAGAAGCGCGCGAGCAGCTTGACGAGTGTCGATTTGCCCGCGCCCGTTTCGCCGACGAGCGCGACCATCTGGCCGGGCTGCACCTCGAACGACACGTCGCTCAGCACGGGCACGCCGTCCTCGTACGCGAAGCTGACGCTCTCGTACATGACGTGTCCTTCGATATGGGGCATCTCGTTCGCGCCGGGCACATCGACGACCTCCGCTTCGGTGTCCAGCACTTCGAAGATGCGCTCGCCGGCGGCCATCGTCGACTGGAAGGTATTGTAGCGCTGCGCCAGGTCGCGGATCGGGTTGAAGAACTGATCGATGTACAGGACGAACGCGACGAGCACGCCCGCCGTTAACCCCCCGCCGAGCACCTGCGTCCCGCCGATCCACACCACCAGCCCCACGGCCAGCGACCCGATGAAATCGACCGTCGGGAAGAAGGCAGACGACAGCCGGGCCGAAGCGACGTTCGCATCGAAGTTGTCGCGGTTGATGTCGCCGGCGAAATGACGGGTGTTGCGCTCCTCGCGCGAGAACGACTGCACGACCCGCACGCCGGCGATATTTTCAGAGAGCGTGCCGGTGACGCGGCTCTGCGAGCGGCGCGTCCAGCGATAGGCTTCGCGCGCGCGCGAGCGCCACACCGCCGTCGCGACGCCCATGAGCGGCAGCACCAGGAAGGTGAGCAGGCTCAACCGCCAGTCCAGCACGACCATCGCGACGACCAGCCCCACGAGATGAAGCGCGTCGCGCGCGACCGCCACCAGCGCCCAGGTGACGAACTCGCGCATCACGCCCACGTCGTTGACGACGCGCGAGATCAGGCGGCCGACCGAATGGCGCGCGTAGAAACCGAGCGCCAACTGCTGCAGATGGTCGAACAGCTCGGCGCGCAAAGCGAAGATGATCGACTGGCCGGCGATGGCCATGGTGCGGATGCGCCCCCGCGTGGCGAACCACCAGGCGCCGTTGACGATCAGGTAGCCCAGCGTCGCCAGCCACAATACCGTGACGTTGCCGGTGGCGACGCCTCCGTCGATGGCGACTTTGATCAGGTACGGCCCGGCCAGATCGGCCAGCGTCCCGACGACCATGAGCGCCATCGCCAGGGAGATCGCGCGGCGCTGCGGAGCGAGATAGCTCAACAGGCGCTGCGCCACGCGCGCATCGTACGCCTTGCCAAGTACCTCGTCGTCCGTATGCAGGTTAATCCGCTTCGCTGCAACCTGGCTCATATTGGCTTATCGCCTATCGCGTATCGCGTATCGCCTATCGCGTATCGTGTATCGATTATCGCAGATCGCTTGTCGCACATGGCTTATCGCGGATCACATATTCACGTCATCACGTTATCACGCATTACGTATCACGCATCACGCAACACGCATCACGCAACACGCACCACGCAACACGTATCACGCATCACGTCACTGCTTCCTGGCGAGAGGTGAACGCGAAGCTCTTCCGCCTGCCATCCTCCGGAGCTTCTTCGAACCACGCCAGGTCGCGGCGCAGCTCTTCCTGGTCGCGCAACTGCAAGTCGTAGATCTCGCGATACAGGCCGCCCTCGCGCAGCAGATCGTCGTGCGCGCCGCGCTGCACGATGCGTCCCTGGTCAAGCACCAGGATCTGGTCGGCGCGCTTGACCGTCGTCAGGCGCTGCGCGATGACGAACGTGGTGCGCCCTTTCATCAGCTCGGCGAGCGCCTGCTGGATCGCGTACTCCGTCTGCGTATCGACCGACGACATCGAGTCGTCGAGAATCAGGATGCGCGGGTTCATGAGCAGCGCGCGCGCAATGGCGACGCGCTGGCGCTGGCCACCCGACAGCGTGACGCCTTTTTCGCCGACGATCGTGTCGTAGCCGTCCGGGAACGCCGTGATAAAATCGTGCGCCCGGGCCGCCGTCGCAGCGGCGACGATCTCGCCGTCTGTCGCGTCCTCTCGCCCGTAGGCGATGTTGTCGCGGATCGACATCGAGAACAGGATCGATTCCTGCAGCACGATGCCGATCTGCGAGCGGAGCGATTTGAGCGTCGCGTCCCGAACGTCGAACCCGTCGACGCGCACCGCGCCAGACGTGACGTCGTAGAAACGCGGGATCAGGTTGATGATCGTCGATTTGCCCGAGCCGGTGGGGCCGATCAGCGCGACGACCTGATCCGGCTCGGCTGCGAAAGAGACATCCTGCAGAGCCGCACGCGCCTGCTGATGGCTTGCCTCCGCCCCCAGCGCCGGGACGGGAGACGGTGGCCGCCGGTAGGCGAACGTGACGCGATCGAACTCGACCCGGCCTCGCAGCGCAGGCAGGACGACCGCGCCGGGCCGATCCGCAATCGAGATTGGCTCGTCGAGTACCTCGAAGATGCGCACAGCCGACGCCGTCGCCTCGCCCGCCATGTTCACGATGAAGCCCAGGCGCTGCACCGGCTGCGACAGCAGCAGGATGAACGAGTTGAACGCGACCAGCTCGCCCAGCGTCAGCTCGCCCGCGATCACGCTCTGGCCGCCGACGCCGATGAGCAGCGCGACCGACACCGCGACCATAAGCGACATCGTGGGAAATGCGCTGCCCCAGTAGCGGATCGTCGTGACGCGGCTGTCATACAACTCGCGGTTGCCCGCCGCGAATTGCTCGCGCCGATTCGGCTCGCGCGCGAACGCCTTCACCACCTGCATCCCACTCAAGGTCTCCTGAAGGACGGTGCTAATGCGGGCAAGGGCCTGATCGATGCGGTTGAAATAGGGCGTAATGCGAATGCCGAAGCGCATCGTGTAGGCGATCAGGATCGGGAACGGGATCAAGGCAATCAGCGTCAGGCGCATGTCCGTCGCCAGCATAATCGCGAGGATGCCGGCGAACAAGAGGATCACGTTGACCAGGTCGATCAAGGCGAAACCGACAAAGCGCTGGACGTTGCCCACGTCTTCGGTGCTGCGCGCCAGGAGCTGCCCGGTCTGCGAGTGATCGTGGAAGGCGAATGGCAGCCGCTGGATGTGCTCGTACAGGGCATTGCGCGCGTCGTAGGCCAGCCGGTGGCTGAGCCACTCGGCATTGTAGCGCTGGACGAGGTTCAGCAGCGCACGGGCAAGCCCGATGCCGATCAAGGCCAGGCCGATCTGCGCGATGACGGCGGCGTCTCCCTGCGCCAGGCCGAAGTCGATCGCCGTCTGCAGCAAGCGCGGCACGGCTAGGCTGAGCGCCGTAATCGCGATCAGGCATGCCGTCGTCACGACGATACGAAGCCAGTACGGTCGAGAGAACGCTGCAAGCCGAATCAGGGATCGCATAGCGCGACTCGCTCTGCGTGCCGTAACCAAAAGACCAACCACGGATGACACGGATTCCACAGATGTTCAGACTCGGCTATCTGTGACATCCGTGGTATCCGTGGTTAAGAAGACTTTCCCATCCGCGTCACACGCGAATCGCCTGCCAGCGGCCGCTGCGAAATCGGAGCCAGCCGAATAGCGCGCGCACGCTGAAATCAGCCCAGATGCCGAGCCACGCGCCCGCCAATCCCAGGTGCAGGACCTGCGCGCCCAGGTAAGCCACGCCCAGCCGCACGACCCAGATCGACGTGACGGTGATGGCGAGCGTCGTGCGTGTATCGCCTGCGCCGCGCAGCGCACCCATGAAGACGAAGGACGCCGCCATCGGAGGCTGCGCGAACGCGCCGACATGGATCGCGGTGATGGCTTCGGCAATCACGGCCGGATCGCCGGTGAAGATGCGCAAGATCGGCTCGGCGAAGAAGTATAGCACGGCGGCCATCACGAGCATGACGCCGAGCGCTAACCGGAAGGCCGCATACGCACTCTCTCGCGCGCGTTCGGGCGCGCCCGCGCCAAGCCATTGCCCGACCAGAGTCGTCGCGGCGACGGCGAAGCCCCATCCCGGCAGGAACGACAAAGACATGATCCGGATGCTCACGCTGTAGGCCGCATACGTCACCGTGCCCAGGTTCGCAATCACGGTCGCCAGATTCAACAACGCAAATTGGAGCAAGACTTGCTCCGCGCCTGCCGGCAAACCGACGCTCAGGATGCGCTTCAGGCGGCGCGCGTCCGGTCGCCACCCGTTCGCGGCCAGGCGGCGACTGCGCCACAACAGCCACAGCACCAGCGCGCCCGTCGTGCTGCGCGCGATGGCCGTCGCAATTCCAGAGCCTTGAACGCCCAGTTGCAGCGGGCCGTATACGAGCAGGATGCCGAGGACGGCGTTGACGACGAGCTGAAGCCCGGTCAGAACCATCGGCGTGCGCGTGTCGCCCGCCGCGCGCATGGCCGCGTTGCCGGCGAGCGCGATCGCAGCCAGCGGCATGGACAGCGCGATCGTGCGCATGAAAGGCGCGCCCAGCTCGACCACGCCTGGCTCCGCTCCGAGCGCTTGCAGGATGCCCGGTGCGAACACACCTGAGACGATCGCCGCGCCGCCGCCCAAAAGCGCAGCCGCCAACAGCGACTGCTGAACCGTGCGCGCGGCTTCGGCGCGCTCGCCTGCGCCCGTCTGCCGGGCGACGACCGCCATGCAGCCCACGGCAATCGCGCCGAAGAACGCCATGCTCAGCATGACGACCTGCCCGGTCAGGCCAACGGCGGTGAGCGCGGCTGCGCCCAGGTGGCCGACGATGAACAGGTCCGTCAGATCGACGCCGGCGATGAGAACCTGCTCGACGACGGCCGGCCAGGCCAGTCGGAATACCGCGCGCGTCATGCCCGGCGTGCGGGCAGGCGGCGCGCGGCGCGTCCGAAGGGGAGACAACAAAGCCCCGGCCTGTGGGCCGGGGGCACGAGAGGTTCGCCTGGATGTATTCACGCGCTGCCTTTCACGTCTGACGCGCCAGAGTGATCTGCCGTTCGCCAGCGGCGCGTATCATAGCACGCGATCATGTAATTGAAAAGATAGACCTGGCCGACTACGGCTGGGTGCACACACCTTCGGGGAAGAGATAACCCAGGATATCAGGATCGGTCGTAAGGTTCGGCTCGATGTGATTGCCGGACTCGTCCCAGATGCGCACTTGCTGCACCCTGATCCTGCACCGCCGCCAGCGCACCAGGTAAGTCGCCTGGCCGCCCGTCTTCTCCTCCCAGATGCCGGTATCCGGGTTCTCGACTGCGAAGTGATACTTCCCGTCACCACCGCTGCCCCAGATCGTCACGTTGCAGGTGTAGTTGTCGCCATCATAAGTGCAGAAGTCGTGGGTGAAACCCCAGTCGAGCGGGGTCACGGCGGCCTGCGTCGGCGTCGCAGGCGGCAGCGTCGGCGTCGCAGGCGGCTGCGTCGGCGTGGCAGGCGGGCGCGTGGCAGGCAGGCGAGTCGGGGCCGGTGTATGGGTCGGTGTCGGGGTAGACGTCGGCGTGGGCGTGTCGCTTGGTACGAGTGTCGCAGTCGGCGTCGGCGTCAGCGTCGCAGGCGTTCTGCCGGGCGGGAGCGCCTCGACCGGCACACCTTCCATATCGACGGCATTCGCCGGCACCCAGCCACCCGTGCCATCCGGGAACTCGATCCTCAGCCATTGGGAATCGACCGATCGGGCGTGCACCGTGAACAGGCCGAACGCAGGACCAACCACACCTTTGATGCGTGCCTCGGCGCCAGGCTCGTCGCGCAGTTCGACGGTTTCAGACGTGAATCTGCCTTCGGGCGGTCTGACCTCCGTCGGACTCGGTGCGAGCGTGGGCGACGGGGTCGCCGTCGCAGTCGGCGTCGGCGGCGCTTGCGTGCTGGATGCAACCACGCCGATCCCGCCAACAATGAGCGCCAGCACGACAAGCGCGATAACGGGAATCAGCCACTTGGGTCGCCCAGCGGTGGGTCGCGTGACTGGCTGCAAGGCGACCTCAGGCATAGGGCGAGGTGCCGCGGTTGTAGCCGGCGCCGACGGCCGCGCGGCGGTCGAGCTGGTGCCCACGCGCGCGACGGTCGCAGAGGATGCTGCCCGCTCCGGCTGCGGCGTCACCGCGCCGATACGGCCGACGACGGTCGCGCCTGCCAATTTCATGGCCGAGCCACCCTTCATCTGCTCGGTCGGCGTGACGTCGGCCGGGAGGCCCATCGCGCGCTTCAGATCGGCCGTCATCTCGGCGACCGTTTGGTATCGATCGTCCGGGTTCTTAGCCAGTGCCTTGACGATGACGCGCTCGACGCCCTCGGGCAGGTCCGGCTTGAGCGCGCGTGGAACCGGCAGCGGCTCGTTGATGTGCTTGAGGACAACGGCCAGAGGCGTATCGGCGTCGTACGGCAGCCGCCCGACGGCGAGCTGGTACAGCATCACGCCGAGCGAGTAGATGTCGCTGCGCTCATCACCCGCCTGGCCCATGCCCAGCTCGGGCGACATGTACGACGGCGTGCCGACCATCGCGCCGGAAGCGGTCAGGTTGGTGGCGCTCAAGATCTTGGCGATCCCAAAATCGGTCAGGATGACGTGGCCGTCGCGGGTGATCATCACGTTGGCCGGCTTCACGTCCCGATGCAGCATGCCCCGCTCGTGCGCGTAGCGCAGCGCCGAGCCGACCGACAGCACGATCGTGACCGCATCGTCGAGGGTCACCCACTCGTCCCGCTCGTGCATCATCTCGAGCATCGACCTGAGCGTGACGCCGTCGATGAACTCCATGACCATGTAATACTGGCCGTTCTCGACGACGAAATCGTACACCTGGACGATATTCGGATGGCGCAGCGTGGCGATGAATTTGGCTTCGCGCTCGAAGCGCACCTGGAAGTCTTTGTCGTCGGCGAGGAAGGCGTGCATGATCTTGATCGCCACGTAGCGATCGAGACTGGACTGAAACGCCTTGTACACCTCGGCCATGCCGCCCCGGCCCAGGTGCTCGGTGATTCGATAACGCCCGATGGTTCTTCCGATCAAGCCTTCCACGGGAAAACCTTCAAACTCTAAACTTCAAATTGCAAACTTCAAACGGCGCTCACGGGACACGTTGCAGCACTTCGAAGGAAACGCTTTCGGTCTGCAGGACGGTGGCGCCGTTGTTCAGCAGATCGACGCGCGCGACATAAGAGCCGCCGGGATCGCCCGGCGGCAGGTGCATCGTCAACTGCACCTGCGGAGACATTGCGCCGACGACCGACGTTGCGCGCTCCTCGACGCCGTCGCGCAGCAGCGTCACGTCGAAACTGGGCTTCTCGAAGAACGGTGTCAGGTCGACCGAGACGAGAACCCGCCGGTTGTCCGGCATCACCTCGACGCGAACGTCGGTGATGCGAACGTCTTCCAGCGGGCGGGGCGTTTCGTCGGAGGTATCGAAGAAGTGAATGGCGCCGGACATGATACTGACCTCAAGTAATTCAAACGAGATTATACACTGCGCCATGAGGGGCGACAAGTAAAGATCGCGTTACAGTTCGCTAATCGCGGTTAATGTCCATGTCGCGGCTCGACCGCGCCGGTGTCGCCTGCCTCGACCCTGAAAATCACGCTCGCCAGGAATGTCGTGATCGGCACCGACAGCACCAGGCCCAGGCTGCCGACGAGCGTGCGCACGACCTCCTCGGCGATGAACTCGCGGTTGAGCGTCTGGGCGAAAGGCTGCGGGTAGATCGAGAACAAGAGGAGCAGCGGCAGCGACGCGCCGACGTACGCCAGCACGAGCGTGTTGACCGTCGAGGCGATGTGGTCACGCCCAATATTCATCGCCCGACGGAAGACGTCGAGCGGCGCGAGGTCGGGGTTGGCCGCCGCCAGCTCGGTGACGGCAGATGCCTGGCTGATCGTGACGTCGTCCAGCACGCCGAGCGCGCCGACGATGATGCCGGCCAGCAGCAGGCCGCGCAGGTTGATCGCCGCGCCGGACGCCTGCAAGAAGAGTGCTTCCTCAGCCCCCTGCCCCGTCAACCGCGCCAGCCCGACCGCGAGCGCCGCGAGCAGGCCGGTGATGATCAGGCTGAACAGCATGCCCGTCACGGCGGCGTGCGTCTTCCGTTTCCAGCCGTAGATTAGATACAGCGTCACGGCGAGCACAACAAACGAGCCGGCGACGCTGATCGAAACCGGATCGCCGCCGGCGAGGATCATCGGCAAGATGAACTGCGTAATGATCAGGAGGCTGACGAGCATGCCCAGCAGCGAGCGCACGCCCTGCCAACGCGCGACGACGACGATGATCGCGACGAACGCGATCGCCAGCCAGGCCATCGCGTCGAGGCGCACGGCGTCGGTGATGATGAGCACGTCGCTCCCATCGGGGCCTCGGCTGCGCAGCACCCATACGCGATCCTCGGCGCGATACAACGATTCGGGCGACAGCAGCGAATACAGGCCGTGATCGACGGTCACCGCGCGGCCTGCCAGATCGCCGTCCAGCAGCACCACGCGGAGCTTTTGATACGGTTGCGCGATCCCGCCCCGATCGATCTCGCCTTCCTCGATCACCTCAAGCACGCGGGCCTGCACGGTCTCTTCGACGCCGGCGGGCAACGGTTCGATCGGCACGCGCGCCGACCGGCCGATCGCCGACATCGCAACGATGATCAGAAAAGCAGCCCCGACGAGCAGCAGCCAAGTCTTGTCGATCTTCACGCTTTCCCTCCGCAGGGTCAAAGGCAGACCTGGCAGGTCTTCAAGCGCCCGAATACGCCTAACGCCTGCCGATAAGACCTGCCAGGTCTATCGCTCCACAGTTGACCGTCCTCACAAGCCCAAGTACAATCGCGACACCCTTCCGTGAGGATCGTATATGACACACCCACCCCACATCGAGACGCTCGCCGTCCACGCCGGGCAGCAGCCCGATCCGAGCACCGGCGCGGTGATGACGCCGATCTACCAGACTTCGACCTACGTTCAGGACGGCGTGGGCAAGCACAAGGGCTACGAATACGCACGTACCGCCAACCCGACTCGCGCCGCGCTCGAAGCGTGTCTGGCCGAGCTGGAGGGCGGCCGCTTCGGGCTGTGCTTTTCGTCCGGCATGGCGGCGATCGATACGCTGCTTCGGCTGGTCAAACCCGGCGAGCACGTCCTGGCCGGCGACGACGTGTACGGCGGCACGTACCGGCTGTTCGTCCACGTCCTGGCCGGGTACGGCATCCAGTTCGACTTCGTCGACATGAGCGACCTCGACGCGGCGCGCGCCGGGCTGCGGCCGAACACGCGGCTCGTGTGGCTGGAGACGCCGACGAACCCCCTCATGAAGATCGCCGACCTGGCGGCCTTGAGCGAGATCGCGCGCGCGAACAAGGCGCATCACCCGACGCTCGTCGCCGTCGACAACACGTTCGCGTCGCCGGTCATCCAACAGCCGCTGGCGCTCGGCGCGGATTTCGTCGTCCATTCCACGACCAAGTATCTCGGCGGTCACAGCGACGTCGTCGGCGGCGCGATCGTCACCTCCGACGAGGCCGCTTACGAGCGCCTGAAGTTCCTGCAGAACGCGGTCGGCGCGGTGCCCGGCCCGATGGACTGCTTCCTCACGCTGCGCGGCATCAAGACCCTGCCTTTGCGAATGGAACGACACAGCTACAACGCGATGCGCATCGCCGAATTCCTGGTCGACCATCCCGCGGTCAGGACAGTGATGTATCCCGGGCTGGAAGACCACCCGAATCACGCCGTCGCGAAGAAGCAGATGAAGATGTACGGCGGCATGATCTCGTTCCTGCCGATCGGCGCCGAGGAGGCCGCGCGCAAGATCGTCGAGCGTACGCGACTCTTCGCGCTGGCCGAGTCGCTGGGCGGCGTCGAGAGCCTCATCGAACTGCCCGCGCCGATGACGCACGCCTCGGTCGCCGGATCGCCGCTCGAGATTAACCCCTCGCTCGTGCGCCTGTCCGTCGGCATCGAGCACGTCGACGATCTGATCGAGGATTTGCGGCAGGCGCTGGCCTGACCGACTCTGATAGACCTGGCAGGTCTTTTGCGCCGGTCTCGACTGCTCACTGGGACCCCAAGACCTGCCAGGTCTTTTTCACCACGAAGACACCAAGACACGAAGTTTCCGCTCGTCGGGTGACACTCGCGGCGGGAGCAGAAAAGCCCCGCGCCCCACTGATCACTGGTCACTGATAACTGATAACCGAGTGACACACCCGGCGGGAGCATTTGAGAGCCTGTTTTGAAATGAGAAAACGTTTCCCTGCGAGGGCTATCTTTCCCTCGCAGGGGTCAACGGGAGCAACCTTGCGAAGGAAAAACAGCCTTCGCAAGGGGTCAATGCCCCACTTTGCCGAATTTCCAAACACGCTCTGATTACGGGCAAGTCGGCGTCCCTCGGGAGCAACTGACGTTCGGCACGTCCACGCCGGAGATCAGGTCCGCGAACCAGTCCCGGAATCGAACCCCGTTCACCTCCATCGTATAGAACTGGTCCAGCGTCAGAATCGTGTGCAGAACTCCTTCGCCGACGTAGTAGCGGAAGTTGTCGAGGGTCGATAGCTCTTCCAGGTAGTGCGCTTTTTCGTCCGCCCACGACGCTGGGTCTCCCCCCGTCACGAGCAAGTACCCCATCTGTACCACGTCGGCAGAGTGGGTATACTGCGCGAACGTATGCTGCGGAAAGTGATCCGCGACGGCGCGGTACAGATCGGTTATCGTGAACGTCTCCGGGTCAATGTTTGCCAGCGCTGCAATCTCATCAGGCAGGTTGGCGAAGGCGTTCCAGGTTTCGAGCGCGCCCCAGCCGGCAGGCGCGACGCCCACGTAGCCGTCGCCGAGCTGCACGATGCGCGCGCCGGGATAATGCGTCATGACCTCGGGCGCGTAGTAGATCGACGCCATCGAGCCGGCACTGCTCCCGGCGATGAGGATGTGATCCGGCGCCTCGAAGCGCTCGTACACCCAGCTCAGGACGGACATCGTGTTGGTGTAGCCGTAATGGGCGACCTTGAGCGCATCACCCGGAATCGTGTCGTACTCGACTTCTGCGGCGCCGATGTGCACGTCGCCGGTGCAATACGGTATCATGACGATGTAATAGCCGGTCACGGGGTTGTCTGGGTTCTCGAAATCGAAAATGCCTCCGTACCAGCGCAGCTCGCGCTCAGTCACTCGCTTGTCGTAGACCGGGCTGAGAGGCTGGCACGACAGGCCGGACCAGCACGCCCCGCCGAGCTGGAAGTAGATCATCAGCTTATCGTCGTCCGCGCCCGGCCGGTAGTAGAAGCGGTAAGGATCGCCCAGCGCGCACTGCGTCCCCGCACCGCCGTCGATCATGATCCACTCGTCTTTTGCAGCGCCGATCGATCGGGCAGCCAGCGCAACGATTGCGCCGACGACGATCGCGATCCCGATACCGAGCGACAGAATGACGAGGATCTTTTTCCCGATCCTCGTCGTCTTCAGGCGTTCGGCCTCATTCTGGCGGGTCATCCTGTCTCCTGATCGATGACGGGACCTTGGCAAATTGCCGGAGTGCAGCCCTTCAGCAGGCTCCCGACTCCACCTGCCCCCTGTAGGGGGTTCGGTTGGGGACTTCGCAGGGCAGGCTCTTCAGGCTGCCATCTCTTGGGCCTCCGCAGGCTGCAGCCTGCACTCCGAACGCCAGATATGGCTGTTGCCAAACTCATCGATCGTGCGGTACTTCTTCGCCTGCCTGCCCTGCGATGGGCCACAATCGACCGGACGGCAGCCGCATGAACAGCACGGGCACGGCAACATCCGGCCGGCCGGCAGTCAACAGCGTGGCGCGCGCTTCGTTCATCGCCCGATCGATCTGGCCGTGCTCCAGAAGGCGCGCGTAGAACGTCGCGTTGAGCGCGCGGGCGGTCGAAACGGTGACGGCAGCCTGCATGGCGACGACGGCCGGCACGCCGATCTCGACGAGGCGCGGGGCAAGCCCACGAAAGGCGTCCGCCGTCGAACGGGTGGCGCTCTGGCACGCGGTCAGGAACACCAGATGCGGCGGCGTTCGCAGCCGGGCCAGCATCGCGGCGATGACGTCGTCGAGCACGGGCGCAGCATGCCCATCTTCGTCTTGGAGAAACAGCGCGGCCTGCTGCGTCCTGCGCTGGAACGCACCGTGGCCGACGAAGTGCAGGATGTGATACCCCGCCCCACGCTGCAGGCGCTTCTCGATGCTCGCCAGCGTCACGTGTGATTCGAGATGGAGAAAGTCGATCCCTATCTCGACTTCGCCGATCGGGGTCAGGGCTTCTCCTAACGTGCCCGCTTCTAGCTCGACCTCGAGCCGCGACAGGCCGTACTTGCTCTCCAGATCGTCGGGATTCGAGATCGCCGCGAGGACGCGGATCGGGCGCGCCGCGATCGGCTCGCCCCACCGCTTCTCAATCGGCAGGTAGCGCGAGAGCGGCATCCTGCCGGAAGCCGAGAGCATGACCTCGCCGTCGTGCAGCAGCTCCCACGGCAGCGCGTGAAGCTCGGGCGCATCGATCCGCAGGCGGATGCGCCACGGAGACGGCCGGTCCTGCACCACCCCCCACCCTTTCAGGAGGTTGCCACTCGTGAAGAGCCGGTCGAACAGCTTTCGTCCATCGTCTGCAAGATCTCCGGTGGGTATCCACGGCAAAATGCCCGCCGAAAGCGCGCCACGATAGACCTGCTGTCCATTTAGCGTCATTTCGACCGGGTAAGCGTCGCCCTTGCGATCGAGAATGCGTATTTCGAGATCAGACCACGTGTCGATCGGCTTGCTGGTAACGGTCATCTGCACGCGGCCCACTGCCTGTTCGACCGCCGTCGTGTGCACGCGCGCGCTACCGAGCCAGTCGTCTTCCTGAGTGGTCGTCACGACGAGGCTGATGTCGCCGATGCGCCGTGGGACGAGATGAAAGTAGAACACCGGCGAGTCCTGGCCCGGCAGCAAGCGGAACGAGATGCTGTCCCGCCCCTCGACGTCGCAGTCGGGCGCCTGGACGTGCACGCGCAGGCGGATGTACGCAGCCGTCTCCGGCCAGATCACCTGCACGTCGCCCGAATCGACCCGCTTCAAGTCGGCTTCGGCGAGCACGGGCGATGTCGTCTGCCGCACGGCCACGGCCAGATCGAAGACCACGTCCAGGAATACCTGATCGGGCACGGCGGCGTCGAGACGCAGCGCCTCGATGCGCGGCGGCGCCGAAGGAGGCGCGAAAACCGATCCCCGAGTGACCGGGAGGCTGAGGGAGTATTGAGCTGCTGTCGCACCGCCGCCCTGCATACGCGCTTTCAAATCGGCGATCCTCTCCGTCAGCCGCCGCTCCTCTTTGATCAGTTGCAGCGGCACGTCGGTGCTCATGACGAATTGCGACTTGCGTTCCTCGATCAGGCGCAAGTTCTCGCGCGCTTCGGCGAGCTGGCGGCTCAGCGAGGCCGCCTCAGCATCGTCCATCGGCGCGGGTTCGGCCTCGCGCCGTTCGCCGCCGACGATGACAATCTTGTCGCGCCCAACAACATCACCGCCGACGCTAATCTGCCCGCCACTGATTTCTACGCCGCCTTCACGCACCGTCACCGCCACTTCGCGGAGCGCGCCCGCGATCGTCGCAAAGTCGGCTTCGAGGCAGGCGACGCCCTCCGGCCACGGCGCGGACGGCTCCCCGACCGCGAACCAGGCCGCGCATTCGAGCACGGGCGCGAGCATCGACCACCACGCCTTGAAATCCTCGTTTGCCGGATCGCACCCGACGAGCAATGCCGCCCCGCCATCGGCGACGCGCCGCGCCTCGTCGAGCAGATACCGCTTGTCGTCGTCGCCGCGCAGGTCTCGAATCTCGGCGCGGCTGAGGACGACGCCCGCACGCGCAGCCAGATCGCCGGCCAGCTTGATCAAGACGTGTCGATCACGCGCAGGCGCATCGCGTCGCGTGCGCACGACCTGCAGCGCGACGCCCGCCTGGCGGAAGGCCCGCTCGATCCGATCGCTCGCGTCCAGGCTGAGGATCGGCAGCGGCGGCAGGTCGCTCAACCGAATCGAGAGTGCAGGGGCGGCAGGCAGACGCTCGAACGCCAGCGCGCGATTAGCGGGCGGGCGCTCCGCCAGCGCGAACGGCACATCGCCCCACACAACGAGCAGCCGCGCTTCACGGCAAGCACGCATCAGTTCAGGTGGTAGACTCATGCTACAGTCCTTTAATCCGTTTCACATCCCTTGCCCACCTGTCCACTCCCGCGCGGCGCGCCATCCGCTTATCCGTTGCGCGAAGCATCCGTTGACGCCTCTTCACACCGCTCCTCGACCTTGCGCTTATCGCGGACGTATTGCAGCGGAACCTTGCTCGGCTCGACGAATTCCGAGATGCGCTCGTCGATCAGGTACAGGTTCGCGCGCAGGTTGTGGAGCTGCCGGTTAAGGGATTCAACTTCGCCGTCCGATGCCATGGCGCGAACTCCTGAATTCGCATTCTGCATTCCTCATTCCGCATTCTGCATTCGCTAAAGGGTTCTGGCGCAACGAAATCCCCTGTAGTTGTACCTGATATCGGGGTCGAGCCTGAAGCGGTAGCCGCACCGGCAATAGGCGGCAGGCAGATCGTCGTACCATGACCCGCCGCGCAGGATACGCGTGTCGTCTCCTTCAAGGTCCTCGCGTCCATCGTCCGATCGGTAAGGATCGCCGAACTTTGGTTTCAGATCTATGCCTCCGTATTTGCTGCTGCACCACTCCCACACCTGCCCAACCATGTCGCCCACGCCGAACGAGCTGTCGCCGGAAGGGTACTGCCCGACCGGCGTCGTGCGACCTGGGCCGCTCTCCTTGTTGTTGCACCGAGCCTTGTCCCACGCGTCTCCCCACGGATAACGGTAGCCCTCTTTGCCGCGCGCGGCGTGCTCCCACTCGGCCTCCGTCGGCAGGCGATACGGCTTGCCGGTCTTGTGCGCCAGCCAGTTGCAGTAGGCGGCGGCCTCATACCACGCCACGCCGACGACAGGCTGCGACGGATCGTTCCACTGGTTATCGTCCCAATAGCGAGGTTGTTTCCAGCCGTTGCTTTCTTTCGCCTGCCAACCGGCCTCTGTCCAATGCTCGCGGCTGGTGTAACCGCCATCTTCGGCGAAGCGCCTGAACTCAGCATTCGTCACCGGGTAACGGCCGATCGCGTATGCCGCAAGCGTCACTTCATGCTGTGGAAGTTCTCGCTTGATCCCTCCCTGATAGTCCCTGCCCTTGTGCAGCTTCGTGATCTCCTTCAGCTCGTTCTCGGACGTGCCCAACAGGAACTTGCCCGCCGGGATAGTGACCATCTGCGGCTCGAAGGGCAGCGCGGCGGCTTCGACTTTCGGCGCCTCTTCGACTGTGCTGCGCGTGAGATAGACGTACTCGCGCACGCCGACCGGGCCGACGTCGGCAAAGTTGGCGTCGGCCTCGTCTGCGCCGGTGCAGGTGAGCAGCGCGCGCAGGAGGCTCTTGCCCAGAAACTCAGTCAGCGGGCCGGCGGTGACTTCGCCCTCACTCCCGCCCTCACCCCCGCCCTCACCCCCCGGCCCCCTCTCCCGCCGTGCGGGAGAGGGGGAGTCTACCGTCGCGCGTTCCGGGCGCTCCTGCTCGCGGAAGCGAGCCTCCAGGTCGATCAGGTAGTGCGGCCCCTGCGTGATCAATTCGAACAGGCGCGGATAATACTGCTGGACGATGACGATCTTCGCCAGCCGCACCGGCCTGATCGCGTCGCGCAGGTCCTCGCGGTTCTGCGCCAGCCGCCACAGCAGCAGGAAGATGTTGAGCGTGCGCTTGATGCGGCGCGGGTTCGGCTCCAGCCCGATGGCGAAGACTTTCTCGCAGCGCGCGTCGGGCAGCGCCCCGCCGGTGACGCCCTGCACGTAGGTCTGCACCGACTCCGGCGCGATCGGAGGCAGCGCGAAAGGAATCTGGATGATCTTCTCCAGGTACTGCGCGCCGTCGAGCTGGGTCGCGTAATCCTTGTAACGCACGCGGATGCCCTCTTCGATCACGTCGCGGGCGATGCCCAGCACGAACACACAGCCCGGCACGTCGAGGAACAGCTTGACGGCTTCGAGCACCTCGACGGCCTGGTCGGGCAGGCAGCGATCCAGGTCGTCGACGAACACGGCCAGCCGCCCGTGGTCGACGATGCACTTCCGGCTGACGTTCTCGAACTCGCGGCGGAAGTCGTCGAGCGCGGCGATCTGGTCGCGGCGGGTGTCCGCCTCGCTCTGCTCGACGTCCGCGATGAGTTCGGCCAGGCGGCGCGCCTCTGCGTCCTGCCCGCCGCGCTCGGACTGGCGGCGCAGCAGCTCCAGCCCCATGAGCGGCGGCAGTGCGACGGCATCCAGCCCGGTGAGCGTTCCGGCGGGCAGCGTCAGTTGCCCGGCTGTGGGCGTCGAGGATTGATACAGCCGCGCCTCGAGCCGGTTCAACTGCGCCTGCGCGTCGGCGCTCAGCGTCGCGAAGCCACGCGCGCCGCTCAGCACGCGCGAGATCAGCGCGCGCCACAGTGACTGCTGGTGGCTGTACAGCCAGGCGTTGAACCACACCGAGCGCACGGGGAACTTCGTCTGAAGCGTGTCCTCCAGCCGGCGCTGCACCATGTTCATCAGGCTGGTCTTGCCCTGACCCCAGCCGCCGAACACGCCGATCGTCAGCGGCGTGTCCGTGTCCGGGTCGGCCAGGATGTCGGCGAGCGTCTTGGCGTACGGCGCGAAGTTGAGACGGTCGTCGTAGGCGGGTTGATCAGAGAGGATAGAAAGAAGACGAGGTAAATCGTCGGGCATGACGCCTCCGCGCGGAAGCCGCAGCTCTATAGGGCCAACATGTAATTGCTTCAGCCCAACGTCATTGCGAGCATCTTTTCGCGAAGCAATCTCCTGCACGGACAGCCGTGTTCGCTCATGGCCGCTGAGATTGCTTCGTCGCAAACAGCTCTCACCTGCCCCGCACGTCATGGCGAGCGTCTTCTTTCGACTCCGCTCAGGACAAGTTTTGCGAAGCAATCTCAGCGGGGTCGCAGTGACGCCTGAGTAGTCATGCCAACATTATATACCCGGCGAAACCGGAAGCAAACCGCCAACGTGAGAAACCACATTCGTTTCATCCCGAATTCGTTGTTGTGCTATCCGCCGCCCCCTGGCCGCCGGATGGATCACGCGAAGCGGGTGCGAAATCCAGGTTCAGACCCGCCCCGCTCGTCAGGGGTCTGTGACCCCTGACCCCCGTCCGCCGAATGACACACCCGGCAGGAGCACCTGTATTTTCATTCGTCGGGGGTAAATGCTCAGCCGTTGCGCTCGCACCGTGCGGTGTCATTCCCGCACGCTTTAGGCGGGAATCCAGTAACCTGCAGCCTGGATGCCCGACAAAAGCATTCGGGCATGACGGCTGACCAGTTACCGTCGGGGCGTGCCAGAGGCACATGGATAGCTCTGTGCCTTTGTGGCAATCTGCACAATCTCTAGAAAATGGCGGTTGACAGAACAGAACATTTGTGCTAATATATGGCACACCCGATCCAACCATCCGATTGGCACATCACGCACACTGTAAACCTTGAGGGAGGCACCCATGGCGCCACGAAAGCGCAAGCAGGCGGCAGAAGAAGAAGCCGCAGAAGAATCCAGCACTGTAGTCGTCAAGCCCGTCGCCGATCCGGGTCGCGTTCGCGCCCTGGATCAGGCGTTGGGCAATATTCTTAAACGCTTTGGAGATGGAGCGATCATGCGGCTGGGCGAGGCCACTCACATGCAAGTCGAAACCATCCCGACCGGCTCTCTGGCGCTCGACCTGGCGCTGGGCGCGGGCGGCATCCCGCGCGGCCGGGTGACCGAGATCTACGGGCCGGAGGCGTCCGGCAAGACGACGCTGTGCCAGCACATCGTCGCCGAGGCGCAGAAGCGCGGCGGGATCGCCGCGTACATCGACATGGAGCACGCGCTCGATCCGGCCTACGCCGCGCGCTGCGGCGTGGACATCGACAACCTGTACATTGCCCAGCCCGACACCGGCGAGCAGGCGCTCGAAATCGCCGAGAGCCTGGTGCGCTCGGGCGCGGTGGACGTCATCGCGCTCGACTCGGTCGCGGCGCTCGTGCCGCGCGCCGAGATCGAGGGCGAGATGGGCGACAGTCACATGGGTCTCCAGGCGCGGCTGATGTCGCAGGCGCTCCGCAAGCTATCGGGCGCGATCAAGCAGTCGAACACGGCGATGATCTTCACCAACCAGTTGCGCATGAAGATCGGCGTCATGTTCGGCAATCCGGAGACGACGACGGGCGGCAACGCGCTCAAATTCTACGCGTCGATCCGCCTGGACATGCGCCGCACGCAGAGCATCAAATCCGGCGCCGAGATCGTGGGCAACCGCGTCAAAGTGCGCGTGACGAAGAACAAGATCGCCCCACCCTTCCGCGAAGCCGAGTTCGACATCATGTACAACGAGGGCATCTCGAAGACCGGCGACATCCTGGATATCGGCGCGGCAATGGAGATCGTCGCCAAGCGCGGCGCGTTCTTCTCCTTCAACGACATCAAGCTGGGCCAGGGACGCGAGAGCGCCAAGGAGTTCCTCAAGAGCCATCCCGAAGTCGCGAGCGAGATCGAGGCCGTCATCCGCGACAAGGTGAGCCAGGAAGCGGCGGCCATGATGGCGACGCCGTCGCCGAACGGCAGGAACGGCCAGCGCAGCGCGGCTCACGACGAAGAACTTGACGAAGACGCGGACGAAGAAATGGCTGCGCCGGAAGAGGGCGCGGACGATTCCGGCGCCGAGAAGGAGCAGATGGCAGAAGAGATGGCCGTCTAGGTGTTTGACACCCCCCTCACGGCGCGGTATAATCCCTGCCAGGGTGATGATGCCCCGTTCAAACGGGGCATTATCATGTCACACTGATTCCGTGGGAAATCCGTGTGTCACATGCTTTTCGCGAGGCTGCCGTGTCTGAGAATGGGGTCCTCTCCTTGAAGGATATCAAGCCGAAAATGAAGTTCGAAGGCAAAGTCACCCGGGTCGAGCTGGCGGGCGCGCTCGTCGACATCGGCGCCGGGACGGATGCCTTCCTCCACATTTCGCAAATCATAGCCGATCAGCGCGTGACGCGCGTAGCCGACGTGCTGCACGAAGGCGACGCGATCACGGTGTGGGTCAAGCAAGTCAAGCCGCAGCAGAATCTCATCGCGCTGACGATGGTCGCGCCGCCGGCGCTCGATTGGGGCGACTTGCAGAAGCGCATGAAGCTGACGGGCAAAGTCGTTCGCGTGGAGGAGTTCGGCGCGTTCGTCAACATTGGCGCGTCCAAGGACGGCCTGGTTCCCGTGAGCCAGATGGCGAAGACGCGCGTCGCCAAGCCGTCAGACGTCGTCAAGGAGGGCGACGAGGTCACGGTGTGGGTCACGTCGGCGAGCCGCAAGGAGAACCGCATTGGCCTGACGATGATCGAGCCGCCGGCCGTAGATTGGAGCGAGATCAAGCGCGGCCAGACGGTGACCGGCAAGGTCACGCGCCTCGAGCGGTACGGCGCGTTCGTCGACATCGGCGCCGAGCGCGAAGCGATGATTCACGTCAGCGAGATCGGCCCGGGATACGTCAGCCATCCGGGCGACCTGCTAGAGGTCGGCGACGAAATCGAGGCCCAGGTCCTGGAAGTCGACCCGCGCAAGAAACAGATCAAGCTATCGATCAAGGCGGTCGAGCGGAGCGCCGTGGCCGACGCGCAGCCCGAGGCGGCGCTGCTCTCGCCGATGGAAATCGCGTTCCGCCAGGCGCAGGGACAGGTCCAGCCAGCCGTGAAGCGGCCAGCGCCGGCGGAGCCAGCCAGCGCAGACGCGCGTGAGGAACAAGAGGACATCTTCCGGCGGACGATCGAGCAGCACGTCTCCAAGCCCTGATCGAAGCACAGGCGGGCGAACAGAAAGAGCGGGCCTCCTTGCGGAAGTCCGCTCTTTATGATGCGAGGCAGTGCACGCACGAGGCGATACGCTGGCGCAGTCGCCGCAGCCGTCAGCTACCACTCATCCTGGTCGTCTTCTCCGTCGTCGTCCTCATCCTCTTCTTCCTCCCATTCCAGTTCCTCTTCTTCATCGTCCACGACTTCGGCCTCGGCTTCTTCCTCCTCCCAGTCGGCGATGACCAGCTCGGCCTCTTCGGCCTGCTGATACGTCAGGCAGCCCGATTCGGGATCGAGCTCGATCTTTTCGGCCGAGCAATAACCGGCGTCGAGGAAGATACAGTCTTCGTAGTGGCATCGGATGCGCGGCATGAGCTCATTCCCCCAGAAGCGTGTCCGAAACGGCTGGCCGTATGATAACGCAGATTCGCGCTATCGCAAAGAAGGCGACGGCCTCAATGTGCACGCAAAACATGTCAGGTGGCTCACCGCCCGCGGGGACGCGGGCGGCCAACCGCGAAGACGCGGTTTGGCGAGCACTGTAACGACTGACACATTTGCGTGCACACCGGCTTCACGGCGAGGCGCTAACTTCGGCGGCGGCCCGCCTGCGCCGGACGAGATCCACCGCCGAAGAAATCCATATCGCCGTCATGATCAGCGCCGATACGACGCACCATGGGCAGATGGCGCGGATCACGAAGATCTCCAGGTAGGTCAGATACGCGGAGTACAACACGCCGGCAAGCGACAGACCGAATACGGCGAGGTGCGCCTGCTCGGCGAGCGCGCCCCTTCGGCCTCGCTCAGGGCAGGCCTCGCGCGTCGACAGGAAAGCCAGCGCGCCGATCGCGACGTAAGCGCCCATGCCCAGCAGCGCAACCGGAATGCCCGCGATCGTCGAGTACGGGCTGGTGTTCACCGTCTCGCAGCCGCCTGCGCCCGTGCACAGCGCCGCCGTTGTCGCCGGGCTGTAGTGAAACGAAGTGAGAATCGCGGCGACCACGACACCAGCAGCCGACAGGACCATCTGCAAAAATGCGGTGCGGTGAGCCATCCACAGAGTTGACATTATTGGCCTGCGAGCGCCGCGTCGATCGTGCGGCGGAACTCGTCCAGCGGGACGTTGCCGCGCAGCAGCGCGCCGTTGATGAAGAACGATGGCGTGCCGTCGACGCCAGCGCGCGTGCCCTCCAGCGCCGACACTTGAGCGTCATACACCATGCGGCCCGAATCGACACATTGCTTGAACGACGCCTGGTCAAGCCCGATGATCTGCGCCCAGTTCAGAAAATCCTCGTTCGCCGGAAAGCTGCCCTGCTGAAAATCTCGAAACGCCTGCTCGTGAAACTCCCAGTATTTGCCTTGCTCGTGCGCGCACAGCGAGGCCGCGGCAGCCGGAATCGACTCCGTCCAGAGCGAGAACACGTGCGACACGTAGCGCACCTGGCCCGCGTCGACGTAATCCCGCTCGAGAATCGGCGCCGTCGTCAGGTTGAAATCCCGGCAGTTGTGGCACGCATAATCCGAAAACTCGATGACGACCACCGGCGCGTCGGGCGATCCCTTAGATGGGCATGGCATTCCATTGCACAGCTCCAGCGACTCCGTCGTCACTTCCGGCGCCGGCGTGGCGAATCCGCCGCTCAACACGATCAGGCCCAGCACCACGATCACGGCGCCCAGAATAATGACGACGATCAGGCCTGACCCGCCACTGCTTTTCGCCTTTTTCTTAGCCACACACATCTCCTTCAGGCCAATACAGCATCTGCGCCCAGGCCCGCGATCCGGCTTCCAGGCGCGTAACTCCCTCGGGCACAATTAGCAGTGCATTGGCGCCGGCCAGGGCGCTCAACACGTTCGATCCCTGGTCGCCGCTCAAGCGCGCCACGTAGCCCGGGCCGTCGCGCTCGACCCATGCCCGCGCGTACGTTTCGCGTCCGTCACTCTCGACAGCCTCCAGGAGACGCACCTGCACCGTGGGCTTGTCGAGGTGAATCCGCCCGCCCATCTTCAGCAAGACCGGGCGCACGAATTGCTCGAAGGTCAGCATCGCCGAGACGGGATTCCCCGGCAACCCAAAGAAAGGCGTCGATTTGTAATGCCCGAACGCCAGCGGCTTGCCCGGCCGCATGCGTATGCGCCACAGCGCGATCTCGCCGTGCGCGCGCACCACGTCTTTCACGACATCGTGCGCGCCGACCGACACGCCGGCGGAAGTCACGATCAAGTCCGCCCGCTGCGCCAACGCTTCCTCGAACTTCTCGCGCACGTCCGCCTCGGCATCGCGCGCGATGCCGAGGAGCACAGGCACGCCGCCGTAGCGCAGGACCTGTGCGGCCGTGCCCAGCTCGTTGGCATTTCGAATCTGGCCTGGGCCGGGTCGCTCGTCGGGGGCGACCAGCTCGTCGCCCGTGGCGAACAGCGCGACGCGCGGCCTGCGCACGACCCGCACCGAGGCTCGCCCGACCGCCGCCAGCATCGCCACCTCGGCATACCGGATAAGCGCGCCCCTATCGAGGACCACCTGGCCGCGCCGGACGTCCTCGCCGGGATGGCGCACGTGAGCGCCGCTGCGCGCCTCCTGAAAGATCGCAATCTCCGAGCGCAACTGGCTCGCGCCGCGTGACGGGTCATCTGTCGCTTCGACCGGCACGACCGCGTCGGCGCCGCGCGGGAGCGGCGCGCCGGTCGTGATGCGCGCGGCCGTCCCCGGTTCGAGCATGACGCCGGTGGGATGGCCCGCCGCAACGTCCGCGACCACTCTCAGCCGCACGGGGCGCTCGCGCGTGGCCCCGGCGATGTCGAGGGCGCGAACCGCGTAGCCGTCCATCGACGAATTATCGAACGGCGGCAGATCGACGTCTGCCTCGATCCGCTCAGTCAGCACGCGGTCGACCGCGTCGAGGAGCAGGACCGTCTCCGGCTCGAGAGACGCAAACCGCTCGAGTATCGCCTCGCGCGCCTCGGCCACAGTCAGCATCTCAACCGGCGCAGTCACTGGCGTTGCTCCCCTGGGCGAATCGCCCGTAATAGTACAACAGGATTTCGGCGGCTGTCAATAGGTTCACGAAAGCGATTCTACCGCGCTGCGCGCAGCGCGCAAATTAGATTCGGGGGACGGGATGAGCGCGACGCATCCCGTGCCGACGATCAGGCGGCGGCCGCCGCTCTGGCGCACGGCGTCCACGACCGCCGCGCGCACGTCGTCCGGCGCGCCGCGCAGCATCGTCGCGTCGCGCGCAATGCCGCCGCACGCCGCGCCGCGCAGCCTGGCGATGCCCTGCGCCAGGCTCGGCGGCGTTTCGCGGTCGTGCCAGTTCCACACCGCCGCCGGATAATCGGCCAGCAGGTCGAAATAGACGTCGACGCCGTGCAAGTGCACCACGTTGAGCCACAACTCGCCTGCAGCCGACAGGACACGGAGGTCGTATTCCACGCCGAACTCGCGGTATTCGCCCTCGCTCAGCAACTGCGCGCTGGCGTGCTGCACCGCGAAGAACACGCCGTCGATGCCCGTGTCCCGGGCGGCGCGGATGAAATCGATCGTCGTGGCGGCAATCGTCTCAAGCCCATGTTTGACCTCGCGTGGATGCGCGCGCAGCATCGGCACGAGTCCAGGCCCGACGAGATTCTTGGCCTGCGCCAACGGATTGAAAATCGTCTGGATGACGGGTGTGTCGGGCAAATCGGCGCGGATCAGCTCCAGGCAGCGCAACTGTGCGCCGAGGTAGCCGGCGCGCGGATCGAGCGTCCCGAGCGACCGCCAGTCGTCCGCCGTGCGAATCGGCCGCCGCGTGTAGTCACGCGTGCCTTCGACGTTGCCCGTCCACTCGTCTTCGACGCCCCAGTCACGGAGGCAGAAAGAGCTGGCAGGCGTGACCTTGACGAAGTCGAAATCCCAGCGCCGCTGAAAGCCAGCGGTCGCGGCCGCCAAATCATCCGGGCGCTGATCGTCGCCGGGGAAATGCCGCCACAGCGCGATGGGTATTCGATCGACCTGCTGGCCGTGAATGGCGGCTTCGAGACGCTCTCGCTTGTTCATGGTCCGGTCACCTCGATTTGCCCGAGTTCGATGTCTTGCGCCACGCGCAGCGGTCCTTCGACGCGCACGCGAACCGTGTATCGACCCGGTGGAAAGTCCGCCGGCAGCCAGAACGCGTATACGTCGCGCACGATTTCGCCGGCTTGCCACAGCGACATGGGATACGCCCCACCGGCCGGGGGCGTGACGATTTCCGATGCAACGGCGCCCGAGGCGTCGATCAATTGTGCCTGCACCGTCACGCTCGGCGGCGCGTCGGACTTGGCCTGCCAGAACAGCGTGAGGCGCGCGAAGTTGGGGCGTGGGAGCGCCACCTGCTCGATCGACGCGCCGAGCAGGCTGACGCCGTCCAGCCGCGCGTCGATCTGCCGCTGCATGCCGAGCGTTTCGACGGCGGGCGGCGTGGACGGGCGGCGCACGCGCAGCGTGCGACTCAACTGCACGCTGTCGCCGAGGATCGCGCCCGATGGATCGAGAAGTGGAACGCGGCGGCCGTCGCCGAGCGTATACAACCCGACTGCAATCGGATATTCGCCAGGCGGCGTGCCGGGCAGCACGCGCAGAGCATGATCGTCCCACACATATTTGTCCAGCGGCCAGCGCGTCGAGGGAAAATCACCAGGGTTGAGCTTGTCCGATTGTCCCCACAGGACGAAAGGCGGTCGCGTGACGTGCGCGAACACCTGGTAGTTCGCAGGCACCGGCGCCGTCGCCCTCCAATACAGGGTGAGCGGCGCAACCTGGCCTGCCTCGACCTCGCCGCGCGGCAGATCGAACCCGAGCAGCTCGACGTGGCCGCCAAAGCTGGCGCGTTGCGCGTGCTGAGCAGCGAGCGCCTGGCCCGGCGGCGACGTGTAACGAAAGCAGGTGTCGCAGCGGTCGACGATCAAAACTTTGGCGACGAGAAATACGGCCAACAGCAGCACGAGCAGGCGAATCGCCGATCGCGGCGACTTCTGCACAGATGGGTCTGCCGCCGGATCGGCCAAAGCGGGCGACTTGCGGAGTCGAGACGCCACGACGAGGGCAGCCGTGACCAGGAGGCTTCCAAGTGTGACGATCGCGCCGGCCATTCGCGGCGAAGTCGATTCGAATCGAACGCCGAACGTGCGCGCCGACGCCGGCACGTCGAACAGGATGAAGCCGTCCCCACCGGATGGTCGCAGTGGCACAGGCTTTCCGTCCACGTAGGCCCGCCAACCCGGAAAAGCGAAGATGAAGAATCGCGCGGTGAAGTCGCCCGAAGCTTCGACGTCGTATTCCACATCCAGGTCGCCGTTCCGTACCGGGCTCCTGTGGACGCGCGCGCATGCTGAGCGGAACTGCGTCCTGAGCGAAGCATGCCCTGAGCGCAGCCGAAGGGTCGAAGGAGCAGTGAAGCCTGCCCTGAGCGCAGCCGAAGGGTCGAAGCACGCGCTTGCATAGTCGAACCGATCGACGTTCCCTCCCGCACGATAGGCGTCGATGAGCGGCTGCGCCGGCGACGGCGTCTGGGCGACGGTGTGCGGCAGGAAATCCCCGGTCGACGTCGTGCCCAGCGCAACGCCGCTCAACTCGAACTCGACGGCGCCGCGCGGCGACGTGTCGCCGAACTCGGCGTCCCACGCCGGCGGATACATCGCCGGCAGCGCGGCCAGCAGGACGAGGCTGAGCGCGACGGCTGCCGCGATCTCCAGGCGGCGAAAGGCGGATACCGTGTAGCCAGCGCACATCGCCAACGTGAAGGCAGCCGGCCCGAGGAAGCGCCACGGGAACTGGATCAGCGCGGCGGGCGGCACGGCTTCCCACAACGCCTGCGATGCCGGCGTCATGAGAAATATCAGCACGAGTGAGGCGAGCGCGAAGAACGCCGCGATGCGCGCGGCCGGCTGTGATCGCCAGCGGACAATCGCGAGAAGCGCGGGCAGCGCGAGCAGCCACTGCGCGAAGCCGAGATTGTAGATGAAGTGCGGCACGGTCGCGCCCAGGTCGAGCACCGGCGAAGGGCGCAAGAGCGTGCCCAGCTCGACGAAGTGGTTCCGGAAATCGAAGTGGCCCGGACCGGCGACGTCGAGGCGCACCGCGCCCCGCTCGGCAAAGAACGGCAGCCAGAACACGGCAGTGAGGCCGGCGGCGAGCACGACTGCGGCGACGTCACGCCGCCAGCGCCCTACCCCATCGACGAACACGCCGCGCCAGGCCAGCCACGCCGCGAGCAGGCCGGCGCCGATGAGCGCCATCAAGTTGTGACTGAGCACGAGCGCCGCCAGCGCCAGCGCCGCGCACGCCATATCGCGCGTCGCCGACAAGGGGCGATCGAATGCGAGAAATACCCAAGGCAAGATGCCGAGCGCCAGGAATTCGGCGGCATCCCCGCGCATGAAAGGATCGACGAACAGCACGTAGGGAGAGAGAACGTAGGCGGCTGCGGCCACGACGCCGCCCGCTCCACCGAAGTGCTGGCGCGCGAAGAAGAATACGCCACACGCCGCCGACACGAAAGTCAGCACGAGGACGATCTTCATGGCGTCAACGATGTCCAGAACTGGTACGAGCGCGATCGCGCCAACGGCATAATAAGTGAGCGGCGCGTAGTAGTTGAAGATCGGGTATCCGTAGCCGTAGTAGAAGTTGGGCGCCCAACGCGGGTACGCGAGCGGGCGCTCGGCTAGCAGCCGCTCGAATTCGGCCGCGCGGAAGACGTGCAGCTCGAGATCGGTGTGGCGCGGCAGGCCCGACCGGGTAAGGAAAGGCAGCGCCGTGATCAGTGCGATCAGCAGCACGGCCAAGAGTGACACATCGACGCGCGCGAGGGCCTTCTTAGAGCGCGTCATAAAACCCGTAGAACGGGCATCCCTATGCCCGCTGTTGACGCATGGGGATGCGTCAACCACGGGGATTTTAGACAGTCTGTTAGACACGGATGAAAACCACGGAGACACGGAGCGTAGGGCGGCTTTCATAGCCGCCTTCTTCTCTTACTTCAAGACGACCGGCAGGAAGAAGTAACGTGTCGTAACATAAGCGTACTCGAGCGTGCGCGTGCCTGACAGCGTATAATACGCCATGCGCGGATCGCCGCCAGCGCCCACCGCGACGGATGTGTAACCGCGCACAGGGCGAGCCGTGGTCACGGTCTGCACCAGCCATGTCGATCCCAGCTTATAGGCATAACGCGCTTTCCCGCCGCCCGTATCCGCCAGATAGCCCACGTGGGGAATACCGTCGGTGTCGAACACTAATGACACATATTCCCCCGGATCGCCGATGCGGTCGATTGTTTCACTCAGCCAGACCGTCCCGCTCAACACGGCATAGCGCAAGCCGACGCCTGGCTCGTTATAAGCGATCGACGGCCGCCCTTGCGCATCCAGCGCGATCGCAGTATACGCAGCTTCCGGCGAATCGGCCACGACGGCAGTCACCCACTGTGTCCCGCTGAGCGTCGCATAAAGCAGCCGCGTGACGATCTGTGTCGGCAGCAGAGGATCGGGGACTTCAGAAACATAGGCGACATGAGGCATCTGGCCGCTGATGACCATGGATGGCGCAGCGCCCAGCACGAACAGATTGCCAACCCGGGCGATAGCTTCCTTCAGCCAAGTGTCTCCAACTCGATACGCATGCATCAGCCTGCGCGTCGTAAAGTTGAAGTAGACGATGTGCGGTCGCACCTGTCCGTCGAGCGCCAGCGCCGGCCGCGATAATCCCTGTCCGTCAGGCCCCGGGCTTGTTTGATCGACACTGCTGAAGACCCACGTCGGACCGAGGCGTGCGGCATACCTGAGGTGCAGGTTCACGTTGCCTAAATAGGCGACAGCCGGTCGGTCCAACGCGTCCAAGACGAGCGACGTTTCCGACCCCGTTTGTTCTCCATGGTCGACGACCTCCGTCACCCACTGAGTGCCGCTCAAGACGGCATACTTCAGCGCGCCCAACCCTTGATCGAAGTAGCTGATATGTGGATGATCTTGCGAATCGAGCCGCATCGACGCTCCAGGGCCGGCATTCGGAGAATCGACCGTCTGAACCGTCCAGTGCGAAAGTACGATAGCCAGCGCAGCGGCAGGCGGCAGGCGTGTCACCGCCGCCATCGTGACGAGCAGGGCAACGAAAGCCAGACCCAGGCTGGCCAATGCCGTGAAGGTGCGTCGGAGCATTCAGGTAGATAAGGTAGCCGGTCCCCGCTCACGCAAAGGCAGCGACTAGCTCGGGGATCTCTTCAGGGTGCTGCGCGACACGCACGCCATGCCGCTCGAAGGCCGCGATTTTTTCGGCCGCCGTGCCCGTGCCGCCCTCGATGATCGCCCCGGCGTGCCCCATGCGCTTGCCCGGGGGCGCGGTCCGGCCGGCGACGAAGGCCGTGACCGGCTTCGTCATGCGCGCGCTAATGAACTCGGCGGCGCGCTCCTCGTCGTTCCCGCCGATTTCGCCGATCAACACGACGTGATCGGTGAGGGGATCCTCCTCAAACATCTCCAACACGTCGAGGAAGGAGGTGCCATTGATCGGGTCGCCGCCGATCCCGACGCAGGTGCTCTGCCCCATGCCGCGATTCGTGAGCGCGGCGATCACTTCGTACGTCAGCGTGCCGCTGCGCGAGACGACGCCGATATTTCCTGAGGCGCAGATCTGGCCAGGGATGATCCCGACCTTGGCCACGCCAGGCGTAATCAAGCCCGGGCAGTTAGGGCCGATCAGGCGCGTGCCGCGCCGGTCGAGATACGCGCGCACGCGCACCATGTCCAGCACCGGGATGCCTTCGGTGATGCACACGACGAGAGGGATGCCCGCGTCGGCCGCTTCGAGTATCGCATCCGGCGCGGAGCGCGCCGGCACGAATATGACCGACGCGTTCGCGCCGGTGGCGTCCACGGCCTCCTTGCACGTGTCGAAGACCGGCACGCCGGCGACCCACTCGCCGCCTTTTCCGAAGCGCACACCGCCGACCACGTTCGTGCCGTATTCGACCATCTTGCGCGTATGAAACTCGCCCTCGCGTCCGGTGACGCCCTGGACAATCAGGCGCGTATTCTTATCGACGAGAATGCTCATCAAGCCTCCCTTAGGGCGTATGGCTGATAGCATATAGCATATCGTTAGCTCAAGACTTCCGGGGTTTTGGCCGTTTCTTGCTGGCGCCTTTCGCTGTCGATCGCTTGCCGGTCTTCGCCAGATTTCGAGCGGCCGCTTTCTTCGCCGGGCGCTGACCGGCGGCCTTTTTCCTGGA
This sequence comes from Anaerolineae bacterium, assembly GCA_035283185.1. Taxonomy (GTDB): domain Bacteria; phylum Chloroflexota; class Anaerolineae; order Fen-1058; family Fen-1058; genus DASSFZ01. Next base: position 137,092 of record DATEUJ010000053.1, on the reverse strand, counting down.
CGATGCAGGCGGCGCCTTGGCTCGACGCGCGGGCAAGGGCGTGGCAGCCACGGGCGGCAAGTCGATCACAGCATCTTCACCGCGCGCCAACGTCACCGCCTTTTTGATGCCCTCGACCAGGGTGACGGCCGTCTCCATGCGCGCCTCGGCCAATATGCGGCGTCCCTCCTCTTCGTTCGTGCCGACCAGGCGCGCCACCATCGGCACCGCCGGATTCACGTCGCGCAGCGCCGCCACGATGCCGCGCGCTACCTCGTCGCAGCGCGCGATGCCGCCGAAGATGTTGAACAGCACCGCCTTGACGTTCGGATCGGCGAGGATAATGCGCAGCGCGGCTGCGACTTTGTCGGACTGCGCGCCGCCGCCGATGTCCAGGAAGTTGGCTGGGCTGCCGCCGAACAGCTTGATCAAATCCATCGTCGCCATGGCCAGCCCGGCGCCGTTGACCATGCAGCCGATCTCGCCGTCGAGCTGGATGTACGACAACCCGCGCTGGCGCGCTTCGGCCTCGGACGGCGCTTCTTCGCTCACGTCACGCATGGCAACCAGATCGGGATGGCGGAACAGCGCGTTCGCGTCGAGCACGATCTTGCCGTCGAGCGCGACGAGCTTCTTGCCTCCCGTGACGACGAGCGGATTAATCTCGGCCAGGCTTCCGTCAAAGTCGAGAAAACACTGGTACAGGCCGCGCGCAATCGTCACGAAGTCGCGCACCAGGTCTCGATCCAGCCCAATGCCGGCGGCGACCTGCTGAGCCTGGTAGTCGCGCAGCCCCAGGAACGGGTCGATCGCCATGCGCACGATTTTTTCGGGAGTGTCTCGGGCGACCTCCTCGATGTCCATGCCGCCCGCCGACGACGCCATCACGACGGCGCGGCGCTGCGCACGGTCGATCACCACGCCAAGATAGATCTCCTTTGCAATGTCCGCCGCTTCGTCGACGAGCACTTTGCGCACGGGCAGCCCTTTGATCTCCATCGAGAGAATCTCGGCAGCGATGCGCTCGGCTTCGTCGGGATCGCGGGCCAGCCGAATGCCGCCCGCCTTGCCGCGACCACCGACCAAGACTTGCGCCTTGATGACGACGCGCCTGCCGAGCTCGCGCGCGATGCGTCGGGCATCTTCAGGTGTCGTCGCCATTTCACCTCTGGGGATCGGGATCCCGTGCTGGGCGAACAGCGACTTGGACTGGTATTCTTGAAGCTTCACGGAATGGCCCCCACTGACAAGTAGCCGCGCGGCGATTATACCATGCGGTCGGTTGCCAGTAATCAGTTATCGGTCATCAGTTATCAGTTATCAGTTATCAGTCATCAGTTACCAGTCATTAGCGATCACTGATCACTGATTACTGATCACTGATCACTGATCAGTCTAGGGGACCAGTTCGTCGTCTGCCTGCCCGGTATCGAGCGGAGGGAAGATCATGACGCGTCCGTTGCCCGTGTCTACAACCAGGATGTTGCCATCCGCATCGATCGCCAGGTCGCTCGGCGCGGTGAACCCCGCATCGTCCGCGCCAAACCGGCCAAACGACGCCAAGTAATTTCCGGATGCGTCGAAGACGAGGATGCGATTTCCGACCTGATCCGAGACGTAGATGCGACCGTCCGGGCCTACGGTCAAATACGGCTTGCCGACTTTGGAGCGACCGAAATCCGCCTGGGTGTAGTCGAGCCAACCGGCGATATCCCACTTGCGCAGCGGCTGCCCGTCGGCGCTGAAGACCTGAATCCGGCCATTCCACGTATCGGCGACGACGATCTCGCCATCGCCGCTCAAGGCAATGCCGACCGGCTCGTCGAGATTCCCGTCGAGAAGCCCGCCGCCGCCGAACTGGGCGACGAACTTGCCGTCACCGTCGAACACTTGCACACGCTTGTTGCCCGTGTCGGACACGTAGACGAGGCCATCCTTGCCGACGGCGACGCTCCGCGGGCCATAGAAGCGGCTCTCGGTTCCGCGCGCCGCCTGGCCCGAATCGCCGAATCCGCCCCACATCGTGACGAAGTTGCCGTCTTCGTCGAATTTCTGTATGCGACTGTTCCACAGGTCGGCTACGTACACCGAGCCGTCGGGCGCGACGGCCACGTCCCATGGCTCGTAAAAGGCGCCGGGCGGCGGATTCCAGTTCGGATTGAAGAAATCGCCGTTCGGCGGCTCACCGCTCCAGACGCCGAACGCCTCCACATAGCGCCCGTTGGCGTCGAACTTGACGACGCGATGGTTGTTCGAGTCGGCGACGTAGATCGAGCCGTCCGGCGCAATCGCCACGCCGTGAGGCGAGACGAACTGCCCCTCGCCGCTGCCCGCCGATCCAATCACCTTGATGGCAGCCAACTCCTGCCAGCGCGACTGGTAAGGATCGCTGGTCACCGGGTTCGGCGCGGTGCTGCCGCTCGCGACCAGATCGCCGATCGCCTGGTCCCAGACCTTGGCTGCAAGGTCCTTGCGCACGTACAGACGGAATTCCGACCGCAGCGGCCAATCCTGAAGCGTCATATTCTGGCCGGTCAAATCGGCGTACTGGGTGTAATCGCGACGGAAGAATATGTCCCACAAGGCCGACAACAGCTTCGGCATACGGGCGAGACAGCGCGCCGTGCCGGCCGCCTCCTCACTCGCGTCGATCTGGCCGTCACCGTTCTCGTCGTACGCGGCGTAGCGCTCGACTCCGCCATCCTTCCGGGTCACCTCGCGCGGGCAGACGATGTCCGGGATGCGCTTGTAATCCTCCATCGGCCACCAGATACGCTGGAACTCGTAGGAGTTGTAACTGTTGCCGGCCGCCTGATCGGCGGCGGCCCAGTTGTCGCTGTACAGGATCATCACCGGCAGCGTCATGTCCCCGCGCGACGGCGCGGAGGCAATGAAACGCTTGTTGGGAAAATCGCGCAGGTACCACAGCCACGGCCAGGTAGACTCGGAATCGTAAAGAAGCTCAATCTCGGTCGGCGTGCCGGTCACGCGCTCGGACAGCTCGCGTATCTGGTCGAGCGCGATCTTCAGCCCCGGTGAGCCGTGGGCATACACGCCGAACTCGGTCGGGTAATCGTAGTTGACGTAGGTGTAGCTCCACGCCGTGTGCACGGTCATCAGCGTCAAGAGCGCCAGCGCCGCAAGGCCGATCATGCTCAGGATCGGGCGCATGCCGGATCGCCGCGCCAGCACAAGCAGCCCGGCGAGCGCGCCCGCGCTGATGAGCGCGCCGGACAGTAACCCGCCCCACGCGCCCAGTTGGGACAGGCTTGGCGCGGCCGCCGCCTGCTGGGCGCCATCGGCGAGCGTGCCGAGTGCCATGAGGAACGCCCGCAGTCCGAGTAGAAGGACCAGGAAAAAGATCGGCGCCAGCCATTCGCGGCGAGCCGCGACGCCGTGCCAGTCGATTCGATCGAACCAGTCCCCGATCATCCGTCCGCTCAGGAAGATCATAGGGAGCGCCAGGTGAACCATCAGCCACGGCATTTTCTCGCCGGCCGCAGTGTAGATGGCCCACGACAGAATCATCCAGCCGAGCAAGATGGGCACAATGGCCGCCTGGCTGAGGTCCGTGGAAGGCATCTCTCGAAGATCCCCGTGCCGAAGCCCTGACCCTGAACGAAGTGAAGGGGAAGGGGCAGCCGAAGGAGACAGATCCTGTGCGCCCTTGAGTACCGTGCTGCGCCCCGTCAGGAGCTTCCAGCCGTAGTATCCGATCGCGACCAGAGACAGCAGCATCGGCAGGTATTCGTAGAAGGAAGTGACGAAGAAGTAATAGCCGGGCGGCTGGCTTCCACGCTGCACCTCCTGCTGCACCAGCCAGTAGCCCAGCGACCCGACGAAACCGGTGCCCAGGCCGAGCGAGTTGCTCAACACCGTGGTGAAGAGAACGACAGTGATCCCGCCGAAAATGCCGATCGAAATGAGCCAGGCGCGAGAATCCCACCACAAGCCCAGCCCGAAAGCAAAGGCGGCAAAGCAGACAACCAGGAAAGTCAGGCGCGCGACGTTGACCGTATTTACTGGATCGATCGGGAAGTTGCCGCCGGAGAAGAAACCCGCATCGACATACGGCGCGTCGCCTGCGCCGCTGAGCAGCCCCCAGACGGTGTTTGCCGGATCCGTCCCAATCCGGTGGTTGAGCAGTAACAGCGGCGTAGGCGACAGCATGAAGAGCGACAGGCCACCCAAGATCACCACCACATCGAGTCCCGCCGAGCGACGCGCCGAGGCCGGGACGAAGGAGCGCAGCAGGTAGTACGCACCCGCGCCGATCACCACACCGATGAGCGCCATCAGTCCGAGACTGGGCAGCCACTGGCCGAGCGTGTACGCGCTTCCGTCGACGGGTGCTGCCGGGCGCAACCATTCCAGGACGCGCGCGCCGAGGATGATGCCCGCCCCCGCCAGGGCGAGCGCCAAGAGGACTCCCTGCAGCGTTCCGCCGACACCCTCGCGCCCCCAGCCGGCATCTCGCCCGATCTCAACCGCAGCGAGCACCACGGCGAATAGCCCAAAGATCGCGATGTAGATGAACGAGGCTTCCATCGTCACGTACATCAGCGCCGTGAGCACTGCGAGCAGATACAGCCATTTGCGCCGGCGGGTGCGCACGTGGGACAGCACGACCCACAACATCAACGCGCCGAATAGCAGCATGTACACTTCGTCGCGGATATAGCGCGCATGATACAGAATCGAGGGCGAGATCAGGATTAAGAAAGCCGTCACCAGCGCGCCGCGCCGCCCCAGCCAGGGTCGGAACAGGTATGGCGTCATGACCAGCGCCACGCCGAACAGCGCCGGCGCGACGCGCGCCGTGAAATCGTCGACGCCGAATAAGGCGTAGATCAACGCATTAACATGAAACTTGAATGGGCCGTGCATGAGCGGCGTATGGCTGAACCCCTGGCCGCGATACAGCTCCCACGCATAGTAAGTGTGCAGGCTCTCGTCGTGGCTGATGGCGCGCGCGCCTAAGTCCCAGAAACGCGTCAACACGGCCAGCGCGAAGAGCGCGATGTACAGCGCCTTCTCCCAATCGAGACGTAAGACGCTCGACACCGGCTGGTCCAGCCACGTCGTTCGATTTTCCGTCATCACTCTACTCACAATGACCTCGCTTGTCGCGTATCGCATATCGCGTATCGCATATCGCATATCGCTTATCGCATATCGCAGAGGATACATGGCATCACGTTTTACGCTTCAGGTTTCACGCTCCACGTTCCACGCTTCACGTTCCACGCTTCACGTTTCACGCCCCACGTTCATTGTCTCTGCCACAGCGTGAGCGACTGTGTCGGAACAGGTTTGTTGTCGACGCTCTCGCGATACAGCGCCCACTTGAGCCAAGCGTCCGGATTCAGCCCCGTTGCATCCCACGATTCACGAATGTTGAATCGAGCGCCGACGTAGCTGCCGGTCGCCGATTGGGGCTGCTCACCGTAGAGGGTGGCAACGCCGGCCGGCGCCTGGTTCGGCACCACGCGCGCATCGCGCAGGTACCAGAGCGCAACGGGATCATCTGTCTCCACCCGGATGGGCAGGGATTCGAGATGGCCTTGCGTTCGAATCGCCAGTTGATCGGCGGTGTCCAGAAGCAAGAAGACGCCCGGCGTCGTCACCTCCGGCCCCCAGATGATCTCCCGCGCATCGCCGGCGCGCACCTGCGTCGCGCCCCATGACGCGCTCAGCGATGCGAGCGCAAGCAGGCCCAACGCCAGCGTCGAGCCGGCGCGCAAAACGGCGCGCCCGCCATAGAGCAGCGTCATCAATCCGGCCCCCGCACCGAGGACGAGCAGGAACAGGCCGATAAGGCCGATCTGGGCAAGCGAGCCGGCGCCCGCAAAGAGGGTGGGCATGACCTGGCGCCGAACGAACGTCGTGAGCGTCAACATCAAGAACGCGGCCGCAGCCGCCCCCACTGCCAGAAGCACACCCTCTACGCCGGGCGAAGCTTCCGCGATCGTCATCTCGGCCCAGGTCTGTATGATATAGGCGCCCAGCAGCGCCAGCAATGTGACCGGCAGCAATAGATCGATCGGCTGGCGGCCCGCTTGAATCAAGACGATCGCCAATGCAGCGATCACCGTGAGGCCCAGCCACACGCCAAACAGTGCGCCAGGCTCTTCCGGCACCAACTCGTCGAGGAACGGCTGTTCCAGTCCCTCCTCGACGTCCGGATCGAGGACCGACGCCTCGCGCCGCCCGCGCCTGGCCAGCACATGCCCCAGGCCGGCGACACCGATCAGCATGGCCAGCGCCTCATACACGATCAGAATCTGCAAAATGCCCGCGACAGGCATACCGCCGCTCGCCGCAAACGCGCCAAACCACGCGGCGACCAGGTCGCCGGCCGCCACCAGTCCTGACAGGCGCGTCAATCCGCCTGTCGCCGAGAGAACGTACGCCACGGCAAACACGAGCAGCATCGTCATCCGCTGGGTCGATCCGGCAATCGCCTGCCAGCCTTCGCGCCACTCCGCGCCTCGCTCCGGCCCGAGCGCCAGCCGCAGCAGCAGCAACCCGGCGCCCATGGCGAGCAGCGCCGTCACCATCCCCGACCCTGACGCCAGCCCGATGCCAAGCGCAGCCGCCGCGAGGACCAAGCTGCGATCGTCGCGCCGCGCCAGGTACCGCCGGATCATTGCGACCACCGCGAGCGCGCATGCGACTGCAACGACCTCTCCGTCGAGAGAGCGTGAGGCGACGACTGCCGTCGGCGAGATCGCCAGAACCACGGACGCGCCGAGCGCCCCCAATCGACCCAACGCGTCTCGGAAAAACGCGGGAGACAACACCAGGAGCGAGCCGGCGAAGGCAGGCGCCAGGCGCACGAGCGTATCGCCCGGCGCAAAGAGCGACATCAGAAGTGAATTGATCGCGGTCAACAGCGGACTGCCGCCTGCCGGCAGCGCCGCTCCGCTCAGCGCGGCGAGCGCCTGCGCCGCCCCAGACGTCGATAACGGAGCAAGCTCCAGACGGAACAGCCGCAAGAACAGCCCTACGGCGAACACAGCGGCATACAAAGCCATCTCAACCGTGACTGTCCTGCGAACGGACGCTGCCGCAGGCGGCGCAGGCATTGCACTCAGATCGTGACCGGCTATTGCCATATCCTTCACCCCATGGACATTAGCCCGAAAGGCGCACGCGATAGATCGTCGCCTGTCCCTGCTGGAAGACCACATCGCCGATCGTGCTGAACTTCGCCAGCCCCTCTGGCGGATACCTCGCCAGCTCGTTCGGGCCGACGTACACGTATTCAACATTATACTTCCGCAATAGCTCGAGCGTCGATAGGGGGTCGGTGCTTTGATAGATGCGATCGATGTCGGGTTGGCGGGGCGAGATGTCGGCGTACGTGCCGCGCCACTGGCCTTCGTGGCCAACCCAGCCCAACACGCCGGGCAGGCCGGTCCACCCCGACACACGCGACGTCTCCGAGCGATAGCTTGCGCCCTCCGACTCAACGAGGACGGGCGCGCCTGCCACGCTGGCGTTCAGCCAGTCAATCGCGGCAACTTCGTCCGGCGCAAATTGAGCAGTCGGCGCGCGCGCGTCGAGCGTGGGTTGATCGGGTCGCCCGACTGTGCCAGTCTGTATTGCCAGGACGGGGTAGACGATTCCACCCATGATGCTCACCGTCACTACACTCGCAAAAGCGACGCGACCGGCCGTCGCCACCAGCCGCTCGCTCGAGCTCCACAGATAGAATAAGGCGTAGGCCGACGCCACGCTCCACAACGCCCAGGCCTGGTAGTACAACTTGAACACCGTGTTCATGCGCGTCCCGAACTGGTCCAGCAGAAACACGTGCTCGACGACGAACGTCAGCAGCGCGCCGACGCCGAACAAGAGCAAAGCGAACGGCAGGGCCGGCTCGTCGTCGGGTGCGCGACGATCATCGTCTGCCCTCGCGCGCAAGATGATGACGATGGCCGACATGGCGACACCCAGCAGCAGCGGCACGCCGAAATGAACCAGCTTTTCGGCAACAGCCTGTGCGATGTTGATGCCCTGCGCTTCGAAACCGGCGATGAGCTCTTCCGCCTTGTCTCGCATGCCGGCGCTCACGAGCAAGAAAAGCCCGGTCATGAGCGCCGTCAACCCACTCGCCACCACGATCGCCGCAACGCCACCCAGCAGCGACCCGAGCAAGCCACGCGCAGGCGTCAGGAGACCATCTCGAACCGCGCGAGCGATCAGCGTGACCAGCAGCACGCCGCCGATCAAGAGGAATGGCCCAAACATGACGAAGAATTGCGCCAGGCGCGTGGGATTGTAAATGTTCGGCGCAAGGCCGGCCGCCTGCGAGCGAAAGCCGAGATAGAAGGGCAGGTATGCAATCACGCCGATCAGTCCGCACACGATCAGCGCGACCGCTGCATCGCCCCACACAGACCATCTGCGCGCCGCTCCCATCCGGCGGGACGCCAGCCACCTCCCTAATCCCCACGCCAGCGCTGCGAGGAACACGTGGATCGGGAAGTCCCACGTATTCAGGAAACTCAGAGCGCCGAGGAAGATCGGATACAGCGCCGCGATCGGCGCCGCATCCCAAAACCACAACCGCCAGGCGCTCTTCTTGCCAGCTCCTCGAGTTCCCTCATTTCCTTGAGTTCCCGCAGTTCCTTCAGTTTCTCCGCCCAGACCACTACCCATCCGAAACAGATTGAACGCCAGCGCCAGCGACATCAGCGCGTAAGGCAGCGCCAGCACGTGCGGATGCATGTCGCCGAGCAGAAAGCTGAAGAATGGGAATTCGTCGATCAGTTCCTGATACTCCGCCGGATTCGACCGATCCGATCCGAGCGGGTAATCATGCACCACGCGCGAGGCGCGCCAAAACCACCAACCGCCACGCGGATGGGCGCAATTGTCGCAGAACGGCCAGCGCGCTTCACCCGCCGTAGCCGGGCGCGGCGGCGTGTTGATCTCTTGAATGTCGAGCCAGCGCCAGAACTCTGGCGTTCCCATGCTGTTCGCGTGCGCCACCTCGAGCGGCCCCTGGAAGTTGCCCAGAACCGCCACAAACAGCGCGGCGAGCAGGCCCGCGCCGACGACGGCCCGACGCGTGCCGCGCTTCGATGCGGCAACCAGGTTGGCGGCCACCCCGAATGCGCCGGCCGCGGTGAGCGCGAACCACAAGGCATTGCTCAGGCTGAAGGCTACACCAGAATTGACGGACGATAGCTTCATCATCGAGGACATCATGACGTAGCCGAAGTAGTAATACGAGATGCCGAAGCCGGACAGCCACGGATCGTGCGGCGGAAACGTCTGCGAGCGACCGATCGCGTTCATGAATGCGAATTCCATCGGCTTCTCGGTCGTGCTCAGATCGGGATTGTGCGCGCGAAAGACTGCCCAGGCCGCAAACGCGATCAGGAACACCAGCTCGTACGCAACCACCAGCCACCTGTGATCGCGAAGCCAATCGCGCAGACGCAGGCCGTCGTCCCAGCGCCGATACACCCATGCGCCCAGCAGCGCGACCAACCCGAACGACACGAGCAGGCCGCCCTCAGTGTTACGCAGCCAGCCGAGCGTGCCCAACAGCCACAGGACGTAGTTGCCGAGCAGAAGGCCGGCCGGCTTGGCGACCGAGTAACCGCGATCCGGCAGCCAGCGCAGCAGGCGAAAGAGGAGCGGCAGTGCCGCCCAGCCCATGGCCTGCAAACTGAGCCACCAAATTAAGACAGCAACCACGTCAGTCATCAGTCATCAGTTACCAGTCATCAGTTACCAGTCATCAGTGATCAGTGGTTACTGATCACTGATGACTGATCACTGTTTACTGTTTACTGCTCACCGATCACTTCATAAACTCTCACACCGGGATTCTGGTAGACGACGTGCAGCATGCCGTCCTGAACCATCCGGTCGAGCTTCGCCAGGCCATTTTGCGGATAGTACATCTTCTCCAGCTCGCCGACGTAAACGTACTTCACATCATATCGGTCGAGTATCTTCTTCGCCGTGACGACGCTCGGATCAGAATAGAGCAGTTGCGTGTCCTGAATGCGCCGGTCGAGAAGGTTGTGCGGCACGACGACGCCGCGCTGCTGGCGCTGATGGTTGTTCCAGCCGTACAGCGTCGGTAAGCCGGTGTAGATCGACACCCGGCCGCCCCACAGGTACTCGTGTCGCGAGCGTCCCTCGGCGACGACCGGCGTCCCGACGACATTCTCCTGCATCCAGTTGATCGCCTCGTAGTCCCAGCGCAGGTTCAATTCGTGGACGTTGCCGGCGTTGTCGCCTTCAGTGTAGAGCGAATCGGCCATGTAGGCCATGCCGTCGAGGCCGGGCGGCGCGCCCTGATAAAAGCGCTCGGCGAGCTTGCCGCGCGCGGCGAATGGCGGATACAGTAGGCCGGCTGCGACTAAGATCACCATAATGGTTCGCCAGGCGCCACTCCAGCGCGGCGCTTCGACCGGTAGGCGTGCCCAGAGCCAGCCGAGCGCCACCGCGCCGGCGATGCCGAGCAGCACCCAGACCTGGTAGTAGAACTTGAACACCATGTTCATGCGGCTGATGTCGCCCCGGAACACGACCAGCTCGACGGCCAGGCCCAATGCCAGCGCGAGCGCCACCATCAATAGCCAGAAGCGCGTCGCATCCGGCAAGCGCGGTCGCAGCATCATCGGCAGCGCCGCCGCGATGACGGGCAGCGCCACGAAGATCACCGTCACGCCGGTCAGCGCAAAATACAGCATGGCCAGCGCGACGGCGACAGCCGGAACGGCGACCAGCCAACGCCACGCCCCCAGCCGCTTCCACGCCGCGGCTGACCAGCGCCATCCCCAGCGTCGCATTTCCGCAAAGAGATAAGTCACAATTGGGAACAGGAAAATTCCATGCACCATCAAATAGGCCCACAACTCGGTCTTGGACCCGGTCCATCCGTCAATCGCGGTGCCGCCCAGTCGATCGGACGGCGCGAACGGAGAGAACAGGATAATGGCCGATCCGAGCAGCAGCCCCAAGCGCAGAATCACCCTGAACCAGGTGTCCTTTTCCTTCAATGATTCCGCCGGCCATGTCCCAAATGCCAGCGCGACGATGGCGACGCCGGCATACGTCGGATAGTCGGCCGTGTTCGTCGCCCGGAGCGCGCCGATGGTCAAGCCACCCAGCATCAGGCTGAGGACATCCGGCCAGCTCGTCCGTATCCACGCGACGAGACTTCGCAGTTGGGAGTTTGAAGTTTGAAGTTTGAAGTTTGAAGCTGGAGGCTGGCGGAGCGGCACACGCACCGCCCACGACACCGCAAGCGCCAATACGAGAATCGTGAGCGGCAGCGCCATCATGTGCGCGTGCAAATCGGCGTACAGAAATGTAAAGAAAGGGAACTCTGTAATCGGGCCGGCTTCACCCTCGCCGGGCGGGATGATGCGCGTCGGGTTCCAATACCACCAGTCCGTTGGGAGCGTCAGCGCCTGCTGGCCGGTTGCCAGCTTGAGCAGTCCCTCTCCGAACCAGACGAGCGATGCCGGACCTTCGAGTGGCGCGCCGGGACTCGGCTGGCCGAGCTTGGCTACTTCGTCGTAAATCAGCTTCACTTCGCCCAGGTTTCCGATCAGCATGACGAAGATTGCCGCAATGACGCCGACGGCGATCGGCAAGTTCCCTGGGTTCCCTAAGTTCCCTGAGTCCCCTGAGTTCCCTCTCTCTAAATGTCGTCGATGCCAACTTCTGCGCCCAAACCGCGCCGCCAACCCGTGCGCCACGCTGAACGTGCCCATGGCGGCCATCGCATAGATCGTCGGCACGACGAGGTTGTAGGCGATCGCGGGCACGATGCCCAGCAGCTTGACCACTGCGCCGAACATCACCCAGCCGTAGTAGTAGTACGTCAGAAATCCGCCGGAGAACCAGGGATCGTAGGGCGGGAAGTACTGCGATTTGATCACCGCGTTGAGGTACGCGAAGTCCATCGGCTTCTCGCCGCCCTTCCACGGATGCCACAGGTCGGGGTTGCCGAAGCGCAGCAGCAGGAACAGCAGGAACGCGGCCAGGAAGACTGCTTCCTCGATCAGGATCAGGCGCGCGTTGCGGCGCACCCAATCTCTAATCTCCAATAGCCTTGAGCGCGCGATCAGCCCACCAATCACAAGCAGCACAATCACTACCAGCACAATCGTCTCTCGTGTGAACGGCAACAGGTGGAAGCTGGCCGGGAACCACACAAGGAACGACAGCAGCAGCACCGCAGCCGTGCGCGCCAGGCCGTAGCCTCGATCGGCCAGCCCCGGGACGGCGACGTACAGGATCGGGAACACGATCAGCCCGAGGGCGCCGACGGCGACATACCACACCACGGCGCCGATGCCGGGGTCAGTATTGAGTATGCTATCCCGGTCGAAGAGTTCTGACCAGGTGCCGCTGATTTGCTGCGTCTGCCACGCTTCTTCGCGGAGCATCTGGCCGGTCGGCGCAGCCGTCTCGTTGCGCGGCGTGTTACCGTGGTAAGCCGCCTCCAGGTCGAACCCGCTCAGCCGCGTGATCGCGTCCGAGAGCGAGAAGTCCGGTCGCTTCTTGAAGATGAGCACGCGCGGATGATCGTAGACGCTGAATGCCTCTTCGGCGGGGGGATACGGGACCGAAATCACGCCCGGCTTCGGCAGCCGGGTCGGATCCGGCCACAGGCCGAGCGCCTGCGTCGTCTCTTGATCGGGAAACTCGAACGGGTCGAGCGTCGGGTACGAAGTGAACTCCTCGATCAAATCGAATCCGAGCTGGCCGGTGAACAGCAGCCGATAGAACTCGGATGTCAGAGGATAGCGCAGCGGCTGTCGCGGGATCGAGCCGTACAGCCGGTTGCTGGTCAGGAAGATATAGTCGGCTTGCTCTAGCCAGTTGACGATCTGGCCGAGCTTGTCCGGCGTGTCCTCGTTGTAATTCTGAATCTCCAGCCCGCGATAGAAACTGTAGCCGTCGCGCCCGCCGATGCGCAGCGGGATGGGATCGTCCCAATGCTCGTTGCCCAGCACGCTGCTCGACGCGATGAGCGGGCCGTGAAGCGCTTCTCCGACGAGAAAGTACTGCTGGTCGGCTGTCAACGGGACAGGATCGAGCGCGACGTCGTACGCTTGAGGCGTTCCGTCCCCGGGCACGGCCAGATCCTCTTCCGCGAGAACCTGTTGCCCCGCTGCATCGAAAGCGATCTTGACCCTCAGAACGTCAAACGAGCCGCTTCGCGCTGCGCCGACTTCCGACGCCGCGTCGCGGGCCATATTGGCGAGTTTCTGAAACGATACCCCGATCAGCTCCCCACCCTCTGGTGCCGTAAAGGCGACGGCCTGAGGGAGCCCCGGCCCCGCGAACACGGTCTCGACGGGAAACTGCAGTTGCACCGCGCGCAAGCCGCCATCGCGCGATGCGTAACGCAGGGTCGCGACGCTGGGCACGTTCTCGTATATCCATTCCGAGGCGGCGATGCGCGTCGAGGGACGGCGGTAAATCTCGGTGAAGGCGACTGCCCAGAGCAGCGTGCCGCCGAACACGGCGACCGCCACAGCGTACGCAGCGAATCGCATCGCCCGACGCCCAACTCCAATCTCCAATCTCCGAGCATCGCCAGCTAGCGGACCGGCCTTGGTCGAAGCCACGCGCCACAGCGATACGAGCGCCCACCCGGCGAAGATGGCCAGGAACGGATACACCGGCAGAAGATAGCGCATCGACTTCACCCATTGGGCTCCCTGCCAGGCGAAGTAGCCCGTCACCCACGCCCAGATCAGTAAATGCTTCGACTCGAAGACGCGCCGCAGCCAGTCGCCGATCCCTCGTATTCGGCGAGACACGAGAGGCGATGCGAAGGTCTGCCACCCGGCGGCGGCCCAGCCGGCCCACGCCGCCAGTCCCAGCGGCAGGCCAAGACCCCAGAACACCATGTTGACCCATGGGAAAACAATTGCCGCTCGGTTCGTCCACTGCACGCCGGGCGGGCCGCCTGGGTCTTCGCCGCTGACGACTGTCTGGATGTACGCCATATTGCCCGTCCAGCGCTCGTCGAGCGAAATCACCCCGTCGAACGCGTAGGGCATGCAGACGCGGAAGGCGATGATAGCAGCAGCTACGGCTGCCAGGAACTGGAGGAGCGACGTCTCGACACTCGCCCGATCATCGCGGCCGCGCCCACGCCATGCGCGAACCACGCGACCGGCAAGCGCCACCGCCAGAATCCCCAGCACAGGAGCGACGTTGATGCGACTCGCGATGGCCAGGCCGCTCGCCGCGCCGGCGGCGACTGCGTTGAGCCACGAGCCGGTCTTCCCCGCGCGCACGACGAAATACATCGCCGCGACGACGAAGAACGTCGCGAACGTGTCGGCGGTGAAGAAGTGAGCCTGCTGGAGATTCAGGACGGACAGCGCGCCCAACGCCATCGCCACAAGGCCGACCCGCGTGTCGTAAAGCTCTCGCGCGATCAGGAACAGCCATACCAGCACGCCCAGATCGAGCAGCGCCGACAGGACCCGGCCGAGCAGGAAGACGTCGTCGTACGACGTGAACACGCGTGCGAACCCATTCGGGTAAGTGCACACCTGATTCAGGCCAATCACGCGCAGAATGGAATCGAAAAGGGTCGGCGAAGGGAGACCGGTCGCGGCATTGATCGGCGCGCCCGGCGCGGGCGCGCACAGCGCCGTCAAAGCCTCGGCGACGAGCCGCGTCAGCGTGATGGGAAGGTTGCCGTAGACGAACAGGCCGAAGCCCTTGTTGTACGGATTCAGCGGCGACGCCTGCGAGTCGAAGTACGCGCTCAGGCTGCCCGGCATCTCGACCGCCGTCGACACCATGGTAAGGAAACGCTCGTCCGGATGCAGATGCTGAGACTCATCCCAATTCATCCCGACGAAGCGGAAGTAGAACCCCGTAAGCAGGATCGCGGCGAACAACAATCTATAGGCCAACTGGGAGGAGTGTTCGCGATCGATGGTGGTTGCGGCGCGAGCCGCGTCGACGGCAGTCTCACGCCCGGCACCGCTGATAAAGATCTCTTCGCCGGCCGAGTTCTCGCGCATCGGCGGCAGCGCCTGCCGTTCTCGCTCCGCGTGTCCCGTCAACAACACGTCGGATTGATCCGCCGCTGTCCGGTCCGAGCGCGAAGCAGGCGCGCGGCGCAAGAGGCGAGCGACGACCCCCGCGATCAACGCGCCGATCAGGAGCAGCACGGCAGTCAACGCCACAAACCGCCGATCGGAATGGCGACTCATCGCTGCTCCTGACCCCCATCGAAGAGTGTGTTTCTCGCGTGCAGTAGTCCCAGATGGCGATGGGCGCGATTCGGCGTGCAGTGCACCTGAAAACCGTGTTTCTCGAAGAAACGCGCCAGGTCGTCGTGCGAATACGCCGCCACGCCGTCATGGTATTCCAGGCAGATATGGCGGATCGCCTGCAGCGTCGCCTCGCTCGCGCTGAAGAAGATATCGTACTCGGCGCCCTCGCAATCCACCTTCAAATAATCGCATCGCGGCGGCGACACACCGAGCGCGTCGAATGCCCGATCCAGCGTGATGCTCGGCACGTACATGCTGGGGTGCGCTTCGCGCGCCGTGCCGCCGGCGACCGTCGTGTGCCGAACCGCTTCTGACGTGGTCATCGCCAGGCGCATCTGGCTGTCGCCCCAGCCGATCGCGTAGGGTGACGGAATCACGTTGTCAACCCGATTCGCGGCGAGATTCCGCTGGAGCAGGGCGTACGACTCAGGAAACGGCTCGAACGCGAAAACGCGATTCGCCGGCCGCGCCTTTGCGATGCTAATGGCGAAATCTCCAAGCGCCGCACCAATATCGATGACCGTCCATCCGTCTTGGATAGGAACGCTGGCGCGCTCGTACTGGCGATCCAGGCAGGTCTCTTTGATGATCCAGATGTCCATTGCGGTGCGAACCCAAAAGCGCAAACCGTTCCTCAATTCGATCATGAATGGCCGGGACGCTGTTCGATCGAGGAGCGCCCTCGCGATGCGGGGCCAGCCCTTCACGCCCAGCATCAGCGCCGGTATAGACGAAAGGTAGTATGTCCAGCGCGAGAGAAGCATAGACTCGAATGCTTAAAACGGCCTTACGTTTTCACCGCCACGAAGAAGCAGCAGCTCGAACCCAGCAGACCGTCTTCCAACACCCTTGGGCCGAGCACTTTCTCTTCCAGCACAAAGCGCGGCCGCCAGGGCCACATCACCGATCGGATCAGGGCGCGGAAGGCAAGCAGCTCGCTCAGGTGAGGCCAGAGGATGTCGCCGGGAGAGACGGAATTCATCGCGTGTGCTTCAGGACCGAGTAATTCTTGGTCACGACCGGGAGGTAGACTGTGCGCGTAGATGCGCCATCGAAGGGCAGCCAGCTATGTGTGCCGTCCGGGTTTACATCCAAGCGGATTGGCTCCGGCGAACCTGGATTACGCCAGAACGCCTGGTTGACGTTGACGATGTCGATCACCTTAAAGAACTCCTGGCCGCCGTATTCGATGCGCGCCATCGCCATGTGCGCGCGGCGGTTGAGCAGGCTGGACGAATCGGCCAGCAGGTTCGCGCCCGATCCGGCGTCGGCCAGGCCGAGCGCATTTGTGGTCAGCGTGAACTCTGGCGTATCGTCGATGAACATGTCACTGAACGCAACGTCGGCATCCGTGCGCACCAGCGCCGCCGGCGGCGTGAACGTGTCGTTGTCGTAATAGGTACCAGCGATGCCGGGCTGTGTCGCTCCCGCGTCGCGGAATAGCGCCGGAGTCGGAATGGCTCGGGGCAGGGTATCGCCGGGTCGCTTGTACAACAGACCGAAATTGCGCCAGATGTCATTACCGAAATTCGTCCTTATCTCGAAGACGAGCGGCACGACGCCTGCCGGCAACGTGGCAGGGTAATTCTGATCGAGATACTCGTTCGTGTCTGCATAAGCGTACTCATTTGCCACAAGCACCTGGCTGTTGACCGTCAACGTGAAATAGACCGGACTGATGGTGACGACCGAGAATGTGTACGGCCCTGACGTATCGATCTTGAGGTAGCCGCTCCAGCGAACCGATTCGTCCACGTATGAGTTTGGCATGCGCTCGTCGTCCGGCACTGGCGCTGCGCGATAGACCTTAACAACCGCCCCCGATAGCGGCAGCCCGTTCTGGCCCAGTACCAGCGACTGAGGTCGCGGCGGTCGCTCGAAGTGAATCCAGTAGTTGTTGCCGGAATAGTCGGGAAGGCCTCCGGGCCACACGCTCTCGTCGACGTAATACGGATTCCAGTAGTGCGGCTGGCTTGTCGGGATGGGAGCCAGCCGGCCGTTGCCCGCATTCTGCGCGCCCATGCGTTCGGACACGTCCCGGCCGGCGCGATTCTGAAACTGATAATCGAAGCCCCAGGCGCTATACGGATCGTAGCCGCGGTCATAGCCGCTGTTCACGGCAACGCCGAACGTTGTGCTCACGTCGCCGGAATAGCGCATGTTGTAGCGCTGGGCAAACGCCTGCGCGCCCGTATTAATCAGGAGCTGCTGGTTGGCGGGCGTCAGCCAGATGGCGCCGAGATCAGAGTGATGCCGGCCCATGTGGTGGCTGAGTTCGTGAATCAACGTCCATTCAACCACCATGAATTCGGGGTTGTTGCCGGTGTAGATCGGATCGTAATCCGCGAATCCCCAACCCAGGTCGGGCGTCATGTCCAGCCCAGGAGGCCAGTTGCCGAAGCCGATGCTGCCATTCGAGACGACCAACACTTGATCGAGCCGCACGCGAATCAGGCGATTGCGCTCGCCGCCGAAGTAATCATCCTCGGCCTTGTAGAAATACTCGTTCATCTGCGCGATCTGGCGCTGCGCCCAGTCCTCCCACGAGTACGTCCCTGCGCGGTGCGGCGAGGAGCCGGCCGGTTGGCTGAGCCAGTAGAAGTTGGCGGCGCCGCGATATGGCTCAGGGACATCCTCTATGCGGCCCGTCGGCTGCCCGCCAACCCACTCGTACACTTCCTGCTCGACGACGAAAGCGACGCTCAAGGCATCCGTGAAGTCGTCGACGGCGTTGTTGTTCTCGAACGTTCCTTCGTTCACCGCGTTCGTCACGTCGGCCTGGACGACGACGCGATACGGCCCGTCGCGCCAGCGCCCGTCGCCCCACGCCGCCGTGTACACCGGTGTCGCCTGCACACCGGCGGCCAGCCCGGCGAATGCCTGCGTCACGACGCTACTTGCGACGACTGTCCCGGTTGGATCGATCGTCTGCCAACGAATGCTGAACATGCCTGCCGCCGCGCTGCCCTTGTTCGCCAAATGCAACGTATACGTGACCGGTTCGTCTACATCCGGCCAGTTCTTGTCGGCGTTCCACCCATAACGCGGCGTGCGCTCGACGTAAAGCGCGTCCAGGTCAATCACAGGCGGCGCGCTGGCGCCCGCTCCGGCAGCCGGCAGGTCGCTCGAGCCGATAACCATGGGCGCAAGCGCGACGAGCCACAAGACTACCGCCAGAAGCCCGACGGCGGCCAATCGTTGCATCATAGGTCATCTCTCACATGCAGAACCGAGGGCAATCACAGACAGGCCTATCGACATTCGGCGAAAGTGTATCAGTAAATCGCCAGATGATCCAGATCGCAATGGGGAGGCAAGGCAGGAAGCGGGAACATCGTCTGGGCCGGTTCGGCTCAGTCATCGACAAGCGATCGTTGGGCGGGCGCATTGACGCTGTGATGGCCTAACGCCGCCAGCAGCTCTTCGAATACTTGCTCGTAGCGCTCGGCCGTGCGCTCCGTGCTGAACAGCGCCTCGATGTCGGCGCGCAGCCGCAGGTAGCGCTCCCGATCGTGCAGCACGCGGATGATCGCCTCGGCCAACGCCGCGCCGTCGCGGACCGGAACCACCTCGCCCATGCCGGTCATGCGCACCGGCTGGCGCACGCCGGGCAGGTCGCTGGCGATCGACGGCGTACCCAGCATCATCGCCTCCACCTGCACCAGGCCGAACGTCTCGGTCGAATTGATGCTTGGCACGACGAGCACGTCGAGATTGGAGAAGAACGACGCGATATGAACCTGGTCCAGGACACCGAGGAACGTCCAGCGATCGCCTTCGCGCTCAATGAGCGGCGCGAGCCGCCGCGCATAGGCTTCCTCGCCCAGGACAGCCTGATGCTGACCCGCGAACAGCACGCGTATGTTGGGAAACACCTCGCGCACGCGAGGCAGTGCGCTCAGCAGGTACTCGACGCCCTTCTCGGCGGCGAGCCGCGTCGCCATGCCGATCACGCGCAGACCGTCCGGGTTCCACCGTGCGCGGAACGCGTCGATCTCGGCCTGCACCGGCGTGTGGACGTGAATCGGCGGCGGGATGACGCGTACTTTGTCGAGGTAGCGCGATAGGAACGGCGAGTGTGTGGCGAAGTCTTGCGTATAGGACACGAGGGTATCAGACAGCCGTGCTGCCACAATGTTGCTCACGTGCACTGCCTTATCGGCGAGCCGATTGAACAGGCCGGGCGGCAGTGTCAGGTCACTGTGATAGGTCAGCACAGCCGGTTTCTTCATCAGACGGCCGCGCAGAGCGATGCCGCTCGCGTCGAACTGGGGCAGGTGCAGGCTCAGCACGTCGTGAGCGCGCACCAGTTTCGTCGCGATCAAGCCGATGGTCGGCATGATGACGCCTTTGCTCACGCGAAAGGCGACCGGCGCGCGGATCACGTTCACGCCATGCAGATGCTCTTCGCGCGGGAGCGATCGATCGTAGCGCGAAGTCAGCACCGTCACGGTGTGGCCGCGATCGGCCAGCGCGCGCGCCAGGCGCTCGACGTAGATTGTCAGGCCGCTCGTGTGGGGACGGTAGTAAGTTAGTGCGATTAGAATCTTCATAGCCACTTTGGTGATTGATCAGTGATCAGTTATCAGTGATCAGTTGCCAGTGATCAGTTGTCTGTGAGCCGTGAATAGTGACGATGGCCCACTGATCACTGCTTACTGTTTACTGATTACTGATCACTGAACAACCTCCGGTTCTCTACTACCCACTCGTACAGGCGGCGCACCCCTTCGTCTGGCGTGACCTTGGGCGACCAATCCAGCACTGCGCTCACCTTGCGCACGTCCATCACACAGATGCGCTGATCGCCGGGACGCCAATCCGCCCACTCGACCGGGATATGCCGGCCGAATAGCGCTTCGAGCATGGCGCCAGTTTCAGCCCAGATCGACAGCGTGTTCGCCGGCCCGCCGCCGATGTTGAACACCTCTCCGGCCACGCGCCCGATGCGCGCGATCGCTGCTTCGTAGGCGTCGATCAGGTCTTGGACGTACAGCAAGTCGCGCACCTGCTTGCCGTCGCCGTAGATGGTGATCGGCTTGCCGGTCGCCGCCGCGATGATGAACCAGGCCAGCCAGCCCTGATCCTCGACGCCGAACTGGCGCGGGCCGTAGATCGACGACTGGCGGAAGACGACGGTGCGCAGGCCGTAAATGCGTGCGTAATCGCGCACGTACTGATCGCCCGCGCCCTTCGAGCAGGCATACGGCGAGTGGAAATCGAGCGGCTGCGACTCGGGAATACCGTGCGACAGGTCGCGATAGGCGTAGCGCGTGGCATGCTCAACGACGGCGACGCCTTCCACCCCACCGTAGACTTTGTTCGTCGACGAATACAGGAAGATCGGGTCCGATCCCGACAGCCGTGCCGCCTCCAGGGCGTTGAACGTGCCCAGCGCGTTATCTTCGAAGTCGCCACGAGGGTTCTGCACCGAGGTCGTCACGGCCACCTGGCCGGCGAGATGGACGATCACGTCCTGGCCTCGCGCGGCGCCCGCCAGCGCGTCGAAATCGCGCAGATCGGCCTCGACCAGGCGGATTGCGCCTGCGCCGTGGCGGCCAGCCAGCCACTCCAGGTTCGATCGGCTGCCTCGTCGCGACAGGTTGTCGTAAATCGCCACCTCGTCGCCTCGGCGAGCGAAGCGATCGACCGTGTAACAGCCGATGAAACCCGCCCCTCCCGTGATCAGCACCTTCATCCGGTTTCCTCCACGGTCGGAAGTGCTTCGCGCCGCGCCGCGTTGGCCCGGCGCACCTCGGACACCGCCGCCGACCACGACAGGCCCTCGCGGACGAGACAGACGACGCCCGAGACGTTCATTACGGCCAGCTCCATGAAGTGAAAGCTGATCGCGCAGGCCAGCGCCACCTCGGAACTCCAGCCGAAGAGAACCAGCGAGTCGCGAATCGCCCACTCCAGCACGCCGATGTAACCCGGCGTCGACGGCACCAGTAGCACGAGCGTCGACGTGACGGTGGCGAATAAGGCGGAAGTCAACGACGCATCGGGGACGAAGGCGAGCATCGCGAAATAAAGCGACACGACCGACGCCAGCCAGCCGACGAGTGTCCAGAGCGTCGACATGACGAACAGGCGCGGGCTGCGCAGAACGCCTAGCCCTTCCATCGCCGAGTTGAAGCGCCGCAACCAGATAGGGGTGTCGATCCAGGAAATGGCGTCGAGGAAGCGTTCGACCGCGCGCTCGA
This sequence comes from Anaerolineae bacterium, assembly GCA_035283185.1. Taxonomy (GTDB): domain Bacteria; phylum Chloroflexota; class Anaerolineae; order Fen-1058; family Fen-1058; genus DASSFZ01. The sequence goes on along the minus strand of DATEUJ010000053.1, from coordinate 115,617 downwards.
CGCGCTTGTGCGCGACGACGAGCAGCATCATGACGACCGCCGCGCCGCCGAAAGCGATCGCGCTGAGACGCGCGCCCTGGGTCATGAGCGGTGGCAGCGGCACATCGGGCAGCACCACGGCCAGCAGCGCCAGGATCATCACGACGTCCAGCACGTGCTCGACTGCGATAGACGACAGGGCGTGCACGGCGCCGATCGCGCCCCCCCGCGAGATGACGATCGGGCGCACCAGCTCGCCGAGCCGAAACGGCAGCACGTTCGTCATCAAATAGCCGATCGAGACGGCGCGGTACGAGCGCCAATAGCCGACCTTGTCCCGCCCGCCGAGCAGCCAGCGCCAGCGCTCGGCGCGCGCCGCGATGGCCGCCAGCATGAGCAGCGCCGACGGGAGCAGGTACGCATAGTCCGCCCGGCTCGCCGCGCGGATCAGCTCGTCCCACTCGACGCCTCGGAAGGCCAGCAGCAGCGCCACGGCGCTGGCTGCCACGCCAATCCACACAGTCCATTTGCGCACGACCGACCTCCACACAACAAGCGGTGGCTGAGGCCACCGCCGCTTCGAGCGCATTATAACATCCCGATCCCGTCCCCGCAAAGACGACCTTCTGCTGATCGCACACAAATCGTGTTTGCCACGGAGGCGCGAAGACACAGAGGACTCCAAAAATGACTTCTCCGTGCCTCTGTGCCTCCGTGGCGAGATCTGAGCTATCACCAGCGGCCAGCGGCGGCGCTCTTGACTTTTCTCCGACTTGGAATATGCTTGTACCGTGACGAAGGTCCGGCTGGATTGGCTGCTCGTCGAGCGCGGGCTGGTGGACAGCCGCGAGCGCGGCCAGCGTCTGATCATGGCCGGCGAAGTCCTCGTCGGCGATCGCGTCGCCGAGCGGCCTGGCCAGCTCGTTCAGCCTGACGCCGACATCCGCATTAAAACGAAACTGCCGTACGCGAGCCGGGGCGGAATCAAGCTGGCTGCGGCGCTGGAGGCATTCGACATCCCGGTCGAGGGCGCGGTGTGCGCCGACGTAGGCGCCTCGACGGGCGGCTTCACCGACGTGCTGCTGCAGCGCGGCGCGGCGCGCGTGATCGCCATCGACGTCGGATACGGCCAGCTCGATTGGAAGCTGCGCAGCGATCCGCGCGTGACCGTGCTCGATCGAACGAATGCGCGCACGCTGACCGACCTGCCGCGCGACCCGGCGACCGGCGGGCCAGTGCTCGCCCGCGTCGTCACGATCGACGTATCGTTTATCTCGCTGACGCTCATCCTTCCGGCCGTAGCGCGGTGGCTGACGGGGGGTGGGCACGTCGTCGCGCTGATCAAGCCGCAGTTCGAAGCCGGGCGCGAACGGGTGGGCAAAGGCGGCGTGGTGCGCGATCCGAGCGTGCACGCCGATGTGCTGGGATCGATTCTGAGGTGGGCCGCCGAGAACGGCTGGATCGTGCGCGGACTGATCCGCTCGCCGATCGAAGGTCCCGCCGGCAACGTCGAGTTTCTCGCCTGGCTGACGCGATCTCCGCTGGATGGCACACAAGCCATTGACCTCGCCGCCGCAATCGCTCGGGTCATCTAGGCAGGAGCTACGGACTTGGACAGAGATTCACCGCAGCGTTCGCGGAGAACGCCGAGAAAACCCGATAGCGCACCGTCATCCGCAACCGGGCCATTGCGCGACACGATCGCCACATTGCAGCAGCAGGCGGCGCAGCTACAGCGCGTCCTGGACATCAGCCGCGTGCTCACCAGCACGCTCGACATCGACAAGCTGCTGGAGGTGATCCTCGAAGCGTCGGCCGAGCTGACCGACACCGAAGCGGCGTCGATCATGCTGCTCGACGAGCGCAGCGGTGACTTGATCTTCGCCGCCTCCACCGGATCGAGGCGGGAGGATCTGGCGGGCATCCGCGTGCCGATTGACAATAGCATTGCAGGGACGATCTTGAAGCAGCGCGCGCCGCTCGTCGTCGGCGACGTGACCAAGGATCCGCGGCACTTCGGCGCGGCGGCACAGAAGTCAGGCTTCGTGACGCGCTCGATCCTCGGCGTGCCGATGACGATCAAGGACAAGCCTGTCGGCGTCCTGGAAGCGCTCAACAAGAAGGGCGACGCCGCCTTCGGTGCGGAAGACATCCAGGTGCTGACGACGTTCGCCAACCAGGCCGCCGTCGCGATCGAGAATGCGCGGCTGGTCGCCGCGCTGCGCAAAGCCTACCAGCGGCTCGACGAGCTGGACCGGCGCAAGAGCGATTTCATCGCCATCGCGTCGCACGAGCTGCGCACGCCCTTGCATCTCATCCTGGGCTACGCCTCGATGCTACAGGAAGACGCGAGCGGCGCGGCCAAGGCCCAGCTTGACGGCGTGTTGAAAGGCGCGCAGCAACTGCGCGCGCTGATCGAAGACATGATCAACCTCCAGCACATCGACGCCGGCTCGGCGGTGCTGGATGCCAGCCGCTTTACGGCCGCCGAGCTGATCGAGTCGGTCGTCGAAGCGTGCAAGGATATGGCCGAGGCAAAGGATCAGACGATCCACGTCGACCTGCCCGATCCGGCGCTGGCTATGGTCGCCGATTGGGAAAAGACGCAGTTGGCGCTGAACAACCTGGTGACGAACGCGATCAAGTTCACGCCGCCGCAAGGCCGCCTCGAAATCTCCGGCAAGCTGGTCGGCGACGAGGTGCAGGTGTGCGTCGCCGACAACGGGATCGGCATCCCCGCCAGGGAGATCGAGCGCATCTTCGAGCGGTTCTACCAGGTGGAGCCACACATCGCGCGCAAATATGGCGGCCTGGGCCTGGGGCTGGCGATCAGCAAGAGCATGGTCGAGCTGCACGGCGGGCGCATCTGGTGCGAGAGCGCCGAAGGCAGGGGCAGCCGTTTCACGTTCGCGCTGCCGGCCGGCGGACCGAAGCAGCCGAAGCGGGGAACGACGCCGCTGCGGATGTGATAGTTCGATGAGCAGTTACCCTTTCATCTTAAGGAGAAAGTCATGAGCCAAAAGAAGGAACGCGACAGCGGAGTGAACATCAAGGGTAAGAAGGTCAGCGTCGGCGGTGATATTGCTCAGGGTGATAAGGTTACCATCGACAAGAGCAAAAAAACCACTACCATTAATCGTAGCGGTGGCATTGACATCAGCGCTGGCGGCGGCACTATCAATGTAACAGGTGACTTGACTGGTCGTGACAAAGTTACGACTACGACCACCGGCGTGACGGCTGAAGACTTCGCCAAGCTGTTCGACGTTGTCTACAAGCGAATGGAACGACTCCCGCCCTCGGTGGACAAGGCTGATGTCCGTGAGGCCGTCGAAACGATTGAGACCGAGGCCAAGAAGGAAGCGACCAGGGGTGAGCCGCCGGACGAGAAGCTCGTCAAGCTATCGGCGCAATCGCTGATCAACATGGCACCGGACATTCTGGAGGTGGCTGCCGCCACACTCGCATCACCCGCAGCGGGCGTGGCCGCCGTGATCCGCAAGGTGCTCAACAAAGCTAAAGCAGCTTGATGTACGAGCTAAGTCAACCGATCGCGATCTGACTCATGGCAGGAGAGATGTCCGACGCTCAGGAGCCAAAGGAACCTACCGGGGGAACGCCAGTAGAACAGCGTATGGACATTAGTGGCGGCGTCAATATCGAGGCCGAAAATGTCAGTATCGCTGGCGACGCCGTCGGACGCGATAAGATTCAGGCTGAGTCCGGCGCGGTCGTCGTGACCTCAGGCGGACACCTGCAGCAGACCATCGTCAACCTGCCGCGCGGCGTCCGGATCGCCATTCCTGTGGCGGCGGCAGCGCTCATCATCATCGCACTGGGCGTGATCTTGCCGGTCAGGGAGGTCGTGGCGGACGGCGGGTTTGAGTCGGGGCAGAGCGGCAACCGAAGCGGCAAGTGGCAGCTCTCAGCCGGAGTTCGTATCGTCGAGACCGACGAGGAAGATACGCCGGACAACGGCGCTTACAAGGCGAGCTTGCCGGCTGGCGAGGCAATGACGCAGCCGGAGGTGAATATTCCGACGATGCCGTCCGAGATGACCGTGTGGTATCGCTCGCAAAATGGAAGCTCGCGCGGCACGCTCCAGGTTCGCTTCGACAACGACATCGTGTACAGTCAAGGCGTGGCTGCCGAGCTTGCGTGGGAACAGGCCAAGTTCCCGATTAATCACGAGAAGTACGGCGGGCGAACCGTCACCCTGACCGTCGAGTATGTTGCGCCGGCGGGGCGCGTTGGTGGGTTACTGCGCATCGCAGCGCAGCCAGATGTGAATGCGATCTGGGTCGACAACATTCAGATTTCTGAGATCGAAGCCGAGACGGTCGCGCAGGTGACTGCCGCCCCGATCGCCACATCCATTTCGACTGCGGTTCCGACGCTTGAGCCAACCGCCACGTCAAGACTGACGCGCGAACCGCGTCCGGCCCCAACCGACACGCTGCGAGCGATGAACACGGCCACCCGCGCTACCGTGGCAGGGCTGACCGTGATTTCGCCGACCCAAACGGCGACCCAGACGCTCAACTTCACCTGGCGACCGGGTGACTTCCGCGAGGCCGGGGTGAACGAAAGCGGCATCGGCATTTGGGCACAAGAGATATTCGTGGACGTGGCGGGGGGCACACCGCCCTACACCGTCGTGTTCAACGCCAGTGGTCAACGGCAGACCGGCCCATCTTTAGAAGTGTTCGGCCTGTTCTGCGTAGGACAGGTCGGCACGATCACCGTGCGCTCCGCCGACGGGCAGGAGAAGAGCGAGAACATCACGGTCAAAAATCCAATCTGCCCGACCAAGACGCCCACGCCCACCGCGACGCGCACGCCGACACGGACGCCCACGCCGGTACCGCCGCCGACCGTCGTCAACGGCAGCTTCGAGGAACCTCCGGTGTATCCCGGAACCTATTCCTACTTCGGATCCATTCCAGGCTGGTCACTCTCGTTTGGGTCGTCAATTGAGATAAACAATGACAACACCTTTTTCGGACTGAGCGCCGCCCGTGGAGCGCAACTGGTGGAGCTGGACTCGGAGGGATCGAGCGGCATCTATCAAGACCTGCCAACCACTCCCGGCGCAACTTACGCGCTCCACTTTGCGTTCGGTGCGCGGCCCGAATCCGGCCCCGAAGATAACGTGCTCGAAGTCTGGTGGGACGGCGAGCTGATCGCTGGGCCGCTTTCTCTGGACGGAAGCGAGTTGACCACTGCCTCGTGGACCTCCTACACCTACTTCGTCATGGCGACGAGAAGCACGACACGACTTGAGTTTCGCGATGTCGGAATCTCCAACACCTACGGCACGCTCCTCGATGATGTTTACATGACGTTGCCGTAAACACGTCCTCGTACAGCGAAGACAAAAGACGGAGGTGGCTGCCTCCGTCTTTCGTCATCAGTCGTTCGTCCACATGGTATAATCGCCGCGAGATGGACGAGCGGCACATCCGCAACTTCTGCATCATCGCCCACATCGACCACGGCAAATCTACCCTCGCCGACCGGCTTCTCGAAGTCACCGGCACAATTTCCGAGCGCGAGATGACCGCGCAGGTGCTCGACTCGATGGAGCTTGAGCGCGAGAAAGGCGTGACGATCAAAGCCTCTGCCGTGCGCATGCTGTACACGGCGAAATCCGGCGAAACCTACGAGCTGAACATGGTCGACACGCCCGGCCACGTCGACTTCACCTACGAGGTCAGCCGCGCGCTGAACGCGTGCGAGGGCGCGATCCTCGTCGTCGACGCCTCGCAGGGCGTCGAGGCGCAGACGCTCGCCAATCTATACCTGGCGCTCGACGCCGACCTGACGATCATCCCCGTCGTGAACAAAATCGACCTGCCCGCCGCGCGTCCCGACGAGGTCGCCGCCGAGATCGAGAGCGTCCTGGGCGTGCCCGCCGGCGAAGTGCTGCGCGTGTCGGCCAAAATGGGCACCGGGATCGACGCCGTGCTCGAATCCATCGTCGAGCGTGTGCCGCAGCCGAAAGGCGATCCCGAAGCGCCGCCGCGCGCGTTGATCTTCGACAGTCACTACGATCCGTTCAAGGGCGTCGTCGCCTACGTGCGCATGATGGACGGCGTGGTCGAGCGCAAGACGCGCCTGCGCTTCATGGCGAGCCAGGCGGAGACCGACCCGCTCGAGCTGGGCATCTTCGCGCCGAATATGGAGCCTGGCGACCGCCTGGAAGCGGGCGAGGTCGGCTACGTCGCCACCGGGCTGAAGACGATCCGCGACTGCCGCGTCGGGGATACGATCACGGCCGTCGAACGGCCCGCGCTGGAGCCGCTCCCCGGCTACCGGCCGGTCAAGCCGATGGTGTTCGCCGGCCTGTATCCCGTCGAGACCGACGATTACCACGAGCTGAAGGATGCGCTGGAGAAGCTGCAGCTCAACGACGCCTCGCTCGTGTACGAGCTGGAGTCGTCGCAGGCGCTCAACTTCGGCTTCCGCTGCGGCTTCCTCGGCCTCTTCCACATGGAGATCATCCAGGAGCGGCTGGAGCGCGAATACGGGCTGGACATCATCGCCACCGCGCCGAGCGTCGAGTACGAGGTGCTGCTGACGAGCGGCAATGCCATCCGCATCGATTCACCTGCCGCGCTGCCCGACCCGTCGTCGATCGAAGAGATCCGAGAGCCGTGGATGACGGTGCAGGTGTTCACACCCGCCGAATACATCGGCGCGGTAATGGACCTGGTGATCAACCGGCGCGGCGAGCAGGTCAGCATGGAATACCTCGATCCCAATCGCGTCGTGCTGACTTACCGCCTGCCGCTGTCGGAGATCATCGTCGATTTTCACGATCAGCTCAAGAGCCGCACGCGGGGCTACGCGTCGATGGACTACCACTTCGACGAGTACCGCGCGGGCGACCTGGTGAAGATGGACATCCTGGTCAACGAGCTGCCGGTCGATGCGCTGGCCTTGATCGTCCACAAGGACAAGGCGTACGAGAAAGGCAGCGCGATCACGCGCAAGATGAAAGAGGTGATCCCGTCGCAATTGTTCCCGGTGCCGATCCAGGCCGCCGTCGGCGGGCGCATCATCGCGCGCACGACGGTCAAGGCGCAGCGTAAGGACGTGCTCGCCAAGTGCTACGGCGGCGACGTCACCCGCAAGCGTAAACTGCTGGAGAAGCAGAAGGCGGGCAAGAAGCGCATGAAGATGATCGGCGCCGTCGAAGTGCCGCAAGAAGCGTTCATGGCGATTTTGAAGCTGGGGGAGGAGTAGGCGTGAAACGTGAAGCGTGAAACGTAATGCGTTACGTTTCACGTTTCACGCATCAATCCACCTGCTTCACTCGCTGCCCATACCCCGGCTCGACTAACACCCGCTCGCCGCCGTAGACCGGCCGGCCGCGCAGATACACTTGCTCGACTCTGCCCCTCACCTGCCAGCCTTCGAACGGCGTCCAGCCGCCGCCGGTGCGCAGCTTCGCGCCATCGATCTTCCACTGCACGTTCGGATCGACGATCACCAAATCGGCGTGCGCGCCTTCTTGTATGCGACCCTTGTCGGCGAGATCGAAGACCTTCGCCGGGCCGGCGGCCGTCAGGCGCACGAGGTCGCCGTACGACAACTGTTGCTCATGCACGGCGGTGAGCAGCAAGGGCAGCATCGTCTCCAGGCCGGGAACGCCGAGAGACGTCGAATCGCCGCTTTTTTCATTCAACGCGCGCGGCGTGTGATCTGTCGCGACGACGTCGATCGAGCCGAGGCCGCCCCACAGAGCCCGCACGTCTTGATCCGGGCGCAGCGGCGGATGCATCCGGCCGCGCGGGCCGAGATGCTTTTCGACCCCCGTCGAGAGGAACAGATGATGCGGCGCGACCTCGCAGGTCACAGGCACGCCGCGCTTCTTCGCGTCCTGCACCAGCGCCAGCTCGCGCGCGGTCGAAATGTGGCAGATGTGGATGCGGCGCTTGAGGTCTGCCGCTATGGCGAGCGCACGCTGCACGGCCAGCTCGACGCACAGCGGCGGGCAGCGCTTCCCCTGCCTGGCGAAAAACTGCAGCGCCGCGTCGTCTTCCGCATGCAGCGCGATGACCCGGCTGGGCGGATACGCCTTGAACAGCTCGAACTGAGAGGCAAAATCGCCGACGACCGGCGCGCCGGCCCTCGACCCCATGTACAGCTTCACGCCGACCGCGTTCTTCACCCGGGCGGCCACGGCGAGATTGCCACGCGTCGCGCCAAGGAACAGCCCGTGATCGCATACGGACGTCTGGGCGGCGCGCGCTAACGCGTGCGCGAGACTCGACGCATCGATCAAAGGCGGCCGCAGGTCGGGCATCACCAGGGCGGTCGTCACGCCGCCGGCCAGCGCCGCGCACGTCTCGGGATAGAAATCCTCTTTGAAGCCGCCGCCGGTATCGCCGAGGTGAACGTGCGCGTCGATCAACCCCGGCAGAATGACCTTCCCCTTGGCTTCCACCAGCGCCGTGCCGGGCGGCGACGTCAATCCCGCTTCGACGGCCGCGATGCGCTCGCCGCGTATCAGAATGTCGGCCTTCGCCAGGCCGTGCAGCGTGCCGATATGGCCGTTGCGGATCAGGATGATAGGCTTCCGGGCCATGATTTCCTAGTCGGTCATTCGTCCGTTCACGGGCCGACGACCGCCATGTTCCCGAACAGCTCCCAGCCAGGGATCGACGCCAGCTTCAAGCGCCGCCCGCCGTAGAGCGGATCGTGCACGGTGAAGCCCGACGCGTCGTAGCCGACGACGACGTACGTGTGCTCTTCGGGCACGAGCCGGTATCCCTGGGGCATGTCGTAGACATCGGCCCGCGGCGAGGTCCAGACGATGACCGGCGCGCCTCGATCGAGCGCAGCGCGCAAATCGCCGTACGTCATGCCATAGCGGGCGGACGCGCCGACGCCCGACGCCTGCAAGGCGCGCGCGACCGGTTCGGCGTGCACGCCGTAGTCGTCGATCCAGCCGAATTCGCCGTCCACGCTTCCTCGGAAGCCGAGATGCGGATTATCGCTCAGGCCAAACGCCCTCTGGAACCAGTCTTCGGCCTGGCGAACACCGTAGTATTCGGCCAGCATGCGCGCCGCAGCCGCCTCGCACGACAGCGTCCGCAACTGCCCGTAGAGTGGAACGGCCAGCCGCGTGCCGCTCGCCGCAGGCGCCGACTGCGGCGGCGCGCTGACCGGCGCCGGAATCGTCAGGCGCTGGCCGACGAAGATCATGTTGACGCCGCTCAGGCCATTGGCCGTCGCGATCTGCTGCGCCGTGAGGCCGTACTTCAGTCCAATGCGATACAGGTTCTCTCCTGCCTGCACGACGTGGAAGCCTGCCGGGTTCGAGGCGCTGCTCGCCGCCGAGGCAGGCGGCACGGCCGACCCGGGGACCGGGATGACCAAGACTTGCCCAACGTAGATGCGCGACGGATCGCTGATGCCGTTGGCCTGGGCGACCTGATCGGCGGTCAGCCCATAGCGCAGCGCAATGCGGAACAGGTTCTCACCCGCCTGGACGACGTGCCTGACCTGCCCGGTCTGCGCCTGCACGGGTGTCACAGCAACGGCCATAAGAAGCACGACGAGCAAAAGCGTCCTGGCACTCATGGCACAAATTGTAGTCAAAGGAGCAGAATATGGCAAAAACGGGCAATCTGACTCAAACTCCCAACTTCAAACTCCAAACTTCAAATGGAGTTACCTCAGGCGCGGCATCTCTTCCGGCGGCTGGACGGTCTTGAAGCTGCGATACAACAGGAGGTCGTATGCGATTTTCAGCCCCCGGCCATGAAGAACGGCGAGTTCAACAACGCCGCGCGGCCCGTCAGCGGCACAGCATGTGACCTGTTTCCACCGATTTCATATTCGCTTCATGTCAACTTCATGTTGGTCTGATACACTTCAGGTGAAATCGACCCTAATCCTACTCCAACTTTGGAATTGACCGTCAGGAGCACAGATGTGGGTCAGTTCGACGCTTTTGAGAGTCGTTGGGAACAACTGGGAGACGCCATCGTCGTTGTTCTTCTCGGTGTCGGTGTTTTGGACTTCGTGTTCTTCTTGATGGACTTGGTATAGTTGCCATCCAAGAACACCCCGAGCAGACAGGGCTAAAGGCAGAATCCCTCAATTTGAGGCACTCCGTTGGCAAAACTGAGACGCCCGGCTGTCGCTGGGCGTTTTGCTTATTGGGACGAGCAGGTACGGACTTTCCAGGGTGGTGGCAGTCGTTGGGCGGCTCGCCCCGTTCCATGCTGGAGCTTCCAATTGCCTGCACGATGGCATGGACTTGCCTTCACCCTTGCTGGCAGCGATACCCCCGATGAGGTGCTCGCCTACCTTGACGAGATAGTTGAGAAAGGCGTCCTCTCCCCAAAAGGAACGCGCCCGCAGCGAAGCGTTTTACCGACGGTTATTCTCGGAATGACCAACTTGCGGTAGCGCCTGCAGCAGAACGGTCGGCGGCATCGACGGGGGTGGCCGCGCCCTACTTTGGAAGACTACCGTGAACATCACGCACACGTGCTTTTTCTTCGGGTGGCTTAAGTGTTCTGAAACTGTGATACAGCAGCAAGTCGTAAATGATTTTCAGGCCACCCGCAACCAAGAACGGCGCGCTCAGGAGTACCGGGCTGGCGAGAAAAAGGCCGCTCACCGTAGGAGATAGCGACGCGCCAACCGAGCGGGCAATCGACGTTACACCTGAAGCGGCGGAGCGTTCGTCGGGGGCAACCACTGCCATCGTATAGGATTGGCGAGTTGGAACGTCCATTTGCGAGATGCTAAACCGCAACAACAGCACACCGATTGCCAGCGGCAGATTGGGCATTAACGGCACGAGACACAATAACACGTTTGATGGCAGATGGGTAACCACCATGGTGTTAATCAACCCGATTCGTGCCGCGATACGGGCCGCCAGCAGCGCAGAAATCCCGGCGAGGATGTTTGCGCCGAAGAAGATCGCGCCCAGCGTCGCCTCTCCCACGCCGAAGCGGACGGTGAACCAATAGGCGACGATGCTGGAGATGACCAGCCCGCCCGCGAACGCATCCAATGCGAACAGGCCCGAGAGTTTTAGGACGACGCGGCGCGAGTGGTGCAAGCCCAGGCGGCGGGTCGAAGGATGAGGCGTCGGCGAAACGTCCGCCTCGACCGCATCGCTCAGGCGAACGAACAGGAAAGCAAGCAGCACGCCGATTGCAGCGTAACCGGCCAGAACGACGCGGTAACTGTCAAGCGGTATCATTCCGGCTCCCTGCAGGCCCTGCGCCAGCATACCGCCGAACAGTGCGCCCGTCGCCGTCGCCACGGAGCCGGCCAGGTTGTACCAAGCGAAGACGGCGGTGCGCCGCGCAGCCGGCGCCGTCTGCGCGAGCGCCGCCTGCTCGATAGGCAAGAACGGGCCGATCTCGTTGCCGCTGGGACTGATCACGCCGAACGTCGCGGCGACGATCAGAAGAACGAAATGGCCGCTCAGCGCGAACAGGATGCCGGCCATCAGCATCAGCCCCGCCCCGGCGATCAACGTTCGTCGCCGCCCGGCGCGATCCGCCCGCGTCGTCAGCCACAACGAAATCGCGGTATCGCCTAATAGCGTGAGCGTGAGGAGCGTCCCGATCTGCACTTCGCTCAAGCCGATCTCGACCAGGTAGAGGACCAGCACGACCGACACGAAGCCGTAGGCGAACAATCGAGCGATGCGCGTCCCGAACAGCACGCGGCCATCGGGCGTCAGCGCGCGCAGGGCGTGAACTTCGGGAAGAGCGCCGGACATTGAATCGCCTTTCATCACCAGGCAGCCGATCAAGTCATGACGTGATCCTCACCACGAAGGCACGAAGGCACCAATCGTGTCTTGGTGTCTTCGTGGTTAGAACAGTCGTCTATCTGTACGCTTACGCCGCGTGCAGGCGGCACCACGCGTACAGCGCGTCGTACACCTCGAACTGGCGCGCCAGATTTTCCTCGTCGTCGGGATAGCGCAGGCTGAATCCGGACGCGATCGCTTCCAATCCGCGCGCGAGCGGATCGGTATCGATGTCCTCGGCGATGTCGGCGGCATGCACGATCTTCGCCAGCCGCTTCAACGCCGGGTCCCGAAGATCGTATTTGAGCACGATCGATTCGAACGAGCAGCGCCCCTCGTGATGCCCCAGTTCAACGCCCGGCGCGTCGAACGGGATCGCGCCGGTCTCGACGGCGACCTCATCGACCTGGTTCCTGGGCACGAAGAGGAATTCGGCCTCGTTGTCGATGAATCGCGTGATCAGCCACGGACAAGCGACGCGATCGACGTGAACGTGCGAACGGGTGACCCACTTCATGAGTTGCCTCCTGAGCGTTTGGATTTCGGTTTCTTTCCCCTGGTTCCCGCAGCAAGCGAATGACTCGAAAATGCAGCATATATCCCTTCGAATAGTGCCATGCCGTTCGTTTCGAGGCCGGCGTCGGACAGGCCGGCCGTCAGCCAGCCGGCCAGAATCGCCTCGACGCCGGCCGTCTCCGGTCGTGCGTAACGCCCATCGCGCAAATCGATCTCGTGGACGATCTCCGCGAGCATTTGCAGCGCGGGATCGCCCAACCCGAATGCAAGCAGCATCTTCTCGAACGAGCATAGATTGCCCTGATGCCCGAACTCGCCTTCGTCCATGTCGAATGCGATCTCGCCAGGCTCCGGGCGCGCGGCGTAGCGAATGACCGCCCTGGGATCGACGAACCTGCGTATCAACCAGGCACATGCCAGCCGATCCACGTGCGGGCGAGGGCGAGTAACCCAGCGCCGCTTGCGGTAGTCGGCGATCCTCACAGGCGCGACCTTTTCACTCGGCGCCGTGCCGGGTGACAGTAAATGCTCCAGGCGCGCCAGATGGGCGGCGACCCGGTTTCCCTCGGGGCAGGCGAAGTAGTCGACGCGAGCCGCCTCCGCGTGGCGGCGGCGCAGTTTGCTTAGCTCGTTGAGCAGAGAAGCCGGGTCTCTCGAGCCGGCCTTTGAACGCGCAGTCTTCTCCAAGGCCGTCGCACCCGCCTCGATCGCGGCATACTCCTCTCCACGTGCCGCATTGAACAGATCGACGATTTTCCGGTCGGTCAGGCCCTCGACGCCCTGCACGCGCATGACCACCGCCTCGCCTTTCGCGTCCCGGATTTCCTGTGCCAGCCACTGAAAGGCCTCGAGGCACTCGTCGCGTGCGGGGAGCACGTGCGAGCCACCGGCGAGCGTGACCACGCCCAGTCGCCGCAAGCGACGCCACTGCGTGACACGCGGCCCCGATCGACCGCCTGAAGGCATCGAGTAGGATAGAACGACCCAGTGCATGGTACGATGAATGGTAACACATATTTCATGAAAAAGCAATATCCGTTACATAACGTGTGCACGCAAAGGTTGTCACTCGTTACAGTGCTCGCCAAACCGCGTCCTCGCGGTTGGCCGCCCGCGGGGACGCGGGCGGTGAGCCACCTGACATGTTTTGCGTGCACACTACATACCAGATTATTCACAAGTGCTCCCGGCTCCCGCTCTCGCGAGCCGTTCTCGGGAACGAGGGCGGCGGGGACATTCTACAAATCCGTGCAACGCACTTGACAGTCCTGGTCGTCACGCAGTATGATTCTGGCGATAACGCGCTGCGGATGGCTCGCGCGTCTCCTTTGGCGCTCTCAACCGGGGGCATCCATCGCACCATAGGAGGACAAACCATGAAAGTCCGTGCTGCGAAGGATGGTCTCACAGTTCAAGCCATCGCCGGCACCTACACGGTGATACTGGGATTCGATCTGGAGGAATCCAAGCGGGCAGGCTGCCTCGGATTCTCGATCCAGAGGACGGAGCTGGACTCGACCGGAGCGCCTCTGGAGGAGCTTTGGCTCGCAAACAGGCTTCGCTTTCCCAGTGATGCGGCAGGCGCGGACACGTCGAGCCAAGCTGAATTGCCAGGGCCAGCCGCCCGAGGGGGCGCCGCAGCCGAGCCGGTTGAAATGATGGTTGACTTTCGCCCTCCTGAGCCAGTTGAAGTCAAAGCGCCCCCAAACACCACCGATCGCTCGCCGTGGCAGTCGTTCCGCTACGTGGATTCTAAGGTCGAGCCAGGTCGCACGTACCGATACCGGGTCATTGCGCAGTACGGCCGGTGGAATCAGCTCAAGCCGGGCGCCAAAGTGCGGGTGGAGGTGAAAATGGAAGATCCGAAGTCCCCCGCAACAGCCGTATTCTTCAACCGCGCCGCAGCTTCCAGCCAAACCTACATCGAAAAATTCGGCGATAATGATCCGAGCGAGCTGCCCGCTCCAAAGCAGAACGAGGCGTATGCCTGGCTGTCACGCGGACTGGAAGAGGCCATCCTCGCCTTCCTGGCGCGGGCGAAAGACAGCCGCTACGCTTTGCACGCCGCCATCTACGAATTCGAGAAACCGGAGCTGTTACAGAGCCTGCATGCCGCCATACAGCGCGGGGCCGAAGTGAAGGTGGTTTATCACTATGACGAAGAAAAAACAGGGAAGGACAATGAGCAGGCAGCCCGGCATGCCGGGTTGGATGCTGTCTGCGCTCAGCGCAAGAATCAGGGCCAGATCAGCCACAACAAGTTCGTCGTTCTGCTCAAGAATGGCGCCCCCAGGGCCGTGTGGACCGGTTCGACAAACTGGACGGACGGCGGCATCTATGGGCAGTTGAACGTCGGGCAGGCCATCACCGATCCGAAGGTGGCGGCGACGTACGAGAATTACTTCAATTTACTGTACGCTGACACGCCTGTGAGAGAACTCAAACAGGCGCTTGCCGTCGAGACCGACGTCTCAGTCATTGGCCAGAAGCTGCGTGACGGTCCGGGCATTTGGGCCATCTTCTCGCCGCAGAAGAATTCAGACATGCTGGACCTGTATGCCGATATTTGCAGGAATGCGAAGTGCTTGCTGGTGTGCGCTCCATTCGAGTTGGCTCCTCAGATCAGGGAGGTATTAGTGCCGGCGAGTCAGAAGCCGCCAAAAGGAACTCTGCGCTTCATCCTCATCGACAAGAGTCGAAGCCTGGGTGAGAACCAGGATGTGACGGTTATCGATCGCAAGCCCGGCAATGAGGTCAGCCTGGCCGTGACCCTGCGCAGCCCGCTCCACGATTTCCAGAACAGGCTATTGGCGGGCAAAGAAAGTTTTCACCATCAAGGCGTCCACATCCACGCCAAGCTGATCATCGCCGATCCCTTCGGCGGGGACCCCGTCCTTGTCATCGGCTCCGCCAACTACTCCAACAACTCCACTGTGAACAACGACGAGAACACCTTGATCATGCGCGGGAAACAGTATGCCGCCGTGGCCGATATCTATGCCACAGAATTCTTCCGGATGTTCGATTCTTACTATTTCCGGGGGAAGATTCTGAGCCAGCCGCAAGACAGGCCGATTACTTTAGCTGAAGACGATAGCTGGACCGTGCGCTATTACGAACCGGATAGTAGTGGGGACGATGACAAGATGTTGAGCCGCCAGCTCTTCGCAGGCACGTTACGCGGTCTGTAACTATTCGGGTAGGAGCACATCGTCATGTCCGACGCTTATACCGACCTCCTGGTGCGCATTTTCCCCTACGACGAGCGGGGACAGGCGTATCCGGTCGAGGCGGAACTGGAGGACGGGAGTCGCTTCACCGGGGGCCAGTTGAAGCTCGACCGTCAGGCCCTGCTCGCGCTCCAACTGGAGGCCGAAGCGTACGGCATGACACTCTTCAACGCGCTGTTCGCGGGCGACATCCGCCGCGCCTACGATAAGGCGACGGGCATCGCCGAAGCGACGACGGGCGGGCGCTTGCGCATACGGCTGTGGGTCGACAACGCCGCCGTCGAGCTGCATGCCATCCCCTGGGAGCGGATTTACCACCTGCACCGGGGCCGCGCCGTGCCGCTCGGCGCGTCGACGCTCACACCCTTCTCGCGCTACACCAGCCTGGAGATACGCGAGCCGCCCCCTGTGGCCGAGGCGCCCATTCGCATCCTGGCCGCGATCTCGAACCCGCTCGACTTGCCGAGCGGCCTGGCGCCCGTCGACGTCGAAGCCGAGATCGACAACCTGCGCCGCGCGCTGAGCGAGCTGCGCCGGCAGGACAAGATTCAGGTCACTCTCCTGCCCGGACGCACCGGCGTGACGCCTGAGCTGCGCTCCAAGCTGGAGAAAGAAGGCTACGCCATCGTCGAGGGCACGACCAACCTGTTCAATATCGCCCCGCACCTGGCCAAGAGCCACATCTTCCACTTCGTCGGCCACGGCGCGTTTCGCCGCCGGAGTGAGCGCGGAGATGGCCAGGCGGCGCTCTACCTGGAAAAGGCCGACGGCGCGTGGCAGGCGGTGAAGGACGAAGAAATCCTCTCGATGTTCGCGGCGCTGGGCACGCTGCCGCACCTGATATTCCTGGTGGCGTGCGAAAGCGCCACGCGCGACGCCCAAGCCGAGAGCCCGTTCGTCGGGCTGGCGCCCAAGCTGGTGCAGGCCGGCGTGCCCGCCGTCGTCGCCATGCAGGACCTGGTTCCGATCGATCTGTCCCGCCTGCTGGCGGGCGAGTTCTACGCGCGGCTGGCCGAGCACGGCGAAGTGGATCGCGCGCTCAATCAGTCCCGCCTGCAAGTGTTCGATCGCAACCGGATCGAGTGGGCGATTCCCGTCTTGTTCATGCGCATCCGCAAAGGGCGCTTGTTCGGGGAGGAGCCAGACGCCGAAGCACCCGCGCCGGGCGAACCGCCGTTCAAGGGCCTGGAATACTTCACCGAAAACGACGCCGACAAGTTCTACGGCCGCGAGCTGCTCACCGCCAAGCTGACGGGCAAGCTGCGCACCAGCCGCTTTCTGCCCGTCATCATCGGCGCGTCTGGCAGCGGCAAGTCATCCGTGGTGCGCGCGGGAGTCTTGCCTGCGCTCAAGCGCGGTACGCCGCTGGCCGACGGCACGCTGCCGCCCGAGGGCAGCACGGCATGGCAGGTGCACATCGTCACTCCGACGGCACGGCCGCTGGAGGCGCTGGCCTCGTCCCTCACGCGCGACGCGGAGTCGCTCACGGCCACGACGGCCCTGATCGACGATCTGCGGAAGGACGAGCGCACGCTGCATTTGACCGTGCGCAAAATCCTCAGTTGGAGCGGAGGCAGCCGCCTGGTCCTCGTCGTGGATCAGTTCGAGGAGGTCTTCACCCAGTGCAAGGACGAGGCCGAGCGCAAGGCGTTCATCGACAACCTGATCTATGCCTCTTCGGAACAGACCGACGGCCCGACCATCGTCATCATCGTCTTCCGCGCCGACTTTTACGCGCACTGTGCGCAGTACCACAACCTGCGCGAGGCGGTCTCCACTAAACAGGAATTCGTGGGACCGATGACCCCGGCCGAGCTGCGGCGCGCGATCGAGGAACCGGCCCGCGCGGGCGGCTGGGATTTCGAGCCGGGCTTGGTGGACGTGATCCTGAAGGAGGTGGGCGACGAGCCTGGGGCCTTGCCGCTGATGCAGCACGCCCTGCTCGAGACGTGGAAGCGCCGCCGGGGACGCCTGATGACGCTGCGGGGTTACGCCGAAGCGGGCGGTATTCGCGGCGCGATCGCCAAGACGGCCGAGGCCGTGTATCAAGAGCTGTCGCCGGAGCAGCAAGCCATCGCCCGCCGCATCTTCTTGCGGCTGGTGGAATTGGGCGAAGGCGCGCAGGACACGCGCCGCCGCGCCGGCCTGGCCGAGCTTAGCCCGCGCGCAGAAGAGAAGCCGCTGGTCGACGCGGCGCTGAAGAAGTTGGTGGATAACCGCCTGGTCGTCACTACCGAAGCGACGGCCGAGGTGGCGCACGAGGCGCTCATCCGCGAGTGGCCCCGGCTCCACGAATGGATCGACCAGAACCGCGAAGGGCTGCGCATTCACCGTGACCTGACGAAGAGCGCCCACGACTGGGACTACCTGATGCGCGAGAGCGGCGTCCTGTATCGCGGCCTGCGGCTGGTGCAGGCGCTCGAATGGGCCGCCGATCCGGACCACGCGGCGGAAATGACAGAGCTGGAGCGCGAATTCCTCACGGCCTCCGAAGAGCATTACGAGCGCGAGGAGCGCGAGAATGAAGAGCAGCGGCAGCGCGAGCTGGAGGCCGCGCGACGCATCGCCGAAGAGCAATCGCGCGCGGCGCGCGCCGCCGAGCAGGCGGCCGAGGCCGAAAGAAAACGCGCCGAACAAGAGGCGCAGGCCGCGGCCCGGCAGCGCCGGCTCACCCGCATCATCGCGACCGTAGCGGTGGTGGCCTTCGTCGCCGCCGTGGTCGCAGGCGTACTCGGCGTGATCGCCCAGCAGCAGTCGAGTCTGGCGCTTTCCAGCCAGCTCGACACGGCCGCCGCCGCGTTACCCGCCACGAGGCTCGACCGCCAGTTGCTGCTCAGAGTGCTGGCGTATGACACTGCTCCTACGTCGCAGGTCTTCGACAATTTGCTCGCGAGCCTGAAAAAGACGGCTGTGCTGCGATACTTCCTGCGCGGCCACACGGGGAAGATTAATGCGCTGGCGTATCGCCCGGAATCGGAGCAGCCGATCCTGGTTTCCGGCGGGGAAGATCACACCGTGCGCTTGTGGGATGTGCGGCAGGGCCAGGCGATCGGGGATCCATTGGCCGGCCACACCGATCAGGTGCGAGCCGTGGCCTTCAGCCCGCTCGACGGCGACCTGCTCGTCTCGACCGGCGACGATGGCCTGCTGTTCCTGTGGGACACGGGGACCGGCCAGCCCCTCAAGCAAATCCAACTCGGCGCGCCCGGTCGGAGCCTGGCCTTCAGCGCGGATGGGAAAGCCGTGGCCGTCGGTAAAGGAGATGGAAGCATCGATCGCCGCGATGCCGCCTCGCTGGAGTCGATCGGCGACTTGCTGGCGGGACACGCGGGAGCGGTGGCGAGCCTGGCGTTCAGTTACGATAACTACGAAGACGCGAAGCTCTACTCCGGCGGGCAGGATAAAATGATCAGAGTGTGGGATGCGGCATCAGGCAGACTGCTGAATGAAAAGCAGGCCGCCGGCGAAGTGACGACCCTGGCAGTGAGCGACGGCGGTTTTCTGGTGTCCGGCGACACGACCATCGGCGTCGAGCTATGGGATGGGAGCGACCTGAACCGCATACAATCCGCACCCGTGACTCCGGGTGGGCAGCCGCTCCTGGTGGGGTTCAACTCGGATGAGTTCGGCAACACCAGCCTGATCTACGCGGACAATGAGAACCATCTAGCCGACTGGCAATGGGAGCTTAACCAGATAAGCCTGCCGCTGCTGGGTTATGAAGGGCCTGTCGACAGCGCGGCGTTCACTCGCAGCCTGGATGGCCTGGAATACGCCGCCAGCCTGGGAGACGCCATCCTGGTGTGGGCCGCGCAATCCGCACGCCAGTTGCAGCCCGACCTTGATAGCGCTGCGCAAGACCCGGCGCAGGCGCGGGCGCTGGCTTGCCGGCTGGCTGGGCGCAGCCTCTCGCCCGAAGAGTGGCGGCTTTATCTGCCCGATTACGTTCCGTACCGCCAAGTCTGCGAGGCGTCCCCGGCGGGGCAGTGAAGTGTGGCAGCCAGAGTAAGGATAGGTCACTATGAGACCTCATCGTCGTCCGTGTTCCCTTCCGTCCGTGAGGGTGTGGCTGCCGGAGAAGGAGTGGTCACTATGAGACCGCTGCGCACCATGATCATCGCTTGCGCCATTATGGTTCTGCTGGTGGCCGTAGCCTGTGGGGGTGGCTCCCAGCCGCCGGCCGGTGAACCGCAAGCAGGCCGGACCCAGTCCCCTGCGCCGCCTGCTGTCACCCGACCTGCGGCCGGCCAGGCGCCCACGGCGCGACCTGCCACTGCGACGATTGACTCCACGCGCATAGTCATCGACATGTCGCGCAGCAGCCAGCCCGGAAGCACGATCGCCGGCACGATTGTGGAACAGATGGTCTTTGGGGGTGAATACGACGCGCAGAAGCCGGAGATTCTCCAACTGGCCTGGACCTTCCCTGTGGATTCCAAGACAATCTACTTCGGCTTCGGCATCGAGAATGGACCACAGCAGTTTAGCTTTACGCAGACGCTGATGCTGAATGGAGAAGAAGTTCCGCTCCCGGTGAAACCGTTTTCGGTGCCGCCGTCCAGCCCCGGTAAAAAGCAGTTCCACGCGCGTGGGGTGGCCGTTAAGCCGGGCAAGACGTTTCCGGAAGGGCGATACGAAATCACTGTGTACGCCAGCGGCAAGATGCTTCAGACCGGTGTCTTCGACGTCAAGCAGCCCATAGCGACGAGCGCCCTGCAAGTGGGTGTGGGGGTGGACTTCAATCGCTACAGTGATTTGGCGCCGGATGTCCAGCAGATCGATCCGGGCATTTTCGAGCTGATCGAAGAACCACTCGTAACCGTGGACCAAGAACTAGCATACTATGACGAGAAGGGGCTTGTAGAGGCGTATGCAGCCCAGGACAACGTCGATGAAGAGTATGAGCCATTTCCGGATGATATTCAACAAGCGATCGAAGCGGCTTCTGATCTGAGCAATGCCGCACGCTGCGCAGAGGCAGGCGGCGATTACGACGACTCGACAAACGCCTGCACCGTGAGTGGCGATCCGGCGGAAGCCTGCGAAGCCCTCGGCGGTGTATTTGAGCAGGAGACCTGCATATTTGGCGCGCCTGAGGAAGTCACTCTTACGCCATCGCCCACGCCAACGCGACCATCCACCACACCCGGCCTGCCGCCGCTCGGCTTGATATGGCGCACAGGCGCGTTTCGCGAGGCGGGGACGAACGAGCAGGGTGTAGGCATCTGGGCGCAAGAGATCTTCGTCGAGCCGCGTGGAGGCGTGCCGCCCTACACCATCCTGTTCGACAACTCGCCGCAGGCCAGCACGCCGTTCGAAGTGTTCGGCCTGTTCTGCGTGGAGAAACGCGGGGCGCTCACCGTTCGCTCCAGCGACGGGCAATCCGTCGAAGAGCAGATCACCGTCAAAGGCCCGATCTGCCCGACCAAGACGCCGACGCCAACCGCGACGCGCACGCCGTCGCCCACTCGAACGATCACCGCCGCGCCGACCCACACGCGGACGCCCACGGATACACCCACGCCGATGCCAGCGCCGACGGAGGTTCCACTTCCCGGACTTCCCTTGGTCGACAGCAGTGAATTGTTCACGATCGAGGCTGTTCAAATTCAAGGACAGGGGCACCGCGCGCACGCCGCGCCAGGCAGCTCCGTCACGGTCAATGTGAACTACTTCATACAAGACGTCGGCTGTCCGGGGTGCATCGATCAGATTCTGGTTGGCATCGCTGACGACGCGACGATCAACGAGCCGAAAGGGTGCGTCTACAACGGCCAACCCGGCCCGGAGGGTGTCCAGGGTAGTGGATCCCTGACCTTCAACGTGCCCAATGCGCCAGGGGTTTACTACGTGCGTGTCCACTACGGGCAAGCCTTCTCGTGCGATCTGGGTTGGTGGGGCGTGGGCGGCGTGCCGGGAGCGGAATCCAGTATTGGGGCGATCATCGTTCCATGACGCGAAGTCATAGACGTTCGACGTAGTTCGAGGAGAACCTCATGAGACCGTTTCGCATCACGCTCATTCTTTGCGCCATAGCCGCGCTCTTGGTTGCTGCGGGCTGTGGGGGCGGGAGCCAGCCGGCGACGGCCCAGCCGCCAACCGCTCAGCCTGAATCTGCCCTGCCACCTGCCTCACCACCTGCCGCCCCGCCGACCGCTGCCCAACCGGCAGCCGGCCAACCACCCACTGCGACAACCGCCCCTGCAGCCGGAGGGATTGACCTGTCGCAGAGCAATCAGCCCGGAAGCACGATCGCCGGAACGGTCGTCGAGCAGATGGTGCTCGGGCGTGAATACGACGAAAAGAGGCCTGAGATTCTACAACTGGCCTGGACGTTCCCTTTGGATGCGAAGAAAATATACTTTGGCTTCGGCATCCAGAACGGCCCGCAGCAGTTCAACTTCACGCAAACGCTGAAGCTGAATGGACAGGAGATCCCGCTGCCGGTAAAGCCGTTTTCGGTTCCGCCTTCCAGCCCCGGAAAAAAGCAGTTACGCGCGCGCGGCCTGGGCGTCAAGCCGGGCAACATGCTGCCCGTGGGGCGATATGAAATCCTGGTGTATTCCGACGGGAAGTTGCTCCAGAAAGGAATCTTCGACGTCAAGCGGCCCACGGCAACCGGCGCCCTGCGTGTCGGCGTTGGGATGGACTTCCAACGATACAGTGATGCGGCGGGCCGCGCCCAGCAGATCGATCCGGACATTTTCGAGCTGACTGAAGAATCGATCGTGGTGGTGGACGATGACTTCGTGTACTACGAGGATGAGGAGCTAATACGGGCCTATGAAGACTTAGAACGCGTAGACGAAGAGTACGAGCCGTTCCCGGATGACATTCTGCAGGAAATCGAAGAAGAATTCGCCGCGTTTTGCGAAGAAATGGGGGGCGTTTATGACGAATCCTCCGGCGCCTGCTACGCGGACGATCCGGCCGAAGTCTGCGAAGCCTTGGGCGGTGTTTTTGATGGAGATACCTGCTTCTTTGGCGATCCTCAATTTGAGTGCGGAGAAATCGGAGGAGTCTGGAATCCATCCGCGGAGATGTGTCTGGAGGTGAATCCCGAGCTTGACTCCCAGGCCGCATGCGAAGAAATCGGCTGGGTATGGGATGCGTCCGCTGAGATATGTCTCGAGCCGATTCCAGAACCAGATTCCCAGGTCGCATGCGAGGAAATTGGCTGGATATGGGATCCGAACACCGAGACCTGCGAGCCGCCACCCGACCCCCAGGCCGATTGCGAGGCCCAGGGCTGGATCTGGAACCCGGACGCGGAGACCTGTGAGCCGCCGCCTGACCCCCAGGCCGAGTGTGAAGCACAGGGCTGGATTTGGGACCCAAACACCGAGACCTGTGAGCCGCCGCCCGACCCCCAGGCCGAGTGCGAGGCACAGGGCTGGATCTGGGATCCGGACACGGAGACCTGCAACCCGCCGCCCGACCCCCAGGCTGAATGCGAGGCAAGCGGCGGGACATGGGATCCGGACACTGGTGAGTGCTCTTATCCCTGAACGGCCGCTCGGCGGCCCTGCTCCCGCTCCGCTTCGCGTGATCCATCCGGCGGCTGACTTCAGAGAGGAGACGAAATGAGCGATGAGCTTTACTTCAATGGCATCGACGGCGCCAGCGGCGAGTATCTGCTGCCTCCGCTGACGGCAAAGGATTTGTCGGCTCTGGCTCGCGGAGAGGGCCTTGACGTCGAGCAGATCGACGAACTGAAAGCGCGCCAACGTCAGGAATCGCACTACGGCGTCAAAGAAGGAGTGGATCCGAAAGACGTGTCCCAGACCGGCTGGGGCGTGATCTTCGCGCATGGCGCCGATCCGGCCATCCGCGAGGCGCTTAGCGAATTGCTGGCGTACCGCCAGGCTCAAGCCGGAGGGCGCTACCGGGAGTATGCCGACGTTAACGCTTACAGGCCGAACGAATCGAAAACCGCGTTTCTGGCCCGTCACGGCGCGGGGCCTGGCCCCGCCGATCCGGACAAAGTGCCCTATTACCTCCTGATCGTCGGCGATCCGGAGACCATCCCCTATCGCTTTCAGTATCAGCTCGACGTGCAGTATGCCGTCGGCCGCATTCACTTTGACACGCTGGAAGAATACGCGCAGTATGCACGCAGCGTCGTCGACGCCGAAAGGGGCAAGATCGCGCTGCCGAGAAAGGCGGCGTTCTTCGGCGTGCAGAATCCCGACGACAAAGCGACGAACCTCAGCGCAGTCGAGCTGGTCGAGCCGCTTGCCGATGAGTTAGCGCAGGATCAGAAGAACTGGACGTTCCGCACACTGCTGAAAGACGAAGCGACCAAGGCAAATCTGAGCGCCCTGCTCGGCGGGACGGAAACACCCGCCCTGCTGTTCTCTGCGAGCCACGGGATGGGCTTTCCCAACGGCGACGAGCGCCAGTTGTCCCACCAGGGCGCTTTGCTATGCCAGGACTGGCCCGGGCCGAATGCCTGGCGCAAGCCGATCCCCGAAGAGCACTACTTCTCCACCGATGACATAGGCGACGATGCGCGCCTGCTGGGCCTGATCGCGTTCCTGTTCGCCTGCTACGGCGGCGGAACGCCCCGCTTCGACGAGTTCATCCGCAAGGACGGCAAGCGCCGGGAGATCGCGCCACAGTCGTATATTGCGCGCCTCCCGCAGCGGCTTTTGGGTCACCCCAAGGGCGGCGCGCTGGCAGTCGTCGGCCATGTCGATCGAGCCTGGGGCTATTCATTCATGTGGGAGCGCGCGGGCCGCCAGACGGAGGTCTTCAAGAGCACCCTGAAGCGCCTGATGGAAGGTCACCCTATCGGCTCCGCGATCGAATATTTCAACGAGCGATACGCCGAATTATCTTCCGACCTGAGCGTCGAGCTTGAAGAGATCGAGTTCGGCGCGATGCCCGACGATCTGAAGCTGGCCGGCATGTGGACGGCGAACAACGACGCGCGCAGCTACGTCGTGCTCGGCGATCCGGCGGTGCGATTGCCCGTTGCAGACGGGCCTGCTCGCGAACGGCCGGAGATTGGCGCTGTAACCCTTCAACCCGTTGCGGCGCCCCGTGAGCCGGCGCCGGCTCAGGTTGTCGCCGCCACAAGCAGCGGGACGGCAGCAGCGGTAGACTATGGCCTGATGGAAACGATCGGCAAAGCGAAGGCCGGCCTGACCGACTCGCTGCAGAAATTCGCCGACAAGCTCGGCGAGACCCTCCAGAAAGCGGTCGACGACATTTCCAGCCTGGAAGTGCTGACGTACACGGCGGACGACATGAGCGCGGTGACCTACGAGTCGGGCCGGTTCGGCGGGTCGGCTCAACTGCGCGCCAGATCGCGCTTCACGATCGACGGCGATGCGTTGGTGTGCATCCCCGCCCGGCAGGGGGAGGTGGACGAGGCGCTGTGGGCGATCCACATGGACATGACGAAGCAGGCGCAGGTGAACCGGGTGGAAATGCTCAAGACAGCCGTGTCGGCGGCCGCAGGGCTGCTTGGCGCGTTGAAGGCGCTCTGAACCACCGCTCTTTAGATAAGCTCGAAGCCCGCGTCCGCGCGGGCGTGTCCAACCACGAGGACGCGGTTGGGGGCCCGCAACTTAACAGTAGGGCGGCTTTCATAGCCGCCATTGCTGAGGGCAGGTAAGAAACCTGCCCTACGGTGTTGAACATGAGCGATCATCAGGCAACACAATTCTCATTTGAGTTTCAGGCGCCAATCGCGCTCGGCGGCGTGCTGGACTTCTGGTCCGCCGCGCCTCCTATGGCGGAGGCAGTCTCGTTCGAAGCCGGATCGGCGGTCGAGGATACGCCGGTCTGGCGCGTCGACCTGCCGGCCGATCTCGAGGCCGCTTCGGCGGCGCTGGCAACCGGAGAGTCGCAGGTCGAGGCCGCTCAGCGCGCGCTCGACGCCGCCGTCGAGCGGCTGCAGACGTTCGTCAGCGCACAGGCGGCCGCGCCGTCGTTCGACCCCTCGTCGCCCGCGGCCGCGCTGGGCGATCCGGAAGCAGAAGCCCTCGCCCTGCTGAACGAGATTCAGACCGGTACGCCGGCCGTCAGCTTCGGTCTGGGCGAGAAGATCGTCGCCGGCCTGGACACCGTAACCCGGCAGTTCCAGGAGTTCGTCGATGCGCTGCTGCGAAACGTCGGCAGCTACGCGTGGGTCGAAACCCGGATCGAGGGTCGATTGGTGTGCCGAACGTCGATCGGCTGGAGCGGGGACGCGAAAAACCTGTGGCACGGCCCCGCCGACGCGCAGACACTCGCGCTGCATCAGCGTGCGTTGAGCATCGCGATTGAATCGCGCAACACCTTCGTCAAGACCTTCATCGTCTCCGCGCAAAGTGCGGTGAAGCTCGTGACGCTGCTCAGCGTGCCCGGCGGCGCCGTCCTTGCGCTGCCCACGGCATGGCGGTTCATCAGCCAGGCGCTGGCCGAATTCAATAAGCGCAAAGATGGGGCGATCTCAGCATAGCGCGATCCCAAGTGCAACCCAGGACTAACCACGGATAACACAGATTACACGGACGTTGACAGGCAGCCACCGGTGCTATCCGTGAAATCCGTGGTAAACAATCTTCGCGGCTGGCGCAGTTGTTGAAGGGCAATACTATTAGGAGGAGACATCGCATGGCAAGTGAATTGGAGAAATCGCTGAAAAGCGTGGCCGAGAAAATCGCGCAGTACATCGACGACGCCGCCACGCTGACGGTCGAGACGCGCGCCGTCGAAATCGGCGCGGAGAGCGGCGCGCAGTTCGATCAGGCCCGGGCCGTCGCGCGCAGCATCATCCGCATGGACGGCGACAGTGCAACCGTCGTGCCGATGCGGCCTTCGGGCAAGCCGGGCCAGACGGAAGTCGACGCGGCGCTGTACGAGCTGCACCAGCGCAACGTCGCCACGGCGATCGAGTATCGCGCGCGCATCCTGAGCGCGCTGCTCGACGCCTTGAAGACAGGCGGCGCCTAGAGCGAATTCCTCACCTCTCCCGACCCGCTGAATTTCGCAAGAGCCAGGAGGCTCATTTGCCAGTGGATCACGCTCTGCGTGCCGACGGATGCCGGATCTGTTGAGGCGATAGCTAACAAGCCGGAACGGTGACTTCACGGCTTGACTTCCCGCGAAGGCGAGTATCATTGTAACGGTGAACTTTGACAAGCAAAACGGATTCGAGGGTATAATGGTATTGGCAAGGATGTAAGAGTAGGAAACTCTCCATGCACATCATCACCCGGAAAAGGCTCAATGAGTTTGCGGGGAGACATCCGGATGCCAAGTCAGCACTCCAACATTGGTACAAGTCGATGAAGTCGAGAAACTTTACATCCTTCGTCGATTTACGGACGGCCTTCCCCAGTGCAGACCAAGTAGGCCCTGTGACGGTGTTCAATATCGGTGGAAACAAAGCTAGGCTCATTGCGGCTATCCACTACAATCGCCGCAAAGTTTACATCCGTGCAGTCTTGACGCACGACGAGTACGACACGGGCAAGTGGAAGGAGTAGGCCATGTTAACGGCTAGGATTCAACAGGTAGCAACGGTCTGGCCATCGATCTCCGAAGTGTTATATGTTCCCCATACAGAGGAAGAATACCAAGAGGTGGTCAAGTTGTTAGACGATTTGATTGACCAAGTGGGTGAGGACGAGACTCATCCCTTAGCCTCATTCATGGAAATCTTGGGCGTATTGATTGAGAAGTACGAAGACGAGCATGTCCCTGAGATTACCGAGCTGTAACGGCTGAGACATAACAAGATTCAGGCGGGACAGCATCCCAGATGAAAGCAGAACCGAGTCGAGGATGAATGTCGTGTGTCCCGCCCTTTTTCTTTTTGAGAAGTGTCGGGCGCAGGGGGCGCATTATGGAGTCGCGCTCATGTGATCAACACGCATGTTCAGCCCCATCGGATTGTAACTCTGTTCTTTGACCGTCGTTTGGGATAAGAAGAAATGAAAGTCAGAATAGACAGTGAAGACGACGCGCTGTACTTTGAGTTGGACGACGCGGAGATAGTCGAGTCCGAAGAAGTCCAACCCGGCATCATCCTGGATTTTGACAACGATGGCCGGTTAGTTGGAATTGAGATTCTCGATTTGAGCACCCGCCTGGCGCCAGAGAAGTTACGTCTCATGCAATTTGAGACGGTGTAAAGCCAGTGGCAAAAGCGGGTATCCGTATGCCACGCACCCACGAGCGCACCGCCGCCCGTTCGCGCACGGCGCATCTCGCTCAACTCATCGTCACGACACGCGAGAAGTTTCCGCGCGACGCACGCTGGAATCGCACCATCCGGCGCACGCTATTCCGCTGGCTCGAAGCACCATCACACATCGTTTCAACCCGGAGAAAATAAGCTATGAAGGCAATGGATGCACTGCTGCAATCGCTGCAGAACTCTGTCGCGCCGAGCGATGGGCGCGCGGCCGTCGCCGACGAAGCCCGGCTCAAGACGCGCCTGGACGGTCTCGTCTACGAGGCCGTGTTCGGCGACGGCGAGACGAAGGCAGCCGCGCGCTGGCTGATCTGGGAGATCGCGCAGGCGCTCGGCATCCGCCCGGCCTCGATCCACGAGCTGTACATGGCGCGCGGCCAGGGCGCGATCGAGCGTAGCTTCACCGTGCCCGCGATGAACCTGCGCATGCTGGCGTACGACTCGGCGCGGGCCGTGTTCCGCGCTGCGCGCGCCATCGACGCCGGCGCCATCATCTTCGAGATCGCCCGTTCTGAAATCGGCTACACCGATCAGCGCCCGGCCGAGTACGCCAGCGCCGTGCTGGCCGCCGCCGTCAAAGAGGGACATCGCGGCCCGCTGTTCATCCAGGGCGATCACTTTCAGATCAACGCTAAGAAGTTCGCCGAGACGCCGGACGCCGAAATGCAGGCGGTGTGCGACTTGTCGAGCGAAGCCGTCGCCGCCGGCTTCTACAACATCGACATCGACACCTCAACGCTCGTCGACCTGTCGCAGCCGACGACGTATGAGCAGCAGCGTGCAAACTTCGAGCGCTGCGCGGAGGTAAGCCGCTTCGTGCGCGAGCGGCAGCCCGCCGGCGTGACGATCTCGCTCGGCGGCGAGATCGGCGAGGTCGGCGGGAAGAACTCGAACGAAGAAGAGCTGCGCGCCTTCATGGATGGGTACAACGCCGCGCTCGGCAGCATGACCGGCATCAGCAAGATCAGTATCCAGACCGGCACGTCGCACGGCGGCGTGGTGCTGCCCGACGGCACACTCGCCGACGTGGCGATCGACTTCGACGTGCTGCGCCGGCTGAGCGACGCGGCGCGCGTCGAGTATCATCTAGGCGGCGCGGTGCAGCACGGCGCATCGACGCTGCCCGAATCCGCTTTCGGCAAATTCGTCGAGAGCGGCGCGGTCGAGGTGCACCTGGCGACCGCGTTCCAGACGCTGATCATGGATCACGAGACGATCCCCAGGCAACTGCGCGACGAGATCCGCGACTGGCTGTATCACAACGCGATGAACGAGCGCAAGGCCAAAGACACCGACGAGCAGTTCATCTACAAGACGCGCAAGAAAGCCATCGGCCCGTTCAAGCGCGACTTCTGGAACCTGTCCGCCGAGGCGCGCGCGGCGATCGGCCAGGCGCTCGAGAGGCGGTTCGCTTTCCTGTTCGAGCAGCTTGGCGTGCGCGACACGGCGCGCACCGTCGCCGAGCACGTCCACCCGGTTGAGATTCATCAGCCCATGCCGACCGGCGCGGTGGAAGCTGTCAAGGCGGAATCGGTTGAAGGGTTGGCGGACTGAGTAATACGTGATGCGTGATACGTGATACGTGATCACGTGATCACGTATCACCTTCGGAGAGGCCCGTGCCCCCTATCCTTCCCGATCTCGATACGCTGTTCGGCATCCCCAACGTTTTCGCCTGGGGCGGGGGATTTCACCTGTCTCCGGACGGCAAGTCCCTCGTCTTCATGTGGAACCAGACCGGCCGCTGGCAGTTTTACAGCCTGTCGATCGCGGGCGGCGAGGCCAGGCAAATCACGCACGCCGAAGAATCGGCCGTCTCGCCGCGTTGGTCGCCCGATGGTAGACGGATCGCCTATCTGCAGGACTACGCCGGCGACGAAAACTTCGACCTGTTCGTGCTCGATCTCGCGACGGGGGAAAGCCGCAACCTGACGCCCGATACGCCGAACGAAGCCATCAACTGGGCGGTGCGCTGGATGCCCGACCAGTCCGGCTTCGTCTACGTCTCGAACCGCGACGGCCATTTCGCAACGTACTGGTTACCCGCCGAGGGCGGCGCGCCGAAGCGATTGACCTACCACGAGTTCAGCGACATTCCCGCGCAGCCTTCGCCCGATGGGCAGTGGATCGCTGTCGAGGCGATGACCGCCGACGGCAAAATGGGCGTCTTCCTGGTTCCGCTCGCGGGTGGAGAACCGATCCCGATCGGCGACGCAGCAGGCGCCGTCGATGCCTCCGGCGCCCGCTGGTCTCCAGACAGCTCGAAGCTGGCCTTCATATCGGACGTGAAAGACAGCTACGACATCGGCATCTTCGACATCGCCGCTCGCACGATTGAATGGCTTACCGGCGGCGCACGCGAGTGTTACTATCCGGTCTGGTCGCCGGACGGGAAGCGACTGGCTTACGGCGAGAACCGAGACGGGAACATCGGCCTGACCATCCACGGCCTGAATGGAACAATCGAGCGCTACGCGGACAGGCCCGGCATTCATTCGCAGATCGAATGGACGCCGGACGGCCGCTCGTTGGTGTTCACGTATTCGGGACCCGACTATCCCGCAGACCTGTGGCTGTTTTCGCCACTTGACCCCGCTGGGCGGGGCGTCCCCTCCGCTCCGCTACGAGGATCTGCGTCAAGCAGCGGCCAGACTCGCCAGCTCACCGACTCGCTGCCTCCGACGATCGACCGGAGCCTCTTCGTCAAGCCGGTTCACGTGACCTACCCGAGCCTCGACGAGGGAATCCACGTGCCGGCGCTCCTGTACGCGCCGCACGGCGCGAAGAGGGACGGCTCGAACCCGGCTGTGTTATTCGTCCACGGCGGCCCGACGGCGCAGCACGACAATGATTTCCTGGTAGCCGTCCAGGACCTGGCGATGCGCGGCACCGTCGTCCTGGCGCCGAACTATCGCGGCAGCACCGGCTACGGCCGGCAGTGGCGCGAAGCCAATCGCTTCGACATCGGCCGCGCCGACACGAACGACGTGGTCGCAGGCGCCGACTACCTGGCGCGCGAGGGATGGGCCGACCCCAGGCGCATCGGGATCACAGGCGTATCGCACGGCGGCTACCTGACCATGACCGGCCTCACGTTTCACCCGGAGAAGTTCGCCGCCGGCTCGGCGCTGGTGCCCTTCGTCAACTGGTTCACGGGACACGAGAACTCGCGTGGCGACCTGCAGTACTGGGACCTGCAGCACATGGGCGATCCGGCGAAGGATGGCGAGCGCTGGCACGCGATGTCGCCGATATTCTTCGTCGACCGGATCGCCGCGCCGGTGCAGCTCTTCGCCGGCGCGCACGATCCGCGCTGTCCCCTCGACGAGTCGGAGCAAATCCGCGACGCGCTTCGGCAGCGCGGCAAGCCCGTCGAGCTGCACGTGTACGCGGACGAAGGCCACGGCTTCCGCAAGATCGAGAATCGCATCGACGCATACAAGAAGCGTGCGGCGTTTTTCGACACATACCTGAAACGATAACTTCGCCATGTCCGAGCCTGCCATCGTCACCGAGGACCTCACCAAGCGGTACGGCTCGATCATCGCCGTGCGGAATCTCAATTTGAGCGTGCCGCGCGGGGCGGTGTTCGGATTCCTCGGCCCGAACCGGGCCGGCAAGACGACGACGATCCGCCTGCTGCTCGGCCTTGCCCGCCCGACGGCGGGCCGCGCGCGCGTGATGGGCCACGACGTCGTCACGGCGCGCCAAATGTACCTGCCGCAGGTCGGCGCGCTGGTCGAGTCGCCGACGTTCTACCCGTTTCTGTCCGGACGCGACAATCTTCGCGTGCTGGCGCACACAGGCGGCTATCCGGACGAAGCGCGCGTCGACGAAGTGCTGGACATCACCGGCCTTGCCGATCGCCAGCGAGATCGCGTGCGCACGTATTCGCTCGGCATGAAGCAGCGGCTCGCCGTCGCCGCGACGCTCCTCAATCGCCCTCAACTGCTGATCCTCGACGAGCCGACGAACGGCCTCGATCCGGCCGGGCAGGCCGAGGTGCGCGCGCTCATTCGGCAACTGGGCCAGGCGGGCCACACCGTCTTCATCTCCAGCCATCTCCTCCACGAGATCGAGCAAGTGTGCGACCGCGTGGCGATCATCGACAAGGGAGAGCTGCTGCGCGAAGGCAGAGTCTCGGACCTGCTCGGCGATCTGCCCACGCTGCGCATCGAGGCTGAGCCGATCGAGCGGGCATACGCGATCGTGGCCGGCCTGGACGGGCTGGCCCCCGATAGAGGCAGTCGGGGGCTGGCCCCCGAAAGCCCCTATCGGGGGCTGGCCGTCGAGCGCGACGGCGTGAACCAGATCGTCGTCAGGGCCGGGCGCGAGCGCGCGCCGGAGATCGTCGACGCGCTGAGCAGCGGCCGGACGCGCGTCTACCAGGTCATCGTCGAGCGCGAGACGCTGGAGCAGGTCTTCTTGCGCATCACCGGCGCGCATCGCGAAGACGACGCGGAGAAAAGCAAGTGACGGCCGGACTGCTGCGCGCCGAGTGGATCAAGCTGCGCCGGATGCGCATCACCTGGCTCGTGCTGCTCCTGCCGGCCGCGGCGGGGCTATGCGGAGCGATCCTGCCCACGCTCGCCGCCGCGGACGCCGTGCGCCGGTTCGGAACCCGCATCCTGCAGACGGTCGACACATTCGCGTTCCCCCAGTCGATGCTATTCGGGCTGCAAATCGTCGAGCTTCTCGGCAGCATCCTGATCGTCGTCTTCATCACCTCGGCCGTCGGCAACGAATACGGGTTCGACACGTGGAAGAACCTGCTGGCGCGCCACGGGCGGCGCGGCGTGTTCCTGCTCGCCAAGCTCCTGTACGCGCTGGCCGCCGTGACGGCCCTGATCGTGATTGTGCCGATCCTGGTACACCTGGGCATGCTCGTGACCTTTCGGGCAGCAGCCGGCTTCGACTTCCCGCTGCAGGCCGCGCCGGACGGCTGGCAGACATTTGGCGGCGCATGGCTGCTGGCGTGGCTGCGGCTCGCTATCACCGCTTCAATCGGCGTGTTCGCCACGGTCATCACGCGATCCGGCGGCGCCGGCGTTGCCATCGCCGTGTCGTGGCTGCTCGTCGACGCGCTGGCGAACAGCCTTGGCGCCGCGTTCGAGACAAGCGCCTGGCGCACCATCGCGCCGTTCACGTTCAACTTCAACCTGAACGCGCTGGCGGTTTACCTCCGCGGCGATGCCGGCGATGTCACGCTGCTCCACAGCCTGGTCAACCTGGCCGTTTACACGGTTGGCCTGACCGTTCTGGCGATGCTGATATTTCGCCGCCGCGATATTGCAGGGTAACGGCGCAGCTCGCGCCGATGGCACGTGCAATAGGGAGACACCATGATCCTCGGACCGACTTTCGAAGAGATGCTCCACCCCGATACGATCGACGCCGGGACGCGCGCCGCCGCCGTCGACGCGATGACGCGCGACCCGCTCGACCCGATCAATCTGTTCAACATCACCTGGCGCGACGCCGGCGACCGCATCCGCTACGAAGTGCTGCCCAGGCAATTGACCGGCGTCGAAGCGAACATCGCCGTCCTGTACGGCAAGGATTTCCCATCCGGCTCGCACAAGGTCGGCGCGGCGTACTCGGTGTTGGTCGATCTCGAGACGGCCGGCGAGGTCGATCCGAGCGTTCACACGCTCGTGTGGCCGTCGACCGGCAACTACGGCATCGGCGGCGCGTGGGTCGGCTGCCGCATGGGGTTCAAGAGCATCGTCGTCCTGCCGGAGGGCATGAGCGCGGAGCGCTTCGAGCGCATCGAAGGCTACGGCGCCTCGATCATCAAGACGCCCGGCAGCGAGAGCAACGTCAAAGAGATCTACGACAAGACCTGGGAGCTGCGCCGCTCGGATCCGAACGTCCGCATCCTCAACCAGTTCTAAGTGATGGGGAACTACCGCTTTCACTACCACGTCACCGGCAACACGATCGTTGAGCTCGCGTCGAAATTGAAGGCGCAGGGCATCGGCGACGGGACGATCGCTGCGTTCTGCTCCGCGATGGGGTCGGCGGGCACCATCGCGGCGGGCGACCGGCTCAAGCAGGTTTGGCCGCATCACAAAATCGTCGGCCTCGAGCCGATCCAATGCCCCACGCTGTACAACAACGGCTACGGCTCGCACGACATCCAGGGCATCGGCGACAAGCACGTGACGTGGATTCACAACGTGATGAACATGGACGCGATCATGTGCCTGGACGACGTCGAGTGCAAGAAGGGGCTGCAACTGCTGACCGACCCGGTCGGCATGGGCGCGCTGGAGAAGCGTTTCGGCGTCCCGCGGGAGAAGGTCGAGAAGTTGTCGACGATCTTCGGCATCAGCGGCGTGTGCA
Organism: Anaerolineae bacterium; assembly: GCA_035283185.1. Lineage (GTDB taxonomy): Bacteria > Chloroflexota > Anaerolineae > Fen-1058 > Fen-1058 > DASSFZ01. Next base: position 81,563 of record DATEUJ010000053.1, on the reverse strand, counting down.
ACGTTCTCGGCGCGATCAAGACGGCCAGGCATTACGGTTTCGGGGCGAAAGACACGATCGTCACCATCTGCACGGACGCCATCGACCGTTACTACTCGGTGATGGCCGACATGACCAGGCAGTACGGGAAGATGGACGAGGCCGAAGCTGTGGCGCGTGCACACATCTTCCTCGACCAGAAGACGGACTGGATCAAGGACGGCACGCCGGACCTGCGCCGCCAGTGGCACCATCTCAAGTATTACACCTGGGTCGAGCAGCAGGGCAAGAGCGTCGAGGAGCTTAACGCGCAGTTGCACGAAGACTGGTGGCTGGCCGGGCAGGCCAAGGTCGCCGAGATCGACGCCCGGATCAGGGAGGCAAGGACATGGTGAGACGTACTCTCATCACGATCGTAGCTGCAGTCGGCGTGCTGCTCGCGCTTGCCCTCGGCGCATTCGTCGTCGTGCTCCTGGCGGCCGGCGTCGGCGCGCTGCTCGCGCGCCTCTTCCCTTTCTCGATGTTCGAGTCCACCCTCCTGTCGCTCATCGCCCTGATCGGGGTGGTGGTCGTCATCTGGCGCGCCGTCACGTCCATCCTGCGCACTCCGTCACCTGGCTCCGACGAGGACGACGAGGAGGAACTCATCGACCCCGCTGGGCGGGGCGCAAGCAGCGAGTGGGAGGACGAGGATTATGACTGGGAGGACGAGGACGAGGACTGGGACGCCGAGCGCGACGAAGAGTCTTCAGACCAGCCTGACCTTCGTCCCCCACTCAGAGGCTGGCAACAGCCCATCCAGCGCACCGAATTCGAGAGAGTAGGCCGAAACGAGCCTTGCCCGTGCGGCAGCGGCAGGAAATACAAGAACTGCCACGGGAGACCGGGACATGCAACCTGATTCGTCCGTCCTCATCGCCGTGATGAACTCACCGCGCGATTTCGAGATCGCGCGGGACGAAGGCTGGTATCGCATCCCGCAGCGATCCGCGCCGAAGTTCTTCCCGCCGGAATTCGTCGCCTTCTACTTCACGAAGCCGTTCGAGCAGGACGCGTACAGCGTGCACTGGTACGCGAAGGTGCGCGGGCACGAGCTTGTCTCGCGGCGAGAGTTGTTTCCCGGCGAGGCCGATCATCCGCACGCCGATCATGTCTATTACAAGCTCCAGCTCGGCCCGCTTGTCGAGCTTCCTCACCCTATCCCGTCGAAGCGCTGGCGGCGGCTGACGTTCATCTTGACGACGGGCGAGCGGCTGTTCGGCGCGTGGGAGATCAACGACCTGGTCGTCGGCTCGCGCGAGCACGACTTGATGTGGCGCGCGCTGAAAGAGGCCGGGCTGCACGCCGAGCGCGACGACGAGCTGCCCTCGCGCCAGCGCGTCGATTTCCTGCTGCCGTGCAGCTACAGCGACCTGGGCATCGTCGTATCAGACGAGGCGCCGGCTTCGGGCGAGCACGTGCTGCGTTTCACGCCGAAGCAGATTAACGAATCGCTCGACGACTGCATCTATCAGATCCAATCCGCCGTCACCGAGCGCGGCGGCCTGGCTCCACTCTCCAGCCAGCCATGAGCCGCCATCTGACCACCCGACCACCCGACCACGCGACCACCCGACCACGCGACCACCCGACCACCCGACTACATGACCAGGAGACCAACTTGACTGCCCTGGACGGCATCCGCGTCGTCGATCTGACCGAGGCGCTCGCCGGGCCGTACTGCACGATGATCCTGGGCGACCTGGGCGCCGACGTGATCAAGATCGAGCGCCCCGGCGTCGGTGACCAGGCGCGCAAGTGGGGCCCGCCGTTCGTCGGCGGCGAGAGCGCCTACTTCCTCGCCGTCAACCGCAACAAGCGCAGCGCGGCGATCGACATCACAACCGGGGACGGCCAGCGCGCGATGCGCGGGCTGCTCGAGCGCGCCGACGTGTTCGTGTGCAACGTGCGCCGCGTCGAGTCGCTCAAGAAATACGGCCTCGACCCGGAGGCTACCCTCGGCTTCAACCCGCGCCTGGTGTACTGCTCGATCACCGGCTACGGGCGGACGGGGCCTTACGCCGGCCGAGGTGGATACGATCTCGTCGCGCAGGGCGAAGCGGGGCTGATGGCCGCCACAGGCGAGCCGGGCGGCGAGCCGATGCGCTGGCCCGTCGCCATCGCCGACATGACGACCGGTGTGCATTCGGCGATCGCCATCCTGGCGGCGCTGCTCAGCCGCGAGCGCACCGGGCGCGGCCAGTTCATCGACAGCGCGCTGCTCGACTCGCAGTTGTCGTGGGCGCCGATCATGGCCTCGGAATATTTCGCGACCGGGCAGCGCCCGCCGCGCCTGGGCAACGTGCACGCGGCTATCGTGCCCTACCAGGTCTTCAAGGCGCGCGACAAATACATGATCGTCGCCGTCGGGACGGATCGCTTATGGACGAGCTTCTGCGAAGTGATCGGCCTCGCTCCCGAAGTGCGCGACGATCCGCGCTTCGCGTCTAACCCCGATCGGCTCGTGCATCGGGGCGATCTGATTCCCGTCCTGGAAACGATCTTCGTGCAGCACGATGCAGCGCACTGGCTCGAGCGGCTGCGCGCAGCCGAGATACCGTGCGGCCCGATCAACGCGCTCGACGAGACGCTGAGCGATCCGCACGTCCTGGCGCGCGGCATGGTCTTCGCTATGGAGCATCCGGTCGGGACGATCAAGATGCTCGGCAGCCCGCTGCACCTGTCCGACACGCCGGTCACATATCGGCGGCGGCCGCCGCTGCTGGGTGAGCACACCGAAGAGGTGATGCAGGAACTGAAGGAACTACCCAGGAACTAAAGGAACTACATCCTCACCGACTATCTGGAGTTCCGCCGGTATGTCAACGGCAAGCGCCGGCGTTGGACAGCTTCATCACTTCGTTTTCCGTCAGCGGAAGCAGCGCCGTTGAAAAGGTGCGCCACACTCCCTCCCCTGAGCATCGGGGGAGGGCTGGGGTGGGGGCGGTCTGGATCAACGACAAGCAATACTTCGGCGGCGTGCCAGATGACGTGTGAAACTTCAAAGTCGGCGGCTATCAAGTGTGCGACAAGTGGTTGAAGGATCGCAAGGGCCGCGCGCTCAGCGCCGACGACATCGCCCACTACCAGCGCATCGTCGTCGCCCTCAAGGAAACGATTCGCCTGATGAAGGAGATCGACAAAGCCATACCGAAGTGGCCGATAGAGTAGGGCAGCGAAGAATCGCGGTTTCATTCGCGCAGAGACCCTCACTACGCTCAGAGCGGCAGCGGATCTGCGCGCGTCGAAGAGCTTGAGTTGCCGCTGGTTCACACATGGGCCTGAAACTGTTCATCCCTCAATCACATCGAGTGGAATGCCTAATAGCGGCCTCGCTCGTCCTTCTGTGCGTGCTGCTCGTCACGGCTCCCTCGCAGGCATCGCCGCAGGCGACGCCGACGCTAGTGCCCGCGGCATACTTGCCGTTCATCTCGAAAGGTCGGGCTGCCGTCACTCCGCCGCCGCCCGGCAACTGGCTGGCGTACGTGAACTACTACCGGGCGATGGCCGACCTGCCGCCAGTAACGGAGAACACGGCCTACAGCAACGGCGACTGGCTCCACGCGCGCTACATGGTCAAGACCGATACCGTCGAGCACGCCGAAAACCCCGGCAACCCGTGGTACACGCCCGAAGGACATGCCGCTGCTCAGGCAAGCAACCTGGCGGCCTCGTATAGCGCCAGCGTCAGCGACGAATGGGCGATCGACGCGTGGATGCAAGCGCCGTTCCACGCCGTCGGTGTGCTCGATCCGTCGCTGCTTCAGGTGGGATACGGCAGTTATCGCGAGGCGGACGGCGGTCTGCAAAGTGGCGCGGCGCTGGATGTGATTCGCGGCCTGACGTACACCGTGCCGTCGGGCATCGTCTTTCCGATCAAGTGGCCGGCGGACGGGATGATCGTCCCGCTCCGATTGCACTGGGGCGAGTCGCCCAGCCCGCTGACCAGCTGCCCCGGCTACACTGCGCCGTCCGGCCTGCCTATTATTTTGGAGATCGGCCCCGGCAACCTCACACCCAGCGTGACCGGTCATTCGTTCATCCAGGGTGGCGCGCCGCTGGAGCACTGCGTGTTCGACGAGACCAGTTACTCGCATCCCGATCCTGGTTCGCAGAGCTTGGGGCGCAGCATCCTCAACTCGCGCGATGCGATCGTCCTCATCCCGCGCCTGCCATTGACGCCGAGAGCCAGCTACACGGCGTCGATCACCGTCGACGGGCAAACCCACACGTGGACCTTCAGTGTGTCGAGCACGGCCACATCGGTTGGCATTCAAGGTATAATCGAAGCCGGAGTGACAGAAGATGGCCCTGACACAATTGTCGACCAGTGAACTGCGCGCCCGGATGGCTTCCGTGCTGGCCCGCCTGCGAAGGACGAAGAAACCGATTTACATCACACGGCGCGGCAAGGCTGAAGCCGTTCTGATCTCGGTGGAGCGTTACAACGCCCTGATGGATTTGCTGGAAGATCGAGAGGACGAGCACGACGCGGCTCTGGGGAGCAGGCTTCAGGAGGAGCGTCAAGCCTACAAGACTGGAGCCGGACGGGACTTCGAGGATTTCGCAGCCGAGCTTGAATCCACGCATGTACCGGATTAGCACCGCTTCGCGGCGCGTCGAGAAAGAGATCGACGACCTGCCCAGCACAGTTCGGGATCGCGTCGTGCGTACGATCCGGCGACTGGCAGAGAATCCTCGCCCGCCCGGATCACGCAAGCTATCCGGCGAAATGCGGCGATCGCGGACGGGCAAGTGAGTTTCACCTACCACGACAATCAGGCGGGGGGACATTTGAAAGAGCTGACCGTGACGGCGGTGGAGTTCATCCGCCGGTTCTTGTGGCACGTTCTGCCAGACGGCTTCGTGCGCATCCGGTATTACGGGCTGCATCACAGCCAGGCGCGCGCGGAAACTGCCGCGCTGCCGGGCGCTATTGGGGCTGGCGGCGGAGTTGCCGGAAGTCAAGTCGTTAGTGCTGGCGGACTGGTTAGAAGAGGTGGTCGGGGTGGAGCTGCATCGCTGCCGTTTCTGCGGGGCGTATGGCACCCTGAGTTATCGCGGCGATGTGGCGGACCTGTCGTGGCTGTGGCTGATGTTGAAAGTGCTGCTGGGGTGGGTGCTGGCGTGGCAGCGCCTGGGGGCGCAGGCATGAGACGGCCCGGCGCATGGGAAGGGTGGAGTCCGCCTGTGGGTCGAAATCGGGCGCGAAGCGAGCGACCATGCGCCTAACGAGGAGTGGCGCGGCGGATAAAACAAGGCGGGGGCCAGCCCAGCCCGGCGGCGGGAACGTCCCGCGGCCTGGCCAGAGGCATTTTAGCGTTTAGGCCCGCGAGCGGGTGGAAAACCCAAAGCGAAGCGATTTCGTCCAACAACTCGTTGGAGCGGATGTCAGCCAGCACGAAGGCTTGGCGAGGGCCGGGGTGCGGGCGCCGGCTGACACCGCTCAACTCGATCGTTGGTGCGCACTAGATAGCAGCCATCAATGGCAAAACCCGAGGCACAGCCCTTGATAGGCGCAAATGTAGTACCATTGATGCAATCAGCAGCACCGACGAATTATCACAAACTCAATGTGGAGTACGACGTGAAAAGGGCTGGCAGCCAGGCCATACCTGAGCATGTTCAGGATCAAGCTCAAGCAATTGTGGAGCGATTCAATAAGAAGATCGATCGCGCACACCATTGTTCCTATGTGGCCCGCTATAAAGGGAAGTACCTGTATCTTGACCGCGATGATGGCGGGTACGTTAGCCACATCTGCCGGCTAACCTATACCGGCGAAATGAATGCCTGGGAGTTCACGATATACAAATACAGTGATGGACGCTATGACCCCGAAGAGTGGTTCTTCCCTGGCTCAGAAAAGTTAGATGGGACGATAGAAGGAGCGATGAAAGCTGGGCTAGAAGCTTACCCTCCTTGAACAGAGTCGCAATTCTCATCCGTGAGCTATAGAGATGATCTCCGATAATTCGGGTCATACGCACGCATTCAGAGTGCTGGGTGCGCCCAACACGCGGTTGAGCCGACTGGTCCTTCGCGCCGCAAAAAGCGCGGCGCTCGGCCCAGCGGCTCAACCGCAACGTTAGCCAGCCTGTGGCGCAATCGTGCTACTTCAACTACTGAATAACGCCTTATCCGTTCCAGCTATGGAAATTGCTCAACGCCATTGGCATATTTCCATCGATCATCATTGGCGCTTTCACCGGCTGGCTGACTGGGAAAACCCTAGCGCGGATTGTTCATCCTCTATCGCGTCGTGTCGCTTTCTCACTCGGCATACTGATTTGCGTAGGAATAGCACTTTTCGTGAATTTGGTCTTTCTGGGCTTGCAATATATCATCTTCGTTCCGAGCATCATCTACATCGGTGCAGGCGGATACGTAGGCGTTCGTCTATATCACGAAAACCTCAAGGCCAGCGACTTCAAACGACCGTGACTTTTCGTCAGCAATGTAGACTTGCCGGTAGTCGTGTCCGGCCTGCCGTGTAGCAGTGAGGCAGACGCACTTGGCCTGCGTCGGCTCTTGGCACAAAACGGTGGCGGCTGAATCGCGTGCCGTTAGCCTGCTCGTTGAGTTTCAAGCGCGTCGTCAGTCCAGCACGCCTCACCTGTAGGGTGGCAAGAGGTGTCTCGCAATATTCGCAGACTATTGATCGCGTTGTGTAGTCTTCTCATTAGGTCCCAAAGTGGCTCCGGTTCAAGCAGATTCGGGGCTAGGGAGGACAAAATGAAAGCTTGTACCAGACTGTGGGCCGTGCTGATAATTTTGGCGTTCGGTGTTCTTGTCGCGATAGGCCTGGTCTTTCACACGACCCACCCGGCAGAGGCGTCGCGGCAGAGAGTACTTAGCTGGAACAGCGTCAGCGATACTATCACAAACACTCAGGTTTACTTGCCTCTTATCGCCCGCCGTTACTGCGTGCCATGGTACGTTGATGATTTCAACGACCCAACGAGTGGCTGGTTTGTTAGCGACGATTGGGCCAATGGTGTTTTTTTCACTTATGTGAATGGTGAATACAGCATTAGGTTGAATAATTACAGTATTTGGGCCGGCTCTCGGGCGCCCGGTTTCAAGGTCTCGGATTCTATCGTGGCGGTCGATGTTCGAGCTCCTTCGGGCGCTTATTACGGCACGCACGGTCTGATATTTGGCCTCTCGGATGATTGGACGCAGTTCTATTCGTTCGAGATTGACGCGATGCTACGCCCACCATTCCAGATGAGAAACCCCCAAGTTAATCGGACAGAGTTCGATGCGTCCGAGCTTGCTTCCGGCGGCCTTTGGGCACTCTTCCGCTACAGTTCCGGCACCTGGACGAACCTTGCATCAGGGTCGTCCAGCAATATCATCACCGGTACGGCCACCAATCGGCTTGAGATTGAACACGGCGGCTCACTCATCAAAGCCTATGTCAATGGTCAATTCGTGTCCAGCATTTCCGACAGTTCTTACACTGGCCTACGGCGTGTGGGTCTGATTGTTTCGTCATCTAACCTGTATCCGCTGGTGGAGGCGCTCTTCGACAACTTCACGGTGTGCGATCTGACCACCGGAGCACACACAATTGCTCTTGACCCAACGGTCGGAACTAAAAGGCCACTCAGAACGGCAGACCAATGGTCCAATGATGCAATGGCAGTGCAGAGAGAGTCTCACTAACAAGCTAGTTAATTCAAAGGAGCGCAGGCTGCCGGGTGACACCGAAATGGAACCCCCTAAACTTCGCTTCGGAGTTGGCTATGCGAGCCGAGATACCGAAATGCGAATTCAACCCACTCAAGCTTGGGCGTTTGAGCGGGTGGACGCAAATCGGCTGAGACTGCGAGATTGCCCGACGAGTCGCGTGTCGGATGCACAAATCGATAAGCGGTTGAAGGCACTTGTCTCGATCTCTTTACTTTATTGCTTCTCTGCGGAGTATTGGCCTTACGGAGCAATAGTCATTACCCGTCCAAGCCAGCGCCGACAGGAAGCGCTTGCATTCGCAGGCTTTCAAGTCAATGGACGGACAGGCTGGGGAGAGACCAAAGTGTGGAACTTTCGTCCGCCTGCCACATGGGAAGCAGTCGAAACTATTGCTCAATGGATCAGTTAAGCAGGCGCATCAAGCATAGGCCGCACCCCACACCGCGTTCTAGCTGACGCCGTCTCCGCTGCGCTCCGGTAGACTCAGTAGTCATCATGAATGGCGTTCACCACCACGCATGAAAAGGCGCTCTGGTCGCCGTCCTCGGCGACCCCCTGCGCCGGGGACGGCGCGGTGAGCGGACCCATTTTCAAGTCAGATCCGAAATTGTCAGCGGAGGCGGCTCCCATGCCGCCGATTCGCGGGTATGGGAGCCGGTTCTATCAGGAACGGGCGCCTCTCCTGGCACGGACACACGGAATAACTTACCCGGCTGACCTCGACCGAGTGATGGTTGACCGGCTGGAGAAATTGTGCACATGACCCATGATCAAATTACCGCAGTGAATGCCCCTGCCATATCTGGATTGCGCTTTCGCCACTTTCGAGGAGAGAGCGACTATCCCCGCATGGTAGCGGTCATTCTGTCCAGCGCGGAGGCCGACAAAATCGAGCGCGCAGATACGGTTGAAGATATTGCCAAAAATTACGGCCACCTGACCAACTGTGACCCCTACCAGGATATGATCTTTGCAGAAATCGGGGGTGAAGTGATTGGCTACTCGCGAGGTTGGTGGTGGGATGAACCGGCGACGGGACGGCTGTACGGTATGGTTGGCTTTCTGGCACCGATGTGGCGGCGTAAGGGTATTGGTCGCGTGATGCTGCTTTCGATGGAGAATCACCTTCGTGACATCGCAGCGACACATCCAACCGATCAGGCCAGATTCTTCCAGGTTTCGGTCTCGCAATTTCAAGAAGGCACGGCCATCATGCTGGAGCGCGCAGGCTACCGGCCCATACGCTATTTTCATGAAATGGTGCGGCCAACACTGGATGACATTCCCGATTGGCCATTGCCCGCTGGGCTGGAAGTGCGCCCGGCGTTATCTGACCATTATCGCGCAATCTGGGCGTCTGTGGATGAAGGCAGTCAAGACGAGTGGGGACATACAGGCGAAGATTACGAAACCTGGCTGAACAACATACGTCACTTCCAACCTCACCTCTGGCAAATAGCCTGGGATGTCGCAACCGGACAAGTTGCAGGGCACGTGTTGACTTTTATCGATCATGCAGAGAACGAGAAGTTCAACCGAAAACGCGGCTATACAGAGGGCATTGGGGTCGGTCGAGCCTGGCGGCGGCGTGGCCTGGCCCGTGCGCTGATCGCACGCAGCCTACAAGCCCAAAAAGCCGCAGGCATGTCCGAGTCGGCTCTCGCTGCCGACAGTGACAGTATCAGTGGCGTAACCCGCTTGTATGAGAGCTGTGGTTTTCGAGTGGTCAGGCGCAGCGCCATCTATCGCAAGCCCTTTTAAGAGCAGGCGCGGCCCATAATAAGATGAGCCTGAACCGTTATTAGACCGCATGCCGCAAACTATCGGCAGACACACTCCGAGAACTCTATGAACGAGCAAGCATCGTTAGCGGACATCACCTTCACGGAAAACGGCCACGTTGACGTTGCCCAACTGAATGCCCTCTATCGGTTCATCGGGTGGGATAGTCATAACCGACGAACTGAGCCCGAAACGACCGCAATGCTGCGCGTCAGCCACTACTACATCGCTGCTCATACTGCCGAGGGTATCTTGGTGGGATTCGCGCGTGTCTGTGGCGACCCGTACGTGGCCCAAGTTTTGGATGTTATCACGCACCCTGCCTATCGCCGTCGCGGGATTGCGACACAGTGTATGCGTGGGGTACTGGCGCACCTGCAACGGTCTCGCTATGTGTCGGTGACATTGACCGATGGCAGTGGCATTGTAGGGTTCTATCAACGGTTCGGGTTTCGGGTCTGCAAAGAGGTCGCACAGAGATGGGAGCGAGGGACGGAAGCCATCAGCAAAGATGCGGACAGCGAGAGATAATCTGCACCTGTGCGACCAGGGCGCAGTCGATTTTCCCTCGTTCAACGAGGGGAAGTAAATCCTGGGGCGGCTTCCTCTGCCCAGAGCTTGGCTAACATCGGCGTGCAGGCGACGCCTTACAGCCTACGCTGCGCTGCGGCTTTCAGGCGCGCCTGACGCCCAGCGTTAGGCGGCGCTCCGTAGCCAGAGGTCATAACTCAGCCTGCTCTTCAAGGCAGAGTTCGATCACCTCCTGAATGTTCTTCATCAACTCGTCGAGCGTATTACCCTGCGAATAGCAGCCGCGCAACTGGCTCACGCCGCACCGGCGACCGTCACCACCTGCGGCTGCCGGCCATCGCCAGACACCCTGCCATTGCCGCCCGCTGGCTCCTGCCGCCGGAACTGGCTCATGTACAGCTCGTAGAAGAACCCGCGCGCGTCGAGCAGCTCCTGGAACTTGCCCCGCTCGACAATCTGCCCGTCTCGCAGCACCAGGATCTGATCGGCGTGCTTGACCGTGCTCAGGCGGTGGGCGATGACGAAGCTCGTGCGGCCCCTGAGCAGCTCCTCCAAGGCATGTTGGATCAGCCGCTCGGTGCGCGTATCGACGCTCGACGTCGCCTCGTCGAGGATCAGGATGCGCGGATTCGCCAGCGCCGCGCGCGCGATCGAGAGCAGTTGCCGCTGGCCCTGGCTCAACCCCCCGCCGCGCTCGCCGAGCACCGTGTTGTAGCCATCCGGCATCCGCTCGACGAACGAATCGGCGTGCGCGAGTTTCGCCGCGGCGAACACCTCTTCGTCGGCGGCATCGGGCCGCCCGAAACGAATGTTGTTCATCACCGTATCGCTGAACAAGAAACTGTCCTGCAGCACGATGCCGATCTGCTGGCGCAGGCTGGCCGCCGTCACGTCGCGCACGTCGACGCCGTCGATCGTCACCGCGCCGCCGGTCACGTCGTAGAAACGCGGAATGAGATTGATGATCGTCGTCTTGCCCGCGCCGGTCGGGCCGACGATGGCGATCGTCTGGCCCGGCTCGGCCTTGAAGTCGATGCCGCGCAGCACCGGCACGTCCTTCTCGTATTCGGCGCGAACCGCCTTGAACTCGACCGCGCCCTGAATCGCCGGCATCGGCCGCGCATCGGCCTTGTCGGCCACATCGACCTTCACGTCGAGCAGGCCGAAGATGCGCTCGCCGCCCGCGATCGCGCTCTGAATGTTCGCCCACAATACGGCGATCTGCTGCACCGGCTGCGTGAAGCGCTGCACGTAGGCGATGAACGTGATCACCAGGCCGAGCGAGATCGTCGCGCCGAGCAGATCCTGTCCGCGCAGCAGCAGCAGGCCACCCGCGCCCGCGACGAGCGCGAGCGCCGCGTAACCCAGCGCTTCCAGCGTGGGCGACAGCGCCGAGGTGAACGCGACCGCGCGGATGTTGGCGTCGCGGTTGGCCGCATTCACGTCGCGGAACTGATCGATATTCTCCTGCTCGCGGCTGAAGGCCTGCACCTCGCGCACGCTGGAGATGCTCTGCTGCAGCTCGGCGTTGACGTTGCCCATCACCACGCGCGTTTTGCGGAACGCCTTGCGCGCCTGCGACGAGAACCACCTCGTCGAGATCCACATCAGCGGCACGACGGCCAGGCTGATCAGCGCCATCGGCACGCTCTTGCCGAACATGTTGTAAGCGATCCACGTCATCAGCAGCAGGCCGCTGGCGACCTGCACTAGCGCGAAGCTGACCGCCTGCTGGATCGTCTCCGTGTCGTTCGTGATGCGGCTCATCAGGTTGCCGGCCTCGTTCTCCGCATAGTAGCCGAGCGACAGGCGGTGCAAGTGCTCGAAGACCTGCACGCGCAGTTGCTTGAGCACGTGATTGCCCGCCCACGTCATCGAGTAGAACGTCAGCCCCGTGGCGACCGAGCCGAGCACGAACAACCCGATCAATCGCAGCACGATGCTGCCCAGCCCCGCGATGCGTTCTTCGTTCGACATCAGCGCCGAGGCCGACGGATCGTACCAACACAAGCTCGAAGACGATTGCTCTTGCGCTCCTTCGGCTCCGCTCACCTGTGCCTGCGCCACAGGCCCGCCCTCGGGCGAGCCCGGGGGTGCAGGCAGGGCAGGCGCTGCGCCGGCGAAGCCTCCGCCGCCGGTCGACGCCGCCGGCACGAGATAGCAGTCCACCGCCTGCCCGATGAGTTCCGGCGCAGTGACCTGTGTCCACGTCGACAAGATCACCAGCCCGGCCGCGAGCAGCAGCACTAACCCGTAGGGACGGAAGTAGGATGCAAAGCGCCTGAGCGTTTCGCTGGGATTTTTAGGTTTGGAGACCTCGCGCTCCATGATGGCGCGTGGTCCGCCGGGTCCACCGAACATGAGTCCCTCCTGATGCGTACAACGCAAATGGTAATTGGTAATTCGTAATTACGTGATCTCGCAAGGTTGTCCCACTTTATACCGCCACCCGCTCTTCTTCGAGCTTCACATCCTCGCTGAGCTGCGATTGATAGATTTGCGCGTAAATCTCGCTCGACTCCATCAACTCCTCGTGCGTGCCCTGGGCGACGATCTGGCCGTTGTCGAGCACCAGAATCTGATCGGCGTTGAGCACCGTGCTGATGCGCTGCGCGATGACGAAGCTGGTGCGGCCCTCCATCAGCCGATCGAGCGCCTGCTGAATCCTGACCTCCGTCACCAGGTCGACGCTGCTCGTCGAGTCGTCGAGAATGAGGATGCGCGGATCGAGCAGCAGCGCGCGCGCGATGGCGACGCGCTGCTTCTGCCCGCCGCTGAGCGTCGACCCGCGCTCGCCGACCGGCGTGTCGTAGCCCTGCGGGAACTCCAGGATGAAGTCGTGCGCCGCCGCCGCCTTCGCCGCGTCGATCACCTCGTCCATCGTCGCCTCGGTGCGGCCAAACGCGATGTTGTCGCGGATCGTGCCGCTGAACAGGTTGGTCTCCTGCAGCACGATGCCGATCTGCTTGCGCAGTGATTCGATCGTCACGTCGCGCAAGTCGTTCCCGTCGATCGCGATCGCGCCGCCGGTCGGGTCGTAGAAGCGCGGGATCAGGCTGATGATCGAGCTCTTGCCGCTGCCCGTCGCCCCGAGCAGTGCGATTGTCTGGCCAGGCTGCGCGGCGAAACTCACATCGCTCAAGACGGGTGTGACGCCGCCAGGATAGCGGAAGGTGACGTGCTTGAATTCGACGCCGCCCTGAATCGGCGGCAGCGCGATCGCGCCGGGCTTGTCCGTCACGTCGCTCCTGGCGTCGAGGATCTCGAAGATGCGATCGGCCGACGCGCTGGCCTGCGCCATCTGCGAAATGATGATACCGAGCTGGGCGAGCGGGAAGAACACGAACACCAGATACAGGCTGAACTGCTGCCACTCACCGAGCGTCAGCGTGCCTTCGATGATTTGCGCGCCGCCTGCGTACAGGGCAGCCGCCTGGCCCAGGTTGGCGATCAGGAATACGACGGGGAACAGAAACGCGAACACGCGCGTCACCTTGATCGCCTGCCGCATCAACGAATCGGCGGCTGCGTCAAACTTGACCTGCTCCTGCGGCTCGCGCGCGAAGGCTTTGACGACCTTGATGCCGGCGAGGTTTTCCTGCAGGATGGTATTCATCTTCGACAGGCGGCGCTGCACTTCGCCGAACAACGGCTGGCTGATCGCGCCGAAGACCATGAACAGCGCCAGCGCGATCGGCAGCACGGGCAGCACGACCAGCGTCAAGCGCACGTTGGTCAGCAGCAAAATGATGAGCGTGCCGGTCAGCAGGATGATGGCCTGCAGCGAGAAGATCAGGCCCTGCCCCATGAACAGCCGCACCTTCTCCACGTCGTCGGTGGCGCGAATCATCAACTGGCCGGTCTGGTTGCGATCGTGGTAACTGAACGACAGGCGCTGCACTTTGGCGAACAGATCGTTGCGCAGGTCGAAGGCCATGCTCTGCGATAGTCGCTCGGCGTTGTAAGCCTGCGAGAATGAGAAGATGCCGCGCACGATCGCGAACGCGATGATCGCCAGACCGGACACGATCAGGATCGACTCCGCGGTGGTGGCGTGGTGCTGCGCCTGCTCCAGCGCCCAGCCGATCTGTTCGAGGATGAGCGGCTGGGCCTGCTCCGGCGCGTCGAGCACGTTTGTCGCCACCACGCCGTTGGTCACGGCGTCGATGATGTTGCGCACCAGCGTCGGCACGGCGAGCTGCGCCAGCGTGGCGACCAGCAGGCTGCCGTAGGCAATCACCATGATTTTGCGGTAATGGCCCAGGTATCCCAGCGCCCGCCGCAAACCTGCCATGCCCGGGCGCGGCGGGCCGGATCTCCTGGATGGACGTTTCTTCATGTTGTTTCCTCTTCTGCTCAAGATCATTTGCGAGCGCCAGCCCCCTCCAAAAACAGCTCGACGACCGCGTCCGCCCGCGCCGGGGTCACCCGCGCCGGCCGGCCTCGCCAGCCTTCGAAGGTCATGGCGATGATCATGCCGTGCAGCAGGCGCGCCCACAGCCGCGCGTCGCCCGAGGCGATCTCGCCTCTTGACTGCCCGGACTCGATAAGCTGCTGGATGGGCCGTATGAAATCGGCGCGCATCTCGCCGAGCAGCTTGTGTGCGCGCGCGTCGTCGATGTGCGCCAGGTCGCGCCGCATCGTCTGGAACGACTGGCGCTGCTCGCACATCACTTCGCCGTAGCGCAGCACCAACTGCTTGAGACGCGTCCGTAGATCGCCTGTCGAGCCGGCTGCCTGGGCGACGGACGCCATCCCTTGCTCGTGACTGCGGCGCAGCACGGCCAGGTACAGATCCTCTTTGTTCTTGAAGTGATAGTACAGCGCCGCATTGGTCATGCCGCACGCCTGGGCAATGTCGCGGATCGACACGCCGTTGTAGCCCTTCTGGGCGAACAGGGGGGCGGCCACTTCCAGAATCGACTCTCGTCCATCGGCGTCGTGCGGCATGGCGCACTCCGTACTTACCAAACGTTCAGTAATGACAATTAGCCTATCACGAATCGCGCGATTGTCAACCTGTCCACATGGACAGGGGTGTCTGCCTCGTTTATAATGCACACACGATGACCATTGCCATTCGCGACCTCACGACGGTCGAGGAGTTCATTCAGGTTCGCGAGATCCAGCGGCAATGCTGGGGGTTTGCACAGGGCGAGGGTCTGTACCCGCCTGTGCTGAACACCGCTGCGCACAACGGCGGCACGGTGCTCGGCGCGTTCGACGGCAGCCGGATGATCGGGTTCCTGTTCGGGTTCCTGGGCCTGCACGCGGATCGCCGGCTCAAGCTCTGCTCGCAGACGATGGGCATCTTGCCGGAATATCGCAACCAGGGCGTCGCCGCTGCGCTCAAATGGGCGCAGCGCGAGCGCGTGCTGGCCCTGGACATCGACCTGATCACGTGGACGTACGATCCACTCGAGGCGCCGAACGCCCGCCTGAACCTTCACACCCTCGGCGCGATCGCGCGCGAGTATAAGCGCAACGTCTACGGCGAGGACTTCGGCGCGCTGGGGCGCGGCCTGCCGAGCGATCGCTTCCTCGTCGAGTGGTGGGTGAAGAGCGAAGGGGTCGAGCAGCGTGCGGCCGGGCAGGAGCCGGAACCGGCCGATCTCGACAGCCCCATCGTCAATCCGTGCACTGGCGAGGGCGCTGTGCGGCGAATCGCAGCAGTGGATCTAGACGCCGCTGGATCGGTGCTGCGGGTCGAGATCCCCGCCGACATTCAGGCCGTCAAGCAGGTGGATATGGCGCGAGCGATGGAGTGGCGGCTCAAGACGCGGCAGATATTCGAGACGTATTTCGAGCGCGGGTATCAGACCGTCGACCTGGTCAGAGTTGAGGAAGAGAAAGCTCGACGGAACTATTACGTGCTCAAAGCCGCCTGATCGGTTCGGCTCTACCGAATTTGGCAGCCCCGTCACGTGGACACAGGCTGATGATCCGAGGACCCGCATCATCTCGTTCATAGATCAGCAGTCCTGTTGCCCGCACACGCTCAGCAAACAGCGACGTCCGGGTAACGTCACGCAAGTCGATCGTCCAATCTGAGGCAGCGCGTTCAAGATCGCGCCACAGTGCGAAGTACTCTGCGACCCCAATGCCTTCGACCGCAACATCCACGTCGGAATCTCGCCGGAAGGCGCCCGGCCGCACGACCGATCCAAACAGGTAAGCGCGTCGAACCGAGGGATAGCCCGGCACACATTCCAATACTGCCTGCCGCGCGGCCTTCAACGCGGTCAGCCGGCGAGCTTCCCGCTCGGCCCGCGCCTTCCGCTCACGCGCCAATAACGATTCGCGGCACGCGGCAATATTCACGCCGAAATCTGAGGTACTCACAGATTCCTACTTCACTGAGTCATATCACAGGCCGAAATCGGCAAGGTAGCCGTTCGCCGCCCCATGAGCGAAGGAGGCAGATATCGATAAGTGTAGCAACGTTCAGGACAAAAGACAAATCGACAAGACGAGAGAGGAGAGTTACCCGGAGCCGATTGAATTTCAGGGCGAAAGTCGGTATAATCTGGACGGTTGAGGCACCCGATGAAACGACGTGATTTCCTCAAACTTGCAGGCACGGCGCTCGCGGGGGCCGCCTTGCCCCAGCCACTGACCGCGCTGGCTGCGGGCGGAGCGCCACCCGAAGACCAGGTGACCGATCGATTCGTCCCGCTGCGGCGTGGGCGCGTTCTGACGTCCTCGGTGACTGTCTGGGATCAGATCGAAGCGCCGCACTCTCCCGTCAAGCGCTACGCCCGCGACGAGGTTCTGCTGCTCGGCGAGGAGCGCGTCGTGCCAGGCACGGGCAGCGCGTACAACAACCTGTGGTACCGCACGCGCGGCGGCTGGGTGCACTCGGGCTGGATCCAGCCGATGGAGTTCCACGCGCGGCCCGCCATCTATCGCGAGGCCGGCCCGAACGGCTTCTGGGTCGAAGTCATCGAGCCGAAGACGACGACGCACGAAGGGCCATCGCTGTCCGCTCCGTCGATCTACCAGTACGTCTACGGCACGGTCTATCTCGTCACCGAAGTAGCCATCGAGCCGAGCGGACCAGTGTGGTACAAGAAGTACGACGAGTATGCGGACAAGGAGCTGGGCGTCGCGCCCACGCATCACTGGGTGCGCGCCGACCACGTCCGGCGCATACCCGAGTCGGAGTTCATGGCCATCCGGCCCGAAGTCGCCGACAAGCGCATCTTTGTCGATCTCGATAAGCAGACGCTCACCTGCTTCGAGAGCGATACGCCCGCGCTGACCACCAAAGTCGCCACCGGGGCTTCATTCGCGCAGGCCGACGGCAGTGTGGTCAGCTACGCCACGCCGAAGGGCGACCATCGCGCGATCTTGAAGATGCCGTCCCGCCACATGCGCGCGATCGAAGGCGAGCGCGACACCGACGCCTGGTTCGACCTGCCCGGCGTGCCGTGGAACACCTTCTTCACGTACGATGGCATCGCCATTCACGGGACGTACTGGCACAACGACTTCGGCGTCGTGCGCAGCCACGGCTGCGTCAACGTGCCGATCCCGGTCGCCAAATTCATCTATCGCTGGACGTTCCCCACCGCCCCGTACACCGACGCCTTCGTGCGCGGCGACGTGAAGGGAATGAACGCGACGCAGATCGAAGTAGCCTGATCAGAAACCAGGTTTCTTGAAGAAACCTGGTTTCTTTTACAGCGTCGTCAACACCTGTTCGATGTGCTCCAGCGCCCAATCGAGTTCCTCTTTCTTCACCACCAGTGGCGGAGCGAAGCGGATGACGTTCTCGTGCGTCTCCTTGCACAGCAGGCCGCGATCTCTCAACGCCTCGCAGAAGCGGCGCGCCCCGCCCGCTTCCGGCTTCAGCTCGACACCGATGAACAGCCCGCGCCCGCGCACCTCTTTGACGGTGTCGCTCTCGATTCGCTGCAGGCGTCCCTTGAAGTACTCGCCCAGCTCGACGGAGCGCTCGAACAGGTTTTCGTCGATCAGGACGCGCAGCGCCTCGCGCGCGACGGCGCAGGCGAGCGGGTTGCCGCCGAAGGTGCTGCCGTGGTCGCCCGGACCGAGCACGCCGAGGACTTCACGATCGGACAGCACCGCCGAGGCAGGGTACATCCCGCCGGATAGCGCCTTGCCGACGATCGCCACGTCGGCGCGCACGCCCTCCCAGTGGTGCGCGAAGAGCTTCCCCGCGCGACCCAGCCCGCTCTGAATCTCGTCGGCCATGAATAACACGTTGTTCTGCCTGCAAATGTCGGCGGCGCGCCTGAGATAGCCTTCAGGCGGAATATTCACGCCGCTCTCGCCCTGGATCGGCTCGACCAGAAACGCGACCGTGTTGCGCGTGATGGCCGCGGCCAGCGCATCGGCGTCGCCGTACGGGATGACCTTGAAGCCGGCCGGGTACGGGCCGAAGCCGTCGCGATACTGCGGCTCGGTGCTCATGCCGACAATGGCGATCGTCCGGCCGTGGAAGTTGCCGGCGCAGGCGATGATCTCGGCCTTACCGTACTCGACGTGTTTCACAGTGTAGCCCCATTTGCGCGCGGCCTTGAGCGCCGTCTCGACGGCTTCCGTCCCGGAGTTCATGGGCAGCATCATCTGATAGCCGCTTAGCTCGCACAGCTCCTTTTCGAGCAGCGGCAATTGCGTGTTGCGGAACGCGCGTGAGGTCAGCGTCACCTGGCTCGCCTGCTCGACGAGCGCCTTGACGAGGCGCGGATGGCAGTGGCCCTGGTTGACCGCCGAGTACGCCGCAAGAAAATCGAGGTACTTCTTGCCCTCGACGTCGAACACCCATACGCCCTCGGCGCGCTCGATCACGACGTCGAGCGGGTGATAGTTGTGCGCACCGTACTGTTCCTCGATAGCAATATAGTCCTGCGTCTTCATTCGGGGTCCTTGAGTTCCCTGAAGTTCCTTTAGTTCCTTGCAAGGGAACTGAGGGAACTGAAGGAACTTCCTGCTCCCGCCGGATGATCAATCCGGCGGTCTGGGAGCGGCGGATGGATCATCCGCCGAGAGCGCGGGTATCCTTGAGTTCCCTCAAGTTCCTTGAGTTCCTCTCAAATCCGGCTCGGCTCTTCTTTGGCGGCCTCGAGCAGCTTCTCGACCTGATATTCGGACGTCTCTTCGGCCTGCTGCAAGATGCGCAGGATGTCGAAGCACGCCTGAATCGCCGACGCCGGATCGACGTCGAATCGGACACTGTCGGCGTGGACCGTCACGGCCGCGGTCGCCATCAACCACCACAGCAACTGCTCGAAGGATTCCCTATTGAACCACAGGACGTCCTTGTGGCGGTTGACCTGGAGGAAGCGGCGAACCTCGTCGTCGCTCAACAGGTCCGAGACGACGCGATAGGCGAAACCGGCTTCCGGCGTGAGGTCGGCAAACCAATCCTGGTGATCTGTCAGGATGCGCACGGTCGTGACCGCGCGCCAGGCGGCGATTTCGTCCAGCCCGGCGTCTTGCAGCGCGGAGGCGATGATCCGCCCCAACAGCCACTCGTCGATCGCGCTGCGGCTGCGCTGCGCTGCATCTTCGGACGTGGCGACCCGTCCCAACTCGTGAATGAACAGCCAGCTCAGCAGCGTGCCCCAGACAGCCGCATCGTCCCGCGCATCCGTCTGATGCAGGTAGGCGCTCCAGTCGGAAGAAGGCGCCGGCTCAGCGGGCGCCCGCTCTTCGGCGCTCGCGGGGAACAGGTGCAGAACGGCGTCGAGTTTGAGCCGAACGTCGTGCGCGATGGCGACCTCGTCGCCTTCGCCGCCGGAGACCTTCTTAACCTCGCGCAGCAGCCGCACGACTTTTCGCTCGATCTCGTCCGCCTCAGGGCGTTCCGGTGCAAGTGTCTTCATCCACTCGAAAGCGTCCGCGCTGACCACGCTCGCGAAAGCGTGGTGAATCGGCTGCAAGAACAGCTCGCGCATCGCCTCGTCGACGCTGGGCACGCCGCGCCCGCCGAGATACGCGTGCAACTGCGTGTACTGGCGCCGCTCGTCGTCGCGCACCTCGCGAAAGTCGAGGAAGACGTGGTGCTCGTACGCGCCCAGCTCGATATACAACCCGCTCTCGGCCAGATCGTGATTGCTGCGGAGGTATTCCAGACCGGTGACATGATCGCGGAAGATGGTGTAAAGGCCGGCCTCGTCGCGGATGTCCAGCCCTTCGGCCAGCGCGCGCTGCGCGAGCACGCGTTCGCCATCCTCACCGGTTTTCACAGCGTACGCGGCGCTCGTGCGAATCCAGCCGCGCGTGGAGCCGAACTTATTGTGGTACACCACCAACGCACGCTCAGCTGGCCCTGCGACCCCCGAAGGGGGGAGTGTCGAAGGGTCGCCGAGGCGGTTCGAGTAGACGAACACGTCTTCATCGACGTGGCCTTCCGGCGTGAAGAAGTCGTACAATAGGAAGTTCTCAACTTCGGCGAACAGATAACGCCGGTGCAAGAGCGGGAAGATGAGCCGTTCGTGATGCTGGACGAAGCCGAGGTCAGGCCGCTCGTCCCACAACGCGCGGCGGAATTCCATGCCGTACTTCTCTGCCAAGCCCTCGATCTGCCCGTGTCCAAACATGGGCAGGCCGGGCATCGTCGCCATCATCGTGCACACGCCGAAGTACTTGTCGCCCTTGCCGAACTGATCGACCGCCGTGCGCTCGTCCGGATTGTTCATGAAATTCACGTAGCGCTTGAGGATCTCCGGATCGAATTCGATCGTGTTCTTGATCACCGAGCGATACTTGGCGTTGTCTTCGTCGCGCAGCATGTTCATGAAGGCGCTGTTGTACACGCGGTGCATGCCGAGCGTGCGGACAAAGTAGCCCTCCATCAGCCAGAACGCCTCGGCGAGCAGCAGCGTGTCGGGCGCTTCGACAGCCGCCCGATCGACGACCTCGCGCCAGAATTCGACCGGCATCGCCGATTCGAACTGGCGCCGGGGCACGCCGAAATCGGCGCGCGAGGGGATCGCGCCGCCGGTTCCCGGCTCGGGAAACCACAGGCGCTGGTAGTGCTTCTTCGCCAGCGTCATCGCCGCGTCGAAGCGGATGATCGGGAACTGCCGGGCGACGTGCAAGATGGTCTGGATGACCGCTTCGCGCACTTCAGGCTTCAGGTAGCTCAACTGCGCGGTGTCGTTCCAGGGCAGGCTCGTGCCGTCGTTGCCGTGGTAGATGTACTTCACGCTGCCGTTCGCGTAATCGACCCGCTTGAAGACAACGGCGGCGTCTGCCCGGGTGTAGTAGTGGTCTTCGACATAAATGCCCATGCGTCCATCGCTCGACAGGTTCGGGCCGTCGAAGGCATACGAAGGAAACGGGCTGGCGTCCGACGAAATGAACCAGTCGGGATGCTCGGCCACCCACGGCGAGTCGATGCCCATGTGGTTAGGCACCATGTCGCTCGCCAGGCGGATGCCGCGCCGCCACGCGCGCTCCTTGAGGTTCTGCAGCGCGGCGTCGCCGCCGAGATCGTTCGCGACGCTGTAGGCGTACAGCGAATAGGCCGACGCGACCGCATCCGGGTTGCCCATCAGTTGCTTGATGCGCTGCGAAGCCGGGCTGCGCTCCCACACGCCGATCAGCCACAAGCCGGTGATGCCCCAGCGCGCCAGCATGTCGAGCTCCTCGTCGGGGATCTGGTCGAGGCGCGCGATCGGGCGCTGGTACCGGCGCGACAGTTGATCGAGCCACACGTAGGCGTTCTTGGCGATCAGCACCAGGCGCGGCATCCAATCGCGATCGGGCGTGAATCGCTCCGGCTCGGCCTCCAGGCCGGCGAACTCGATGACCTGCGCCTGCCCTTTGGGCGGGGCGAATCCGCCGCCCGGCGGGGCGGCGAAAATCGGCTTTTCCTCTTCTCTGATCAAGTCGAGGCTTCCGAGCATGCGGTACACGAAGCGGCGCAGCGTCGCTCCCCAGCGGTTGATCAGAAACTCCAGTTGGCCGGTCAGCGAATGTGGAAAGGCGAGCGCCGGCGAGCGCAGCGCATCGATCAGATTGCCGCCGTCCGGGCCGTAACCGGGCTGCGTGTCGAAGAACTCGCGCAGGCCGCCGATCAGGCGCGCATAGGTCGTGTCGCGCTCCAGGTTTGAGTCGTCGAACAATTCGACAAAGGGCGCGGTCGCCGGGTTGGCGTTCGTCAGCCACAGCATCAGCATCTCTTCGAGGACGATCTCGCGGTTGGGCGTGTCGTCGCTCGCGCCCTGAAGATATTCGTCGAGCGTGGCGTGGCGCTTGTAGACGGCGACGGCGGGGAACTCGTCGGCGAACCGTCGCAGCGCCGCATCGACCGCCCCCGCCCCAAACCTGTCGCCGAGCCAGTCCAGCGCCTGGCGCATCACAGCCGGGTTCTTCTCGCGGCGATAGTCGGCGACGATGTGGTGCAGCATCTCGTCGATCAGCCCGAGCGCGTTGATCTGCCCGGCGCGGATCGCCCGCTCGGGGAAGCGGGCCAGGTCGCGCTTCGCGTTCATCTTCTGCGCGAACGTGCGCGCGGCGTGGAAGTTGGCGAAAATGACGTTGCCGTTCGAGGCGAAGAGCGGCTCGTCGAACTGGTAGCGGTCACGCGCCGCGCGGGAGACGTGGAATTCGAGCATCATCTACCCTACACCTACAGTGTTATCGAGCAGTCGCGTTAAAGCGGCTGGCCCGTCCAGTAGGAGCCGCAGCCGGTTCAGCACATTGCGCCCCAGCACCAACTCTTGCCCCAAATCGTCGCCCACCACGTAGACGCCTGGCAACGTTATCTCACCGAGTTGCAAGTCCACGAGGTACAGGAACACCGTGCGCGCTTCGCCCCACTGGCTCCGCAGCCTCGCCTCAAATGCCCGCCGTGCGCCGATCTGCTGAAGATGACGAATCGGGACAATAGTGCTATCTGCACCGGTGTCGATGATCGCGGTCAATTCCACATGACGGCCGGTCAGTATAGTCGCCAGCCTGACAGAACACACTGGCATAGACGGATCATGCAAAGTGTCGTAAGGGAACTCGTTCATCACAACGACTCGACGTTCGCGAGTTTTCCTCCGAGCCAGCGCAAATCACGGCGCGGTCCTGGATTGACCGGCGCGATGAGGACGGGTAAGGAACGGAATTTCTCTCGGACCCGCTTCTCTAGGCGTGAAACGTCCTCGTCGTGATCAACCACCGTGCCATGGTACAGCGCAATATGCTGCCCGCGATGTGTCTGGAGCAGTTCATCGTGCATGGTCCAAAAGGCCTGTGTTTCGCGACGAATGGCGCCTTGTTCCAACTCGTCCAGGTACGTCCGAACGGCCATCTCCAGCAGCGTCTCGACCGATTGAGTGGTCTCGGAAGCCAATTGCTCGATTTGTTTGATTAGCGTGGGCTCTCTCAGTTCAATGGCCATCGTTCAAGTCCTCCTATTACGATGAGTTCGGCGACATGCGCATCAACTCATGCTCGCGGTGCCTTGTCAGAGATGGCAGAAGGCGCTCCTCCCACAGATGCAGCACGAATCGCGGCCAATGTCTCGGCGAAGCGAGCACGCCGTGCCGCATCATCCGCAGCGGCTACGTCGGTCGGCACGACAATGACGGCCACCATTGCGCCGACAGGCATCTCATTCGGCAGCACGATTGTGTGATCCGAGCCGACTTTGGTGATATAGGCCGGTATCGTTTCAAGTGCCATGATCAACCTCCTGTGACAATTCTAACATAGTTGCGCTTCTCGTTGATCTTCTGCGCGAACACGCCCGCAGCATGGAAGTTGGCGAAGATGACGCTGTCGTTCGACGCGAACAGCGACTGATCGAACTGGTAACGGCCACGCGCGGTATGTGAGATGTGAAATTCCATGCTGGAGCCGCACCGATCATTCTTTCTTGAACTATTCTATCATATCCTCTTCTTTCGCCGCCAGTGTGGGACTGCTCATTCTGCTTCGCTGCAAAGTACTTGACAAAGGATTGCTTTTAGAGGCTTCGGCGGGTGCGTCCTGGCCGGAGTCCCAACCGGAAGGCCGTGTGGCCGGCGTGGCGCGCGTGATTCACGGTCCGGGCGAGTTCAACCAGATGCGGCTGGGTGATATTCTCGTCGCCAAGATTACCACGCCCGCGTGGACGCCGCTGTTCGCGCTGGCCGCGGGTGTCGTCACCGACG
This sequence comes from Anaerolineae bacterium, assembly GCA_035283185.1. Taxonomy (GTDB): domain Bacteria; phylum Chloroflexota; class Anaerolineae; order Fen-1058; family Fen-1058; genus DASSFZ01. Next base: position 57,414 of record DATEUJ010000053.1, on the reverse strand, counting down.
TCGGCGGCCCACTCGGTCACAGTTCTATCGTCGCGCGCGAGTATCACATCCCCGCCGTGCTGGGCACGGGCGTGGCGACCGAGCGCATTCGCAGCGGGCAGCGCATCGCGGTGGACGGCGATGGCGGCGTGGTGACGATGGGTGGATGAGGTGTGTCGGACGTATTGCGTATGACTTAAACCGTTGACCCGTACCGCACAACCCGCCGCACGCAAGGCGAAACCCCCAACTTTCGCGTGCACACAAAATCATAAAAATCCCCCGCCAGGGGGATGCCAAGCGTGATATAATGTACGTTTGGCAGACCGAATGCCCCAAGAAACCCAATACAACGCACAGGCACGAATCACACATCACATCATCACGTTTCACGCATCACGTTTCACGTAGGAACCATGTCTCAAGACACGATTATCGTGCGCGGCGCGCGCGAGCACAACCTGAAGAACATCACCGTCGAAATCCCCCGCGACCAGTTCGTCGTGATCACCGGCTTGTCCGGCTCGGGCAAGTCGAGCCTGGCGTTCGACACGATTTTCGCCGAGGGCCAGCGCCGCTACGTCGAGTCGCTCTCCGCCTACGCGCGCCAGTTCCTCGGGCTGATGGAGAAGCCCGACGTCGACCAGATCGAGGGCCTCAGCCCGGCGGTGTCGATCGACCAGCGCTCCGCCAGCCACAACCCGCGCTCGACGGTCGGCACGGTCACCGAGGTTCACGACTACCTGCGCCTGCTGTTCGCGCGGGTCGGCACGCCGCACTGCCCGAAGTGCGGGCGCGAGGTGTTCCAGCAATCGTCCGACCAGATCGTCGACGCGGTGATGGCGCTGCCGGAAGGGACGCGCGTGCAGGTCCTCGCGCCGCTCGTCAAAGACCGGCGCGGGCATCACCAGCAGGTTTTCGAGGATGTGCGGCGCATGGGGTACGTCCGCGTGCGCGTCGACGGGCGCATCCTCGACGTTAACGAGGAGATCGAGCTGGACCGCTATAAGATGCACACGATCGAGGCCGTCGTTGACCGGCTGGTGATCAAGCGCAGCGACGAGGATCGCTCGCGGCTGGCCGACTCGATCGAGACGGCGCTGCGGCTCGGCGACGGCGTGGTGATCGTCAACAACGTGTCGGTCGAGCCGCCGGTCGACCTGCTGTACAGCGAGCGCTTCTCGTGCGCCTACGACGGCACGAACCTGCCGGAGATCGAGCCGCGCACGTTCTCGTTCAACTCGCCGCACGGCGCGTGCCCGGCCTGCCAGGGCCTCGGCACGCGCATGGAGATCGATCCCAAGCAGGTCATCCGCAACCCCGACCTGAGCCTGGAAGGGGGCGCGATCAACGTCCTGGAGTGGGGGCCGCGCAACGGCGACGAAGAGACGTACTACCGCCAGATTCTGCGCGCCGCGGCGGTGCACTACAACATCGACATGAACGCGCCGGTGCGCACGCTCAGCCAGGCCAAGCTCGACATCGTCCTGCACGGCTCGGGCGACGACAAGGTCAAGGTACGCTACCAGAACCGCAACGGCGACACGCGGGTCTACGAGACGACGTTCGAGGGCGTGATCCCGAACATGCGGCGGCGCTACGCAGAATCGACGAGCGACTACATCCGCAGCAAGATTGAAGAATACATGACCTACGCCCCCTGCCCGACCTGCAAGGGAACGCGCCTTAAGCCTGAGGCACTGGCGGTGACGGTCAACGGCAGCAACATCGCGCAGGTGTCCGCGCTGCCGGTCGTGAAGGCGCTCGACTGGGTGCACGCATTGACTCGCCCGGAAAGCGGGAACGGCTCGCCAGCGCTCGGCGAGCGGCAGCGCGCCATCGCCAGGCAGATCCTCAAGGAGATCCGGGCGCGCCTGCAATTCATGGTCGACGTGGGATTGGATTATCTCACGCTGAGCCGCACGGCGTCGACACTCTCGGGCGGCGAGGCGCAGCGCATCCGGCTCGCCACTCAGATCGGCTCGCAGTTGATGGGCGTGCTGTACGTGCTCGACGAGCCGTCGATCGGCCTGCACCAGCGCGACCAGGCGCGGCTGATCAAGACGCTGCAGGCGATGCGCGACCTGGGCAACACGCTGCTGATCGTCGAGCACGACCACGACACGATGGAGGCCGCCGACTGGATCATCGACCTGGGTCCCGGGGCCGGCGTGCACGGCGGCGAAGTGATCTTCGAAGGAACCGTCAAGCAGCTCAAAGCGGACAGGAAATCGATCACTGGCGCGTATCTGTCGGGCCGCACGAAAGTCGAAATGCCGGCGCAGAGGCGTGCGGGCAACGGCAAATTCCTCGTCGTGCGCGGCGCGACCGAAAACAACCTCAAGAAAATCAACGCGTCGATCCCGCTGAGCAAGTTCGTGTGTGTGACCGGCGTGTCCGGATCAGGCAAGTCGACGCTCGTCATTGAGGTGTTGTACAAGCGGCTGGCGCAGATGCTGCACGGCGCGCACGAAGCGGCCGGCGCGCACGCCGGCCTCAAGGGCGTCGAGCACATCGACAAGATCATCAACATCGACCAGTCGCCGATCGGCCGCACGCCGCGCTCCAACCCGGCGACTTACACCGGCTTCTTCGGCGACATCCGAGACATCTTCGCCAACCTGCCTGAGTCGAAGGTGCGCGGCTACGGGCCGGGTCGCTTCTCGTTCAACGTCAAGGGCGGGCGCTGCGAGGCGTGCGAAGGGCAGGGCCAGGTTCAGATCGAGATGCAGTTCCTGCCGGACATCTTTATCCCGTGCGAGGTATGCCACGGCGCGCGCTACAATCGCGAGACGCTGCAGGTGCGCTATAAGGGCAAGAACATCGCGGAAGTGCTGAGCATGACGGTCGAAGAGGCGCTGGCGTTCTTCGAGAACATCCCGCCCCTGCGGCGCAAGCTCGACACGCTTTCGCGCGTCGGGCTGGGCTACATCACGCTCGGCCAGCCGGCGACGACGCTGTCCGGCGGCGAGGCGCAGCGCGTGAAGTTGAGCCGTGAGCTGAGCAAGCGCAGCACCGGGCGGACGCTGTACGTGCTCGACGAGCCGTCGGTCGGCTTGCATGCCGCCGACGTGCACTTGCTGATCGACGTGCTGCAGCAGTTTGTCGACGCGGGCAACACGGTGCTGATCATCGAGCATCATCCGGACATCATCAAAGTCGCCGACCACATCATCGACCTGGGGCCTGAGGGCGGCGAGGCCGGGGGGCGCATCGTCGCGGAGGGAACCCCGGAGGAGATCGCACAAGTTCGGGAATCACACACGGGGCAGTTCCTGAAGCGCCTCCTCGGAAACGGCTCAAGAGGCAAACAATAACCCTCCCGCAGGATATGCCGCAAAAGTGCCGGCCGCCCCGCCCACTGCTCGCGGTGGATTGCCCAATCCACCGCAAACGGGCTGAATGGCGCAGGAGACGTAGGGCGGCTTTCCATAGCCGCCAATTTGCGGCGCGTATGGAAACGCGCCCTACGGTTGATGACAACATTTGCGTGCACACGCCACGCAGGGGTTGTTGACAAACCAAGCCGGGCGAGTAGAATCAGGCGCAGTGCCCAGCCTAGGAGACTGCCGTGTCCACTTCGTCCAGCGCACCGAGTCCCTATCAGGTCGCGCGCCAGCAGTTCGAGCGCGCCGCCGTCCACCTCGAAGATATACCGCCCGGCATAATCGAGTTCCTGCGTCATCCCAAGCGCGAACTGACGGTCAATTTCCCCGTCAAAATGGACGATGGCAGCCTGCGTATGTTCACCGGCTACCGGGTGCATTACAACAACGTGCTCGGCCCGACGAAGGGCGGCATCCGCTTCCACCCGGATGTGACACTCGACGAAGTCCGGGCGCTGGCGATGTGGATGACGTGGAAGTGCTCGCTGATGAACATTCCGTACGGCGGCGCGAAGGGCGGCGTCGCCGTCGATCCGGCGCAGTTGTCGCCGGGCGAGCTGGAACGGCTGACGCGGCGCTACGCCACCGACATCAGCATCCTCATGCACCCGAGCAACGACGTGCCCGCGCCCGACGTCGGCACCAACGCGCAGATCATGGCCTGGATCATGGACACGTATTCGATGCACTTCGGCTACATTCAGATGGCCGTCGTCACCGGAAAGCCGGTCGAAGTCGGCGGCTCGCTGGGGCGCACGGACGCGACCGGGCGCGGAGTGATGATCACGGCCCGCGAGGCGATGAATCACCTCGGCATCCCGATCCCCGGTGCGCGCGTCGTCGTACAGGGCTTCGGCAACGTCGGGTCGGTCGCCGCGTACAGGGCTTACGAAATGGACTGCAAGGTGATCGCCGCCAGTGACGTGGGCGGTGGCATCGTCGATAAGGGCGGCTTGCACATCCCATCGCTCGTCGAGCATGTGCTCAAGACCGGATCGGTCGTCAACTTTCCCGGCGCCGAACCGATCGACAACGCCGGTCTCCTCGAACTCGAATGCGAGGTGCTCATCCCTGCCGCACTGGAGAACCAGATCACGAAGGACAACGCAGCGAAACTCAAGGCCAAAATCGTCGCCGAAGGCGCGAACGGGCCGACGACGAACGAGGCGGACACGATTCTCGACAGTATGGGCGCGTTCGTCATCCCCGACATTCTCTGCAACGGCGGCGGTGTGACCGTCTCCTACTTCGAGTGGGTGCAGGATCTCCAGTCCTTCTTCTGGGATGAGGAAGAAATCACCCGGCGGCTCGAGCGCACGATGGTCAAAGCATTCCACGACGTGCTGCGCTTCTCCCAGGAACGCAAGATCAACTTGCGGACGGCGGCCCAGGCGTTGGCAATCCGCCGGGTAGCGCTGGCAGCCATGATCCGCGGAATCTATCCTTAGTCCACGTCCAAGACTTCGGAAGTCTTGTTAAAGACTTCCGAAGTCTCAGGTAAACGGTGACCCTCACCGAGCGAATCAAAAGCAGGGCAACCGATCTCGGCTTCGACCTGATCGGCGTCGCGCCGGCCGGGCACGCTATGCGTGCCGATGCTTACGCCCAATGGACGGAGGCAGGCCTCGCAGGCGAGATGGCCTACATGACGCGCGATCCTCGACGACGCCAGGATGTCCGGCACTTCATGCCCGAAGCGCGCTCGGTCGTCGTCGTCGGGCTGAGCCACTACACGTTCGACTTGCCGGATGAGATCAAGCGCGATCCGTCGCGGGGCCTGATCGCGCGCTACGCCTGGGGGCTGGACTACCACGACGTGATGACGCCGCGCCTGCGCGAGCTGCTGGCATTCATCCGTGCGGAAGCCAGGCGCGAGATACAGGCCAAGGTGTACGTCGATACCGGGCCGGTGCTGGAGCGCGATTTCGCCGAGCAGGCCGGGCTGGGCTTCACCGGCAAGAACACCTGCTTGATCCACCCGCGCACAGGCTCGTGGCTTTTCCTGGGCGAGATCATTCTGGATCTGGAGCTAGACTACGACGCACCGGTCACGAGCATCGGTTGTGGCTCGTGCACGCGATGCCTGATTGCCTGCCCTACCGATGCCTTCGTTGCGCCGTACGTCCTCGACGCGCGCCGGTGCATCTCCTATCTGACAATCGAGCTGAAAGGCAATATCCCGCGCGAGTTACGCCCACTCCTGGGCAATCGCATCTTCGGGTGCGACGACTGCCAGGATGTCTGCCCGTGGCCGCGGCGCTTCGCCCGGCAGACGACTGAGCAGGCATTCTATCCCGTCGACATCGATCGGGCAGCGCCCCGGCTGCTTGAGCTGATCGCCCTCACGCCCGAGCAATTTCGAATGCGCTTCAAAGGCACACCCATCATGCGCGCCCGGCGGAAAGGGCTGCTGCGCAATGTGGCCGTCGGGCTGGGCAACTGGGGCGACGAAGCTGCCGTGCCGGCGCTGTCGAATGCGCTCAACGACGGCGAGCCGCTCGTCCGCGCAAATGCGGCCTGGGCGCTGGGCCAGATCGACATACCGGCAGCGCGCAACGCGCTCGAAGCACGCCGGCAGATCGAGACCGATGATGGTGTGAAGCGAGAAATCTCCGACTCGCTGATTCGTTGACTCGCCACCCCTTCGTTGACCTACGTATGCTGCTCTATCTTCCAGGAAAGCCGAAACCCTGCGTCATGGCCCATCGAGGCAACAGCGCCGCCGCGCCGGAAAACACGCTCGCTGCCTTCCGCCGCGCAATCGACGACGGAGCGGACATTATCGAGACCGACCTGCACCTGACGCGAGACGGCGTCTTTGTTTGCATTCACGCACTGGAACTCAAGACCGACCACTTCCTGGAGCACGGCGTCGCGGCACCCCAAACTCTAGCGATCGGCATACCCCCATATCTGGATTTGAGTCCGGTTTGACTCATCGCCAAACAAACCGAACTCAAACCTCAAAGCCACTTCGTTGGTAGTCCTGCCGTACTACTCAAACCGTTGCAGTCCGGTTTCAAACATTTAGATCCTGAGACAACTGACAGCCAACTCTAACCAAATTCACCCCAAACCGTCTCTACTGGCCAGACGCTTATACTACGACTTGACACGGATTTTCACAACATGCCATGATCTCTGTCTTTGCTCGAACGAGTCGGCGTCTAAGAAAAAAGTCATGCACAAGCCCATTACGCTCACTATCCCGTTGAAGACGCTGTGTGTGGGACCGACGTTCCTCGCGGGTGCGCGCAAGGCGCGCGTGACGACATTTCCACACAACGTGCTGGCGCACGGCGATCGCTTCGCGTTCAGAGTGGAGCCGGATTTCGAGCGCGCGTCGATGGCCATCGCGTCCGACCTCGACATCGACCTGGTGTTCGTCGACGCCGACGAGCCGGACACGGACCGGCTCGCCGACTTCGTCGACCAGGCTCACCGCTTGCGCGGCGATCTTCCGGTCGTGCTGTTCGGTCGCCAGCTCACGCCCCGGCTGTTCGCCATTCGAGCCGAGCAGTTCGTCAAGAAGCAGTCGCGCCAGTTCGCCCGCCTGTACGATGAGATCCAGGAGCATCTGTTCCAGCCCGCCGACTGGAATTCGATATTCGAGCAATACGCCCGGCCGGAGCAGAAGCCGCTCCTGGAGCCTGGCCTGGACTACGCCGACCTGGAGTCGATTACCCCTGAAGAGCGCTATATCATCAAGCGCATGTTCAAGCACAGCGAGATCGTGCAGCTCTTCCAGCTCGACACGGGATTGAGCGGCTCGCGTATCTACACCGTCAAGCCCTACCGCGAGCACATGCGCATCCTCAAGATCGAATCGGCGGGCGGGCTGCGCGCCGTGCGTGAGAAATTCGAGCGGTTGATCCAGCCGCGCCTCGACCGGCACATCGGCCAGTTGCAAGGCCCGCTCGTCGAGGCCGAGCACCTGGGCGGCGCGTGTTACATGCTGGCCGGCTCACGCCGCGAGGCCAGCACGCTGATGAAATTCCTGACCAACCGCAATGAAGTGCGCCGCGAGATTATCGACACCGTCCTTACGCAGTTGGCGCAAAACCTGTCCCAGCTCTACGTCGGCAGCGAGAACATGGAGCTGCGCTTCTGGGCGCCGATGTACGCCCGCGTCTTACCGCCCGAGCTGACGCTAGTAGACGCCACCATTCTCCCGCCCAACGCCGCGTGTGACGTGCCCGTGATCGATCAAAGCCGCCTCGACTCGCTGGCCGCCGTTCCGGCCAACCCGGTGCTGCAGGCGATTCGCGCCGACCCGCTCCGCGACCCGCTGCCGGCCATTGCGCTCAAAGGGTTCGAGATCGCCGAGATCGACACGCAGAACGCCATCCTATATCTGCAGGACGACGTCACCTACCGCCGCCCGATCTCGCCGGCGTTTCAGGACAAGGACCACCCGGTGCTGCGCTTCAAAGTCGAGCTGGCCGACGACCACAAGCCGGAGCTGACCCACCCGATCTTCCGCAAGGGGCGGCGCATCGACGTGCAGGGCCGCGTGGCCTCGACGCAGGACGCCACGCTGCTCGGCAGCGTGCGCAGCGGCACGCTTCGCGAGGCGATACTGGCCGACCTGCAACACCGCCTCGGGCCTAAGTTCATCGAAGTCTGCTCCGAGCACTTCATCGACCCGCTCGTCGCCGCGCGCGTCCTGCTGTGGGACATCGGCAAAGAAAACATCATCCAGCCGCTGCCGCTCATCTCGCCCGCCACGCACGGCGACCTCAACACCGGGAACATCCTGCTGGAGTGGGAGGACAACCCGCAGGTCTGGCTGATCGACTTCGCCGACGCGCGCTACGGCCACGTCTATTTCGACCTCGCCAAGCTAGAGATCGAGTTTCGCACGCACGTCTTGTACGACCTGTTTCGCGAGATCGTCGCGGCGAATGTGTGGGATGACGAGACCGCCGTGCGATTCGTCTTGCTCTTGGAAAACGTCCTGTCCACTCACGCCGGCGAAACGTTCGACACATTCCTGAGCGCGCTGCGCGCGCACCACCCGGCATGGTACGACCAGCTCTTCCAGCGTTTCCTCATCTATTTCGAGCATATGCTGTACTTCCTGCACAGCATCCGCAGCATGGCCCGCTCGTTCGGCACGCCGGACCAGTTTCAGGCGCACTACCCGGTGGCCGTATTCTTCCAGGGCCTGGCGACGATGAAGTTCTCCAACCTGGACAAGCCGCCGTTCGGCCCGTGGTCCAAGCGCCTGGCGCTGCTCGCCGCCCTGGTCGCCAGCAACCATGCCCTGAAGAACGTGAAGACATCCTCGGTCATCGACGAGCTGGTCAGCGGTTTGCGGGAGCAGAGCGCGATCTCCGTCATTCGATCCGGGCGCGGCGCGAACCGGCGCTACCTGCTACAGTGGAATCACAACTGGAAGATGTACAACCTGGTAGGCGGCAAGATGGACATCGGGCGCGATGGCGGCCTGTTCGCCAAGACCCTGCAGAACGAGCTGTGGGAGGAACTGGGCATCCGGATCGGTCAGGACTACCGCATCGTCCACGAGTACGCGACGATCAACATGACGCAGTTCTCGCGGCGCGACCTCGTCTTCAAGGATTACGAGTTCCACGTCTTCGAAGTCGAGCTGGGCGACGAGTCGCTGGTTGCGGAAGCCAGCCACGTGTTCGTCACGCCCGCCGAGATCGAATCGTTCCGCAGCATATCCGGCGAGCCGATCTCCGAGACGGTGTTGAACATCCTGAGCAGCATCGGGCAGATCGATGCACGCGTCGCGCGCCAGCCGGCGGACCAGACGGGGCTTTCGTTCCGATTCACGCCGCGCCGGGCATTCATCAGCGGCGGCCAGGCTGAGCTGCGCGGCGAGCTGACCTCGTGGACGACGTCGACGGTCATCGACAACGTGAAGGTGCAGATCATCGAGCCTGCCGGCGCGGCGGTCATCGGGGACGCCCTGGCCTACATCGGGCGGCTGATGCCCGGCGAGCGGCGCACGGTGACCTTCAAGGTCACGCCCGCCCAGCCGCGCGTCACCTTGAACGTCAAAGCGACGTTCGAGCACCCGAGCGGAACGAGCGCGGCCTTCACCTTCTCGGAGCCGATCGAGTTCGAAGAGCCGCAGACGACACACTACCAGCCGGTGACGAATCCTTACGTGGTCGGCCCGCCGATCGAGCCATCGCCCCACTCGCCGTTCTTCGGCCGCAGCCAGGCGCTGACCTGGGTGGAGACGAATCTGTGCGAAGCAGGCCAGCCGGGCGCGCCTGTCCTGATCATCTACGGCCAGCGCCGCACGGGCAAGACTTCGCTTCTGCTGCACCTCGAACAGCGGGGTCGCCAGCAATTGACTCGCGGTAAGGCTGCCTGCTACGCCTACGTTGATCTGCAGAAGATCGACCCGGGAGTCGAGTTCTTCCTGCTCGAGCTGGTCGAGCGAGCCCAGAAGGCTCTGCACGCGCGAAATCTGAATTGTTCCGTGCCGTCACTCGCCGAACTGCAGGCCAGTCCGTATCGAACTTTCGATCGGTTCCTCGGCGACGTCGAGCAAGCGCTCAGCGGCGGCATGCTCGTGTTCCTGTTGGACGAGTTCGAGCTGCTCGGCAGCCAGGTTCGCGGCAACCTGCGCGGCATCTGCGGCTACCTGCGCTCCGCGCTCGAGCACCGCGCCTCGATCGGCCTGATCCTGGTCGGCACCTCGCCCGAGCGCGTCGCGCCCATGCCCGACTGTGAATCGCTGCGGGCGCTGGCGCGCGCGTACGAGTTGACCTACCTCGACCGTGATCAGACGATGCGCCTCATCCGCGAGCCGGTCAAGCCCATCGTCCAGTACGACGATGCGGCCGCCGACGCCATCTACCGATATGCGCACGGTCACCCTTATTTCACGCAGGCACTCTGCTATCACATCATCACACTCCTGAACGAGCGCAAGCGATCGACCCACGTCGGCCACGAAGATGTCGAAGAAGCCGTCGAGCGCATTGTGAAGGAAGGCAATCCGCACATGAGCAATCTTTGGGACGATCTCGCGCCGGAAGAGCAGATCACGCTGTCGACGCTGAGCGATCGCGCCGAGGTCGAGCACAATTCGGCCACGCTCCGAGACATCCAGGCGTGGTGCCAGCGCTGCATCGACGAAGGCTCGATCGGGAGGGCGCTGAGCAGGCTGGCCGAGCGACATCTGATTGAGACGACGACGAAGCGCATGCTCGATGGTCCGCCCGAGCAAGGGTATTCCCTGACCATGGCCCTGATGGGTCGCTGGGCCAGTCGCAAGCACCCGCTCGGTGCGCTGATGCGGCGGCTGGCGGCGGCAGTCGTTTGACATGTCCATGGCGTGCGTGGCGACGGCTTGAGCCGGCCGAAGCGCCGAAGACGGAACACACTCATGAGTAGCCCGTACATTTCAGGACCACCGATTCAAGAGCCGAGCAACTTCTTCGGCCGCCGCGAAGCGGTAGGACGCATCTACGCGATGCTGTCCGGTCCCCAGCTTCAGCCCTTGATGCTGCTCGGGCTTCGCCGCGCAGGCAAGACCTCCCTGATGAACTATGTCGCTCATCCGCGCATCATGGCCACGATGCTGCGGCGTCCGGAAGACCACATCCTGGCTTACGTGAACCTGGAGGCGGACGTGCGCACACCCTCGGACTTCTATCGGCTCCTGGCGCGGCGCATTCTCGAGGCGGCCAAGCAACTGCCGTCGATGTATTCCACCCTCCTCACGGTGCACGGGGCCGATGCGTGCAACCTGTCACTGGTCGAGCGGCTTATCGAAGCAATTAACCGCAAAGTGACGATCCTGCTTGACGAGTTCGAGACGCTGACCGGCCATGCGGCATTTGGCACGGACTTCTTCAATGGCCTGCGTTCGCTCGTCGCCCGCTACCCATTCGCCTGGATCACGGCGTCATACCGCAACCTGTACGAGCTGGGCAGCGCGGCCCACGTCGAGTCGTCGCCCTTCTTCAACGTCTTCAACCAATCGATCACCGTCGGCGCGATGACCGCCGACGAGGTACAGGAGCTGGTCATGCTGCCGTCCCGGCAGGCCGGTCGCCCTTTCACGCAGGGCGACGCATCCTGGATCGAACAGGTCGCCGGCGGCCTGCCGTGCTTCATTCAGAAGCTCTCCGAGCTGCTCTTCGATGCCCGCGAGATCATGCCGGAAAACCAGGTCGCTGCGCGCGAGTCGGCGGCGCGGGCGTTCTTGCAGTGGGCGGTCTACCATTTCAACCACTACTGGAAGCATTTCAGCGACGACGAACGCGAGGCGCTCACGCAGATCGCATCGGGCCGGCGGATCGACTGGAATGTGTTCCGGATCGAGCACGGCGCCGACGCGCTCGACGCGCTGTTGGGCTACGGGCTGATCGGCGAAACCGAATGTGGCTACTCCATTCACGGCAGCGCGTTTCAGCGCTGGATGGCGATGCAGGCGCGATCGCCGCGCCCCGACGCGGATTCCGCAGCCCCGAATGGCCGTGCACTACTATCTGCAACCCGAGGAGGTTCTCGCATGCTGGAAGCCGCTCAGGTAAGCTTGCTGACGCAAGCGATCGACTTCATCTTCGAACAGGGGCGACTGATCTTGCAGGAGCGTCGCGATCGCCGTAAGGCGACGATGGCTATTCCCACCAGATCCGCGCCCGAAGCAGAGCCAGGCGAGCGCTCGTTGAGTGCACGTCTCACCAAGCTCGAAGCGCTGCACACGCCGATTCGGCTGTCGGCCTGGTCGGTGCGCGAAGCCGAGGTCAGGCATCTGGTATCCCTACTGGACATCCAGACGCACAACTACTGGCTGGCCAAGGAGCAGTACGCGCGCTGGGGCAGCGCGATGGTGCCCCCCGTGATCGTCGGCAATCTCGAAGAGGCGGAGAACGCGGTGTCGGAGACGGCGGCCCGTCTAAATACGATTCTCGACGAGCTATACCCGGGCAAGGCCGAATCCCTGTCACATCCTCATACCTAACCACAGCGCGGCCTCCGACCGCAACAGAATCTTTGGCCGCGGACGCGAAGCGCGCGGTTGAACGCAGATCAAATCGGAGAAGTCCGCGTTCACCTGCATCCTAACCTGCCGGGTACGTGATACCCGGCAGGTCTTCTTTGTTGCTCGTGGTACAATAGAGCTGGCTCCCGCATACGCCGGAGGCGCAGGCAACCGGGGGATCCCCATGCCCAAACTCGAATCCGTTCAACTCGCCGTCATCGGCGGCAGCGGCCTTTACAAAATGGAGTCGCTGGCCGGCATCAAGGAATATCGCATCGAGACGCCGTTCGGCCATCCCAGCGATGCGATTGTCGTCGGCACTTTGAGCGGCCGACGCGTGGCCTTCTTGCCCCGGCACGCTCGCGGCCATCGCATGCTGCCCTCTGAGATCAACGCGCGAGCCAACATCTTCGCGCTCAAGATGATGGGGGTGACGCACATCGTTTCCGTCAGCGCGTGCGGCAGCCTGCGCGAGCACATCCACCCGCGGCACGTCGTCGTGCCCGATCAGTTGTTCGATCGAACGCGGGGCCGCCCCTTGACCTTCTTCGGCAGCGGGATCGTCGTCCACGTCGGCCTGGCCGATCCGTTCTGCCCGAACCTGAGCGCGCTCGTGGCGCAGGCCGTCGAGGCGTCAGGAGGCGCCGTTCACCGGGGCGGCACGTTCGTGACCGTCGAAGGCCCGCGCTTCAGCACGAAGGCGGAGAGCCGTGCCTTCCGGCAACTGGGCTTCGACATTATCGGCATGACGGCGATACCCGAGGCCAATCTCGCGCGGGAGGCCGAGATCGCCTACGCGGCTATGGCGCACGTCACCGATTTCGACGTGTGGCACGCGTCGGAAGAAACCGTCACCGTCGAAATGGTGATCCGCACGCTGAACGAAAATGTGGCGCTCGCCAAGGAAGCCATTCAGCGCATCGCGGCTGCCGACCTGCCGTCGAGCGACGCGCATTCGGCGCTATCTTCGGCCATCATCACTCCAGCGCGCCTCGTCCCCGACAAAGTCAAGCGGGCACTGGCGCCCATCGTCGGCAAATACCTCCCGGTCAAACCCAGGCCGCAGACGACTGGGCGTAGAGGTCGAAAACGTAAAGCGTAATACGTAAAGCGTGAAGCGCACCCTCTATGCAGGACACGCTCTCCTTCCGACGCAATTTGCTGGCCAGGCCACAAGCGCGCGAGCGGGCTTTGCTGCTCGTCGCCGGCGCCTTCGTCGTCGCCGGGTTCGTGCAGTTGAGCATCGTCGATCCACTCTCGATGGGTGCGTCTCTGTACCTCGCCGCCTTCGTTGTCTGGGCGCTCGTCTTCGGGGTAGCCCACCTCGCTCTCGACCGTTATTTGCCCGGGCGAGATCCTCTGATATTGCCGATCGTCGCCCTGCTGACCGGATGGGGATTGATCGAAGTGGCGCGCCTGTCGCGCACGGATGCCCTCCGGCAAGTGATGTGGGTCGTCGTCAGCGCTGGCGTGATGCTGGTCGTCGCCGCCGCGCCACGGGAGCTGAGATGGCTGCGTCGCTATCGCTACACCTGGCTGCTCGGTGGACTCGTGCTCCTCGCGGCGACACTCGTCTTCGGCGTCAACCCGTCGGGAATCGGGCAAGAGCTGTGGCTCGGCTTCGGCGGCATCTTCTTTCAGCCGTCCGAAGTCGTCAAGCTGCTGATGGTCGTTTTCCTCGCATCGTATCTGGCCGAAAAGCGAGACTTGCAGTTGGTCATGCGCATGCAGTCCCGCAGCTTGACCCTGGCTTATCTGGCGCCGATGCTGGCGATGTGGGGCGTGGCCATGGCGATCCTGCTCATCCAGCAAGACCTGGGCGCGGCGATGCTGCTGTTCCTGGCTTTCCTGGTCATGCTGTATCTGGCGAGCGGCAAATGGCAGTACCTGTCGATCGGAATGGCCCTGCTAGCTTGTGCCGTGCTCATCGGGTACGCACTGATCGGTCGCGTGACCGAGCGGGTAAACACCTGGCTCGATCCGTGGTCGCGCGCTGAGTACGAGTCGTATCAGGTGGTCCAGTCGCTGATCGGAATCGGGGCGGGGGGGCTTTTCGGACGCGGGCTGGGGCAAGGCGATCCGGTCGTGCCGGCCGCGCACACGGACATGCCCCTGGCTGTCATCGGAGAGGAGTTCGGGCTGCTAGGCGCGATCGGGCTGGTGGCGTGCTACGCCCTCCTGACGCTGCGCGGCTTGCGTGCTGCTGCGCTGTCGCGCACCGTGTTCGGCTGCTTGCTGGCGGCCGGGCTGGCCGCGCTGCTCGGCATGCAGGCGTGGATTATCATGGCCGGCAACATCAATCTGATCCCCTTGACCGGCGTCACGCTGCCTTTTGTGTCGTATGGCGGCAGCTCTCTGGTCGTCAGCTTCGTGATGGTCGGGCTGCTCTTGCACGTCTCGGCAAACGCCGACTAAGAGCGTATCCGCAAATTGGAGTGCAGACTCACCTGCCCCCGTAGCGAAGCGGAGTGGGGTCAGTCTGCATGGCTTAAGCGGGCTAAAGCCCCGCACTCCGGGGTTTTCGGATAGGCCACAAGTCGAAGGAACGCGCGAATGGGCGAAACCCGCCGCTGGATTTCGAACTCGATGATGCGCAATGCGCTGCAAGTCCTGGAGGAGCTGCTGGCGCACAACGGTCTCACGGCGGCTCTGCGCCTTTCGGGACTGGAGCGGTACATCGACGATCTGCCGCCGGACGACGACCTGATGGACATACCGCGCGGCGACCTCAACGCCTTGTTCGCGGCCATCGTCAGCATGTACGGCGACCAGGGTGCGCGCGGCGTGCTGCGACGCTGGGGACGAGCCTTCGCCGTTCGCCGTCTCAAGCGGCGCATCGCGCTCCGCCTCCTGCGGCTCGGCCTGCGGCTGATCCCCGCGGAGCGGTCCGCGCCTTACGTTCTGGCGCGATTGCTGCACCATCTCGACCTGGCCAGCGAGGATCGGCCTCCCACGATTGAAGACAGCGGCGCCTCATTCTTGCTCGAGCTCGCCGACTGCCTGTACTGCCCCGGCCAGAAACCGAGCCAGCCGTACGGCAACGCCGTCGTGGGCCTGATCGAAGGGCTGCTGCGTTGGTCAACCGGGCACGATTTCGAGGTCACCGACCAGTCGAGCGCCGGCCAGGGCGCTGTCGTGCTCGAGATACGCAAGCAGCCCATGGGCCGGCGCTGAGAAACATGCCCGATTCCATCAACCGCATCGCACTGCTCGCGCTGCTCGCGTTTGTGTGCCTGGCCGGCGCGCTCGGCTACCGGGCGGCGAGTGGCGCGATCCTGACCGCGCGCGAAGACAACCCGCGCCGCATTTTCGCCGAGCAGCGCACGTTGCGCGGCTCGATCCTCGACCGAGACGGCGAAGTGATCGTCGAGACGACGGGGGAGCCTGGCGCCTACACCCGGAGCACGCTCCACCCCGACGCCGCGCCCATCACCGGATACTATTCGATCAACTACGGCACGTCGGGCGTCGAGCAGGCATTCGATTCCACGCTGCGCGGCACGCTCGGGATCGATCCGCTCCGTGCCGATCTCGAGGCTTTGATGCACATCCAACCGATCGGCCGAGACGTGCAGGTCACGCTCGACCTCGACGTGCAGCGTGTCGCCGACGCGCTCCTGGCCGGCCGGACCGGCGCTATCGTCGTGCTGTCGGTTCCTGAAGGCGAGGTGCTGGCGCTCGCCAGCCACCCGACGTTCGATCCCAACACGCTCGACGAGAACTGGGACAGACTGCGGGCGGACCGGGCTTCGCCGCTGTTGAACCGCGCCACGCAGGGAGAGTATCAGCCCGGCACGGCGCTGCAGCCCCTCGTTCTGGCCGAAGCGCTCCAGCGAGGCATCGTTGCACTATACGACACGCCGGACTCCCCTGCCGCGCCGTTCGCAGTTGACGCACAGTCGCTGACTTGCAGCGCAGCCGACGATGTGCACACGCTTTCCGATGCGTTTCGCTCCGCCTGCCCCGCGCCCTTCGCCGATCTCGGTGCGGCGCTCGGTAGCGATGCGTTATGGAACGTCGTGTCGACGTGGGCGCTTACGCGGACAGATACGAGCGTGTTGGGTATTGGAAGCCGCCCTTCCCTCACACAAACGATCCCACTGACGGACACCCAGGCGCTGCGCGAGTTCGCCGCCGGCCAGGGACGGCTCACCGTCTCGCCGCTTCAGATGGCTACGGTGGCGTCCACGCTTGGCTCACGCGGCGTCCTGGTGTCACCGCGCATCATCTCGGCGACGGAATCTGTGGACGGCGCGTGGCAGGCTGTCGACCGGGTCGTGCCGCACCGCATCGCGCCGGCCGACATCGTACAGCAAGTCGTATCGGCCATGCCGCAGGAGAGCGACGTCGCCTGGCACGCCGGAACCGGCCTGAGCGGACGGTCGAAGCTGCACTGGTTCGTCGGGTTCACGCCGATCGACGCGCCTCGATACGCGGTCGCCGCCCTGATCGAGGATGCGGAGGGCAGGCTCGCGTCGGAACGGGAAGCCGTGGAGATCGGTCTCAAGCTGCTCACCGCCCTGCCCCGCTCACAGTGATGCGCCCAAGTCTTTGGGGGGCGCTCGAGCCACGACGATGTTTCTCTCTCCCGTGTCACAGTGAACCTGGACTGCGTCGCCAGTTCTGTGTGCCTGCTCACCGGAAGGCGCCACCCGCCTGCCACCGGTTTACCTCAGCTGGTCTTCCACCGACCTCTGGAACCGGCGTTTCAGCGTTTCTCCACTTGCCGTTGCCCACCTTTCGGGAGTACAATTCCCTCCAGTCGCACTATGCGCCGCACCTTGTGCACAGGCGTTTGATCGGGAGGCGAGGGTGGCGCGCGAGACGCCGACCTAAAGTGCGTCCAGGGATGGTGCTTGCGATACATGAAGTCTGGTGTTTCCTCATAAGATGCCTTGGGAGGAACCATGGGCACAGAGCGATCTTGCAAGCTCTACTCTGATGCAGAAATCCAACCACTCCTCTTGAGTAATTTCCTCCGGATGTTAGCCCTCGTGGTTTCGATGTGCCTGCTACAATTTGGCACATCTCCTGCTTCCGCTTCGACTCAATTGTGGACTCGTAGCGTAGACGCATATACCCTTCTAGCCCCATCAACTGTTTGCCCTCCATCAATTAGCTTTGGAGAGACCGTTCAGTGTTCTATCGTTTCCGCCGGTGAGACCGATACCTACACCTTCACAGCCAACGCAGGTGACAAAGTGTTGGTTAGAGCCAGCAAGTCATCGGGGAGTCTCTGGCCAGGCATTAAAGTTTTCTCCGGCGTAACCGAACTGTGCCAGGCAGGCAGTTCCGTCACAGCCGAGATAGCCAGTTGCTCACTGCCTAGTCCCGGAACGTATACTATTCAGGTTCGTGATGGTTTCAATGGAACATACACTGGGGATTACTACCTCTATCTGCAACGGCTGAATAACCCAGGCAATCCGACAGCCATCACCTTCGCCCAAACTCTCTCTGGCTCGATTATCACGCCTGCCGAAATGGACACCTACACCTTCACTGCGAGTGCCGATGACAAGGTGTTAGTCAGAGTCAGCAAGTCATCCGGGAGTCTCTGGGCAGGGGTGAGAATCTACGGCCCGGATGGAACAAAACTGTGTGAAGCGGGCAGTTCCGTCACGGCCGAGATAGCCAGTTGCACTCTATCCAGCACTGGAACATATACGATCCTGGTCTATGACGGTTTCAATGGAACCTACACTGGGGATTACTACCTCTATCTGCAACGGCTGAATAACCCAGGCAACCCAACGGCCATCACCTTCGCCCAAACTCTCTCTGGCTCGATTATCACGCCTGCCGAAATGGACACCTACACCTTCACTGCGAGTGCCGATGACAAGGTGTTAGTCAGAGTCAGCAAGTCATCCGGGAATCTCTGGGCGGGCGTGAGGATCTACAGTCCGGGTGGAACGAAATTGTGTGAAGCGGGCAATTCCGTCACGGCCGAGATAGCCAGTTGCACTCTATCCAGCACTGGAACATACACGATCCTGGTCTATGATGGTTTCAATGGAACCTACACCGGGGATTACTACCTCTATCTGCAACGGCTGAATAACCCAGGCAACGCCGTACCCATCGAGCATGGTGAAATCCTAATAGGATCGATTACCACGCCTGCCGCGATGGACACCTACACCTTCACTGCGAGTGCCGGTGACAGGGTGTTAGTCAGAGTCAGCAAGTCATCCGGGAATCTCTGGCCGGGGGTGAGGATCTACAGTCCGGATGGAACGAAACTGTGTGAAGCGAGCAATTCCGTCACGGCTGTGATACCTAGCTGCCCCATGCCTAGCACTGGAACATATACGATCCTGATCTATGACGGTTTCAACGGAACATACACTGGAGACTACAGACTATATCTGGACTGCTGTAACACCTATCTGCCATTGGTTTTGAACGCACATCAATAAGGCGTGGGCTAAGCGACGGTCGGCGGAGCGCGTGAACTGAACTGCGCCTTACCAAGTTGGGACAGTAAAGAATTCAACCCCTTCTTCAAGATTGAAGTCGGGTTCGCGAGGCGCATGGGGCAGTTACGCGCGCAGAATGATCTCAGGCAGACCCGCATGAGAGTGAACGATCCAATCCGGGCCGGCGGCGGAGAGCAGCGCCGAGTCCCCCGCCCCGGACAGCACGGCGACTGAGGCCATCCCGGCGGCGCGGCTGGCTTGCACGTCGAGCGGGGTATCACCCACATAGACCGCTTCATCCGGCGCGATGCCCAGCGCCGCCGCACATTTGAGTAGTCCTTCGGGATCGGGCTTGCGCCGCTGCACGTCTTTGCCGGTGACGACAGTGTCGAAGAAATCCATGAGGCCCGCCTCGTGCAACGGCTGGAGAACGGTTGCCCGCGATCCCGTGACGATCCCCAGGCGCAGGCCACGGCTGTGTAACGTCTCAAGCGTGCCCCGCAGGCCGGGAAAAAGCCGGCCATGCGCGCGCAGGGCATCCGGCCAGCGCCGGATCGCCTCTTCCTTCAACTGCTTGATGAACTCCCCCCGATCCGGCCGTTCGGCGGGTATGAGCAAATCCCAGAAGACGACGTCGCTATTCATGGCCTGGCGCACCATCTCACGCGTGACGACGATGCCGTGCGGCGCGGCGGCCAGCTCGGCCACGACGCGATAGGCCTCCAGCGAATCGGCGAGCGTGCCGTCCACGTCGAAGATCACAGCCCGCACGGATAGCGGCTGGCTGATTTCGAGCGAGAGACGGTCGCCGTCTTTCAGGGAGAAGGTCTCGCGCATCGACAGCGCCGCGATAATCTCGACTTGAGCCTCCGGGTATCCGGGCACTTCGGGCAAGACAATCGCCCCCGGCAGCCGGCCCGCGACGCGCACGGGATAGCAGTGCGCTGTGCACCACTGGCTATTTGGAGGCATCACAGCGCGGCCCGCGCCAACTTTCAGATCACCCCACCCCTCTAGATCGGCGGGCGAGTCCAGGATCAGGTTCAGCGTGCCGGGGAACGGATCGATCCCCAGCCGCTCGACGAACTGCCGGCGCGCCCACTCGAGCTGAGTGAACGCCGCCCCCTCGCCGCGTCCCGTGACGACAACCCCCTCAATCACGCCATCACGCTTCACGTTTTACGTTTCACGTATCACGTTTTTACGTTTCACGTTTCACGCATCACGTTTCACGCCATCACGCATCACTTACGAATATCAAACTCGTCAAGCCTGACCTCGGCCATCTTAACCCGCTCGAAGGATCGTGGGCGCGGATGGGGCGCTGTCGCGTCGATGCCCAGCTTCATGCCCAGTCCTCTGTCCGTCGAGGGGTTCAGCTCGTGGCCGCGGGCCGCCGGTATCTGGATCAGCCCCGTCTCGGGACGGAAGCGGGTCGCCAGCGCCCACTCGACATCCTCGGCGTTCGTGATGTCCACGTCCTCATCCACCGCAATCACCATCTTGAGTGAGGGGAAGGCGGCGAAGGTCGCCAGGATCGCGTTCTTGGGCGTGCCTTCCATGCTCTTCTTGAGTTGGACGACGGCGTGGTAGAAGCCGCAGCCGCCGTGGCTGAAATACACGGCGCGCACGTCGCGCACCTGCCGCGAGACCAGCTTGTACACGGCCGCTTCGCCCACCAGCCCAACCGAGTTGAATACTTCCTTGCCGGAGAGGATCGTCTGCCACACCGGGTTCTTGCGGCGGGTGATCTTCTTCACGCGCACGACCCAGCGGTCGGCCTGCGAAGCATAGTAACCCGTGACTTCGGCGAACGGCCCTTCGGATTCGCGCACCTCGGGCAGCATTTCCGCTTCGAGGATGAACTGGGCGTCCGCAAGACCTTCCACATTCACGGTCTGGCTGCGGATCAGTTGCAGCGGCTGCCCGGTGAATGCGCTGGCAATCCCCAGCTCGTCTTTTTCGATCGGCGCCGCCGAGGACGGGACGATGGCGGCCACGTGCACCGCCGGGCCGACGCCGTCGTTCAGCGTGACTTCCAACGGCTGGCCGCGTTTTTCGACGCGTTCGTAATAATCGCGCACGTGACGCCCCTCGTCGAGCTGCACCGTCAGCCGATCCGGGCCGGTGACCAGCGCCCGGTAAATCGAGGCATTGCGCACGCCCGTGTCGGGATCGCGGGCGATCACGATCGCCGAGTCGATGTAAGGCCCGCCGTCGCCGAGAGCGTGCGTGGGGATAGGAAGCCTGCGCAAGTCGACTTCCAGCTCGACGACCTCGTTGGCCGGGCCGCTGTCCCCGACTTCCGGCTCGATCGGGCGCGTCTGCCAATCGGCCACCGCATCGGCGACGACGAACGGTAGCCTATCCGTGGCGCAGCCGAACAGCCGGGCCAGCGCGGCCCGGTTCCAGTACAGGCCGACGAGCACGGGGAAGTCGTGGCCTTTCACCTTCTCGCACAGGACGACCTCGTTGCCCTCGAAGCGATAGGCGATCCCCGCCAGTTGATGCACCGGGTCCACCTCGCTGCGCACGCGCACGAGATCGCCGTTCGCGGCCAGCCGATCGATGCAGGCTCCCAGGTCTGTCAGATATGTGTATGTCATCGATTCCTCCCTCTATACCACCATCTCCGCCCGTGTTCGGCCAGCCAGTGTTGACAATCGGTGTGAGGTGGTATCACCCGATTGAGCCGACGCCAGAACTATGATATACTCACCGCAGGAGCGACGGCCATGAGCGTTATCCTCAAACAGATTCCTCGATCCGATCACGGCGTCCACGTCGACATTCGCATCACGGCTGACCTGAACGTGTCAGCCTATGTCGCCCAGCGCCAGGTCACAGCGTATCTGGTGGACAATGTGAGTGACCATCTGAGCGGCGAAGCGCCCGAACTCATCGTCGACGGCGAGCGATTCCTGTGGCGCGTGCCGGTTGTGCTATACTTGACTGCCAGCGGCCGCGTGGGAGACGTGGGGGCGATCGATGTCGATGCGCGCACCGGTCAGTTGCACACGACGCCAGCGATGATTGCCGAGATTGAGCGCCGCGCCCATGAACTCGCTGCCCGTTCCTCATCATAGACAGACACAGCAGGCCGATTGCCTGCCGGCCTGCGTGGCGATGGTACTGGACTACCTCGGTCGGCCTCTCGACTATGATACCCTGCTGCGCATACTGGGCACAACTTCTTACGGCACCATCGCCCGCCGCGTTTTGCGCCTGACGGGCCCCGAACTCAACGTCATATACAGCGAGGGCGGCCTGGCCGATCTGAAAGCCTATCTTGATCGCCGCCTTCCGGTTATCGTGCTGGTCAAGACAGGCGAATTGCCCTACTGGACCTACAACACGCTTCATTCCGTAGTCGTGGTGGGCTACGACGATTCACACATCTACGTCAATGATCCGGTATTCGACCGAATCGGCTTGCCAGTGCCCACAGGTGACTTCGACCTGGCCTGGCTGGAACTGGGCAATCGCTACATCGTGATCGAGCCGGCATAGTGAAACAGGCTCGACCGCCTTCTACAAGATGACATCTGCCTTGTGGCTGGCGAGAGCCTCCGAGCGTCGCCGGGTGATCTCCGGCATGGCGCTCTCACCTTCCGGCGGGCGTTCCACCCCATATACAAACTTCGGGAAGTCCAGGGGCTTCTGAATTGCCCAGATCGCGTCATGTTGATCAGGCGGCAATATCTGCGCGGGAGCGCCCACGGCGACCCACCCAATAGGCACCGTCGCGTGAGCAGGCAATTCGGCGCGCAGGTGCACGACGCCATTGATGCGCACCTCGGAGCCATAGCCCAGCTTCGCGCCGTGGAAGACCGACGCGCCGGTCGCGACAAAGACACAATCCTCCAGCGTGCAGCCGACAAGATGCGCATGCGGCCCGATCAGGCAGTGAGAACCCACCTTGGTGGGATGGCTATCGGTGCTGCGAATGACGGCGTTTTCCATGATGATGCAGTTCTCGCCTAGCTCCAGCGGCTGACCTTCGGCCACGACGCATGCCCCGAACATAATGCGGCAGCCCGCGCCGATCATCACGTCGCCGCAAATGGTCGCGTTAGGCGCGATATAAGCTGACGGGTGAATCTGCGGACTCTTATTGTGGTGAGTGACAATCATGTTATCTCGGTTGCTCGCCATTGCGGAAGCTGAAGGCCTCGTGACAGACAACCCGCATCGTCACCCCTGAGGCGTCAGCAGAGGCCGCCTGCCGTTTCGGGCGATCCACGCTTCCAACCGCTCGCGATGCCTGGCCTCCAGCTTAGCCAGGGGACGCTTCGATTTCATCAACTGCCGCGCCTCGTCGTACGTCATGCCTTCTTCACGCATCAGGTAGGCTGCCAGCAGCATCGCCGAGCGGCCGCGCCCCTTGGCGCAGTGAATCAGCACCGCTCGCCCGTCGTCCACCTGCTGTTTAATCCAGTCCACGCCATCGCTGATCACCATCTCGTCGGGCACAGTGACGTCCGGCACCCGGTAGCGCACGTGATTAATGCCGTGCGCGTCGTAGAAGTCTGTGTCGTCGGCGCGCTCGGCGCGGATGTTGACGACGGCCTTGATCCCATGCCGCAGGATGAACTCGTAGTCACGCCGATAAGTGGGCGCGCCGCCCATCCATAACTCCGCCCTCACCTTCCCGTGCGGCGTGATCCGATCGAACCACGCGTAGCCCCGGATGCGCTCGTAGACGAACCGGATCAAGGGATACAACTGGTCAAACGCCCGATGAAAGAGAGTCACGTTATCGGATGTCATTGCACAACCCTGTACAGCAGGCGACCACTGCGTTCCGCGCAACGAGTTGCCAGTCATTATACACTGGAGCGAATTCCAACGTGAAACTTGGCGTACTCTGCGCCTCGGCGGCGATATACTGCCGGCCAATGAGGACAAGATTGTTTTGACTTTGCTCCGAATTCAGAGTATGATGGGCGCATTAGTCATCTATTCTCATCTTCCAGGAGGTTGCCATGGCCACTCCTCGGGCTGATCGGACGCTTGACTGTCGGGGCATGATGTATCCTGTCCCGATTCTTAAAGCAGAGCAGGCGCTGCTGGAAATGTCGGCCGGTCAAGTGCTGGAAGTGATGGCCGACGACGCCAACACGAAACCTGATCTGGCGAAGTGGGCCGAGCGCATCGCCTCCGAGCTTGTCACGATCTCCGACACGGCGAACGGGCAGTACAGCTTCTTCGTGCGCAAGGGCGCGCGCCCGGCTGCCTCGCCTCAAGCAGCCGTGAAAGACGAAAACCTGTTTCTGGTCGTCTTGCGCTCCGGCCTGAACGCGCCCGGCCAGGTGCGCGCCGCGTTCATGTACGCCTCACTTGCCGCCGCCATGGGCCAGGACACGGTCGTCTACTGCGTGCAGGAAGGCGCCGACGCGGCGAAAAAGGACGTGCCGCAGAAGGACACGTCGCCGGCGGGCGGCCCGACGATCTCGCAGCGCGTCGCCGAGGCATTGGACATGGGCGTGCGGCTCGAGGTCTGCGAGCAGACGGCCAGCGTGCGCAATATCAAGGCCGAGGACTTGATCCCAGAGGCCAAGCTCATCGGCGGCGCATCGTTGATCGACTACGCCATCCGCGCGCGCGGGCAGTTGACGTTCTGAAGTCTCGGTTTTCAGACTTCGGAAGTCTTTTGAGACTTCCGAGGTCTTGCTCGTGGCCCAAATTTGGATCTACCGAGTCTCCTTGGATGCGAAAGATGTGGAGCGATCAACCAGGTAGCGCCAGCCGTCGCTTTTTCTACTCGGCCATCTTCTGGCTGATCGTGCCTGGAATCTTCGGGCTGCTTTTGGCGACGGCCCTCTACGTGCCTTCCATCTACGATACTCTTCCCCTGGCGATCAAACCTTATCTGAGTTTCGGCCGCCTGCGCCCCGCCCACGTCAACCTCATGATCTTCGGCTGGCTGTCGCAGGCCACCGTCGGCGCGATACTGTACATCCTGCCGCGCCTCACGCGGGCGCGCCTGTACAGCGAGCGCCTGGCCCACGTCAACTGGTGGCTGTGGAATCTGATGATCGCCGGCGCGGCGATCACGCTGCCGCTGGGGTTGACGCAGGGACGCGAGTACGCCGAGATGATCTGGCCGCTCGACTGGCTGCTGATCGTCAACTGGGTTCTGCTCGGCATCAACATCTGGGGCACGTTCGTGCGGCGCGAGGAGCGCAAGGTTTACGTCAGCCTGTGGAATTTCATGGCGGCGACGCTTGTCTTCATCCTGGTGTACGCCGTGGGCAACAAGGTGTGGGACCCCTCCGGCGCGTTCGCCGGGATGACCGACAACATCGTCAATTACTTCTACGTCCACAACCTGTTCAACTCCTGGTTCACCACCGCCGGATTGGGATTGGCGCTGTACCTCTTGCCCAAGCTCGCCGACAAGCCGCTGTACAGCCACCGGCTGGCGCTGTGGGGCCTGTGGAGCGTGTGGACGGGGCAGCACCATCAGCTCTACAGCCCCGCGCCGGACTGGCTGGAGTATCTAACCGTCGTCTTCAGCATCCTGGCCGCCGTGCCGACGATCGCCTTCATGGTCAACTTCGTGATGACGATGAAGGGGCGCTGGACCCGCGCGGTGGACAACGTGGCGCTGCGATTCCTGGTGACGGGCGCGATCTTCTGGGCCTTCACCTGCGTGCAGGGCGTGGCCCAGTCGTTCCGCTCGTTTTCGATGCAAGTGCATTTCACGAACTGGGTCGTCGGCCACAGCCACCTGGCGTTCGTGGCCGACTATTCCTTCTGGGCCTTCGCCGCGGTGTACCTGATGGTCCCCGTGCTCGTGCGGCGGCCGATGCACAGCCGCAGACTGATGGAATGGCATTACTGGCTCATCACCGCCGGCATGAGCCTCTTCATGGTGTCGCTTTGGATTGCCGGGTTGATCCAGGGGCAAAATTGGCTGACTAACAGCATTCCCTTCCTCGAAACCGCACGCTCGATGGCGCCGTATTACGCGCTGCGCCTGTTGGGTGGCCTGATGGCGGGTGCCGGGGTCTTGTGTTTCGTATATAATATCTGGCAGACGGCGCGCCGTTCGACAACGGAGCCGGCGCTGGCGCCCGCCGTCGCGGCCGGTGGAGGGGGGGAATGAAGACGGGCATCGTCTACCTCACCGGTGGCTCGCTGATCAGCCTCTTGCTCGGCATCATCGTGACGATCGTCATCCCGGCGCAGGAGTCGATCGGCCCTTCGGCGCTGGCCCGGCCGTATACGGAACGGGAACTCTGGGGGCGCGAGATCTACAAGCGCGAAGGCTGTCATTATTGCCACACCCAGCAGGTTCGCGCGCCGGAGGCCGATAAGGGCATGGTGCACCAGCCGGGCGACATCGGGCCGGAGTCCGTGCCGGGAGATTATTATTACCAAAGCCCGGTGTTCTGGGGAACGAACCGGCAAGGCCCGGACCTGGCGCACGTCGCCAGCCGTGAGGGCATCGGCAGCAACGAGGCCTGGCACGAACTGCATTTCAGGAACCCGCGCGGCGTCTCGCCAGGCTCGGTCATGCCGTCCTTCGACTATCTCACGGATGCCGAGCTGGAAGCATTGACGGCTTACATGCTGACGTTGAAATGAGCGTCTCATGGTTTACACGGGCACCTGGTTAGTCTTGGC
Organism: Anaerolineae bacterium; assembly: GCA_035283185.1. GTDB lineage: Bacteria > Chloroflexota > Anaerolineae > Fen-1058 > Fen-1058 > DASSFZ01. The sequence continues at coordinate 31,018 of DATEUJ010000053.1, read as the reverse complement.
CACCCTCGCCATCATATTGGTGCTCTTCTTGCTGGGCTGGTATTGGGCATGGACGCACGGCCAGTTCGACGACGTCGAAGCGCCGAAATATGCTATGCTTGAAAACGAGCGACGCCGCCATGACGACGACTTCCGAAAAAGCGCCACCCGCGACTGACGCCACCCTGGAAGGCCCATTGCCGCCCGGGTACGTCGACTTCGCAGGAGAAATTCAGGTCGCCAACGGGAAGCCTCCGCGCTGGATGAAGGTCGTCCCGTACGCGGGCATCGTGATTTCGCTGGCGTATTACCTCTACGTCGGCGCCTTCGACCCGGTCAATCTGGCGTTTGCCGTCCTGTTCGTGCTGTGGATGATCTATACCCCGATTGCCCAGAAGCGCGGCTGGTTTTTCATCCCCATGTGAGCCGCGCCGGGCGAGAGAAAGGAGGCCGTATCGACTGACAGGCTCTTCGTTCGAGCGCGAGTCGTTGTTGACGCCGCGCTGCTATGGATCCGTCACCCTACACCAAGCCAAAGGAGCATCATCATGTCCGATCGAGCCACTCAAGCCAATGAGTACATGAAGCAGAAAATGCTCTTCACTCCGCGCATGTTCCAGGTGATCAACACCGTCGCGCCGGAGTCCGGAGAGCGCTTCGCCGATTTTTATGCCAGCATCTGGGCCGACGGCGCCCTGCCGCGCAAGATCAAGGAGCTGATGTTCGTCGCCATCGGCGTGGCCTACATGTCGCCGCGCTGCCTGATTCACGTCATCCCCGCCATCGAGGCCGGGGCGACCGATGGCGAGATCTTCGAGGCCGTGACGGTGGGCACAATAGGCGCGGGGTTCGTCCCCGGCGGGCCAGGCATCCCCTACGCCTTCGAGTACGCGGTGAAAGTGCTGGACGTCGCCGCCAAGTACCGCAAGGGAGAGAAGTGGGAATACCTCGAGCCGTCTAAGATCACTCACGGCATCTACTAGCCTTTGACCCTGCGTTTCGGACGGGGGCCTCGTGTCGGGATGCCCCCGTCTGACTCTCATCTTGCCAGACAGAAGCCAACCCCAAACTGGAGGACACACATGATAAAACCAAAGGAAACGATTTTCGAAGCATTCGATCTGAAGCAGACCGGCCGCGTCCCGGCGACGGTGTTCGGCGGCGGGGTGTGGACGATCCGTCACTGGCAAAAGCAATTCGGCGAGATGATCGCCGATCCGCGCGCTTATGCCGATATGATCATTCAGACGAATGAGGAGCTGCGCAGCCCGATCGTCTACGTCGGCTCCGGCTATAACAACTACCTGGCGGCGGCGGTCGGCGGCAAGGTCAAAGAGCGCCCGCTCGGCGCGCCCGACCTGGACGCGCCGCTCGTCAAAGAATCCGCCGACGAGATCGTGAACACGGACGTGACGGTGATCGAGAACGACCCGATCATCCAAAACATCCGCCAGGCGGCGCGGCTGGTGGCGCAGGCCATCGGCGACGAGGTCGTCGTCACGGTGACGGCGTGGGGACCGTTCACACTGGCCGGGCAGATGTACGGCGTCGAGCCGTTCATGAAGGCGACGCTCAAGAAGAAAGACGAAGTGCACAAGATGCTGGACTTCGCCACAAGGCTGGTCAGGCAGTTCTACCAACCGCTGGTCGAGGAGCGCGTCATTCCGATGATCTCCATCGCCGACCCGACCGGCTCCGGCGACCTCATCTCGGATCGAGTCTTCCGCACGTTCTCCTTGCCGTATCTCCAGCCGCTCATCGGCTGGGCCAAGGAGCACGGCGTTTACACCTGGCTGCATATCTGCGGGAACACGACCGACAAATTGGAGTCGATCGCCGAAACGGGCGCAAGCTGTTTCAGCCTGGACTACAAAGTGAACCTGGCCGAGGCCAGGCAGAAGATCGGCGGGCGGATCGCGCTGGCCGGCAACATCGACCCCGTGTCGATCCTCAACCAGAAAGGCCCGGACGACGTGCGGGCGGCGGCCAGAGCCTGCATCGAGGCGGCGGCTGCCGGTGGCGGGTTCGTTTTGACGAGCGGGTGCGACCTGCCGCCGACCATCTCGATGGAGAACCTGCAGGCCATGCTGTCCGCCGGCGTTGTATGAAGTCGATGTAAGTATTGCGCGCTGTCCCGTGAATCCCACGTCCGTGGACATGCTGCCGCTCTGATACGCCGTGCGCGGGCGCGTGTTCCAACCGCCGGGGCGCACAAAGTTCCAGGCGAAGCTCTCGAAAGCCGGCGCAGACTCGTGCTGGACTTGTCCCCGTGCCTCGTAGACGACGTTGCCGACCGCCTGCTGCTGGATCGCCAAGACGTGCCAAGCCCATCTTCACGGGCTGCTTGCTGTGAGCAAGTGCAGGATCGCCTCGAGCACGCCTCCCCCGACCGCCCACGCCTTATCCGAAACGGTGAAGCAGTATTCCACAACTCCCCGCGGATCGACATCCGCCACTTTCATACCGGCGTGAACGATCAGGCCATCATGCAGGATGCCGCGCAGCACGCCGTCGATCTGCGACGTGACCGCGAAGTCCTCTACCCTGCCGATCGAGTCACCCCTGGATATGCGATCGCGAATTGTTCTGAGTGATTGAAACACGCCATCCGCCGGCGCGCGCACGACGCGCAGCGCATCTTGCCCGCCCACGGCGCCGGGCACGCCGGTGTTCGCCTCCGCCGTCCCGGCATAGTAGACGCGCCCGAGAGAGTGCCCTCGATTCGTCTCGACGACGGCGTGACAATCGACGCCGGCGGTGAAACCCGGCCCGAGCGCGACGACGATCGGCGCGTCGTCGATGTGTGTGCCGAGGCCTGCCCTGCGAAGTCCCCGACCGAAGGGAGCGGGGAGCCTTGCCCTGAGCGCAGTCGAAGGGGCAGCCGAAGGGTTGCGCTTCGCCATAATCGCGTCGACGAGCGCATCGGGCCGAAGCCGCGCCAGGATCGACGCATCGGGATCGACGACGACCGGCGCTTCGCCGGCCCCCCAGATTGGTTCGAGATCGTCGTCCAGCCGCACGAGTCGGGCGGTGACGCCTTCGACGACGGTCGATCCATCGTACACAGCCGATGCGAAGGCGACGGCTCTGCGGATCACGGTTGGCTGCGGAATTTCGAGCACGGTGATTCGGAAGCCGGCGCGATGCAGGCGCAGCGCGACGCCGGTCGCCAGGTCGCCGCCGCCGCGTAGGACGACGCTCAATCGATCAGTCATGCGCCTCGTCCACCGGAGACGGGCCTGCCCTGCGAAGTCCCCGACCGAAGGGAGCGGGGAGCGCAGTCGAAGGGTCGCGCGGCTCGCGCATTTTGTAGAAGGCGACCAGGCTGGCCGCCAGGCACCCCAGGGAGAGCAGGAACACGCTCGAGATGCCGATCAGATCGACGAGCGCGCCGCCCAGCGACGTGCTCAACAGAGCGACGCCGAGGACGCTGTTCGTCAGCCCGACGTACGTGACGCGATCGCGCGGCGGCGCAAAGTCGAGCAGGAGGTTGACCGCGCCGACGCCGATGCCGGACTCGAACAATCCCCACAGGAGAAACACCGACACGTAGACAAGCGCCCATTGCGTGTGGGGCACTGCTAGCAGAGACATAACCGGCTTTGCCGCCAGGGCGACAGACGGCATGAGCAAGCCGAAGACGAGCGCAATCAGCATGACCAGCCGGTTGCCGCGCCGGTCGCTGAGCCGCGCCCAGGCCGGATTGGCGACGAGGAACGAGAGCGTGCGCGCGGCCAGGAACACGCCCAGGATTCGCTCGTCGGCGCCCAGCTCGCGCGTCGCGTACACACCGTAAAACGGCGCGGCCACGTAGCTCAGTATCAGCATCACGCGGCCGACGAGCAGCAGACGGAATTCGCGATTGTCGCGCGGTAGCCGCGCGGCGCGGCGCACGTGCGCGCCGAGCGTGGCAGGCTCTTCGCGGATCTCGCCCGGCGGCTCGCGAATCGTGCCGAACGCCAGGAGGCCGAGCACGGCCGAGGCCCACGAGACGAGGAACAGCACCCCGATAGAATCTAAGTAAGACAGGCCCAGCGTTCCACCGAGCGCGGCGCTGACGATGACGCTGGCAAGGAGGCCGAGCAGGCTGCCGAAGAAGAGGCGCCCGGCGAAGAACGACCCGCGCCGCCCGCCGGGAATCGTCTTCGCCACGACGTCCATGAACGAGAGGCCCGCCACGCCGGAGGCGAGGCTGTTGACACTGTACAGCAGAAAGAACAGCAGGAGCAGCGCACCCGGGTCCTGCACGGCGAAGACCACCGCGGCCATGCCCAACCAGGCTATCGTGCGCGCGACGGCCATGACGCGGTAGATCGGCAGCACGCGCTCGCGGTACTGGAGATACGAAGAGACGAACAACTGTGGCAGGAACCAGCCGGCGTCGCGCAGCGGCACGACCAAGCCGATCAGAAAGTTCGACGCCGTCAGCTTGCCGACGAAATTCGTCAGCACCAGATCGGCGGCGATGAGCGACTCGGCAAACGTGAACGCCGCGCCGTTGGATACGCCCAACACAAAGCTGCGGCGCTCGTTGGGAGTCAAGGCGCGCGGCAGAGCGGCGGCGGGCGCAGAAGGGGTGGAAGATGACACAGCGGCGTGTGGAGAAGTCGAATTACTTCTTCGCTTTCGCGGATACCGATGCGCGCGACGTCTTACGACGTCGCGCGGCGCTCTTCTCAGCTCCCGGCCTGGTCTTGGAAGCGCGAGAGACAGGCTTCTTCTTCGGCTGCGCGGCGGGCGTCGCTCTCTTCGATGGCTTGGCCTTCCCGCCATCCACCCTCGCCGTCTCCTGCTCGACGAGCAGGCGCAAACCCAGGCGGTACAGGTTCTTGTCCAGGGCCATGCGGTTATACAGCGCGTGAAGATTCGCGGCATGGAATTGCTGCACCAGCCCGTGGAGGGGGATGCGGCTCTTACCGCACGCCTCGATGCCATACTCGCGCACGGATTCGCGCGGCCGGCGATCCCGCTGCAGACTCGCTACGAGCGATACGATGCGACTGAGGTAGTTGATGTTGCTATTGATCGACTCGTTGATCTCGCCGCGCAAGATCATCTCGCCGTGACCCTGCACGATGCTCTCCAGGCCGAAGGACTTGATGCGCCGCAGTGACTCGATCAGGCGGCGCGGATCGCCGTCGACGATCATCGGCACGGGCGTTATCACGTCCGAGGCGAATAGGATCTTGTCGTCCTTCACGTAGGCCGCCAGGCAGTCGTCCGTATGCCCGGGGAGATGAGCCAGAGCGATCGTCTTGTTGCCCAGGCGCACGGACAGCTCGCCGCCGTCGAAGACGATGTCCGGCAGGCGCAGGGACACCTCGGACAGCTCCGGGTTCTGTTCGCGCGCACCGGCCAGAGCCGTCGCGCCGCGTTCGGCCAGCAAGTCCCGGCACAGCGCGTGCGAGATGATCGGCACGCCCCTGAACAAGCTTGCCCCCAGCGTGTGGTCGGCGTGATAATGAGTGAGGATCAGGTAGCGGATGCCGAGCGGCGAGCGCTCGCTCAGGAACTCCAGGAGCTTTCGTGTCTCGGATGGGAACGGCAGCGTGTCGATGACGACCGCGCCCTCCGAGGTGACCACCGCGCCGGCCGTGACCTGGGCGTAAAGGTCGCTTGTAAAAACGTAGACGTCGTCGGCGATTCGTTCTCGATGCATAGCGCTGCCGCGCGATGAGATGGGACGGGCGTAAGATTAGCACATTTGAAACGGCTGTGTCAAGGTAAGTAAGAAGGCCACTCAGTGTGAGTGGCCTTCATCAGGAAATAGCCCCGCCATGCCGTGTGCCGCAGAGTTTTGAACCTGCTCTCGCAGGTGGGAGCCTGACCTGTCAGTTCTGCCTTGCCTCACGGCTACCGCGTCCCTGACGAGAGAAACGGCTCCCTAAGTATGGGTGTTGGCTCAAAACGCGTGGGCGACATCACGCGCACGGCAGGGTTCGTTTTCCACTATACCACAGATGCCGCGTTCTCGCAAGCGATTTTTACGCGCGCCCAAAGATTTTTAAGGCGCAATAGGCAGATGGTCATAACATCAGGTCAACCCTTCATTCAACGATCTTCAAACGCAGCTCGCGCAACTGGCGATTGTCGATGGGCGACGGCGCGTCGGTCATCAGATCGCTGCCGCTGGCCGTCTTGGGGAACGGTATGACCTCGCGAATGTTCGGCTCGTCGGCCAGCAGCATCAGGAGCCGGTCGATGCCGGGCGCCATGCCGCCATGCGGCGGCGCGCCGAATTCGAACGCCTCGAGCATGTGGCCGAATCGCCGCTGCGTCTCTTCTTCGGAATAGCCCAACAGCCTGAAGACGCGGTTCTGTATGTCGCGCCGATGGATTCGAATGCTGCCGCTGCTCAGCTCGTACCCGTTGCACACCAGATCGTAGGCATCGCTCAGGGCGGACGCGGGATCGGATTCCAGGCGGTCGAGGTGCTCGGCTTTCGGCATCGTGAACGGGTGATGGGCTGCGTCCCAGCGGTTCTCCTCGGCGTTCCACTCGAACATCGGGAAGTCGATCACCCAGCCGAAGGCCAACAAGTCGGGATCGGCGAGGTTCAGCCGGTCGCGGAACTCGAGCCGAAGCGCGCCGAGCGCTTTATTCGCGACGGATTCCTGATCGGCGACGATCAAAGCCAGATCGCCATCCCCTGCCCCCAGCCGGCCCGCAATCTGCGCGATTTCGCTCTCTTTCAGGAATTTCGCGAGCGTGCCCTTGAGGCCGTCGCCCGCCCAGGCCAGCGTGGCGAGACCTTTCGCGCCGTTCGCTTGCGCCAGGGCCGTGAGCGCGTCGACTTCTTTGCGCGAATATCCGGCGCATCCTCTCGCGCAGAGCGCCTTGACGACGCCGCCGCGCGCAATCGTCGATCGGAAGACATTGAAATCGCTTCCGGCCAGGGCATCGCTCAGGTCGACCAGCTCCATGCCGAAGCGCAGGTCGGGCTTGTCCGAGCCGTAGCGCGCCATCGCTTCGAGGTACGGGAGCTGCGGGAAGGGCGAGAGGACGCGCTTGCGCGGCGCGACGGCCGGGATCATCGCCGTGAGGAGGCCCTCCACCGTCGCCAGCACATCGCCGCGCTCGACGAACGACATCTCGAGGTCGAGCTGGGTGAACTCTGGCTGCCGGTCTCCACGCAGGTCTTCGTCGCGGAAGCAGCGCGCGATCTGGAAATAGCGGTCGTATCCGGCGACCATCAACAACTGTTTCAACTGCTGCGGCGACTGCGGCAGCGCGTAGAACCTGCCGGGCTGCAGGCGGCTCGGCACGACGTAGTCGCGAGCGCCCTCCGGCGTGCTCTTGATCATGATCGGCGTCTCGACCTCGACGAAGCCCCGCGCGTCGAGGTAGTCGCGAATGAATTTCACGACCTTGTGACGCAGGACGAGATTCGACTGCATGCGCGAGCGCCGCAAGTCGAGATAGCGATACTTCAGGCGCAAAGACTCGTCGACCTTGTAGCCGTCGTCGTCGACGGGCAGTGGGAGCGGTTTGGCCGAGCTGAGTATCTCGATCCAAGAGGCGGCGATTTCGATCGCGCCTGTCGCCAGGTTCGGGTTCGCCAGGCCCTCCGGGCGCGCGCGCACCGTCCCCTCGACGCGCAGCACGAACTCGCCGCGCGCCTTGTCGGCAGCCGCGTACGCCTCGGCCTGCGACGGATCGACGACGACCTGCGTGACGCCGTAGCGGTCGCGCAGGTCGATGAAGATTAGGCCGCCGTGGTCGCGCCGCTTGTGCAGCCAGCCGGCGAGCGTGACCGATTGGCCGACATGCGTGAGGCGCAGCTCTCCGCAAGTGTGTGTCCGGTACATCAGTCTGCTCCTCTCCTGGAGTGTGGCAAGTGCTAGATCTTGGGCCGGAATCGAGCCGGTTTTCACCGCAAGATATGTCCGGCTAAAGCCTTGACTCCGGTGATTTGCCAATGTCCAGTCCTCTCGAAAATGAAACCGCCCTCGCGGGTGAGGGCGGTGTTCGTTTCTGTCCGGCCGGTGTTTCCGGACAACGCGTGCGACGAAACGATCAACGCCCTTGGGCATCGCCGTCATTATCGTCGCGATTGTCGACCACCGAGACTCGTTTCAGCATGGCGGCATTATAACTTGATTCCCAGAAACCTGCCAATCGTCGTCGCCGAGCACGAATTTCGCAACTTGACGCCAGATAGTGTTTAGGGTACACTAACCCTCAAATACGGGAGTCTTCGCCGCGCGCGGCAATGGCGACTGCTACGCGTCAGGGCAAACCGGGCTGGGATATGAAGGAACTGGCGGCGCTCCAATTAGATGAGATACTTGATCAGGTTGCGCCGGCCGTGCGCCGCGCGCTGGAGGAAGACATCGGCGACGGCGACGCGACGACGCTCTTCACCATCCCGACCGACGCGACGCTCGGCGGCCGGTTTGTCGCGAAAGAGCCTGGCGTGATCGCCGGGCTGGCCATTGCGCAGCTGACCTTCGAGCTGGTTGACAGGCGTGTGCAATTCACACCGCAGGTCCTCGACGGCGATGTCGTGCAACCCGGCCAGGTATTCGCAGCCGTCAGGGGGCCGTGCCAGGCGCTGCTGACTGCAGAGCGCGTCGCCTTGAATTTCTTGCAGCGGATGTCGGGAATCGCGACGCTCACCCGGCGTTTCGTGCAGGCCGTCGAAGGCACGCGGGCGGTGATCCTGGACACGCGCAAAACGGCGCCCGGCTTGCGCCTGCTCGATAAGTGGGCGGTGCGCATCGGCGGCGGCCAGAATCACCGTTTCGGGCTGTACGATATGGTGCTGATCAAGGATAATCACATCGCCGCCGTGGGGAGCATCAGCCAAGCCGTGGCGCGCGTGCGCGCCGCCGACGATCGACGCCGCCCGATCGAGGTGGAGGTTAAGTCGCTGGCCGAGCTTGAAGAAGCCTTGCCGCTCGACGTGGATCGGATTCTGCTCGACAATATGAGCCTGGACGAGATGCGGCAGGCCGTACACCTGGCGAACGGGCGCACGCCGCTCGAAGCGTCGGGCAACGTGACCCTGGAGAACGTGGCGGAGGTCGCCGCGACCGGGGTCGACACCATCTCGGTCGGCGCCCTCACACACTCCGTGCGAGCGCTGGACATCAGCCTGGAGCTCGACCCGACAGCGCGGCCTCTCGCCGGAACTAAGTTTTCGGACGCTGATTAACGCGGATGAACGCAGATTAGAACCTATCCGAAAACTGGAGTGCAGGCTTCAGCCTGCCGCATCTGAAGCGGACTAACCCTAAAGGGGGCTACGCACAGTCCGCACTCCGGTGGTTTTCGGATAGGCTCTCAAGCCTTAAATCAGCGCAATCCGCGTTTATCCGCGTCCCGAAAAAGCTAATGGAGGATAGTATGTCAGCCGAAGCGTTGTACGAACAGATGAAGGCGAAACTGCACGACGTGGTTCCGGATTTCGAGCTGCGCCGCAAGGCAGTCCTCGCCGACGAGATCAACCGGCTCAAAGCCGAGAAGAACGCCGTCATCCTGGGGCACAATTACATGGAGCCGGCGCTGTTCCACTCCATCCCGGATTACACCGGCGACTCGCTCGAGCTCAGCCGCATCGCGGCGAAGACGGACAAGGACATCATCGTCTTCTGCGGCGTGAAGTTCATGGCCGAGACGGCGAAACTGCTCAATCCGACGAAGTTGGTGCTGCTGCCTTCGACGAAAGCCGGGTGCTCGCTGGCCGCCAGCATCACCGCCGAAGACGTGCGCCAGTTGCGACGGCGATTCCCGGGTGTGCCGGTTGTCACTTACGTCAACACCTACGCCGACGTGAAGGCGGAGAGCGACATCTGCTGCACGTCGAGCAACGCGAAGGCGGTCGTCGAGTCGCTCGGAACGGATACCGTGATCTTCCTGCCCGACGAGTACCTGGCGCGCAACGTCGCGAGAGAGACGGGAAAGCACATCATCTTCCCGACGCTGCACGCCGATCCCGGCGCCTCGACCGAGCTGGATTACCAGATGATCGGCTGGCACGGGCGCTGCGAAGTCCACGAGAAATTCACCGTGCAAGACATTCGCAGCGTCCGGGAGCAGTTCCCCGACGTGATGATCCTGGCCCACCCGGAGTGCAGCCCGGAGGTAGTGGCTGCGTCCGATTATTCCGGCAGCACGACGGCGATGATTAGGCACGTCCAGAAGACGAACGCGCCGCGCTACCTGCTGCTGACGGAATGCGCGATGGGCGACAATATCATGGCGGCGAACCCTGACAAGGAAATGCTGCGGCTGTGCAGTGTGCGCTGCCCGCACATGAACCAGATCACGCTGGAAGACACGCTCGACGCGCTGAAGCTGAACCAGTATGTGATCGACGTCCCGGAAGGCGTCCGCGTGCGAGCCGCGCAGGCCGTCGAGCGGATGGTCGCCGTCGGCGCGATCGGTGGCCGAGACTGACCGGTGGATTAGCCACAGAGGCATGGAGGCACGGAGATAGCTTCGTATTCTCCCTCTGTGGCTCTGTGTCTCCGTGGCATTCTCGCGTTAACAAGCACCCCCACTCTCCATGAACGAGATCGTTGAGACCGAAGTATTGATCATTGGCTGCGGCATCGCGGGCGGCGTCGCCGCGCTCCAACTCGCCGACGCCGGCATCCCCGTCGCCGTCGTCACGCGCGCGCAGGAGCCGGGCGAGTCGAACACGTACTACGCGCAGGGCGGGATCATTTATCGGGGCGCGGACGATTCGCCGGCGCTGCTGGCAGAGGACGTGTTTCGCGCCGGCGCGGGACACAGCAACCCGAAAGCCGTGACCATCCTGGCCGAAGAGGGGCCGCCTCTCGTCCGGCAGACGCTGATGGAGCGGGTCGGAGTGCAATTCGATCGAAACGCGGACGGCGAGCACTCGCTGGCGCTCGAGGGCGGCCACTCCGTGCCGCGCATCGTCCACGCCGCCGACGCCACCGGCAAGGCGATCGAAGTCGCGCTCCTGGAGGCGCTGCGCGCGCACAGGAATGTCACGCTGCTCACCGGCCACACGGCGATCGATTTGCTCACGCCTTCCCACCACGCGCTGAACCGGCTGGCCGTCTACGAGCCGCAGTCGTGCGTCGGCGCGTATGTCCTCGATCAAGCCGCCGATCGGGTCATTCGGTGCCTGGCGCGCTACACCATCCTGGCGACCGGCGGCCTGGGACAGATTTTCCTCTGCACGACGAACCCGGCCGGCGCGCGCGGCGACGGCGTGGCGATGGCCTACCGCGCGGGAGCGCGTGTCATCAACATGGAATTCGTCCAGTTTCACCCGACGACTTTCTACCATCCGCAAGCGCCACGCTTTTTAATCTCGGAAGCGGTTCGCGGCGAAGGCGCCAGGCTCGTCAACGCAAACGGCGACCCCTTCATGCAAAACTACGACGCGGAGTGGAGAGACCTCGCGCCGCGCGACGTTGTAGCGCGCAGCATCTACCGCGAGATGCTGATGCGCGATGCGCCCAATGTGTATCTCGACCTTCGCTCGACCATCTCCGAACAGCGCATCCGAGAACACTTTCCCAATATTTATCAGGCGTGCCTGGCCTACGACGTAGATATCACGCGCGACCTGGCGCCCGTCGTGCCCGGCGCGCACTATGCATGCGGCGGCGTGTGGGTCGACGAATGGGGATGCACGACGCTCGATCGATTGTACGCCGTCGGCGAAGTGGCCTGCACGGGTGTGCACGGCGCGAACCGGCTGGCGAGCACGTCGCTGCTCGAAGGGCTGTTGTGGGGGCATCGCACGGCGCGCCACATTTTGGAGCATCGGGCCGAGCGCGAGACGCCGAACGCGGCCGACATCCCGGCGTGGCGCGACGACGGGCTGAAGCCGCCCGATCCGGCGCTGATCCAGCAAGACATGAGCACGATCAAGCAGATGATGTGGAACTACGTCGGGCTGGTGCGCACGACGCGGCGCCTGGAGCGCGCGCTGAGCGAGCTGCGCCACCTGGAAACGGAGATCGAGCAGTTTTACCGGGCGACGAGCATCACCGACGGGGTGATCGGCCTGCGTAACGCGGTGCGCACGGCAGTGATCGTAGCAGCCGCCGCCTGGGAAAACAAGACCAGCATGGGGTGTCACTATCGGGAGTAATCAGTTATCAGTTGTCAGTTCTGCTCGTCGGGGGTCTGTGACCCCCGACCTCTTGGCCGCCGGGTGACACACCCGGCGGGAGCAACGTATCTTCGTGGTGAAAAACGCCATGCCTACCGCGTGCGCCACATCTCAGCCAGGCGGCGCGTGTAGCGATAGCCGAAGTAATACGCCAGGAGCAACGATAGCCGCAGGCCATGCAGGCCGTCGATGTAACCTTTCAGGGTGACGAATCGCCACCAGAAGTGCCGCACAAATTGTGAATATGGCGAGTGGAACCTGGGCCGGATACCCTGCCGGCGCAGGTTCGTCGCCTCGAAGTCGATCCGAAACTGCTGCTTGGCGTGAAACTGCGCGACCGATTCGTAATTGTAATGGATGAGTGGATGAGCCAGGTAGCTCGACTCGCCGTCCAGATCGACGATCTCCGAGGCTGGCCGGTCGTATCGAGCCTTGCGGCGTCGAAGCAGGCGCATCTGGTAGTCCGGCCAGTATCCAGCGCCGCGCGTGAGTCTGCCGAAGAGGATATTACGGCGCGGCACGTACCATCCGGTTATCTCCCCAGGTTGCTCGAGCGCAGCGCGTATTTCCTCCGCTAATTCCGGCGTCGCTCGCTCGTCGGCGTCGACGAAGAAAATCCAGTCGGCGTCGATCATTTCCATCGCCGCGTTGCGCTGCGCGGCGTAGTCGGTGAACGGACGCTGCACCACTTCCGCGCCGTGCTCTCGCGCGGTGTCGCACGTGCGATCGGTGCTGAACGAATCGAACACGACGCGCCGCTCGATCCAGGCCAGCGAATCGAGGCATGGGCCGATGTGGCGTTCCTCGTTCTTGGTGAGGACGACGGCGGCGAGCGGAGAGCGTGTTGCGTGATGCGTGATGCGTGAGGGGGTCGTCATTCGTCGCTCGTCATTTGCTATTCCAGACATCGATGATGCGCCGGCACGCTGCCTGCCGTTCTTCGGATGCACCGCGCATCTTTCGGCGCATACCCGCAAGTACCATGCGCCGCGCCAGCCACAGCGGCGCAAAATGCGGATGCTTCGTGTGCAACCGGTAGCGCGCCGTCCACAGTTTGACAAATGACTCGGCCTTCACCTGCGACGTACTTCGAGCGCCGTGGTGAATCACATGCGCCGCCGGGGCACAGTAGTTCCGCCAGCCGGCTTCCTTGAAGCGGGCGCACCAGTCAATCTCTTCGCAGTACAGCGCGAAGCTTTCGTCAAAGAGGCCGGCCTGCCGGATCGCCTCGGCACGCACGAGCATGACGGCGCCGAGTGGGTGATCGATTTCGAAAGGCTGCCCGGCATCGTACAGCCGCCGAGGGTAGCGGCCGTTCAGGCGTGATTCGTAGAGACGCGGGGACATACGAAACAGATCGATGTAAAGCTGCCAGAGACCGGGGAAATGGAAGGCGCTGTGCTGAAACGACCCGTCGCCGTACGAGAGGCGCGACGTAACGACGGCGGCGTCGGGACGGGCGCGCATGGCATCCAGCATGTTTGAGACCGAGCCGGGCTGGACTTCGGTATCGGGGTTGAGGAGAAGGATGAAGTCCTCACCCCCTCCCCCTCTCCCGGTTGATGGCGGGAGAAGGGGAGGGGTGGCGAAGCCGGGGAGGGAGTGAGGCAATCCCAACGCCCGTAACCCGGCGTTGTTGCCTGCTGCGAACCCGACATTCTCTTCGCAGGCGATCAGTTCGACTGGCGGGAAGCGCGCTCGAATCGTCTCGGCGCTTCCATCTCGTGAAGCGTTGTCGACGACCACGACGCGCGACTCGATCGCAGTCGAGTGAAGATCGGAGAGGAGCGCATCGAGGCAGCGCACGAGCAGGTCGCGCACATTCCAGGAGACGACGACGACTGACAGGTGGTTCATGTTTGAGTCACGATCAAGACTTCGGAGGTCTCAAACGCACTAAGCCTTAAGACCTCCGAAGTCTGAAGACCTCTCTTCATGGCTTGTCGATCGTGACGTTGTGCGGATCGACCCTGTTATTGATCTGGGTGATCTCCACGTCTTCGTGGATCAGGCCAGCCCAGAAATTAAGCGGATTCCGCTCCGGCTGGTAGGTAATGCGAATGCCGCCCGTGATCGTGGCGCGGGCGCCGGACGGAAGATAGTAATACTTCTGGCCTTCGATCTCCTCCACGACGAGGTCTTCCGGCCGGCCGACGGCCCAGCGGAAGGGGTAGTTGCGCTGGCTGGTATCGAAGTCGATGCCGACGCGCCACGCGCCCGACTCCTCGGCGAAGCCCGGCACGTTGAAGTTCTGATCGAGATCGTAGACGTAGCCCGGCGGCGGGCCGCTGGTGCGGATGGGCACCGTGCTGTAGTTCTCGACCGTCAGCGTGAAGTAAAGGGTCTCCCCGATCAGGAGCGAGCGCGCCGAGAAACTCACTTCGCCGTCGACGATTTCGGCGCGCGGCACGCCGCCGTCGACGATCGCCAGCGTGCCGGTTACGACCGCCACCTGCCCGACGGCATCTTCGGCGCGCGCTGTGACGACGTAGTCCCCATCCGGCGGGGGATCGGCGCCCAGATCGACGCCGGCATCGTAGTCGAACTCGTGAAGGCCGGCTTCGCCGGGCTTGCGCGCCTCGCGCGTGGAGGCTTTCTCAGACACCGGGTACGGTGTGCAGTCCAGGTCGGATTGACCCTCGGGCGGGAAAGCCGAGCCGGCGCAAAGAGCATTCTGAAGCGTGACGTATAACGAGGCGGGCTTGTTGAGGCTGACGTTGATCGTCGCCCGATCCGAAATGCCGTCGCGATTCGGTGTGAACAGCGGCGGGTAAACGCCAAAGCCGGTGATCTGCGGCGCGGTTGATTCGCCGCCCGAGATCGCCAGCCGGCCGTCGACGGCCTGCGTCTGTCCGGCCCCGTCAGTCGCTTCGACGATCCAGCGATACTCGCCATTCGGCAGCAAGCGGCCGTCGATGACGCCGCTGAACTGCACGCCGTATTCGCCCGCCGAGCGGGGTCGGGCATCTCGGAAGGTGTAGCGGTCGCCGCCGCTCGACTCGAGCCAGATCGACACGATGGCATTGCGACTGAGGTCGTAGCTGATATGGGTCACGTCCGAATTGCCGTCGGCGTTCGGGGAGATGATCTCCGGCGAGAAGGATACGTTCGAGAGCAGCTCGCGCGAGCCGCACGCCGGCAGCAGTGCCAGCACGACCAGAGCGACGGCGTGGCCCGCCAGAATTCGCAAGGACATCAATGGATCCTCTCGGCCTGACGAATGTGGGGCTTCCCGGCGCAGTCTAATCGACGTAAGGGAGAGTGTCAAGCACGCGCGTCCTGGGTGCAACCGCACACCCGCCCGCTGGGCCGGTGATTGCACACATGTTGCGGCGACAGTTGCACCCTGGCCCGCTGGCGCAAGCCAGGGCGGGCTGTCGCCCGGCGTCCGCAGTGCAACTGCGGACGAACGGACTGGTGGATAATCACCAGGCCCGCCGGGGGATTGCAGCCGCACGCAAATCGCATACAATGCGGGCAGCATGCAACCCGCGAGAGAAACGTGCGCACGTACGAGCAGGCGCTCGCCTATTTGAACTCATTCGTCAACTACGAACGGCAGCGCACGGCGCCGTACTCCGCCGAGACGCTCAACCTCGACCGCGTGCGCGCGCTGCTCGAGCGGCTGGGTAACCCGCAGCATGCCTACCCGACGATCCACATCGCCGGCACGAAAGGCAAAGGCTCTACCGCCGCGATGATAGAGTCGATCCTGCGCGCGGCGGGACGCCGGACGGGGCTGTACACATCGCCGCACCTGCATACGATCCGTGAACGGATGCGCGTGAGCGGCGAGACGATTTCACGCGAGTCGCTCGCCGCGCTGGTGGACGAGGTCGAGCCGCACGTCGCCGGCGTCGAGGGCGTCACCTGGTTCGAGATCGTCACCGCGCTCGGCTTCCTGCATTTCGCCCGGTCGGCGATCGACGCCGGCGTGGTTGAAGTCGGGCTGGGCGGCCGCTTCGACGCGACGAACGTCATCACTCCGCTCGCAGCGGTCATCACGTCTTTGAGCATGGACCACACGGCCTGGCTGGGCGACACGCTCGATCAGATCGCATTCGAGAAGGCGGGCATCATCAAGCCGGGCGTGCCGGTCGTCAGCGCGCCACAGGAGCCGGAGGCGCTGGCCGTGCTGGAGCGAATCGCGGCGGAAAGACGTGCGCCGCTGATCGTTGTCGGCAGGGATGTCGGGGTCGAGCGCACAGCGTGGGGGCTTGACGGCCAAGAGTTCACCGTGGAAGCGTCAAGCGACTTGATGCGTGGCCTTTCGGGCTGCCCGCCGCTTTTCGCGAACGCCGGATTCCGCATTCCGCTCCATGGTTCTCACCAGGTTGTCAACGCGGCGGTAGCGATGACCGCCGTCGAGGTGGCGCGCCTCAGTCGATCACGATTTCGTCGTGATGACTCAATTGCCCCTGCAGCGAAGCGGAGTGAGGCCAATCGTCCGAACAAGGCAGCGACTAAAGTCGCTACTACGATTGACACGGCGACTATCCGGACTGGGCTGCAAAACGTGCACTGGCCGGGACGCTTCGAGATCGCACGGCGCGAGCCGCCCCTGGTCTTCGACGGCGCACACAACGCCGACTCTGCGCAAAAGCTGGCCTCGGCGCTGGAAGAGTGTTTTCCAGGCCAGCGATGGACGCTGATCTTCGGCTCGTCGTCAGACAAGGACATCGCGGGCATGCTCAATGCACTGCTGCCGCTGGCCGAACGGGCCATCGTGACGCGCGCGAGAACGTCGCGCGCCGCCGACGTCGAGTCGATCGCGCAAATGGTCGCCGACCGCCGGCGCCGTGTCGAGATCGTATCGAGCGTGCACGACGCCGTGCAGAGAGCCATCGCGCTCGGAGAGCCGACTGTCGTCACCGGCTCGTTGTACATCGTCGCCGAGGCGCGTGAAGCATGGCTCGCGCACGCCAGGCTGCCGATGCCCGATCGGGACGCCTTGTGAGTTGGCGTCCCTGAGGCTTTTGAGATAGAATCGCATACGCTCCACAGCAACGCGGAGAGTATTCGTGTCGAGACAATACAGCGATAGCAGCCAGGCTTCATTCGGATTCGGCGATTTATACCCGCCTGCCTTGAGCGATCTGATTCAGTCGCCCCAGGCGCACGCTCGTCACGGGCTGGTCGAGCTTCCCTTGCTGCCGATTCGCGACACGGTGCTTTATCCGCGCCTGGTGTCGCCGCTGTTCGTCGGGCGCGATCGATCGGTGAAGGCGATCGAGGCCGCGCAGGTGGAAGGCAAAAACTTGATCGTCGCCGCGCAGCGGGACCCGGAAGTAGAGGAGCCGCGCCCGGAGGATCTCTATGCGATCGGCTGCAGCGCTCTGATCATCCGCACGCTGCGCATGCCCGATGGCACGACCAGCGTATTGACGCAAGGGCAGTATCGCGCGCAGATTGTCGAGTTCGTGCAGACGGAGCCGTATTTCCGCGTGAAGGCGCGGCTGATCGAAGAATCCGTTGAAAAGTCGGCCTCGACCGAGGCGCTCATGCGCGCCGTGCTGGCCTTGCTCGAGAAGGTCGTCAACCTCAACCGCAGCCTGCCCGAAGACGCCTACGTATACGCGATGAACATCGAAGAGCCGGGCTGGCTGGCCGACCTGGTCGCGTCGACGATCGACATCGACCTCGCCGAGCGCCAGCAAATCCTGGAGATCTTCAACCCGGCGGCGCGCCTGCAGACCCTGTCGATCCGCCTCGCCAAGAAGCTCGACGTGCTGGAGCTAGAGGATCAGATCCACATGCGCGTGCAGCGAGAGGTCGATCGATCACAGCGCGAGGCCTACCTGCGCGAACAAATACGAGCGATTCAGTCGGAGCTGGGCGAGGGCGACCTGCAGACTCAAGAGATCGCGGAGCTGCGCGACAAAGTCGGCGCGAAGAACATGCCTGACGAGGTGCGCGCCAAAGCCAGCAAAGAGCTGGATCGCCTTCAGCAAATGCCGCCGATGGCGCCCGAGGTCGGCATCATCCGCACTTACCTCGACTGGATCATCGACCTGCCGTGGTCGGAGACGACGACGGACGACCTGGACGTGGCGCACGCGGGTGAAGTGCTCGACCGGCGCCACTATGGCCTGCCGAAAGCGAAAGAACGCATCCTGGAGTACATCGCCGTGCGCCGCCTGGCCGCCGACAAGCAGCGTGTGCGCAGCCCGATTCTGTGTTTCGTTGGACCACCCGGCACCGGAAAGACCTCGCTCGGCAAATCGATCGCTGAGGCGCTGGGGCGCAAGTTTGTGCGCGTGAGCCTGGGCGGCATCCACGACGAAGCGGAGATTCGAGGCCACCGGCGCACGTATATCGGCGCGCTGCCGGGGCGCATCATCCAGACGATGCGCCGGGCCGAAACGATCAATCCTCTGTTCATGCTCGACGAGATCGACAAGCTCGGCGTCGACTATCGCGGCGACCCGTCCGCGGCGCTGCTGGAAGCGCTCGACCCGGAGCAGAACCACGCTTTCAGCGATCACTATCTCGACGTGCCCTACGATCTGTCGAAGGTGATGTTCGTCACGACAGCCAACATCCTGGACACCATCCCGCCTGCGCTGCGCGACCGCATGGAGGTCATCGAGTTCCCGGGCTACATCGAGGACGAGAAGCTGATGATCGCCCGGAAGTTCATCATTCCGAAGCAGTTGGAAGAGCACAGCCTGGAGCCGGAGCAGCTCCACATCTCCGACGACGCGGTTCGCTGTATCGTGCGCGAATACACCTACGAAGCCGGGGTGCGCAACCTGGAGCGCGAGATCGCCAACATTTGCCGCAAGACGGCCCGGAAGATGGCCGAGTCGAAACCGCACCGCCGCCGCGTGGCGTCCGAATCCGTGTACCGTTACCTGGGGCCTCCTCGCTACGTCTTTGGCCTGGCCGAGGAAAAAGACCAGATCGGCGTGGCGACGGGCGTGGCGTGGACGGAGGCCGGCGGCGACGTGATGCCGGTCGAAGTGACGCTGATGCAGGGCAAGGGCGCGCTGCTGCTCACCGGCCAGCTCGGCGAGATCATGCAGGAATCGGCGCAGGCTGCCGTGTCGTACACCCGCTCGCGCGCCAGGGAGTTCGGCATCGATCGAGCGGCGTTCGAGAAGACCGACATTCACATCCACGTGCCGGAAGGCGCGATCCACAAAGATGGGCCTTCGGCAGGCATTACGATGGCCACCGCGTTGATCTCCGCCTTCACGCGCCGCCCGGTGCGGCGCGAGGTGGGCATGACCGGCGAGATCACGCTGCGCGGCCGCGTCCTATCCATCGGCGGGCTGCGCGAGAAGACGATGGCCGCGCACCGCGCCGGCTTGAAGACGATGATCGTTCCGAAGAAGAACAAGAAAGACCTCGTCGAAATCCCCAAGAAGGTGCAGCGCGACCTGACCTTTCACTTCGTCGAATCGATGGACGAAGTGTTGTCCGTGGCGCTGCGGAAATCGGCGAAAAGGAAAGCGCCCGGCGCGCCGGCGCACCGCAGCCGCCCCACCGCGCGACCCCGCGCGTCTTCGAAGCGACCGTCTGCGCATCGGTAGCCCCCGCCCGGCTTCAGCGCGAAGCCTGCCCTGCGAAGTCCCCGACCGAAGGGAGCGGGGAGCGGAGCCGAAGGGACGCATCGTGCGCAGATTGGGCAGACCCCTGGTTTCTCGGAGAAACCAGGGGGCTTCGCGCCTTGACGGTGGACGTTGGCAACGATATACTGTGCGCGTGACGATCGATACCGACCACAGCCCGCCCGCCCATCCGCAACAATCTCTGCGGCAATATCGCCGCCTGCTCGCTTTCGTGCGGCCCTACCGCGCGCGCCTGGCGGTCGCGCTGGGCGCGATCGTCGTGAGCAGCCTGCTCGGGCTGGCCGGGCCGTACATGATCCAGTACCTCGTCAACGCGATCATTCCCGGCGGCGATCCGAGCGTGCTGAATGCGGTCGCGCTTATCCTGATCGGGATCTTCGCCTTGCAGAGCGTGTTCTACTTCGTGCGGGGTTATCTGCTGGCCTACGTCGGCGAGCGGGTGATGGTCGACATGCGGTTGGCGTTGTACGAGCATTTGCAGAGCCTGTCGCAGAGCTTCTTCACCGAACGACGCATTGGCGAGCTGGTGTCACGATTGACCAACGACGTCGCCACCGTGCGCGCCGTGGTCACGAGCGACATCGCCACTGCCTTGTCGCAGACGCTGACGTTCATCGGCGCGCTGGCGCTGATCATCGTGATCAGTTGGCAACTGACGCTATTCATGCTGGCGCTGATCCCGCCGGTCGTGCTGCTGGCGATCCTGTTCGGGCGGCGGTTGCGCAAGCTCTCGTCTGCCGTACAGGACGAGCTGGCCGGCGCGACGACGGTGCTGGAGGAGTCGATCGCCGGCGTGCGCGTCGTCCAATCGTTCACGCGCGAACAGTACGAGATCGGCCGCTTCCGAAAGAGCATCGAGGCGACTTTCGCGCTGGCGATGAAGCGCATGCGCCTCTCGTCGACTTTCGGCCCGCTGATCACTTTTCTGGCGTTCTCATCCATCGTCGCCATCCTGTGGTTCGGCGGCCGGCAGGTGCTGGCCGGCGACCTGACGACCGGGCAGCTCGTCACGTTCCTGATTCTGACGATGACGCTCGCCGGCTCGATCGGGCAGTTCAGCGGGCTGTGGGCGGGTGTACAGGAGGCGCTCGGCGCGACGCAGCGGCTGTTCGAGATTCTCGACATCCGGTCCGACGTCGCCGAGCTACCAGATGCGGCCACATTGATGCGCGCCGAAGGTCGCATCACGTTCCAGGACGTCTCATTCGCCTACCGGCCAGCGCACGCCGACGTCAAGGCGCCGGCCGTCCTCGACGGCGTGTCGATCGACGTGCGGCCAGGTGAAACACTGGCGCTGGTCGGGCCGAGCGGCGCGGGCAAATCGACGCTCGCCAGCCTGATCCCGCGCTTCTACGATCCGACGCGGGGCCGCATCCTGATCGACGGCGTCGACATTCGCACGCTGACGCTCAAGAGCCTTCGGGGGCAGATCGGCGTGGTGCCGCAAGAGACGCTGTTGTTCGGCGGGGCGGTGCGAGAGAACATCCTGTACGGAAGGCTCGACGCGAGCGAGGCGGAGATGATCGCCGCCGCGCAGGCGGCCAACGCGCACGATTTCATCATGCGCCTGTCGCAGGGCTACGACACCGTCGTTGGCGAGCGCGGCGTGAAATTGAGCGGCGGCCAGCGGCAGCGCATCGCCATCGCGCGCGCGATCCTCAAAGATCCGCGCATCCTGCTGCTCGACGAAGCGACCTCTTCGCTGGACAGCGAGAGTGAGGGATTGGTGCAAGAAGCGCTGGAACGGCTGATGAAGGGACGGACGAGCATTGTCATCGCGCACCGGCTGAGCACGGTGCAGAACGCGCACCGCATCGCCGTGCTCGACGCGGGCCGGCTCGTCGAATTGGGCACGCACGACGAGCTGCTGGCGCGCGATGGCCTGTACGCGCGGCTGTACCGGCTGCAGTTCAGGCAGGACGAGTCGCGCCCTACCCCACCGTCCGAGCCGAGGCCGGAGCCGGCGCTCGCCGGTTGGCGGGTACGGCTGGGAATTCTGGGACAGCTCGCGGGCCAGTCATAGCGCGGCTTCCCGCAGCCAAAGGTTTTCGGACGCAAGGCCCGGTTTCACAGCAGGTTGAGACGAATTTCATGCAGGTTACGAGGCGAACTTGAGCACCTATTCAAGACAACAGGAAGCGGTCGGCAGCCTCGAAACGCTAGCCGAGCTGCGAACCACGCTGAACAGCGTGATGGCGCTGGAGAGCCACACCAGCCTGGACAATGGCGGGTACGAGTTTCGAGGGCGATTGACGGTGGACTCAGGCGAGGCGTTCGATCACATCTACGATCGGTTTACGGCGCTGGGTTACACGCCGGTGCTCTTTCGGCACGACGGGCAGGAAATCGTCGTGGCGCAGCGCGGCGTCGTCAAGCCGAAGGCGGCGAACCCGCGCACGAACATCATTCTGCTGATTCTGACCATCATCAGCACACTGTTCGTCGGCGCCGTCCTCTACGCGCCGTCGCCGGACGTACAGCAAGAGTTACTTCTGGACCCGCTCTCGATTTTCACCAGAAACGCCCCCCTGCTCCTCAATGGTCTCCCCTATGCCCTGACGCTCCTGGGTATCCTGGGCATTCACGAGATGGGTCACTACGTCTTTGCCCGCAAGCACAAAGCGGCCGTCACGCTGCCCTACTTCATCCCGATGCCGCTTGGACTCGGCACGATGGGCGCGGTGATCCTGCTGCGCTCGCCGATCAAGAACCGCCGCCAGCTGTTCGACATCGGCGTAGCCGGGCCGCTCGCCGGGTTGGCCGTGGCCATTCCCCTTCTGCTCGTGGGACTTGCGACCTCGCCGGTCGAGTTTGTCAGCCGGCCGCTACCGGGCAGCCAGGAAGGCAACTCGATTCTATACCTTCTCCTCAAGTACCTCGTGCACGGCCAGATCCTGCCGAGCAACGGCTACGATGTCATATTGAACGCGATCGCCTTCCCCGCCTGGTTCGGGCTGTTCATCACGTCGCTCAACCTGCTGCCGATCGGGTCGCTCGACGGCGGGCACGTGACGTACGCGATGTACGGCCGCAGGCAGTGGCGGATCGCCCGCGCGGCGTGGATGCTCATGTTGATCGCCGGCGGCGCGATGCTGCTGCTTCGCACCGAGCTGGGGCTTAACGTATGGCTGTTGTGGGCCATCCTGGTGCAGCTGTTCGGCGTGATGCACCCGCCGCCGCTCGACGACATCACGCCGCTGGATCTGCGCCGCCGCGCGCTCGGCATCTTCACGCTGTTCCTGCTGTTCATCCTCATCGTGCCGATTCCGTTCAGTTGACCAGACAGAAACCCGGTTTCTGAGAGAAACCGGGTTTATTCGTTCGTACTTGTTCAGCGTTCATAGGAACGGGTTGAATCGCCTCTCATCGCCGATCGTCGTCGGCGGGCCGTGGCCGGAATAAACCACGACGTCGTCAGGAAGCGTGAGCAACTGATCCCGGATGCTGGCGATGAGCGTATCGAAATCGCCGCCAGGGAAATCTGCCCGGCCAATGCTGCCTTGAAACAGTACGTCCCCGTCGAAGACGGCCTTCTCACTCTCGACGTAGAACACGACGTGCCCGGGCGTATGGCCGGGGGCGAAGCGCGTCTCGAAGCGCAGCGTGCCGACTTCGAGAACCTGGCCGTGCTCGAGAGATACGTCGGGATCGGGGGCGGGGCGCATGGGGATGCCCCACCCGCGCGCGCCGCCGCCCTCTCTGAGCAGCGGCAGGTCGAGCGGGTGCATGGCGACCGGCGCCTTCGTCGCATCGACGACGTCGGCGAGCGCGCCGATGTGATCGAAGTGCGCGTGGGTCAGCAGGATCAACTTGACCGTAGCCTGGAAGGAATCGACGGCGGCGAGAATCGAGGGAGCATTCCAGCCCGGATCAACGACGACGGCCTGGCGTGTGGTTTCACAGACGACGACGTAGCAGTTCGTCTGGACCGGCCCGACGGTGAGCGCGTGGGTGATCATGACGAGCGCGGGGCGGCCGCGCGGTCGTCGGCCTGGCGGGTTTCTTCAACCCAGGCATCCACCGCAGCTAGGTCGAGACTGTTCGACTCGCACCACATCTTGAACTGCGCGTAACGCTCGCGGAGGTCGGTGGGGTCGTGTATCGGATCCGCCTTGTCTTCCTCGATCATGATCTGCGCGAAGCGCGCCAGCAGGCGGATGTCGTCGCTGTTCAGTTTGTCCAGGACCGCCGTCAGCTTGTCTCTATCGTCCATCACTCCCCTATCGATCGTCTCCCGCCGTGTTATGTTTAACCGCAGAGAGCGCACCGCTACCCCTGCGCTGCCACGTAGCGGCAGTGCCACGGGGAAGTCACGGAGGTCTTGGAATCTCCGCCGAACGGATTATAACATAGAGAAACACGGCCTATCGGGTTCCGGCGATATAGTTCTCGAGCTGCTCGATCATGAACTCCTGCTCGGAGATGATCGCCTTGACGACGTCGCCGATCGAGATGACGCCGATGACGCGGTCGCCCTCCAGCACGGGCAGGTGCCGGATGCGCTTGTCGGTCATCAGTGCCATGCACGCCTCAATCGTCTGCTCGGGGCGAACGTAGACCACCCTCGACGTCATGATCTCACCGACCGTCGTCTGCCTTGACGACTTGCCGTGCAGGATCACTTTGCGCGCGTAATCGCGCTCCGAGAAGATGCCGACGAGACGACTGCCCTCCAGCACGAGAAGCGCGCCGACGTTCTTCTCGGCCATCCGTACCAGCGCATCGTAAACCGTGGCGCCCGGCGACACCGACCAGACATCGTTACCCTTGGACTCCAGTAGCATGCTCACGGTCTTCATATCTCAACTCCTCCTTCGGCCGCAGGCTAAGGACGTGCGAAAGAATAAGTCCGCACTTTCTCCGCTCCCACCGGATTTGGCAATCCGTTGGAGCGAATGGATGCCGACGATTATGGCCCAAGTCGGCCCGTCAAGGCAAACGCCATCTCAGCCGCTCTCGCGCCGCATGAAGCGCACGGCCCGGCTCAGGCCCAAGGCAGTGAGCAGTCCCAGCGCAATCGCCCAGCCGAGATCGAGGCGAACACGCGCCACGAGCGCGACGAGGCTCAGCGCCAGACTCAAACCCAGAACACCGGTCAGGCGCCGGATGTGCCGCTCCACGATCCGGCTTTCGCCGTGGATGCGCGTCGCGCTCCTCAACCGCCGGTGCAGGCCGTCGAGGTCCCAGGCCGCCAGGGCCGCCAGCGCCCCCACAGGCGGCCCGATCGGGTGCGCGCCCACGAATGTGGCGAGCGCCGCCAGCCCGACACAGCCGATCCACATCAGCGAAGCGATCCATCCCCATCGCCGCCCGCCTGCCCTGCGAAGTCCCCGACCGAAGGGAGCGGGAAGCCGAAGCCCTAGCCCTGACCCTGAGCGGAGCGAAGGGGAAGGGGAAGGGGTAGCCGAAGGGACGGCGGCGATCCACAGCAGGCCGAGCAGGACCGGCAGGGTTCCGAGAGCCGGAACCCGGCTAGAGAGAAAACTGATCGCCAGCGTGATAACCGCCACGCCGACAGCCGGAGTCGCCCATCTCGACGGTGACATCACAGCCAGGTCCTCACAGGGCGCGCTTGAGGCGGCGCGCGACCGAACGCGGCGTACACGGCCTCTTCGAATGGGACGCCGACGTTCCAGTCCAATACGCGAGCGCCGGCCTGGCGCAGCTTGCGAATCACGAGCGCGCGCTCGATGCGCGCGAGGCGGGCAGCCAGCGCCGCAGACGGGCGCCCGCCGAGCGCCTCGAGCTCGACCGGGATCGGATCGGGGCTGATGACCATCAGCGAGTAGTTATGAGCGCGAAGCGCGATGAGCGGCTCGACGTCGTCCTCGAGCAGGGGGCTGATCACGACCAACTGCGACTGAGGTGGAAACAGGCGCGTGGGAATGTATTCCAGTCGATCGAAGACCATGCTGTCGCCCGGCGCAGCGCGGGCCAGGGCGTGCAGCACACGGCGGCGCTGCCGCTTACCGTAACCCGGAAATGTCCAGTCGAGCAGCGTGCCATACAGCAGGACGCCGACGCGGTTGCCTGCCTTCAGGAAAGCTTCAGCCAGCGCCGCCGCCGCCAGGACGGCGTGCTCGAAAATGGGATGGCCGTTCAGCCCGGAATAGGCGCGCCTGCGCACGTCGAGAATCAGGCCCACATCGGCGATGCGCTCTTGCTCGAATTCGTTCGTGAAGATCGCCTCCCAGGCGCGAGCCGTCGCTTTCCAATTGATCCAATGCAAGGGGTCGCCGGACTGGTACTCGCGCACGCCGAAGAAATCGATGCCAGGACCGCCTTGCCGCGCCGGGACGTCGCCCGCGTATACGCGGGTGCGGCTCGGTCGTATCGCGACGCGGCGCAGTCGCAGCACGTTAGGGAGGACGAAGAACTGGCCAGGCGCAGGCGCCAGTGCTCCACGCTGAAACACCCCAAGAGTATCACTCGCCGTGGCCTGCACGCCCCGAAACCGGTAGCAGCCTCGACCCGCCCGAAGCGTGTAAGCGATCTCGATCGACTTGCCCGGCTCCAGAGCAGCCAGCACACGCGATTCGCCATCGATCCGAGTCGCCGGCGGAGCGACACCATCTTCCAGTACCACGGCTTCCAGGCGCGATCCCCGGTTCGTCACCGTCACCGATACCGTGATCGGCTCATCCGGAGCGGCGTAATCACGGCCGATCGTGCGGGTTGTCTCGAGGCGCAGCGTATCCGGCCCGAATAAGAGGCCGGCAGCCAGATAGATCGCAGGCGGCAGTATCAGCACGAGAATGCCCGCGCTGCGCGTCCCCAGGCCCAGCAGGAGCAGCGTCAGGATCACGCCGATCAAGAGCGCCGACCGCGGCGACACCTGTGTCTGCGCTACAGGCCCGCCCTCGGGCGAGCCCGGGGGTGCAGGCATCAGGCTCCTTCCACGACCGGAACGGGCACCGACTGAAGGACGGACGCGATCACCTCCTCGGCCGCTTTTTGCTTCATCCACAGGTCCGGCCTCAGGACGAGACGATGGGCGAGCGCCGGCTCGGCAAACAGTTTCACGTCGTCGGGAAGCACGTAGTCGCGACTGTCGAGCGCCGCCCATGCTCGCGCCAGCATGAGGAGCGCGAGCGAGCCGCGCGGGCTGGCGCCGACGGCTACGCGGCGGTCGGCGCGCGTCTCGCTCACCAGCGCGACAATGTAGCGCTCGACGTCAGGCTCGACGTGGACGGTCTCCACAGCACGGCGCATCGCCAGGAGATCCTCCGCATTCGAGACGCGGTCGATGTCCACTTCGTCCCGCCGCCGTTCCCGCCGCCGCCGCAGGATTTCTCGCTCGTCGTCCGGCGAGGGATGGCCGATCGAAAGCTTCATGACAAACCGATCGAGCTGCGCTTCGGGCAGCGGAAAAGTCCCCTCGTACTCGATCGGGTTCTGAGTCGCGAGCACGATGAACGGCTCCGGCAGCTTCATCGTCTCGCCCTCGAGGGTGACCTGGCGCTCCTGCATCGCTTCGAGCAGCGCGGACTGGGTCTTGGGCGAGGCGCGATTGATCTCGTCGGCCAGGATGATGTTGGCAAACAGCGGTCCCTTGCGCAGCTCGAAGCGATTGTCCGCTCGATTATAGACGTAGCCGCCGGTAATGTCGCCGGGCAGGAGGTCTGGCGTGAATTGAATGCGCTTGAAGGTGAGACCCAGCGCCGTGGCGCAGCTCTTGGCCAGGAGCGTCTTGCCCAACCCCGGGTAATCTTCCAGCAGCACGTGGCCGCCGGCGAGGAGGGACGCGACGATTTTTCGCAGCACCGGCGTCTTGCCGACGATGGCCCGCTCCACCTCGCCGACGAGTCGCTCCCCCCATCTCGACACGGCTTCGATCTCAGCCGCCACGCGGAATCTCCAACTCGTCTTCCAGGTATCGCACGATATGCTCGATATCGATCTCGCTCACCTGTGCCTGCGCCACAGGCCCACCCTCGGGCGAGCCCGGGGGTGCAGGCAGGGCACGCGACCGCAGGCGCGACTCGACCCTTCGGCTTCGCTCCCCGCTCCCTTCGGTCGGGGACTTCGCAGGCCAGGCTTCAGCGCGGGTGGGTGCGTCGCGTGCGGCCAGCACGCCCAACGTCAAATCGCGGACGCGGCGCGCCAGGACCTGCTGCGTGTAGTGGTCCCCGCCGCCTGCCGCGAGATCGATCCAGCGCATCCACGTCTCGACGCGGCCTCGACGCGCCTCGTCGGGTGCGTCCGAGCGCTGTGGGGCTGGCAGCGCGGCGAGCACAGCGCCGACCACGATGAACAAGGTGACGAGCAGAAAGGCCACCCACCACACGAGCTGCGGCAGCACATTCAGCACGACGCGCGCGCCGGACACAGTATACGCGAGCGGAACGAGGATCGATTCACGCACGAAGTCTTTGAGCAGAAGCGCCAGCAGTCCGACCAGGAGACCGCCCAGCAACAGCAGCCCGCCCTGCGAAATCCCCGACCCCGAGCAAAGCGAGGGGGAGCGGGGAGCCAGCGGCGAAGGGAAGCGGCGTCGTCTCACGCTGCCCTCCCACAAGCCTCGGCGATAGCCGTCAGGCACGCTACTGCCTCTTGTTCCTCGCGCGGGCCGGGCGTCCTGGCACCATAACGCACGCCCTCGAACAGGCGCGTGAGCCGGAGCAATTGCTCGGCGGGCAGGCCGAGTGAAGTGAGACGGCCCTCGAACTCACGCGGCGTCATCGCCTTTTCGCGCCGAATGCCGCGTCGGTCATTCACCACCTGGCACATCTCGGCGTAGCAGCGGACGATGACGTTCTTGAGGTCGGCGCCCGCGCGCAGGTCCGCGGCGGCTTCGTGCGCCTGCTGCGCCAACCGATCCAGACGCCTCGACCCCGTGCGTCGCCGGCGCTGCAGCATCCCAGCAAGCATGGCGAGCAGGAGGATGATCCCCAGGCTGACGACGAACGAGAGCCACTCCGGCAGATGGGCCTCGACGTCTGGTGGGGCCACCGGCGCCGGCACATCCGTCGCCGGCTGAGCGGCCGGCTCCCTCGCGACGCTCACCAAGCCGGCTTCGCCGAGAGCACGCGCCAGGAGGGTGTTGAACGCGAGCAGGGCAACCAGGTAGAGCATGTCACGCAGCACTCGCTTGCGCATCTGGGGCGAAATGATGAAGCGAATCAGGGCAAACGGAAAGAGGATGACGAGGAGAACGCTGAGTGCCTTCCACAACACGGTCAGGAGCGTATCGGCGCCAACCGGCGCGCCAGGCTCGACGGGGATGCCCTCCTGAAGCGGGCGCACGGCCGGCGCGCCGGGGAGCAGCACGAATTCAGGCATCCCCGCCGCCAAAATGACGACGACGACGACGGCGAGCGTCGCACCGATTAGAGCCGTTAGCCTTCCGCGAGGTGACATGTCTTCCCACCCCGCCTACTGATTACTGATCACTGATCACTCCTCACTGATTACTGCTCACTGATTACTGGCTCGGCCAGACGCTGCCTGACGAGCGCGGCCAGCCGCTCGATACCTTCGCCAATCGCGCCGGGTGCGGCGCTCGAGTAGTTGAGCCGCATGGTATTCGTGTGTCCGCCGTTCACGGCGAACGCCGCGCCGGGGATGTAAGCGACGCGGCGCGCGATCGCCGCCTCGAACATCGTCCCAGTGTCCACGCCTTCCGGCAGCGTGACCCACACGAACAGCCCGCCTTGCGGCACGCTCCAGCGCGCAATTCCGCCGAAGCGTCGCTCGAGCGCATCCAGCATGGCCGCCTGCCGCTCGCGATTGACGGCGTTCAAGCGCGCCAGGTGCGGCTCGAGATGGCCGCGCGATAGAAACTCGAACACGGCGCGCTGCATCAGGCCGGACGATTCCAGATCGATCGATTCGCGCACGACGGTGATCCTCGGAATGAGCGCAGCCGGCGCGACGATCCAGCCCAACCGCGCAGCCGGGGCGAGCATCTTGGAGAATGACCCCACGTAGATGACCGCCCCGGCCGAGTCGAATGCCTTGATGGGTGGAATGGCTTCGCCCGAATAGCGCAAAGCCGAATACGGATCGTCTTCGATCACCGGCACGCGGTGCATTGCAGCCAGCTCGGCGATGCGCTCCCGCTTTTCGACAGAGATGCTGACGCCGAGCGGATTGTGAAAGTCGGTGATCAGGATCGCCGCGCGCGGCTTGCGCGCAAGCGGGCTGCTCAGGAGCGCCTCCAGCGCGTCGACGTCGACGCCGGTCTCCAGGTCGGTCGAGACGGTCAGCATGCGCCCGCCTTGCCCGTCGATCACCTGGCGCACGCCGGTGAACGTAATCTCCTCGACGACGGCGGCATCGCCCGGATCGAGCAGCAGGCGCGCCATAATCGTCAAGCCCTGCTGGCAGCCGTTGGTGATGAAGACGTTCTCGGCCGTGCATTCCACGCCGCGCGAGCGCATGGTTGCGGCGATCCATTCGCGCAGCGGGTCGAACGGCGGGCTGTACTGCAGCACGCGCGCCCCGTCGCGACTAAGCACCGCGTCGACGCACTCGCGAAACTCCTCCAGGGGCATACATTCATTGGCCGGCAGTCCCCCGGCGAAGGAGATGATGTCCGGGCTGACGGCAAACTTCAGCAAGTCGCGCATCACGCTGCGCTTCAAGCCGGATGAGATGCGAGAGAGAGAATAGGGTATATCGGTCATTCGTCCGACTCAAACTCCCAACTTCAAACTCCAAACTTCAAACTGCAAACTGCAAAAGTGTCATTCCGACCGGCGAACGCGGTGTACCGGGGTAGAGACACCTCTACTACTCGCTATGAGCAGTGAATTGACCCACTTCAACCTTGCCCAGCGCCCGCATCATGTCATCCGTCTTCAAGATGGCGGTCGTTCCCCGCACGCCGGAACCGATCGAGATTTCGGTCTGGGACAAGACGTCCTCGTCTAGCAGGATGCGCATTGGCCTGGGCAGCCCGAAGGGCGACACCGCGCCACGCTCGTAACCCGTCACGGCCCGCACCTCTTCTTCGCTCGCGGTCGTGACGCGCGATTGTCCCAAATAGCGTCGCAGCACCGGCCACGACACCTGCCGACTGCCGGAGACCAGCACCATCACGTACTCGCCCGACGCGACGCGAAAGACAATGCTGCGCACGACCTGATCCGGCGTCTGCCCGCGCTCGCGCGCTGCCTGCTCGAGCGAACTCACCGGCCCGGGGTGTCGAAACAGCCGGTACGGCACGCCGACTGCATCGAGCGCGCGTGCGACGGGCGTTATATTGCTCATGGTCATAAACTCTGGAGTTTAGAGCCCATACAGGTTGATTGAGGCACAGCCCTTGCCAAAATCCGAAATCTGCCGATGATTGGGCAGATGACTGCACCTTACCAATTCCTACACGAGTTTCGTCAACGCTTGCTGGGCATCTTCAGCCGCC
>DATEUJ010000052.1:0-28218 GCA_035283185.1 Anaerolineae bacterium | reverse complement strand
AGGCGCAGCGTGCTGACGAAGTCGCGCCACCAATCCGCGCCGTGCCCGTAACCGACAGTGCGAAACGCCCACGACCGCTCGCCCACCAGCGAGGTGGGGCGCGTGTCCAGCCCGCCGTTGAGCGCCATCTCCTGCGGATCGATCCACGTGTCTTTGGCGTGGACGTGGAACACGCCGTTGCGCCCCAGCGCGCGCACGACGACGAGCGGGTCCATGCCTTGCCAGAATAAATGGCTCGGATCGAGGTTCGCGCCGATGCCCGGGCCGGCGACGTCGCGCAGCCGCAGCAGGCAGCGTGTATTGTACACCGACTGGCCTGGGTGCATCTCGATCGCGATTTTCACGCCGCGATCGGCGGCGAATCGGCCTGCCTTTTTCCAGAACGGCTCGATCACTTCGGCCCACTGCCGCTCGCCCAACTCGACGAACTCGCGCTGCCAGGCGCACGTCACCCAGTTCGGATACTCCCCGCCGGTCGGATCGCCAGGGCAGCCGCTCATCGTGACAATCGTGTCCAGCCCGAGCCGGTTGGCCGCTTCCACCGTCTTAAAGAACGTGCCCTGAGATTTCTTCCCGCGTTCCGGGTGAGGGTCGAGCAGGTTGCCATTGCAGTTGAGCGCGCTGAGCGTCAGCCCGCGGCTCTCAATCGCGTCCTTGAACCTTGCGCGCGCGTCCGCGTCGTTCAGCAGCCGATCGACGTCGCAGTGTGGCGCGTTCGAAAAATTTCCGGCGCCGATCTCGACCGCTTCGATCCCCTGCCCGGCCGCCCAATCCAGCGCATCGGCGAACGACAGGTCTTGCAGAACGTCGGTGAACAGTCCGATTTTCAAAATGGCCTCCGCGGGTGAGGGCCGGCATGGGGATGCCGGCCCTACGGGGTTTTCACGCCAAAAACATTTCGCTTGAACACAGGCCCATCCGCCCACAGCGGCAGCTCGCGCAGCCCGATCACGCCGCGCTGGAATACCGGATCGTCGAGCGACAACGGCAGCGCCACCACGCGCCCGGTCGCGCCCGAAGCGTACGCGCCGAGCACGGCTTCGATCGAGCGCAGGCCGGCCTCGGCGGGCGCGATCGGGTCGCGGCCATCGCGGATCGCCTCGATGAAGTCGGCGTGGACGCGCACAAAGTTCTCGACCGTGCGCCGCTCTACCCGCGGCTGGAACTCCTGCCGCCCCCGGCTGTTGACGAGCGTGAAAGCCACCAGCCGCGTGAACGGGCCGGTGGCGTAGTTGTCATAGAAGACCAGGATGCGCCCCTGCGTGCCGCCGATCTCCAGCCCGCCCGGGCCCGCACCCCACCACATATTGACCGTGGCGTATCCTGTGTCGAACGCGTAGTCCACGAGCGTGAAGTCTTCGACCGCGTCGCCGGGATGATCGAGGTTGTCGACGATCGCGCTTACGGCGCGGATCGGCCCGCCGAAGAAGAACTCGGTCAGGTAAATGGCGTGCACCATATCCATCAGGATGCCGCCGCCAGCCTCGACCGGGTCTTTGCGCCACTGTGGGCGATACTCGGCTGCGCCGGGATGATCGGGCATCCCCAGGAAGTTCAGCGTGAGGTGGCGCAGCGTGCCGATCGCGCCCGAATCGATCAGGTCCTTCGCCAGCGCGTACTCGGGATAGAAGAGATAGTTGTGCACCATGCCGTAGCGCAGGTTCGCGTCGCGCATCAGCCGGATCATGTCGCGCGCGTCGGCCGGGATGGTGGCGATCGGTTTCTCGGTCAGCACGTGGACGCCGGCCCGCGCGCAGTCTTCAACGATCGGACGGCGGAATTTCTGCGGCACGGTCAGCGTCACGTAATCGACGCCAGCGTCGAGCAGTGCGCGGTGATCGGCGAAGCACGCCGAGTCCGGCAGACCCAACAGCGCCTGAACCTTGCTGCGCCGCGCTTCGATTGGATCGGCGATCGCCACGACGCGCGCGCCGTCCAGCGACTTCAGCGCAGGCGCGTGGTCGTTCAGCGCGATGTTGCCGCAGCCGCTGATACCGACTTTGAGTGGTTCGTTCAAAAGCCACCTCCGGCGGCCACGAAGTCGAGCGCTTCCTGCTCATAGGGCATGTCGTTGGCGCAGGCGTGCCGGGTGACGACGATCGCGCCCGTCGCGTTGCCGAAGCGTGCGCACTTGCGCCAGTCCCAGCCGCGCCGAGTGCCGTACACAAAACCCGACACGAACGCGTCGCCCGCGCCGATCACATTCAAGATCCGGACCGGGAACGGCGGCGCGTCGATTCGTGCGCCGCCGGCGGCGAACACCGTCGAGCCGCGCTGGCCGCGCTTGACGATCAGCGCCTGGAGGTTGCGGCCGAGCCGGAGCAGGCGCTCAGTCGCCGCGTCGACGTCCGGCTCGTCTGCGGCCGCCCTGATCTCGTCTTCTGTCCCGGCAGCCAGATCGACTTCGGCGACGATGCGGCGCAGCACCGGGCCGAACGCGCGCGGGTCGTCCCACAGCGTGGGACGATAGTCGATGTCCAGCATCACCGTCGAGCCGCTGGCGCGCGCGATCTCGACCGCGGCCATCGTCGCGCTGGCGCTCGGCTCGCGCGAGAAGCCCGTACCCGACACAAACAGGACGTGTGCGTCGCCGATCGGCGCGGCGCGCACGTCGTCGAGCCTGAGATTGATGTCGGCGCAGTCCGCGCGGTAAAACGTCATCGGGAAGGTGTCGGGCGGCTCGATGCCGAGCACAACCAGCCCACTCAGGTGATCTGGGTCGCGCACGATGGCTTCTGTGTTCACGCCCTCCGTCTCCAGGAAGTGCATGATGAAGTCGCCCAGTGGCTCGACACCGACCCGCGTCAGGATCGCCGAATGCAGACCCAGCCGCCGCGTCCCAACCGCGACGTTCGCCGGGCAGCCGCCGACGTAAACGTTGAATGACTTGGCGTACTTCAACGCCACGCCGATGTCGTTGCAGTAGAAATCGACGGCGCAGCGGCCCATGGTCAGAATATCGAAACGCTTTTCGGATTGGCGCATAAAGTAGACCTCTTCGAGGTCGGCTTCGAACAACGCGCCGTCGGGTGCAGCGGCAAAGTGCAGATGTTCCCAGCCGGCGCGCTGTGGATCGACCCGCGCGTATTCGGCAGCGTTCCGGTCGGGATGCAGGAGCAGGTCTCGGCTGGGCGGCATGTCACTCTCGCGGCGGTGCAGTTGTGGCCGGCTTCCAAGACGACTTCTTCGATACCGTGGATAACTTCACTGAGGAAGGGGTCGGCGATGTTGGTGACGACGACCCCCAGTGCTTCAGGCTGCGGGCGACAGCACTCGGCACGTAACCCATACGGGCGGCGAGACGCTTGATGCGCCAAACGGTCTGCGGTGCAATGGCCGCGCTGTCCCGCAAGGCACGGGACACCGTCGAGTGCGACACCCCCGCTTTGCGCGCGATGTCCTTGATGGTGACCGCCACGCTCCCCCACCTGACGCACACGTGTGCACGACTCAAGCTTAGTTATACGATAGATCGAAGGCCAAGTCAAGCCTCCGCTTCCCGCGCGTGTGCACGCAAATGTTGTCAGGCAATCAGCTGCCCCTTCGACTCCGCAGCGGGCGTCCTTCGACTTCACTGCGTTCCGCTCATGATGCGCGCTGCTCCGCTCAGGGTGCGGCTGACATGTTTTGCGTGCACACGTTCCCGCCGCTGCTGGCGCTGCTCTTTCGCACCATTGACACGCTTAAACTGTTCGACAGCATTTACATCATGACCGGCGGCGGCCCCGGCGACTTCACGCAAAATCTGTCGGTGATGGTTTACAAGATCGGATTTACTTACTTCCAGGTCGGCAGAGCGGCCGCGCTGTCGTGGATCATGGTGATCGTCGTCAACATCCTGGCTACGATTCTCATCCGGTATCTCCAGGCGCGGCCGGGCAGCGAGGTGTCGAGTTAGAGTGAGGGGTTAGAGTGGGGAGAGGATCATGACAAATGTCAGGCAGAGCCGGCGGTTGTGGCTATGGTATCTGCCCGTGCTGGCCGTCACGTGCTCATTTGCCGGTCCCTTTTTGTGGATGCTGATGACCACGCTCAAGACGCGGGTGGACACTTTCGCCGTGCCGCCGAAATTCATCTTCGAGCCTACAGTCGCAAATTACGAGGCCGTCCTGAACTCGGAGTTCATGCGCAGTCTGGGCAACAGTGTGATCGTCGCGCTGATCAGCACCGTGTTTTCGATCACGCTCGGCACGCTCACCGCCTACGGCTTCTCGCGCTACAAGTTCAGGCGCAGCGACAACGTGCTGTTCTGGATCCTGAGCCTGCGCATGCTGCCGGCGGTGGCGGTGATGGTGCCGTTCTTTCTCATCTTCACCAGCTTGAAGCTGCTGGATACGCACACCGCGCTCATCATTGTCTACTCGGTCTTCAACATCTCGTTCGCCGTCTGGCTGCTCAAGGGGTTCTTCGACGAGATCCCCATCGAGCTGGAAGAGGCGGCCATGGTGGACGGCTACGGACCGTGGCACGTGTTTCGGAAAGTGTCGCTGCCGATGGTCGTGCCGGGGATTGCGACGACGGCCGTATTTTGTCTGATCCAGTCGATGAACGAGTTCCTGCTGGCGTTCGTGCTCACCACGCGCAACGCGACGACCGGGCCGGTGGCGCTGTCGAAGTTCCAGTCCGCCGTCGGCGTGAACTGGGGCGAAATCAGCGCGGCCGCCGCCATGCTGGTCATTCCCATCGCCATCTTCACCATTATCGTGCGCAACCAGCTCATCCGCGGAATGAGCTTCGGCAGATTGCGCTGAGACAAGGGCATGTCGACACTCGTCATCGAAGACCTTCACGTCCACTACGGCGAGACGCACGCCGTCAAAGGCGTCAGCCTGCGCGTCGAGAACGGCGAGCTGTGTGTCTTCCTCGGGCCGTCGGGCTGCGGCAAGACGTCCACGCTGCGTACCGTGGCCGGGCTGGTGCGCCCGTCGTCGGGCCGCATTCTGATCGACGATCGGGTGGTCAACAACCTGTACCCGGGCGAGCGCGATATCGCGATGGTATTTCAATCGTACGCGCTGTATCCCCACATGACCGTGCGCGAGCACTTCGCCTTTCCACTGCGCGCGGGCAAGATGCCGGAGCCTGAGATCGCCAAGAAGATCGAGTCGATTGCCGAGCTGCTGCAGATGCACCCGCTGGTCGATCGGTACCCGCGCGAATTGAGCGCCGGTCAGGCGCAGCGCGTGGCAATCGGCCGCGCGTTGATCCGCACGCCGAAGCTGTGGCTGCTCGACGAGCCGCTCAACAACCTCGACGCGCGTCTGCAGGTGGAGACGCGGGCCGTGCTCAAGCACATCCAGCGCGAGTCCGGTATCACCAGCATCTACGTCACGCACAACCAGGAAGAGGCGCAAAGCCTGGCGGACCAGATCGTCATTATGGACAGTGGGTTGATTCAGCAGATCGGCACGCCGCAGGAGGTGTACGACGAGCCGACCAACCTGTTCGTGGCCGGCTTCGTCGGCACGCCGCCGATGAACTTCATCCCGTGCACGCTGTCGCGCGCGAACGGGCAGATCGTCCTGCGGCACGAAACCTTCGGGCTGGAACTCGAGCCGGAACTGGTGCAGCGCGTGGCGGCGGCCGACGGCCATGCGGTGATGCTCGGTATCCGCCCTGAAGACGTCGACCTGCGGCCGGTGCACGGCGGTGATCCGGCATCCGACCGGATGCACCCACGCGGCACCGTGTACGTGATCGAGCCGCAGGGCAATGAGCAGATCGTCAGCCTGCAGGTCACACTTGATGTGTTGTGGAAGGTGCGCCGCGAGGCCAACAGCGCCGCCGTGCCTCTGGAGAGCGGGCAGCCGGTGGAATTGACCTTGCGCCAGCATCGCCTGCGCTTGTTCGACGCAAACACAGAACAGCGGCTCTTGTGACAGGGAGCGTTCGGTGGCTCAAGTTCGGCTTGACAGCGTCCAGGTCCGCTACGACGGCAGCGACGCGATTCGCGACATGACCTTCACCGTGGAATCAGGTGAGCTGGCGGTGATCGTCGGCCCGTCGGGATCGGGCAAGACCACGGTTCTGCGCGCCGTCACCGGCTGGGCGCCGATCGCCCGTGGCGATGTGTACCTCGACGGCCGGCGGCTGAACGACGTGCCGCCCGGCGATCGGGACGTCGCGATGGTCTACCAGACGCGCGCGCTGTACGGCCACATGACGGTGCGGCAGAATTGGTCGTTCCCGCTGGAAGCGGTGAAGCGGCCGCGCGCCGAGATCGATCAGCGCGTGCGGCAGGTGGCCGAGATGCTGGAGATGTCCGAGTTCCTGGATCGCTATCCCAAGCAATTGAGCGGCGGTCAGCAGCAGCGTGTGGCGCTGGGACGCGCCTTGATCCGCCAGCCGACGCTGTTCCTGTTCGACGAGCCGCTCGGCGGCCTCGACGCCAAACTGCGCATCCACACGCGATCGTATCTCAAAAAGATTCACGCCGACCTAGGCGTGACGACGCTGTACGTCACGCACGATCAGATCGAGGCGCAAAACCTGGGCAGCCGGTTGATCGTGCTCAACCACGGTCTGCTGCAGCAGGTCGGCACGCCGGACGGGATTTACAACCGGCCGGCTAACCGCTTTGTCGCCGGGTTCATCGGCAGCCCGCCGATGAACTTCATCGAGTGTGTGGTATCGCACGCCGGCGACCAGGTGATGCTGCTGCACGGGCCGCTGCGCGTCACGCTGCCGGCTGAGAAGAGCGCCTTGCTGGTCAGCCGGGCATCGGCCGACTCGGTGGTCATCGGCATTCGCCCGGAGGCGATCGTCCTGACGCCGGGCGCCAACGCGCAGACGGTGCCGGTTCAGGTGTACGTCACCGAGCCACAGGGGTCCGAGATCATCGTCGACCTGCGTTTCAACGAGAACATCCTGCGCGTGCGTGGGCATCGCGAAACGCACCTGAATTTCCCGCTGCGCCTGAACGACATCGTGCACCTGTTTATCGATCCGGCGAAGACCTACGTTTTCGACAAGGCGACCGGGGCGCGACTGGTTTAGGAGCTCACCGCCATGCCCGATTTCCCAAAGTTTCCGTACGAGGAGCAGTTCGCCAGAATGTTCCGTTTCGACGGCAAAGTGGCGCTCGTCGCCGGCGGCTACGGTGGCATTGGATCGACCATCTCGCACGGGCTGGCGCAGCTCGGCGCGACGGTGGCGATCGCCGGCCACGCCGTCGATAAGGCGAACACTTGCGTGGAGAGCATCCGTGGGCGAGGCTACACATCGCCCGCGCCTGCGAAGTCCCCGACCAAAGGGAGTGGGGCAGCGCGAGCGCAGGCGTTCGCGCTCGGCTTTGAGATCACGGAGCCGGAGAGCATCGCGACGATGGTGGACGATATGGTGAAGCAGGCAGGCAAGGTGGACATCCTCGTCAACTGCGTCGGTATGCACATCGAGAAGCCCGCCGAAGACTACACCGTCGAGGATTGGGACCGGGTCAATAGTGTGAACCTGCGGGGGGCGTTTTTGCTCTCGCAGGCCGTCGGGCGGCAGATGATCAGACAAGGGAGCGGCGGCAAGCACATTCACGTCTCGTCTGTGCGCAGCATGCTCGGCATCCGGCGCGGCTACATCTCCTATTGCGCGACCAAAGGTGGAATGAATCTGATGGTGAAGCAGTTGGCGACGGAGTGGGCCAGGCATCAGATCAACGTGAACGCGATCGCGCCGACGTTTATCCGCACCGACCTGGTGAAGCACTATCTGGAGGACCGCGAGTTCTACACGGCTTTGGTGAACCGCATCCCGCTGGGCCGGGTGGGAGAAACGATCGACGTGGCCGGTGCGGCGCTGTTCCTGGCCTCGTCCGCCGCCGACTTCATTACCGGGCATGTCCTGTTCGTCGATGGGGGAGTCACTGCATCTCAGTAATCAGTGTTCAGTAATCAGTGTTCAGTAACCAGTGCTCAGTCAGCGCTGACCACTCATCTGGAGGTCTCTATGTCTAGAAAAATCATCGATCTGAGCATGCCGGTCCACAACAACATGGTCACGTTTCCCCGCGTGGTGCGTCCCGCTCTGCTGATGTACGAGGACTGGGAGCAGTTCGCCGAGCGCATCGGCGCCGCCAAGTACGGCGTGACTTGGCTGACGGCCAGCTATGCCATCATGACCGGCGATCACGTCGGCACGCATATCGATTCGCTCAAGCACCTGCGCAAGGAGGGGCCGGGCGCGGAGGGCATCCCCGTCGAGTACTGCTACGGCGACGGTGTGGTGCTCGACTTCTCGCACAAGGAGTTCGGCTCAGCGATCACGGCCGAGGAGGTAGAGGCCGCGCTCAAAAAGATCGGGTATGCGCTCAAGCCGCTGGACATCGTGCTGATCTACACCGGCGCGGGCAAGATCAACGACAGCGACGATTACCTGCGCAACCACTGCGGCATGGGGGCGGACGCGACGATGCACCTGATCAACCACGGCATCAAGGTGATGGGCATCGACGCGGTGACGTGGGATATCCCGGTGTGGGCGATGTTCGAGAAGAAGCGGTTCTGGGAGTCGCACCGGCTGATGATCGACCACGAGTATTACCACCTCGAGAACATGATGAATCTCGACACGCTGCTCGACAGGCCCACCGGGTTCACGGTGTCGGTGCTGCCGGTGAAGTGGGTGGGCACGACGGCCGCGCCGGTGCGCGCGATCGCGATTCGGGAGGATTGACGTGGCTCGCGCGGGCGGCGGGCTGATCGCCTGGTTCGCCGAAATCGATCGCAAGGACGTGTCGCTCGCGGGTGGTAAGGAGGCCAGCCTGGGTGACATGCTCCGCGCCGGGCTGCCGGTTCCGCCCGGGTTCGTCGTATGCACCACGACTTTCCGCAAGTTTCTCGCGAGCGGCGGGCTGGACAAGAAGATCGCCCGCACGCTGAAGAAGGTGGACGTGGAGGACGCGGCCAGCCTGGAACAGGCGGCGAAGCAAATCACGCGGCAGATCGAGTCGCAAGAGCCGCCGACGGAGCTGCGCGACGCGATCCTCGGCGCCTATCGCCGTCTGTCGGAGGACTACGGGGGAACGGCGGTGGTCGCTGTGCGATCCAGCGCTGCCGCCGAGGACTCGCAGGCAGCCAGTTTCGCCGGGCTGCAGGAGACGTACCTCAACGTGTACGGCGACGAGTGCGTGCTGCAGCAGGTGCAGGCGTGCTGGGGATCGTTTTTCCAGCCGCGCGCCATCTTTTACCGGGGGCAGCGCGGCAGCCTGCTGGACACGAGCATCGCCGTCGTCGTGCAGCGCATGGTCAACCCGGACAAGTCAGGTGTGATGTTCACCGTCGATCCGGTGCAGCGCCGCCGCGATCGGGTGATGATCGAGGCGACGTGGGGATTGGGCGAGGCGGTCGTCTCGGGAATGGTCACGCCGGACCATTTCGTGGTGAATAAGAGCGACGGCGCGCTGGTCTCGAAGTTCGTGCCGCGCAAGCCAGTGATGATCGTGCGGGAAGAATCGGGGACCGGCACGCGGCACGTCGATCTGCCATCCGGCAAGGCCGATGCGCAGGTGCTCACATCGGAGGAAATCACGCGGCTCGCCGTGCTCGGCCGGCAGATCGAGGCGCACTTCGGCTCGCCGCAGGACGTCGAGTGGGCGATCGAGGGGGACAGCTTATTCGTCCTGCAGAGCCGTCCTGTGACGACGCTATAGAGCAAACTGAGGTGGCCGGCCGGGGGATTGCTTCGCAAAAAGATGCTCGCAA
Source organism: Anaerolineae bacterium (assembly GCA_035283185.1). Lineage (GTDB taxonomy): Bacteria > Chloroflexota > Anaerolineae > Fen-1058 > Fen-1058 > DASSFZ01. Next base: position 18,526 of record DATEUJ010000052.1, on the reverse strand, counting down.
TGACGTTGGGCTGAGTAGTTGCGATTTGACTGCCTGCCCAACGCACGCTGAAATGCCGGTCACCTGTACAGAGAGGACAGATGCTTCAGCACTCCGAAGAAATCACCGCCGGACCCGCCCGCATCCGCGTTGACGTGCAGACGGCCGAGCCGATGGACTGGGTGCTTGACGATACGACCTTCCTCGACTATCGGCTCGGCGCTGTGCAGCGCACAAAGGCTGCTTGCGCCCCGCCCAGCGGGGAGGTCACGGCCCGAAAGACCGATCTGGCCTGGGATCGAACCACCGGGAAGAAGACGATCGCGTTTGCGAACGATCAACTCGTGCTCGGCGGCGACTGGGCGCAAGGCGAACTGCAGAAGATCCTCGTCTCCCTCCTGGCGCGGCGCATGGAAGAGAAGAACGTCTACTTGTTCCACTCGTCCGCCGTGCGCTACCGCGATACCAGCATCCTGTTCATGGGCGGCGAGAGCAACAACGGCAAGACCATGTCGCAAATCGAGGCGCGCAAGCGCGGCGGTGCGTTCATCGCCACCGAAACGACGGTGCGACTCATCAGGTGATTGCCGGCAGCCGCGACGTATTCCTCGTCAAGCGCGCCAAAGGCACCGAGCGCGCCGACAAGCCGTCGCAGAACGCAGGCGTGCTGAAACTGTTCGGCGGCGTGCTGCCCGATCTGACCGTGTTCCTCACTCAGCCGGCGCGCATCGAGCGCGTGATCCTGCCCGACATCGACGGCCATTTCGACACGTCGGTGACAGAACTCGGCGAGTTCGAGAAGGCGTACCAGACCTTTCACTGCCTGGTCGGCTACCTGGGTCTGAACACGCTGCTCGCTTCCGGCCTGGCGATGCCGCTGCTGGACACGGAGGAGTTGCGCGCGCGGCGCGCGGCGTTCATCCAGACGTTCATTCAGAAACCGTATCACCTCATCCGGGCGCGCACGCCCCAGTTGCTGCTGGATGAGGTCGAGAAATTGCTGCTTGCGCCCGTGCTTGCCCCCCGCCCAGCGGGGCGCCCAGCGGGGCTGACACGCTCGTAATCCATTCACCCAGCGAAAGGAGTGACAGCCATGCCCAATCAAACCGTTCTCGGCACGTTCTTCGGCGACACGGCCTTCCCGATCGAGTGGAAGGACGAGCAGGAGAAGAGTCTGCACTGGTTCTACGACGATTTGCACTGCCCTCAGCCCATCTCGCCGATGTGGTTCGACGTGGGCGGCTGGTGGCTGACCTGCCGCTACATGTACCGGCGGTTCGGCCTGCCCTTCGGCCATGACTGGATCGCCAGGAAGATCAACAACTACGTGCACAGCGCCATCGTCCCGCAGGACGACGAGGAGATCGCGCGCCTCGGCCCGTACTTCGGCGCGGTGCTGCCCATCTATGCGAACAACTTCCTCGATTGGTGGAAGACGCGCCTGCTGCCGGAGGTGCTGCGCAACTTCGAGTACCTGGATTCCTTCCCGACCGCCACGGCGTCACTGGCCGAGTTGATGGTGCTGCTGGAGGACGCGCTCGACATTCAGGAGCGGCACTTCCGCATCCACTGGCTCCTGAATATGGCGCAATTCGCCTCGTTCCTCAACTTCCAGAATGCGTTCAAGGAAGTGATCGGCGAGGAAGACCCGGTGCTCGTCGGCAAGATCCTGGTGTCGATCGACGATCGCAACTGGGATTCGATCAAGGGCCTGTGCAAACTGCGCGACAAGGTGAAAGCCGATCGCGTCCTCAAGGCCGCCTTCAAGGGCGAGACCGCTGTCGACGTCCTCGCCGCGTTGGAGAAGACCGCGAAAGGCAAAGCCTTCCGGAAGGCCGTCGACAAGTGGGCGCGCGAGTTCGGCTACAAGGCTATCTACACGCACGAGTACATCTACCTGCTGTGGGTGGAGCATCCCGCGCCGATTATCGAAGCCGTCAAGGGCTACCTGGAGTCGGGCTACGACGTGAAGGCCGACCTCAAGAAGGTGAAGGACTCGCAGGCGGGTGCGATCAAGGAGATGTGGAAGCGCGTGAAGGACGCCGAGGGCCGCAGTAAGATCAAAGGCACGCTGGACATGGCGCTGAAGATGGCCCCCCTCACGCCCGATCACCACTTCTACTTCGACTAGGGCACGTATGCGCGCCTGAGGCTGGTCTTCCTGGCGATCGGCCGCAAGCTGGCCGAAGCCGGCGTGTTGAACGATCCCGAAGACGTTTTCTACCTGGTTTACGACGAGCTGCGCCACATCGCCGCCGTGCCTGACGCTTTCGACGCCAAGGCGGTCACCCAGCAGCGGCGCGAGGCCAACGTTAAATCCAGCGCCGTCCGCCCGCGCGACTGGGCCGGCACGGTCACGCACTGGTCGTTGTACGAGGAGCCGTACAAGGGCCTATGGGCCTTCCCGGAGAAGTTCACCAAGACAGAAGAGCGGATGGCACAACCGAAGGACGTCATCACCGGGCTGGCGGCTTCGTCCGGCGTCGTCGAGGGCGTGGCGCGCTTCGTGCAGTCGCCCGCCCAGTTCGATCGGGTTCAGAAGGGCGAGATCATGGTCTGCAAGATGACCAACCCGGCCTGGGTCGTCGTCTTCACCAAGATCAAGGGACTGGTCACCGACGCGGGCGGCGTGCTGGCGCATCCGGCGGTCGTCTCGCGCGAGTTCGGCATCCCGGCGGTCGTCGGCACGTCGGTCGCGACGGAGCGCATCAAGACCGGCATGCGCATTCGCGTGAACGGCAACACCGGCGTCGTCGAGATTCTGGGCTGAGGCCACCCCGCTGGGCGGGACGCAAGCAGCGGCGAGGCCGCCCGTCAGCGCAGCGATGTTCTCACCGCGGCGAGCGCGGAGGATGAACAACATGGCTCGACTATCGGCAGGGCGACCCCGCTGGGCGGGGCGCAAGCAGCACTCGAAAGAGCTGCGCCTCGAGCGCAAAGTGTTGCGCGAACAGATCAAGGAATACCTTGTCGGCGCCATCCAGCGTGGCGAGTATCAGGCCGGGGCCCGAATCGTCGAGACGCGCGTGGCGCAGCAGTTAGGCGTGAGCCAGGGGTCCGTGCGCGAGGCGCTGCTCGAACTGTCGTGGATGGGGTTCCTCGAGACCATACCCTACAGCGGGACGTATGTCAGAGAGTTGTCGTCCGATGATCTGCAGGAGATCTACCCGGTGCGCGCGGCACTGGAGGCCCTCGGCGCTCGACTGGCGGCGGCGCGCCTGACCGATGCGGACCTGGACGACCTGCAGCGCATCGTCGACGATATGGTTCGCGTGAGCGAGGCCGGCGATGAGCGTGGCATGGTCGAGCGCAACTATGCCTTTCATCAAAAGATCATCGAAGCGTCCGGCAATGCCACGCTGATCCGGGCCTGGAGCATGTTCCGGTTCTCCTATTGGACATCGGTATCGACGGCCGAACTCCACGACGATCTCGTCTACCTGGCGCGCCGACACTACCTGGTGCTCGAAGCCATGCGCTCAAGGGATCCCGATCTCGCTGCGCAAGCCATGCACGATCACATCATTCAACTGCTGGATGAACTGGCGCATCGCAGACCCCATACCGTTCCGGCTGCACGGCCGGTGCCGCAGAGTATCGACGTGGCTCAGCCATGATGGGGCGCCTGCGACTCCGTCGGCGACATGACAGCACCTCGCCCCGATGACAAACCGAGTCGACCTTCCGTATGGCCATACTGCACTATCGCTCGACCTGCCTGATGCCGAGTATTGTCGGCTGCTCCCCCGACGGCCGCCGGTCCTGGCTGCGACGCCTGACGTGGCAAGCGCCGCGCTGGAAAACCCGATTGGCGCTCCGCGCCTGGCCGACGTCATGCGCCCTGGCGAACGGATCGCGATCGTCATTTCTGATGTGACCCGGCCCTGCCCTACGGCCGATCTGCTGCCGCCCTTATTGGCGGAGCTTGCTCGCGCCGGGGTGGGCGACGAAGACATCCTGATTGTCTCCGGTCTGGGCAGCCATCGCGCGCAGAGCGACGAAGAACGGGCGCGCCTGGTCGGGCCGGACATCTTTCCGGCGAATCCGCTGCATCGACTCTGACATCGAGGACGTAACCCCGGTCGGCCGGACGCGGCGAGGCACCCCGATCGAAGTGTTCACGCCGGTCGTGCGAGCCGATCGGCGTATCGGCGTGGGCACCATCGAGTATCATTACTTCGCCGGCTACAGTGGTGGCTACAAAGCGGTGGTGCCGGGAGTGTGCTCGCTGCGGACCATCGAGGCGAACCACAGCCTGATGGTGCAGGCCGGCGCGGAGAGCGGCCAGATCGACGGCAACCCCGTCCGCGAGGATATCGACGAGGCCGGCGCGCGGGTCGGCGTCGATTTCGTCCTCAACGTGATCCTCGACCCCGCTGGGCGGCCCCGCAAGGCGGTGGGCACGCACGGCGCAAGCAGCGAGGAGCATCATGCGCTATCGGCCGTGGCCGGACATCCGATCGAGGCGCATCGGGAAGGATGCGCCCAACTCAACGCGTTCGGCTGTGCGCCGCTGCCGTGGCTCGCCGACGTCGTGCTGGTGAGTGCCGGGGGGTTCCCGAAAGACATCAACCTTTACCAGGCCCAGAAGGCGCTCGACCATGCGCGGCTGGCTGTCCGGCCGGGCGGCACGATCATCCTGGTGGCCGAATGTCCGGAAGGACTGGGGCACGGCGTGTTCGCCGAATGGATGCTCTCGGGTCAGACGCCCGATCAACTGATTAGGCGCATTCGCGAACGGTTCGTGCTGGGCGGCCACAAAGCCGCTGCGGTCGCGCTCGCACAGAAACGAGCCTCGATCGCGCTCGTGTCGTCGCTGCCGGCCGACCGGTGCCGCGCGATGGGCTTGGTGCCCTACGCATCGCCGGTCGAGGCGCTGGCGGACGCGTTGGCTCGCACGCCTGCGCCGGCGCGTGTGGCGCTCATGCCGCAGGGCGGCTCGGCGCTGCCCGTGGTGAATTCTGGCGAAGGTTCCAAACCTTCGCAAGGTTCAGCAAGGAGTGAGAGGTGATGAAGGCATTCCGGTATGCTCGACCTGGAACGCTCGACGAAGTCCTGGCTTTGCTCGACGAGCACGGGCCTGGAGCAAGTCTGCTGGCCGGTGGCACGGACCTGCTGGTACGTCTTCGCGCAGGCGCGAAGCGTGCCACACCGCAAGTCGTGATCGATCTGAAAAGGGTGAAAGCACTCCGCTCAGACATCGCTGCTTGCGCCGTGCGTGCCCCCCGCGAGGCGGGGCCGCCCAGCGGGGTCGAAACCGGCTCGTTCTTGCGGATCGGCGCGCTGGCTGTCATGGCGGACATCATCGAAGATGAGCGCGTGCGACGCGATTTCCCGGCTTTGGTAGAGGCGGCAGCGACCGTCGGCTCCGTGCAAATTCGCAACCGGGCGACGCTGGCAGGGAATATCTGTAATGCTTCGCCGGCCGCCGATACGGCGCCTGCGCTGCTCGTTTACGGAGCGGTGATCAATCTGGTCGGGATCGGCGGAAGACGAGGCGTCCCGGTCAATGAGTTTTTCCTGGGTCCAGGGCAGACAGTGCTGAGACGGGGCGAACTGGTTGAATCCCTCGACTTGCCATTGCCTCAAGAGAAAGTGGGCGCTGCATTTGCCCGGCTGACGCGGCGGCGCGGGGTGGACCTCGCCACGGTCAGCGCCTGCTGTCTGGTGAAGGCGTCTGGGCTGACGCTGTTCGCCTACGGTGCAGCAGGGCCACGACCCTTCTTGGTTTCCGATGACAGCGGCCGCCTGGCTGACCCCTATGGAGACCCACAAGAAAAAGAGCGTATCTTGCAGCATTTGATCTCCTACGCCCGCCCTATATCTGACGTGCGCGGCAGCCGCGAATATCGTTGGGCGATGCTATGGGTCATGAGCCGCAGGGCGCTTCAGGCGGCGTTGGATCGGCTGCATGCATCAGAGCAGCGAGGCTGCTTGCGCCCCGCCCAGCGGGGTTGATGTCGATGCGACCAGACAGAGTTCCGATCGACATTACGGTGAACGGCCAGGCGCATACTCTGGAAGTCTATCCGCATCACACACTTCTCCGCGTCTTGCGCGATCAGTTGGACCTGACGGGCACCAAGGAATGCTGCGCTGAAGGCGAATGCGGAGCCTGTACCGTGCTGCTGCAGGGCCGCGCAGTGAATTCGTGCCTGGTGCTGGCCGTCGAAGTCGACGGCTGCGAAATGACCACCGTCGAGGGCCTTGCGGCAAACGGCGAGCTCAACCGGCTCCAGGAAGCGTTTATTGAAAACGGCGCTGTCCAGTGCGGCTTCTGCATACCCGGAATGATCATGTCCGCTCAATATCTGCTGATGAAGAATCCGCATCCCACGCCGGCCGAGGTCAAGGAGGGTCTGGCCGGTAATCTATGCCGCTGCGCCGGTTACAACCAGATTATCCAGGCGGTGCTGAAGGCGTCTCAGAGCGCGTCTTAAAACCCGTAGAACGGGCATCCCTATACCCGCTGTTGACGCATGGGGATGCGTCAACCACGGGTTTAAAGACAGTCTCTCATAAGGCGGATGGATGAGAACAACCATAGTTGGCCGTTCAGTGAATCGAGTGGGTGGCGTCGAGCGCGTGACCGGCGCGCAGCGCTACGCGGCCGATATCCGCCTGAAAGACGTGCTCCACGTCAAACTGATTCACCTCCTCTGCGCGCGCGCCCGTATCATCTCGGTCGACGCCCGCGACGCGTGGCAGGTGGACGGCGTGCGCCGCATCGTGACAGCAGCAGACCTGCCGCAGCCGGTCCCACGGTATGGGCCAGCTTATCGAGACCGGCCCATGCTGGCCGTAGAGGAGACCAAGTTTGCTGGCGAGCCGGTGGCTGCGGTGGCCGCAGAAGATGAAGATGCTGCAGAAGCGGCAGCCGCGCGCACCCGGGTGGACTACGAGGAGCTGCCGGGTGTTTTCACCGTGGATGCCGCGCTCGATCCCCGCTCACCTCTCGTGCAGGACTCCTGGCTGCGGCCCGACAGCCCCTTCGCCGAAACCAACATCCTGGACGAATGGAAGTACGGATGGGGAAGTGTAGAGGAGAGCCAGGCGGATCGGGTCGTCAAGGCTACTTACACGTTCCCCATGGTCACCCATTTCGCGATCGAGCCGCACGCGTTCATGGCGGCCCCCGATAACGATGGCGTGGTGGTCTGGAGCCCGACGCAGCACCCGTATGTGCTGCAGCGTGTGGTGGCAAACGCCTTGAATTTGCCGGTTGCCAAAGTGCGCGTCATCGCTCCCGACCCGGGCGGCGGGTTCGGCGGCAAGGGCTATCCCAAGTTCGAGCCGCTGCTGGCCTTTCTGGCGCTCGCGGTGGGACGGCCCGTGCGGCTGGTGTTGACGCTGGAGGAGTCATTTCAGGCCTCACGGCGGGCGGCTTGTCAGGTGCGCCTGCGTTCCGGTTTCACGGCCGATGGCCAATTCGTATTCCAGGATGTCGAAGCCAACTTCCTGATCGGCGCATACGTCGATATCGCGGCGCGTGTCGTGAGTAAGGCCAGCTACGCCGCCTGCGGGCCTTACCGCGTGCCCAATGCCCGGATCGTCGGCCGGGCGCTGCTCTCGCACACGATTCCCAGCACCGCCTTTCGCGGTTTCGGGATCCCTCAGCTCGCCTGGGCGCTCGAATCGCAGATGGACGAGGCCGCCAGGCAGCTCGGCGTCGATCGGGTTGAGATTCGTCTCCGCAACCTGCCCGATAAGGGAGAGACCTTCATCCCGGGTGACACGCCTGCCGACGGAAACTGGGCGGAATCGCTGCAGAAGGCCGCCGCAGCCATCGGCTGGGGGAAGCCGCTGGCCGAGAACCACGGGCGCGGCATTGCGTTAGGGCTGAAAAGCTCCGCGTCGGCTGCGGTTTCATTCGCCATCGTTCGTCTTCACCACGACGGCAGCGCCTCGATCATGAGCGGGACGTCAGACATGGGCCAGGGCGCGCGCACGATATTCTCCCAAATTGCCGCTCAAGAACTGGGGGTGCCGCTGGACCGCATCGCCGTCGTGATGGGCGATACAACCGTCGTGCCCTTCGACACTTCGACGTCTGCAAGTCGATCGAGCGTCTTCATGGGCAATGCCATCCTGAGAGCCTGCCAGGACATCAAAGCGCAGCTCAAAAGACTGGCCGCCGAAGCGTTCGCGCAGCCCGAATCTGGGATCGCGGTCGACGGCGGAATGATTCATCTGCCGGATCGGAGCCTGTCCTACGCCGAGCTGCTCAGGCACTACTATGGATCGGCGCGGGGGGAAGTGATCAGCGTTGGCTCCGCGCGCGGCACTTATATCCCCGACCATCCCCTGGGCGGAAAGGCTGCGTTCTGGGAAGTGGCCTGTGTGGCGGCAGAAGTGGAGGTGGACAAGGAAACCGGCCTGGTTCTGGTGACCCAACTGGTGATCGCCGGGGACGTGGGCAAGGCACTGAATCCGAAGCAAGTTGAGATGCAGGATGAAGGCGCGGCGATCATGGGCCTGGGCCACACGCTCATGGAACACCTCCTGATGGACGATCGTGGCCGGATCCTGAACCTGGGCGCGCTGGATTATCGCATCCCCACCACGCGGGATATTCCGCTGGAGATGTGCTCACTGCTGATCGAGAACGGCGACGGGCCGGGACCTTTCGGCGCGAAGGGAGCCGGAGAAAGCGGGATACTGGCCGTTGCTCCCGCGATCGGCTCAGCCGTAAGCGAGGCGGCCGGTGTGACGATTCGCGACCTGCCCTTGACGCCTGAAAGAGTGTGGCGCGCCGTCGTCGACAAACGTTCTTGAAGACCTAGTCGGCATCTGGAGATGCCTCGCACAGGGAAAACATGGCTAACATCGCAATGCTCGGAACCGGACTGATCGGACTATTCTATACGATGTCCCTGCACACCAGGCGCGGCCGGGACCGAGTGCAGGTGGTCTGCGGCAGGGACGCAGACAAGACGAAGGCGTTCGCCGAGAAGTGGGACATTCCGAAATGGACGACGGACGTGGCAAAGGCGATTCAAGATCCCGACGTCGAGATGGTCGTGATCGGCCTGCCCAACAACATGCACAAGGATGCAGCGTTTCTCTCGGCGCAGGCCGGGAAAGCCGTCTTGTGCACCAAGCCGCTCGCTCGGGATGCGATGGAAGCCAGGGAGATGCTGGACGCCGTCGAGAAGGCCGGCGTGTTTCACGGCTACCTCGAAGACCTGGTGTACACACCCAAGACGCTGAAAGCGCTCCAGTCCGTGAGAAACGGCGCGCTGGGCAGAATCCTGTGGGCGCGGTCGCGCGAAACCCACGCCGGCCCGCACAGCGACTGGTTCTGGAACAAGGAGATGTCCGGCGGCGGCGCGCTGGTCGATATGGGCTGTCACTGCATCGAGATCGGCCGCAATTTCATCGGCAAAGACGTGCGTCCGCTGGAAGTCGTGTGCTGGGGCGCGACGCAAGTCCACCCGATCGACGCAGAAGACTCGGCCATCGGCCTGGTGAGATACGAGAGTGGCGCGGTCGCGCAGTTCGAAACGGCGTGGACGTTCCGAGGCGGCATGGACCTGCGTGACGAAGTGTCCGGCACGGAAGGGACGATCTGGCTGAACCACTGGCTGCGCACCGGCTTCGAGATGTTCACCGCCGTCGGGCCGGGCGGTTATGTATCTGAGAAAACCGAGAGTGAAACAGGCTGGCTGTTCCCGGTGGGCGATGAGACCGGAGCGCTGGGCTACGACGATATGTTCGTGGATATGCTGGACGCCTACGAGAGCGGCGCACAGCCGATGGAGACCTTCTACGACGGCTACGTGGTCAACGCCATCATGGACGCCGCGTATCGATCCATCGAATCCAAGAAGTGGGAGCCGGTCGTTCTGGACATCTGGCGCGGCGCTGCCGGCGCTGAAGAGAAAGTGGCGATGACCGAGTACGACGCACTTTATTTCCTCATCAAGCAAGAGCGGATGCCGGACGGTAAACTGAAGCCGATCCTGAAAGACAAGAAGACCGGCGAGATCGTTCAGAAGGTCCAGTAGAATCAACGCTCCGAGTCGGCATCTGCCCCCTCCGGCTGCCCCTTCGCTGCGATCAGGGCTTCGGCACGGGGATCTTCGAGAGATGCCTCGCACGTGGAGTGCAAACGATGAATCTGGCTTTGTCGTATCTGGCCGAAGCGCAAGCGATCCTCGAGCGCATCCGCAACACGCAACTGGAAGCACTGGAGCGCGCGGCGGACATCTGCGCCGCGTCGATCGCGGGCGGCGGGCTGGTGCACGTGTTCGGCACCGGCCATTCACGCATCCCGGTCGAAGAAATGTTCCCGCGCCACGGCAGCTTTCCCGGGTTTCACCCGATCGTCGAATTGTCGCTGACCTATCACACGCCCGTCGTCGGCGCGAACGGGCAGCGCCAGGCGATGTTTCTGGAGCACGTCGAGGGACTGGGGCGGGTCATCCTGCGCAACTTCGTGCTCGCCCCGCCTGACTCCTTCCTCATCTTCTCCAACAGCGGAGTGAACGAGGTCGTGGTGGAGGTCGCGCTCGAAGCCTGGCAGCAAAAATTGCCGGTGGTGGCGGTGGTTTCTATGGAGCACTGCCTGGCGACGCCGGCGCAGCACAGCTCCGGGAAGCGCTTGCCCGACGTGGCCGACGTGACGATCGACAACTGCACACCCGGCGGCGACGCCATGGTGCGCATCGACGGGCTGAGCGACCCGGTCGGACCGGGATCGACGATCGGCGCGGCGGCGGTGGCCAATGCGCTGAAGTGCCTCATCGCCGAGCGACTGGCGCGTCTCGGCCAGCCGCCGATCGTCCTGACCAGCAGTTACTTCATCGGTCACGAAGCGTCGGCGCGCCGATTCGACGAGTGCTACGACGACTATCGTTCGCGCGTTCGGCGCGTTTACGGGTGCGACGTCTAAATGGAGCGATGGCTCGACGGCAGGGTCGCCGCCGTGACAGGCGCGGCGAGCGGGATCGGGCGCGCCACCGCGCAGTTGTTTGCCGCGGAAGGCGCGCGCGTCGTGATCGTCGATCAGGATGCGCCGGGCGGCGATGCGACGGCGCACTTGATTCACGCGGCCGGCGGTGAAGCGATTGCCGTGCGAGCCGACGTGAGCCTCGCCGCCGAAGTCGGAGCGGCGATCCGCACGGCCGTCGCGCACTTCGGCCGGCTGGACGCGATCTTCAACGGCGCCGGGTTGAGCGGCCGGCGCTGGGGTGACGGCCCGGTCGCCGAGTGCACGGAAGAGGCGTGGGATCGCGTGATGGCGATCAACCTCAAAAGCGTCTTCCTTGGCTGCAAGTACGCCATTCCGGAGATGCTGAAAGCCGGCGGCGGCGCGATCGTCAACCTGTCGTCGGTGCTGGGATTGGTGGGCGGCGACGCCGATTTCGCCACACACGCCTACGCGGCGAGCAAGGGCGGCATCATCAGCTTGACGCGCGCCATCGCCGCCTATTACGCGCCACAGGGGATTCGGGCCAACGTGATTTGTCCGGGCCTGATCGCCACGCCGATGAGCCGGCGCGCGCAAGACAGCCTACACATCCGCAGCCGGCTCGCCCAATTGCAGCCGCTGACAGGAGACTTCGGTCACCCCGACGACGTCGCGCACGCGGCGCTGTATCTGGCGTCCGATCAGGCGCGCTTCGTCACGGGCGCGGTGCTGACGGTCGACGGCGGCTGGACCGTTCATTGAACCCTTGCGAAGGTTTCAAACCTTCGCAAGGGTTCCCATAGGGGGAGTGATCTGATACCTCTTCTTCCATCCAGTGTCATCGGCAGTTATGCCTGGCCGTCGTGGTTCATCACGGCCGTCGAGGCGATGCGCAGGGGCGAGTACGGCCCCGCCGACATTCAGGAGACGCTGAACGACGCCGTCGACGTGGCGCTGCGCGATCAGGAAGACGCCGGCGTCGACATCGTGAGCGACGGCGAAATGCGCCGGCTCGGCTTTTTCACAGCCGATTTCTACAATCGGCTGACCGGCCTGCGCACGCTGCCGCCCGAGCGGCGGCTCGGCCCGGCGGCCCACGATCAACGTGAACGCTACCAGGCCATCGAGTCCATCCACGCGCCGGAGGGACTTGGGCTGGTCGCCGAGTTCGAATACGTGCGACGGCGCACCACGCGCCCGGTCAAGATACCGTGTCCCGGCCCATTCACGCTCGCGGGCCGCATCGTGCCGGGCGGCGTCTACCGCGATCGTATGGATGTGGCTCAGGCTCTGTCGGAGATCATCAACGCCGAACTGCACGCGCTGGTCAAAGCCGGGGTGACCATCATTCAACTCGACGAGCCTTCCTATGCGGTGCACCCGGATGCGCCCAAGACGTTCGTCGAATTATTCAATCAGACGGTGCAGGGCGTGGACGCACGCATCGGCCTGCACTTGTGCTTCGGCAACTTTGTCGGGCGGCCCGTCGCGCGGCGGACGTATCAACCGCTGTTCCCGCACATCCTCGACACGCGCGCCGACGAGCTCGCGCTCGAGTTCGCCAATCGTGAGCTGGCCGAGATCGAGCTGGGCAAGCAAGTCGCAGAGGCAGGCAAGACTCTGGCGGCCGGGTTGATCGACGTGAAGAACTATTACCTCGAAACGCCGGAGGACGTGGCCGCGCGCATCCAGGCGGCCTTGAAGCACGCGCCGCCGGAACAGTTGGCGATCGTGCCGGATTGCGGCTTCAGCCAGACGGCGCGCTGGGCTGCCCGCGCCAAGCTGCGCTCGATGGTCGAAGGCGTGCGCTGGGTGCGGCGCACTCTCGCCGGCTGAGAGGAGATGCATCGTGTCGATCATCCGAACGGTGCGCGGCGACATCGCGCCATTCGATTTCGGCGTGTGCTATTCGCACGAGCACGTGCTGTGCCGGCCGCCGGTGTCCGACCGCGACCTGGTGATGGACAGCGAAGCGGCGGCGATTCAAGAACTCACCTGGTTTCGACAGGCCGGGGGCCAATCGCTCGTCGAGATGACGCCTGCCGACTATGGGCGCGATGCGGAGGGCCTGCTCCGCGTGTCCGAAGCGACCGGCGTCCACATCGTGTGCGTCACGGGTCATCACAAGGAAGCGTTCTCCGCCTCGTGGGTGCGCGATCGATCGGTCGATGAGCTGGCCCATCGCTTCATCCGCGACGTGAGCGAAGGCGTCGACCACACGCGCATCCGGGCGGGCGCGATCAAAGCCGCGTCCAGCCTGAATGTCATTGCGCCGAACGAAGAGAAAGTCTTTCGCGCCGCCGCCCGTGCGCATCGCGCCACCGGCGCTCCGATCGCGACGCATACCGAAGCCGGGACGATGGGGTTGGAGCAGGTCGAGTTACTGCGATCGGAAGGCGTCGACCCGAAGCGCGTGATCGTCGGTCACGTCGATCGCAAGCTCGACTGGGAGTATCATCTGCGACTGGCGCGCACCGGCGCTTACCTGAGTTACGATCAGATCGGCAAGGAGAAGTATTACCCGGACAGCCTGCGCGTCGAGTTCGTCAGGCGGCTTGTCGCCGAGGGCCATGGGCAGCAGATTCTGCTTGGCGGCGATCTCGCGCGCAAGTCATACTGGCCGAGTTACGGCACGGGTGGTGGGCCGGGCCTCACGTACATCCTATGGCGCTTCGTGCCGTGGCTACGTTCGGAAGGCCTGGCCGAGTCGGCGATGGAGGACATCTTGATCCACAATGCCGCCCGAGCACTCGCGATGTGAACGGCTACGCCGTCGAGGATCGAGAAATGCCATCCCCCACTGCCGAGCAGGTATTGGATACGATTCGAATCGGCGGTGTGATCGCCATCGTCCGCCTGGCCGATCTCAGCGCCGCCGTGCCTCTATCACACGCGCTGCTGTCCGGCGGAGTAACCGCCCTGGAATTCACTCTCACCAACCCCGAGGCGCTCAAGGTCATGCCTGAGGTGAAAGCGGCCATTCCGGAACTGGCGAAGGGGCAAGCCGTGATCGGTATGGGGACCGTGCTCGACGCGGACATGGCGCGGGCTTCGATCGAAGCGGGAGCGCAGTTCGTCGTATCACCGACGACCGACTTCGATACGATTGAAATCTGTCGCAGGTTGGATATGACTGTGATCCCGGGCGCGTTAACGCCGACGGAGATCCTCAAGGCCTGGAAAGCGGGCGCGACGGCAGTCAAGGTTTTCCCGGCGCGTTCCGTTAGCCCGGCTTACGTGAAGGACGTGCGCGAGCCTCTGCCCTTTTTGAGGCTAATACCGACCGGCGGCATCGACTTGGAGAACGCAGGCGCGTACATCAGGCACGGCGCCTTCGCCGTGGGCGTGGGGGGCAACCTGGTAGACAAACGGCTGATCGCGGCGGGCGATCGGAACGCGCTGACGGCCAAGGCGGCGGCGTACGTGCAGGCCGTGCGCCTCGCGCGTGGATAGGCGCGAGGCACAGGCGGCCCGTTTCTCGTACTCGACACGCGGCACCTCGGCGCGCTTCGCGCGTCGAAGCGATCGAGCACAGGGCTGGAGATGCGCTTCTGATACCGCGTGACCATCGCAGGGATTGGCGCTGCATTCTTCTGTCTCCGACTCGCCCAGGCGCGCAATAACCGAGTACGGATTTCTTCTTCCAGACTTCGAAGGTGATCTGGCGCTGTTTGCTGCCGATGGAACGCTGCTGGCCTCTTCCAACTCCCCCGACATCTGGCAAACTCGACCTGCCGCTGATCTTCTCGGTCGAGCCAAGGGACGCAACGAGCCACAATTCTCGGGCGCCTTCACTGGCTCCACTGGCGGTGAGCCTATGACGCTGGTCGCTGCCGCTTCAAACGGTGCGATGGCGGTAGGCGCATTCCGGCCGGCGAGTCTGGCTCGCCGTGCACTGGCCGATGCTTTTACCTCAAATGGCCCGGCGTCCATCTGGCTGACCGATAGCGCAGGACAACCGCTCTATCAGATAGGCGCATCCTCCTCCGAATCGGAACTGGCAAATCATGCTGGCATAGCGGAAGCTCTCCGCGGCGAAAATGGCGTCACGTATCGTCGCATCGACGGCAGCGAACATGTTGTCGCCTATAGCTCGATACCGCCAGTGGGCTGGGCGCTCGTGATCGAAGAACCATGGGATGCCGTGGATAGCCCGCTGTTGCGCACATCACTGGTTGCACCTCTGGCACTGATCCCACCTTTTCTGATCGCCATCATCGTCATCGCTTTCGGCGTGCGGCGCATCGTCCGCCCGCTGCAGCAACTCGATCACCAGGCAACCCGCGTGGGCTGGGGCGATTACGACGCGCTGGCGCAGCCGGTCGACGGCATCGCTGAGATCCAGCAGTTGCATGCGACGCTGGCGCACATGGCCGAGCAGATTCGCCGCTACCAGCGCAGCATTCAGTCCTACGCGGCTGCCCTTACACGCGGCCAGGAAGACGAGAGATCGCGGCTGGCGCGCGAGCTGCACGATGAGACCGTGCAGGCATTGATCGCCCTGGATCAGCGCGTGCAGATGATCGAGCGAACGTGCGCACGCGATCCGCAGGCCGCTGCCCAGAAACTGCCCGAACTGCGGACGCTGGCCGCCAACACGATCGAAGATGTGCGGCGCATCATTCGCGCGCTGCGACCCGTCTACCTGGAGGACCTCGGACTGTCGCCGGCGCTCGAAGCGCTGACTAAGACTATCGGCGACGAGGGTGGGCTGCTGGCGACGTTCGAGGTCGAAGGACAGACACAGCGTCTTCCCCTCGAACGTGAACTCGCTTTGTATCGAATCGTGCAGGAAGCACTCAACAATGTCGTCAGACACGCACACGCGAAGCAGGTGCAGGTCAAGGTAGCGTACGACGGGGCGCTCGTTGTGTCGGTGACCGACGATGGCGTCGGATTCGATGCGCCGGATCGAGCGGATGCGCTGACCGACCTGGGCCATTTCGGGTTGGTCAGCATGCGCGAACGCGCCGAACTGATCGGCGCACACCTGACGATCCAGTCGGCGCGCGGCAGCGGCACGACGATCGACTTGCGGCTACCACTATAACCCCCCTGGCTCGTTGCTCCGAAGCCCACCTGAAATGGTGGGCTTTTTTCATTCGTTCGCTAAATAGCCTATGCCCATCCCCGCCAAATGGCGTGAGGCAAAACGCGCTGATTGGCGCTGGAACGAGTTGTTTTTAGGGCGTATAGTGACCTGTAGCGCGTTCTCTTTGCCTGAGCACATCATCGATGTCTACGACCCGGCCGGCCGCTGATCGGCCGTTTTCACCAAAAGGACTCCGCCTATGGCAAGCACGGTTCAACCCGCCCCGCGTTCAAGATTGGGCCAATGGCTGAATGAACGGCTGGGCCTGCAGGGTCTGGCTTATGCCGTCCCCGAACACGCGAACTCGCTACCGTATTTGCTGGGTGGCATCACTTTCATGGGCTTTATCGTCCTGTTCGTCACCGGCATCTACCTGGCCCAGTTCTACCACCCGCATCCGGCCGATGCCCACGAGAGTGTGGTGTACATCATCACAGGCGCGCCCCTGGGCGACCTGGTGCGCTCGATCCACTTCTGGACGGCGCAGATCGTCACCCTGACTGTCCTGCTGCACATGCTGCGGGTGTTATTCACCGGCTCTTACAAACGCCCCCGTGAGATTAACTGGTACGTTGGTCTCGGCCTGCTGGCGGTGACGCTCGGCCTGGTCTTCACCGGCTCAGTACTCAAGTTCGACCAGGAGAGTGTGGAAGCTCTGCAGCACAACAAAGAGGCGGCCAATGTGATCGGCGCGTTGGGCGGGTGGTTCTCGGCCGAGTTCAGTCGCACTGTACCTCTTCTCACTCGACTCTTTAACGGTCACACCACGATTCTGCCGATGCTGTTCGGCCTGCTGATCCTCGTGCACATCTATCTCATCAAGCAGCATGGCATCTCACCCAAGGCCACTCCGGACACGGTGTCACGTTCGATGGCTGGCGAAGGCGAGTCGCGCTTCAGTGTTCACCTGTGGCGCATGCTGGGCTATGGCCTGTTTGTGCTGGCGCTGGCGCTGCTGCTGAGCCTGCTCTTTCCGGCGCCGCTCGGCCAGCCCGGCGTGGCCGGCGCAGAAGTGACCAAGCCGTGGTGGATGTTCGTCTGGCTGTTCCCCGCCGAAGCGGCGTGGGGCGCGCAGGCGCTGGTGATCGTGCCGGCCATTCTGGCCGTCCTGCTGGCGCTGGTGCCGACCCTCGATCGCAGCCCGTACATGAGTCCCGCGCGCCGCAGAGTGCTGTTGATCGGCGCCGGGTTGATCCTGGTCGTCATCGTCATCAGCGGCATTGTGGCAACGCTGCAACCGGTTGCCGCGCATCTGGACTAGGAGTGTTTACATGAAGGCTTACCTTGTTCGCGCTTTGATCATCGTCGTTGTATTGGTGCTGACCCCAGTCAACCTGGTGTGGGCGCACGGTGAGCCGGTCATCGCCGTCGAACCGGCTGTTGCTCCCGCCGGAGGCCAAATCACTGTGATCGGCACCGAGATGGAACCGGGCGAGGTGTTCGCCATCACACTCGAAGGTCCGGCAGGTTCCATCCCGCTCGGCGAAGCGACGGCAACCGGCGAAGGAGAAGAGGGCGGTTTCACGGCGGCGTTCACCATTCCGTCTGACGTCGCGCCAGGCTCATACATCGTGCGCGCCGCGACCGAGGAAGGCGAAGTGGCAACCGCCGATCTGACACTGACGGAACCTTCTGCCGAAGCTAGCGCAGCGCCCGCCATGGTCGTAGACGAACCCTCCGGCGAACTGCACGCGCTTGACCGCGCAAAGCCCGCCGGCCAGATCGCCGCCGTGGCCGTGATGATCGCTTTGAGTGCGGCGGCAGGGTTCGTGTTAATCCACAAGCCGAGGTGAGTCGACGTGAAAAAGAAATCCGTATCCAAACTCGTCACCGATCCAGTGTGCAACATGGAGTTGCCAGCCAGCGAGGCTGCGGCCACGTTGAAGTTCAATGGCCGGACGTATTACTTCTGCCACGTCGCCTGCCAGCGGCTGTTTGAGGCTGATCCCCTGGCGTATATCATTGATGTTCAGGTGGAGAACGACACCACAGCTTGGCGTAAGGCTGGATGACGCTGACGAGCATGCCACAGGTGATCCGGCGCATGGCCGAGCACATGATGGCCGCCGGTGAAAGATGCGGTGCATCAAACAGGAGGCGAGATGCTCAGGTGGCTCGACACTCACTTCGACCAGATGGCGCTGACCATCATCGTGTGGCTGTGCAGCCTGCCGTTGATCGTGCTGATCGTCCTTCCGCTGCTCGGTTTGGAGGTGGCTGCCGTGGCCGCGCTGACGATGCTCATCATTGCGCTGGCGATGTGCTGGGGTATCTGTGCTTGGAAGGTTTTCAAAGGCTGACATGCATGAACCGTTTGAGCATATCAGTCAGGCGAACGCCGGCACGTTGTGGGGGATGACATGATGCATCTCCATGGAACCGGGCGGCGGAAGGGAGGTGGCTCGATCGGGGTCGGGCTGTTAGCGGCGGCAGCTGTGGTGATTGTCACTATCGCCGGTATAGTTCAGGTCGGCTGGGCTGCACTCGCCCCGTTCGGCTCCGCCGCGCTCATCCTGGGCATCTTGCTTTGGATTATGCGCGCG
>DATEUJ010000051.1:0-26470 GCA_035283185.1 Anaerolineae bacterium | reverse complement strand
ACCCGTTTTCCGGGCATTTCGTAAAGGCAGATCCCAGTTTTGCCGTCGCATTGCAGCGAAGGCAGCCGCCTGCCAGTGAAAAGCCTCGGAAAAGCCCGCGACACCTTAGTAGAACGGAAGTTCCGGGTAAAGATCAGGCCTTCAGGCCGCCACATCTTCGGCTTCCGCAGGCTGAAGCCTGCACTCCGGACGCCAGATGTGGCTGTTGCCAAACTCGAATTCGAATTGAACTGGTGCGCTGCGATCAGGTTGAGGCCGAAGCCGAATCGCCGGAGTCGGGCGCAGAACCCATCATCTCGGCGCGCTTGCGCTCGGCTGCTTTCTTGCCTTCCGCGACGGCTTGCTCCAGGCGCGCGCGCTGCTCCTCGGCCTGGCGGCGCACGTCGGCACTCGTCGTCTCGATGCGCCGGCGCGTGTCTTCGGCGATGTCTTCCGCGCGATCGCGCAGCTCGTACGCTCTTTCGCGTATCTGCCGGCGCGTCGCCTCACCGGACTGCGGCGCCATCAGCAGGGCGACCACCGCGCCGATCAACCCGCCGACCACGAAGCCGACCAGAAAAGCTCCAAATTCGTTTCCATCGTCGCTCATGTGGAGTCCTCCATTCTCGGATAGGCTTCTACACTGCCCGCACTTGAAATCTCGACGTAGGGCGGCTTTCTTAGCCGCCATCTTTCATCAGCTCCCTTCTTTTGGCAGGTATGGAAACCTGCTCTACGTCGTTCGGAAATTTGACGTGCGGGTAGTAGTGTTCACGCCGGCTTCTCCACGCGCTTTCGCAAATCCTCCGATGCTGCTTCGACGCGCTTGCGCGCGTCTTCGGCGAGCAGTTCCGCCCGGCCACGCAGCTCTTCGGCCTTCGACTCGATCTGGCGCCGCGTCTCTTCGCCGGACTGCGGCGCGAGGAGCAGGGCCACCGCCGCGCCGATCACACCGCCAATGACGATTCCCGCCAGAAACCCTCCGACAATGCTTGAAGTGTTGCTGTTCATGTTCCCTCCTTATCGAATGCCTACACTTTCGACCAGGTCGACGCCGGCTATCGGCGGCGCCACACGCGTCCCAGCTCGGAGAGCAAGCCGACTATCCGGGCGAAACCGGCCATCGTGCCCGCCGCGCCGATCACCGGATGAACCACGTGCTCGCTCAGGAATACCGTCGTGCCACGCGCCGTGCTCGCCGTCTCCTGCAAGTTCTGGAGCAGCGGCTTGATTTCCTCGTTCAGCATCTTGGTCAGCAGCGCGAGCTGATAAATGAGCACCAGCAGCAGCAAACCGATGACTGTCATAACGACGGCCAGGAGAATGATGAAAATGTCGCGAACGACGCCCGTCGCGCCGCTGCGCACTATCAATGCGAACACGCCAACGATGAGGATGACGACCAGCACCGCCAGTGACGCGGCCAGCACGGCGCGCCGACTGATACCGGACCTGGGCGGCTTCGGGGCCGGCGGCGGCAAGTCGGGGTTGATTTCGAGCTGCATGCAGGAGCCTCGATGAGCATTATATCATACGGTCGGGCGGCTGACAATCACCAAAGCCATGGCGCTTCCGATCGTCGCTTCCAGAAGATGCACCTCGCCGAGCATGGCGACGTTCCAGCCCAGCAGCGAGCCGGCTGCCTGGCCCAACGCAAAGCCGATCCATGCGGCGACGAGGAACAGGCCCAGCCGGCGCGCGCCTCCGCCGCGCCACAGGTGAAAAAGCGCGGCGTACGCCGTCGATAGCAAGGCAGAGGAGAGCAAGGCGGGCGGCATTCAGGTGATGATCCCTTGCCCCAAGACGACCTCGCCGTCGAACAGCACGAGACCCTGGCCGGGCGTGACGTCACGCTGCGGCTCGTCAAATTCGACGCGCGCCGTATCGCCTGACGGGCGCACTGTCGCCGGCGCTTCGCGAGCCGTGTAGCGGATCTTCACCTCGGCGCGAAACGGCTCGGCCGGCGTCACGCCGCTGACGTAGTGCATGCCGCGTGCCACACACTTGCGCCGGCCCATGTCGGCGAGCGGGCCGACGACGAGTGAGTTGTCGGCGGCGTCTTTGGCAATCACATACAGCGCTTCCGCCGCCGCGATGCCCAGCCCTTTGCGCTGCCCGATCGTGTAGAACGGCAGCCCGTGATGTCGGCCGAGCACGTTCCCCACCGTATCGCGGATTTCGCCCGTCCGAATCGATTCGGGGGCGTGCCGCATCAGAAACTCGCGATAATCCCCGTTGCCCAGGAAGCACAAGTCCTGGCTCTCCGGCTTCTCGGCTACAGGCAGGCGAAGCCGCGCGGCGTGCGCGCGCGCCTCCGGCTTCGTCATCTCGCCGAGTGGAAACATCACGTGCGCCAGTTGCGCCTGCCCGAGCACGCTCAGCACGTAGGACTGGTCCTTCCTTCGATCGACCGCGCGCAGCAACTGGTAGGTGCCACCGGAATTTTGCACGCGAGCGTAGTGCCCCGTCGCCAGGTACTGCGCGCCCAGCCCCAGCGCCTTGTTGAGCAGGAGCTCAAATCGGATGTGGCGATTGCATTCGATGCACGGGTTCGGCGTGCGGCCGGCTGCGTACTCCTCGACGAAATAATCGACGACGTGCGATTTGAACGTGTCGGCGACGTTGATCAAGTAAAACGGGATGCCAAGCTGGTCGGCGACGGAGCGCGCGAGGGCGACGTCGGCCGGCGTGCAGCAGCGATTCACGCGCGATCCGCCGTCCTCGCTCCACAGCTTGAGCATGATGCCGGCGACGTCGTAGCCCTGCTCTACGAGCAGGGCTGCCGCGACCGAGCTATCCACGCCGCCGCTCATGGCGACGACGACGCGCGTGTTCTTCTCATTCGTATTCACTCAAACTTCCTTGCCTTCAGTTCCCCATCGTTACCGGCGTATGCTCTCTCAACCGCTCAACCACCCTCGGCAGCACCTCCAACACCGTATCGATGTCTTCGGACTGCGTCAGGTGTCCCAACGTCATGCGCAGCGAGCCGACGGCCCACTCGTGCGGGAAACCCATCGCTGTCAGCACGAAGGACGGCTCGGCTTCGCCCGTCGTGCAGGCTGAGCCGGTCGAGACGAAAATGCCCTCCAGATCGAGCGCCAGCAGAATCGACTCGCCCTCGACGCCTTTGATGGCAAACGAGGCGCTGTTCGGCAGGCGCTCCGCCGGGTGGCCGGTGAGCTGCGCGTCGGGCACGCGCTCCAGTACGCCTGCGATCAGTCGATCGCGCAGCGCGGCGACACGTGCATTCTCGCTCTCTCGGTTATCCTGCGCCAGCTTCAGCGCGGTCGCCAGTCCGACGACCCCGGCGACGTTCACCGTCCCCGGCCGCCGGCCGCGCTCGTGGCCTCCGCCAGTCAGCGCCGGCTCGAGCTCAGTGCCGCGGCGAACGTACAGCACGCCGATGCCCTTCGGCCCGTAGAACTTATGCGCCGACAAGGCGAGCAGATCGATATTGAGTCGATCGACGTTCAGATCGAGCGCCCCACCCGCCTGCACCGCGTCGGTGTGAAAGGCGATTCCCTGGCTGCGGGCAAGCGCGCCGATGTCGCGCAGCGGCTGGATCGTGCCGACCTCGTTGTTGGCGTACATGACGCTGATCAGGCAAGTCTCGCGCCGGATCGCGCGACCGACGGCGTCCGGATCGACCCGGCCGTGCTCGTCCACGTCGACGAAGGTCACGTCGAACTCGTGCAGGTCACGGAGCTGCTCCGCCGTCACGCCGACGGCGTGATGCTCGATCGGCGTCGTGACGATGTGTTCCCCGCGCCCGTTCCGCCGCGCCGCCCAGGCGACGCCGCGCAGGGCCAGGTTATCGCTCTCGGTGCCGCCGCCCGTGAACACGATTTCCATCGGATGGCATCCCAGCACGTCGGCGACGGTCTGCCGCGCCTGCTCCAGTCCCTTCAGCGCCGCGCGACCCACCCCGTGAATCGACGAGGTATTGCCAAATGCGCCGGCCCAGTATGGCTGCATCGCCTCGATCACGCGCGGATCGACAGGGGTCGTCGCTGCATGATCGAGGTAGATCGAGCGTCTCCTCTCAGACATCTTCATCCCCCTGAATGTGAGAGATTGTAGCACGCGGGCATGGGCGCGTCAACGACTGGCGCCTGATGCGGTACGTTTTAGACTTCGGAAGTCTTTAAGGACGACCCTACCTGCGGGACGACCTAGGTCGGCAGACTCCCTCGCCCGCCGGGTCACGCCCTGAGACTTCCGAAGTCTTTACGCAAAAACTGACGGCGACTTCTCCCCACTGATGGCCGAAGGTCTCCCGACCGAGGCCGGGGGCGCTGCGCGGAGTCGCTGCAACGACGAGCGCGAAGCCCGTATCACGACCGACCGATCCCCTGGCACCCCTCCCTGCGAGGAGAGGGGGAATCGTCACAGATGCGCGAACGAGCCACCGCCTGGACATCTAGGCGGGATGTCGGTTGTTGTGGAATATGATGTAGCGGTTGATCCAGTAGACGTAGCTCTGCTCGGTCTTGTGGGCATCATGCTTCAGCCGCATGGCTTCTGTAACTTGATCGAGCAGTTTCCTGGGCCGAGTTTCCATCATGTGCTTCTCAGATCATCTTGTCCCTAAGTCGGATAGATGTTATTATTTATAGATTCGATAATGGCCCCCACAGGGGATATCATGCGATATGTTCGTCAGATATTCCCGAGTTGGCCCGCCCGTCCATACGGCTCTTGAATACACTTCCACCTTCCACACCACTTCCTGTAACCAATAGAACTCGAGCACTGCTTGGCTTTTGTGTGGGATTCGTCATCATGCTCGTGGCCGTTCGCATTTTTGTCGTGAACAGCTTCGATTTCGAAAATATGCAACGTGGCATCCGTTTGATCTTATCAGGAGTAAACCCCTGGATACCTGAAACACGCATTGCGCACTTCTATAATCCGCCCTTTGCTGTTTTGTTCTTGTGGCCGATGCTGTTTGCAACTCCCCAGCTTTACCTTGTCATCGGAGGCGCATTGCTGTTTGCCTTTGTCTTCTATCATGAAGCCTGGGTGGCGCTGGCCTGGTTTGCAACGAATACCGTGTTGTGGCTTATGGCGGCAGGTGGAATTGATATGTTTGTCATTGGCGCAGGACTGTTGCTCTTGCTAGCTGGAGACACATCATATGAGAAGTGGCAAGGGCTAGTGTGGCGGGTGCTAGCCTACGGGCTCTTAATGGTCAAGCCGCAGGGCAGTATTTTTATTGTAGCTTTTTACATTCTGACTCGCCGGGACTGGAAGGGGCTTCTGATTTCCGCCATTGTCTATGGCATGCTGTTTTTGCCTTTATATCCCGATTGGCTATATGTGCTTCTGCATGACCCGCCGCTCGCTCAGACCGAAGCGACGCATACGCTGTGGGCTAAATTCGGACCGCTCGTAGCAAGTGTGATCGCCCTCGCGGCCCTGTTGGCGCGACGGTGGAAATACTGGCAACTCGGCGGAGCGTTAGCTGGGATCGTCACACCGTATGGCATGCCGGGCCTGCCTGTTTTTCTAACACTGACCGCCGTGCGACCATTGAAGGCGATACCGATTATAGTGATATGGTCAGGGTGTCTGGCGGTTCTGACATGGGTAAATCCGCCCCAGGGAGTGGAATATTACGCCTATATCAGTCCGCTCATGGCGATTTACCATTTGAGCATGTTGGGATTAGCATTGGTCTTAGCGTGTCTTTCCAGAAGTAACGATGACGCTGATATGATTGCTATCGGGGATTGGATAAAGGCGCATTTGCCACGATACCAATCAAAAACGCGGGCGGGCTAACACGGCATGCACCCGACCGCGCTCCGCGCGGGGCCAACTGGTCACCCCAGCATAGGCTCGTGCAGTTCGAGCGAGTCTTCGTCGCGAAGTTCGCGCCGCGGCTGATGCCCACGTTGGGCGCTTCTGCACCGTCATGAGCACCAATCATGCCATTCACAAAGTACGCTCTGGCTCACCGCCCGCCTCCCCGCGGGCGGCCGACCGCCAGGACACGGTTTGGGGGCACTGTAAGGACTGACAACATTTGCGTGCACACGGTCGCGCCAAGTCGGTGCAGTCCACCGCGTCTTGGTGTACAATCACCACCTGTTGGTTTTCTTTGAGCCTTCGTATCTTTGTGATAAAGCTCGCTCACAGGAGACATCATGACCCAAATCGAATTCGTCACCGCCCGCGAGATACTCGACTCGCGCGGCAATCCGACCGTCGAGGTCGAAGTGATGCTCGAAGATGGCTCGTGGGGACGCGCCGCCGTCCCCTCAGGTGCGTCGACCGGCGAGCACGAAGCCTGGGAACTGCGCGACGGCGACCCGGAGCGCTATGGCGGCAAGGGCGTCCTCAAGGCCGTCGAAAACGTGAATGCGGTGATCGCCGACGAGCTGATCGGCATGGACGCCGCCGAGCAGGTGGAGATCGATCAACTCTTGATTGAGCTTGACGGCACGCCGAACAAATCCAGGTTGGGCGCGAACGCCATCCTCGGCGTCAGCCTGGCTGTCGCCAAGGCCGCGGCGAACTCGCTGGAAGTCCCGCTGTACCGGTACATCGGCGGCGTCGAGGCGCGCGTGCTGCCGGTGCCGATGCTGAACATCCTGAACGGCGGCAAGCACGCCGACGACTCGACCGACTTACAGGAGTTCATGGTTCTCCCGGTCGGCGCGCCGACCTTCGCCGAGGCGCTGCGCTGGGGCGCGGAGACGTACGCCGCGCTGAAGAAGGTGCTGAAGCAGCGCGGCTACGGCACGAACGTCGGCGACGAGGGCGGCTTCGCGCCGTCGCTCAAGAGCAACGCGGAAGCCTTCGAGGTCATCATGGAAGCGATCCAGGCTGCCGGCTACACGCCCGGCGAGCACATCTACCTGGGCATGGATCCCGCCGCATCCGAACTTTACGCCGACGGCAGGTACTACCTGAAGAAGGAGGGCCGGACGCTCTCCAGCGCGGAGATGGCCGAGTTCTACGCCGATCTCGTCGAGAAGTATCCGATCATCTCGATCGAAGACGGACTTGACCAAAACGACTGGGACGGTTGGAAGGTGCTTACCGCGCGGCTAGGCGACCGCCTGCAGATCGTCGGCGACGATCTGCTCGTCACCAACGTCGATTTCGTCAGGCGCGCGATCGCGGAGAAGGCGTGCAATGCATTGCTGTGCAAGGTCAACCAGATTGGTACGCTGACGGAAGCGATCGACGCCTCGCGGCTGAGCCAGCGCGCAGGCTGGGCTGTCGTGGTGTCGCACCGCTCCGGCGAGACGGAGGATTCGACGATTGCCGACATCGCCGTGGCGCTCAACGCGGGCCAGATCAAGACCGGCGCGCCGGCGCGCTCCGACCGCATCGCCAAGTACAATCAACTGCTTCGCATTGAAGAAGAACTGGGCGATACGGCAGTCTATGCGGGCCGAAGTGCGTTTGCAAGATTGCGGTAGTGAGAGTACGGCATGGATCCGATCCTGCTCGACTTTCCAGACACGTTCGACACTGAGCGGCTCACCATCCGCGCGCCACGGCCCGGCGACGGCGCTCGCGTGGCCGAGGCGGTGCGCGAATCGCTGCCCGAGCTGCGTCCCTGGATGCGCTGGGCGCAGGAAGACCCCAGCGCCGAGGCGCAGGAAGCCCGAATTCGCCAGCGCATCGCCGACTGGCTCACGCGCAGGCAACTGTTGCTACTTTCATTCCTCAAAGGAACGGACACCTTTGTGGTCAGCAGTGGACTCCACAACATCGACTGGGAAGCGCGCACTTTCGAGATCGGCTACTGGGTGCGGACGAAGTTCGCCGGGCAGGGCTACGCGACCGAAACCATCAACGGCATCACGGACTTCGCCTTCACGTACCTGAAAGCCAATCGCGTCGCGATTCGCTGCGATGCGAAGAACGCTCGCAGCGCCGCCGTCGCCAGACGCTGCGGTTTTCTGCTGGAAGGCGTCCTGCGCAACGACAGCCTGGGCGTGGACGGCAGCCTGCGCGACACGCTGATCTTCTCGAAGATCAGCGCGCTGGAGCTCCACTGATACGACCGATGAACGTCGAACCCATCACCCTCGAAGGCCGAACTATCCGCCTGGAGCCGCTGTCGTTCGACCATCACGCAGCGCTGTGCGAAGTCGCGTTCGACGACGACATCTGGCGCTGGACGACGACGATGATCCGGACTCCAGAGGACCTGCGTGCCTACATCGAGACGGCTTTGAAGTGGCAGTCCGAGGGCCACGCTTTGCCCTTCGCCATAATCGAGCAGGCATGCGGCCGGGCCGTGGGCAGCACGCGTTTCGGCAATATCGAGCGCGCCCACCGACGCGTCGAGATCGGCTGGACATGGATCGGCAAGAACTGGCAGCGCACGCCGGTCAACACCGAAGCCAAATACCTCATGCTGCGGCACGCCTTCGAAATGTGGCGCTGCATCCGCGTCGAGCTGAAGACTGACGTGCTTAACGAACGCTCGCGGCAAGCTATCCTGCGCATCGGCGCAAAGCAAGAAGGCGTCTTTCGCCAACACATGATCATGCCCGGCGGCCGTATCCGAGATAGCGTGTACTACAGCATCGTCGACACCGAATGGCCGGCAGTCAGAGCCGGCCTGGAAGAGAGACTTTCCATACCCTATGTCCCCCGAATGACAGAGGCAGGGTGAAACCACCGAGGCACGAAGACACAAAGTTATCTTCGTGCCTTGGTGTCTTGGTGGCGAAATTCCATGCCGAGAATCGAGCAGGGCGTCGAAGTCGGTCTAAATCGCAACCGCTATATCGCCGTCCCGCGCACGCTATGCTTCATCACGCGCGGGCCAGACGAGGTCCTGCTATTGCGCGGCGCGCCGACCAAGCGCATCTGGGCGAACAAATACAACGGCATCGGCGGGCACGTGGAGCGCGACGAGGACGTGCTCGCCTCTGTCGACCGCGAGGTTCGCGAGGAAACCGGCCTCATGGTGAAGAATCTGGCGCTGCGGGGCATCGTCAACGTCGACGCGGGCGATGCAGCAGGTGTCATCGTGTTCGTGTTCTCGGCCGAATACGCTTCGGGCGAGCCGCTTCCCTCTGAAGAAGGCACGCTGGAATGGATCACCAGGGATCGACTCGATGCGCTTCCGCTCGTAGACGATCTACCCTTCATCCTGCCACGCATCCTCGACGCCGCACCCGATGACCCGCCTTTCTTCGCGCACACTTACTACGACCAGGCCGACCGGCTGGTGATTAGGTTTCACGAATGATGGAGCACGGAGTTAGAGTTAGAGTTAGAGCGGGGGACAGCATGTTGACGCAGGTAACCTCGTATCCTTTCATATCCTACCGGTACACGCCACTCGCGCCCGACGAGATGCTCCGCCGCGCCAATGAGAAGCCTGACGTCCTGTTGGTGGATGACAACCTTTGCGTGCACACGGACGCGAGGTTCGGTTGACCGCATTTCGGGCCGGGGATATACTCTTGGAGTTTAGAGCTCGCTCCCGCTGGATTTGTCAATCCAGCGGAAAGGCGTGGGCTTGGCGCTCCACGCCGAACAATTGTGTATGGACTCTAGACTCCAGTACTCAAGGCGTTCGATCCGAGAGGGTATCCATATGGACAAACCGAAAAAGCTAAAAGAGGTTCAAGCGACGTACGCTGCTCTCACGGCTGATCTTCGCCAGCCTATCATTCTAGAGCGCGACGGGCGACCTGTCGCAGCTTTGATCAGCATCGAAGACTACGAACACTATCAGGCTCTTTTGAAAGAGCGCGAAATCCTCTCGGCCCGCGAAGCGCGCCGGGCAGCTGATCGCGCCGTCTTTGGCGATCTGGTAGGCTGTGCGCTCAGCAGTGGTGACCCGGTGTGGATAGACGGCCCCGAACCGCATTGGCGCGTGCCCTATCGGAGTTTTGACGGGGCGCTGCTGGCCGAGATCGATGTGCACCCGACAACGTTATCCGTGTCGCTGACGGAAACCCAGCGCGCCGCTCTCCTGGAGAAAGTCGAACGATGGGCGACTGCGGGCAATGTCTCCGCTTAAGCCACCCGCTCACGTCCAACAACTCACCTGGGGATACTGCCTGCCCGCCTGCGCACAAATGGCGCTGGCGCAGCTGAATATTACCGTAAGCCAACCACAACTCGCACAACTGCTTGGCACGCGGCCAGGTGTAGGGACACCCGTTTCACGAGTTGAGCGACTGGCAGAACTCAACATCCATGTGCGATTGCTTCGACACGTTTCATTTGACGACCTCCTCTCATCCCTCACTACCGATACGGCCATCATCGTTCCCATCACAACGACATCAGGACTACCCGGTTGGGGCAACATCCGTACGCAGCATGCGATACTCGTGATCAACGCTGATGTCGATTGGATTTCATACCACGATCCGGCTTTGTCCTACGGGCCAGTTTCCGCACCGATCGCCGAGTTTTTGCTAGCCTGGGACGAGATGGACCAACAGGCAGCGCTTCTGAGCCGAAGATGAGTGCTAAACTCGCCAAACTCGAACGCGAACTGGCTGCTGCATTGGGCAGCGAAGACCTCGATGCCGTCGTCGCCGCGCTGAACCGGCGCGGCAGCGGCGCTGCGGCCGTCGGGGCCGATCCCGGTACGGCCCGCACCGCCGACAAGCGCCTGGCCGCCAAACTGATCCGCGCCCATTTCACGGATCGGCCGCGCGATCTGTCGAAGTGGTGCAGGCAGTTGCTGGACGGCGCTGACGAGAACGCGCATGAGGTAGGGCTGCTGCTGCTGCCGCATGTCTACGCGCTGCATCCGGTCTACGCGCAGCGCCAGTTGCTACGCCATGCCGACAGCCCGAACTGGGAAGTGCGTGAGTTCGCCGGCTCTATCGGCGGGGACATCCTCGACCGGCATTTCGACGAGTTCTATCCGATCTTGAAGAAATGGCGGCGGCACGCCTCGGAGAACGTCCGGCGCGCCGTCGTCATTGCCGCGATGGAGGCGGCCAAGCCGGGACGACCGGGACGCGGCCCCAGGCTGCTGCGGCTGCTCGAGCCGCTGATGGCCGACCCGGCCCGCTACGTGCGTGTCAACCTCGGCCCGTTCGCGATCAGCCTGGCGCTACTCAAGTCGTACCCCGACGAGACGTTGAAGTGGCTGGAGGCGCAGTCGCGCAAGAAAGACGAGAACGTGCGCTGGAACGTGGCGATGGTGTGGAGCGCGTCCGGCGGACGCAAGCACGCCCTTCAAGGGGCGCGCCTCCTGCATCGCCTGGCCGCCGACGAACGCCGCTTCGTGTGGCGGGCCGTGGCGAGCGCGGCCGTCAAGCTGGGCCGCGCACGGCCCGACGTCGTCAAGTCGCTCGTCCGCAAGTGGCGAGCCGAGCCGAAGCGCAAGCACGCCGCCGCCGTCGTCGCGTATTACCTGAAATAGTGTAACAGTAGCATCACAGTACTAATGTCAAGCTGAACCGATCGGTATAGAATATCATCGCATCCGCCCATGCTGATTCGCCGAGATCCGTCGATAGTATTGCCCTTGAAAAACTGTCACGACCGCGAAGATTCTTCACCACGGATTTCACGGATACCGCGGATGGCGGCCTCTCAATATCTGTGTAATCCGTGTCATCCGTGGTTTGCCTTTCTGTTGCGGTCGGAGGCCGCGCTATGTTGAAGGGGAACCCAACGTTCAGGTCTATCCGCACAGCCAGCATCGTGATTGCGGCGCTGATCCTCGTTTACGCCGAGACCGCCGCTCAACAGGTGGATGACGTGGCCGGCTCGATAACCTCGAGTGCGGCTTTCGCCCCCGGCGAGCTGCTCGTCCGCTTTCGGCCATCCGTCGCGGCACAGAGCGTCGACCAGATTCTGATCGAGCATGGTGCTGGCCGCAGCCGCCGCATCCGCGCGCTCGACGTCGATGTTCTTCGATTACCTCCGGGCCTATCCGTCGAGCGAGCGGTCGAAGTCTTCAGCCGCCTGCCTGAAGTCGAGTTTGCCGAACCGAACTACATTCTGCACGCGCTCGCTCCGCCGCAGGAGATCGTCGACCAATGGGGCCTGCTCAAAATTCAAGCGCCGGATGCCTGGAGCCTGATCGAAACCCGGAATCCCGTGCTGATCGCGATCACGGACACCGGCATCGATCGAACCCATTCCGATCTGGCGCCCAACATCTGGCAAAATCCAGGCGAGATTGCAGGAGATGGCATCGACAACGACGCGAACGGTTTCGTCGACGACACCTGGGGCTGGGATTTTGCGAACAACGACAACGAACCGTTCGATGACAATGGCCACGGGACGATCGTCAGTAGTGTCGCGGCGGGTGTTCAAGACGGATCAGGCGTCGCCGGGGTATGCCCGTGGTGCACGGTGGCGGCGGTGAAAGTATTGACCGGCGAAGGCAGCGGCACCCTGGACGCCGTGGCGAATGGCATCGTGTACGCGGTGGACCTCGGCGCCCGGATCATCAATCTCAGCCTGGGCGCGTCGGTCGGCGCGCAGACGCTGGAGGACGCCGTCAACTACGCGTGGGGCCAGGGTGCGCTGGTCGTCGCAGCGGCGGGCAACGATGGAGTTGGGCGGCCTTTCTATCCCGCCGGGTACGCGAATGCCATGGCCGTTGCCTCGACCAACGTCGAGGACTACCATTCCTGCTTCTCCAACTTCGCAGAGGGATACATCGCGGTCGCCGCTCCCGGCGAATCGATCGCCGCCGCCCTGCCCAACCAGGAGTACGGATCGTTCAATGGAACCTCGCTCTCCACGCCGCACGTCTCCGGGGTGGCCGGACTGCTCTTCTCGCAAGACCCGGCACGGGCAAACGCCGACGTCCAGGCGATCATCGAAGAGACGGCGAACGATTTCGGATCGACAGGAACCGATGCCCACTTCGGCGCGGGACGCATCAATGCCTATCGCGCCGTCGCAGGCGACACGACGCCGACGCTTCCGCCGGCCGGCCCGTTCACCGATGATTTGACTGCCTCCGGTTACGCGCATACGCGCAAGCTGGCGCGCGACGCGGATGGCACACTGCATCTGGCCTGGCACAGCAAAGATGGCAGCCAGTATCGCGTGTTGCATGCCGCTTCCGAAGACGACGGCGCGACGTGGGGCGCGCCCGAAGTGGTATTCGCGAGCAGCGCGGAGACGTTCCACCCGGCACTGGCCGTCGACGGCGAGTACATTTATGTTGTCTTCCCCAGCAAGGACGGCGCCACCGTCTACCGCTCATTCTTCACGCGCCGCCTCTTGACCGGCGGTGGATGGTCCACGCCCGCGCCTCTGACCGGAACCTCGACCAACGCCGTGCGGCCAGACATTTACCGCGATCCCTCGAACGGCCGGCTGCACGTCGTCGCCTCCAGCTTCGACGATGCGCCCTACGTCTATTACACGACCTCGGACGACATGGGCGCCTCCTGGAATCCTGCTCGCCAGGTCAACGTCGCCTCGAGCGGCGGACAGCGGACACGTTACGCGAGCATTCACGCTAACGGCCCGAACGTGTTCATCGCCGGACGCACACTCGAATTCATATTCCTGATTCTTCCGCGCTATCGCGTGTTCGCGATTCGGTCGACAAACGGCGGCGAGACATGGAGCAATCTGACGGGACTAGCGGTCCACGACGGGCTTCTCAGCGGAGAGTACGGCGCTTCGCTGGCAGGTGACGGCGATCGGCTGTATCTCGCCTACGAGCACAACGGGGCGATCGACTTTATCCGGAGCGACGGCGGCGCCGACTGGAGCGACGCCGAGAACCTCGGAACGGGGGCCTGGCCTTCGGTCACACAGCGCGACGACGGCCAGGCGTGGCTGATGTGGGAAAGCGAGGGCAACCTGCTCCTGCGCCACTTCACCGGTTCAGTTTGGGAGCCGGCCGAGACAGTATTGACCGCAACCAGCCGGAGCAAGGGTTATTACCCCAACCTGAAACTCGGCGCAAGCGCCGATCGCATCGAGTGGGCGGTGACGAATTGCAACGGCTCGCCCTATCGCCTAATGGTGGATTGGCGCTCTGTGTCCGAGCCTGTAGGCCCCAGGGTATTCCTCCCCCTCATTGTCAAATAGAGTATTATCGTTATCCTCTTCTCTTTTTGCTCTTTCGCTTGCGCGCCGGTGCCCGCTTAGCCTCCACTCTTATCACGGCCAATACTTTCTGGACAGGATGCGTGGGATCGGCGGCGGCCTTTTTGACCTGATTGTAGTGTGACTCCAATCGAGCGATGTAGGTCGAGTCCGTCAAGACCTGCGCCGTGACCAGATCGAGCAGGATCTCCGCATATTGGCTCTGTAGATTCAACGGATCGAGAAACGGGCCGGCCATTTCGTCGTCGCGGTCAAAGCCAAAGCTGATCGCCGCCAGGAAGCTCTGCGCCTGGCGGCGGGGAAGCACGTGGAGCATGACGCGCCGGCAGTTGCACTTCGGATCAGGGCAGTAGGACTCCACCAGGGCATACTCGTCGTCGGGCAGTCCAGGATAATCGCGCGTAGTGATCACGCGCGTCTCGGCAATCGCCTGGTCCCGAAACAGATGGACAAATGGAATCAGATTCATGTGGCTCGCCGACCTCCGTTGGCGTGGCTCGACGGTGAAGTCATATGCATACGTCGTGCTGCCATCTCATAAGAGATTGCCGTTCGCATTCCTGTATTGGTTCTTGCGAGTGTTTTTGATCTGAGCGAGCGCGGCCTCGCGACCCTGGCCGAAGTGACGGCCAATGTCCGCGCTGGAAATGGATCGGGGGCGCTCGACAGCACGAATTATACTATCCAGGCGTTAATCGAACGAAAGCCAGCCGACCGCGAACGCCAGCCCCAGCAGTGCGCCCCACACGAGATACGCCGACAACAGCACTACTCCGAGTGACCACCCGGCGCGAAACGCGTAGTAGGCAACCGTCAGCCAGATCAATCCCGGGATCAGCGCGACGAACAGTCCACGTGTAAACTGCGCCAGCGCCTCGGATGTCGTGCCCGCTGCGCCGGACACGATCCACAGCGCGAGCGGCACATTGATCGGCATGACGGCGATGATCCCGGCCGCCGTGCGCGATCGCTCGCGCAGGAAAGTTACGAGCAGAATGATCACGATGGACGCAACTGTCGGCAGCGCGCGTTGCCAGTTCATGTCGTCTCCTCGGCTCAGTCAATCTGGCTGAAAGACTTCGGAAGTCTCCAGGCGCACCCTGCTGTCAGACTTCCGAAGTCTGGGGTCGGACCTGCCTGGTATCGAACTTTCCAGTTCATGTGATAGTATATCAGGCGACTGTCTAGAGGCCATATGTCACTCCATAGATCAACTTCCAGGTTGCTTATCGTGCTCTCCGGAGTCCTGCTCGTAGTGCTGTCGTCGGGCGGCTGCTCCGCACCGCTGACTCCCCTTGCGGCAACGCAGGTTGCCGAACCGACGCTATCGCCGGCACTCCCGGCTTCGCCTCCGGCCGCGACGGCGAAATCCTCAGCAGTGCCTGAGTCCAGCCCCCAGGTGCTCGCCGCGTGTGATACCGATCTGCAGGCGCAGGCAATGCGCGCAGGTCACGTCCCGAATTGGAACGCGCTCGGCCTGGACACTTGTTACGAGTTGACGCTCGAGCTGAAACTGGATGACCCCTCGTACGCCGGCGCGGCCCGCGTGACCTTCACTAACCTCACCGGGGGAGATCTACCCGACATCGTCTTTCGTATTTACCCCAACTCGCGCGTCATCTACGGCGGCGCGCTCGACATTACGTCGATGCAGATCGACGGTCGAGACACACTGTTCGAGGTCTTCCTGCAGGACAAGACCGCCGTGCGCCTGCCGCTCGAAACACCGCTGCCGAGCGGAGCGACGGCGGTGATCGACCTTCAGTTCGAAGGCCGATTACCCGTCGACTTCGCGTCGAGCAGCGTGTACGGCATCTTCAACTACTCGACAGAAGGTCCGATCGCCACGATGGCGAACTGGTATCCCATGCTGGCGGCGTGGGACGTGGAGCGTGGGGCGTGGAGCGCGGAGCGTGTGCTGGGCGAAGGCGATGCCGTCGTCAGCGAGACGGCGTTGTATCGTGTGCACGTTACGGCGCCGGCCGGGTGGCAAGTCGTGACCACCGGGTCGCTGCTCGAATCCAAGAGCGAAGGGGATTCGACGACACGCGACTTCGCCAGCGGCCCGGCGCGCGACTTCATGATCGTGACCGGCCCGACGTTCGAATCGCGCGAAGCGGAGGCAAACGGCGTGCGCGTCGTGCATTGGGGACTGCCCGAGGACGAGCCGGGCCGGGACACTGCGCTGGAAGCAGCGAGCGGATCGATCCGCGCGTACGATGCGCGCATCGGCGCTTACCCGTTTGCCGACCTGGACGTCGTCGCCGTCCTTTTGCAGAATGCGGCGGGCGTCGAATATCCGGGCGTGATTTTGATCGCCGGCGACCTGTACACGAGCGGTTCGGAACTCGGACTCCAGGTGACCGTGGCGCACGAAGTGGCGCACCAGTGGTGGTACAGCGTCGTCGGCAACGACGTGCTGGCCTGGCCCTGGCAAGACGAGGGTCTGACTTCTTTCACCTCGGCGCTGTACTTCGAGGACGATTCTCCCACGTTCTACAGGGGGCTGATCGACTTCTACGAGCAGCGCTACGACGACTACAAGGAGCGCGAGGGCGACGAGCCGATCGCGCAGCCGCTGTCCGCCTTTCGCGGGCGGGGCGACGCCTACGGCGCCATCGTGTACGCAAAAGGAGCGCTGTTTTTTGCCGAACTGCGGGAGCAGATCGGCGACGACGCTTTCTTCGAGGCGCTGCAGCGCTATTACGCCGAAAACCAATATGCGATCGCCAGCCCGGAGGCACTGCTCACAGCGTTCGAGGCGAGTTGTGGCTGCGAACTCGACACGTTGTATGCGGAGTGGGGTGTCGTCGCGCCATAGTAGACGTGCGACGCACTTTCGGAAGTGCGTCGCACGTTCTCAAACCTTCTCCCACCTCCCGCTCCCGGCGGAGCGGGCGACCGCGTCGACGACCTTCTGAGCCGCCAGTCCGTCCGCAAAGCTGGGCGAGGGAGCCGGTCGTGACTCCTGCAGCGACGCGAAGAACGGATCGGTGAGGATGCGGTACAGCCTGGGGAACGTGTCCTGTCCGAAGAGTCCTTCGCTCAGCGACTCAGGGATAGATATCGGCTTCGGATTGCCCTCGCCTGCGCGCGCACCAAAAACCCGGCCCACGTGCGCCAGGGGTTGATCGTACTCGTACGCGAGCATCCCATCCGAGCCATACAGCTCAAAGCGTTGGAAGTTTTGCCGCTGGGCCGCGACTCGCGAGACCTGAACCGCCACCTGGCCACCGCCAGCGAACTCGGCGACGAAGGATGCTGCATCGTCCGTCTCGACGCGGGCGCGGCCGCCGTCGGCGCCAGGACGCTCGCCGATGAACGTGGCCAGGCTGCCCGCCACACGCGCCATCGGCCCAAACCACCACTGCAGCATGTCGATGACGTGCACGCCTAGATCACCCAGGACGCCGGTACCCGTCTCGGCCTGGGTTGTCTTCCAGCTCGCCAGGCGATCAGGATTCAGCCACGAGCCTTGCACGTAACACACCTGAGCATGAAGCAGCCGGCCAACATAGCCCGAACTCACAAGCTGCCTGACGTAGCACGGTCCGGCCATGCCGCGATAGGTGAAGAAGGTCATGTGCCGCCGCCCCCGCGCCTCGGCGCGATCGAGCATGGCCGCCGCCTCCGCCGCGTCGAGCGCGAGCGGTTTCTCGCAGATGACGTGTGCGCCGGCTTCGAGTGCGGCCAGCGTCATCGGCAAGTGTTGATGATTGGGCGTGCTGACGACGACGACATCGGGCCTCGTTTCGTCGAGCATCTGCCGGTAGTCGGTGAACGTGCGAGGGACACCAAACCTGGCCGCCATGGCCGCCAATCGATCCGGATTGCGGCCACACAGCGCCACGAGCGCGACATCCTCGCGGGCGCGCAAGCCGGGCAGGTGCGCGCCGTCGGCCCACCAACTGGTTCCGATGACGGCGGTACGAAATGGTCCGGTCATGACAGCTCCTTCACCGACTGGCTACTGACTACACGCACGTCAGATTTGCCGCATCGAATGCCTTCAATACCTGTTCCGGCGACGCCGTGCCGGTGGTTCCGATCTGCCGGATGGTGACCGACGCGACCAGGTTGCCGACGATAGCCGCCTCGCGCGCCGACGCGCCGGCGCACAGCGACGACACCAACCCGGCCATAACGCTGTCGCCCGCGCCGACTGTGTCGATTGGGCCAGAGGCAGGTCGCGTGGACACACGATCGATGTGGTCATGGTCGCACACCAGGATGCCATCCTCGCCAACCGTCACGAAGACGGGCCTGTGCGCCCGCGCTGCGAGCGCCATGCCACAGGCTTCGACCACGGTTCGTTCTGCGGCGTGCGCCCGAGGCTGCACGGCACGCACGGCCTCGCGCGCGTTGGGTTTGAGGATGACGTCGGCAAACAACCCGATGCGCTCGCGTGAATCGGCCACGAAGGCTTTGCCAGGATGGTTGCGCGCCTGCGCGCACAGTTCCCCGCGCACCCGCTCGGTGATCACGCCGCAATTCGCCTCGGGCACCTGATCGGCGATGACGATGCCGTGCACGTGAGGCAGAGCCTCGCGCAGCCGGACGATGATCCTGTCCTCGATCTCGGCCGGCAGTGGCGCGCGGTTCTTGATGTCTATCCGGTTGATCTCGTGCACCCATCCATCCGGTTCGTGCATCATCGGCTTCGTGTAGGTAGGCGTGAGCCAGTCGGGGCACTCGATCAGAAGTGAAGAGCCTACGCCGATCGCGCGCACGGCGCGCTTGAGTTCGTAGCCTTCGCCGTCGTCTCCGATGACGCCAAGCGTGACCACACTCACACCTAGCGCGCGCAAGTTGTTCATCGCCGTGCCGGCCGCGCCCGGGCTGCACCGCACCTGGATGACCTGGTGCGCTTCTAATCCGGTTTCGAGTGAGACCTCGGACAGCCGCCGGTCAAGCTCCAGATACTTGTCAAGGAAGACGTCGCCGATGACCAGGACGGTTAGATCACCGAAACGCTCGAGCAATGAGGCCAGACGAACGCGGTCCATGGCGCAATCTCCAGCCGTGCATGAGGCTGCCGCGCAATTCCATCCGCATCGACGCGAACGAGCGTGTGAGGATTCAGATCAATCCGCAGGCACGCGTTCGGCCTCGATCGACCGAACCAACTGATAGTAGAACGCGGCAAAGGTGTCGCGATACAGCCCGCGAATGTAGTAACTCTCACCGCCGTCGGCCACACTCCGAACGAGGATCGTCTTGAGTGGACGGTAATAGTATCGGCCATCGGATGTCGGAGGCTCGTGGTGAATGTCCGGCCCGAGATCGTGCAGATCGAACACGACCGTCGTGAACCGGTCGATATGGCGTCCTTCCTGATGGGCGACATTTCTCGCCATCGCCAGCGCCTTGAGATACACCTCCGGCCCCATGACCTGCGTGCTGACGTTGAGGAGCGCTCCGCCCTGCAGGCGCGTGAGGCTTTCCGCGATGATGAGGAAATCCGTGTATGACGTCTGGCCGAGCGCCGCGCCGTCACAGTTAGGATGCTCGTGAATGATGTCGTAACCGATACCGACGTGGACGGTCACCGGCACGCGCAGTCGATAACCCGCCGCCAGGATGCTTACCTCGCGATGCGGCAATTTCGCTTCCTCGATGAAGCGACCCAGCGCCTCGCCGAGACCCAGCCCCTCGCGTGCGCCTGCGGCAATCGCGTCGTTCAGGCGGCCCGTCTCCCGCCACAAGCCGAATTGTCCTTCCCGGATGTAGCGCGCGACGCTCTCTGTCGTCGCGCCGATGAGCGAAAGCTCGTATTCGTGTATCGGGCCGGAGCCGTTCATCGCGACATGCCGGATCACGCCGCGTTCCATCAGGCCGATGACCAGCCGTGACAGCCCCATCTTGACGACATGCCCGCCCATCATCAGAATCGTCGGCGCGCCCCTGCGATGAGTCTGCGCCACCCGCTCGACGGCGATCGGCAGCGACGGATCGTCGCACAGGGGGGAAGGATCGCCTGGATTGATCACTTCGGCAAGCGTCATATCGTGAACGCGTTCCGCCAGCGGCTTCAGCCTCAATCGACTACGATCGAACCT
Source organism: Anaerolineae bacterium (assembly GCA_035283185.1). Taxonomy (GTDB): domain Bacteria; phylum Chloroflexota; class Anaerolineae; order Fen-1058; family Fen-1058; genus DASSFZ01. Next base: position 6,395 of record DATEUJ010000051.1, on the reverse strand, counting down.
CGGGTAGGGCATGCCATTCTCCTGAACCGATCGGGCAAGCTTGGGAAACGTGAAAGATCTTCGTCACAAGCCGAACAGGAAAGCGATCAGTTCTTTGTGTTCATCAAAATCTGGAACGATGATGTCCGCTCCGGCCTGAATCAAGTGCTCGCGCTTACGGTCATTCACACCACGCCGCTTAACCTCGTTTGACGCCACGCCGACCGCGAGGCCGCCAACGCGTTTTGTGCTCTCCACTTCGACGCGACCATCGCCGAACGCGACGAACCGCTTCGCGTCGCCGCGCAGGCTATGCTCCCGCATAATCTGCTCGATCACAGCATTTTTCGATGCGCGTGGATCGCCGTCCCGCGCGCCGTGGATTTCGGCGAAGTAACCGGCGATGCCCAGCGCCGTCGCCTCGCCGCGCACAGCCACCTCGTCGGTGCCCGATGCCAGATAGCATGTGATGCCCCATGAACGGAGGGACTCAAGCAGCGCGCGCGAGCCAGCGACGAGCGCTTCATCGGGAACAACCTGACCGGACTTGAGGGCGGCGATACGGGGTTCGATTCGCTCCCGCAGTCGATCGAGATACTGCCGTTTGTATTCCTGTGGGTTTGCCGGCCGCCCACCACGCCGGGCCACTTCCTGTGCCAGCCCGGCCATCTGGTTGACTGTTTGCTCGCCGGTGAGCCGATCGATCAACTCTGTGGCAGCAGCTCGCAGTTCGTCGACACTTTCATGCCGTGGTGTTTGCAGGAGGATCGCGACCATCAGGGACTGCATCACCTCCTGCCAGCCTTGGCGGATGAGCGAAAGGGTCCCGTCGAAATCGAACAGCGCCACGCGAACATGTCCGCGTGGAATGTCACGATGAACGATTTCGATCGCAGTCCCCTCGAGATAGGCCATCAGAGTGCCCTTTCGGCCAGTGCGATAGCTCCCCACAGCGGCGCGTCATCGTCCAGGGCTGCCGGCACAATGTCCATGGTCATGCCGGACAGCACCGCTGCGCGTACCGTATCGCGCACGGTTCGCCAGTAGCGCTCTCCGGACTTAGTCACTCCACCGCCGAGCACGACGCGCTGTGGATTCATCAGCGTGATGCCCGTGCCCAGTCCAAGCCCCAGCGCACGAGCCGCTCCGTCGAGAACCTCGCATGCAACCGGATCGCCGGCCTGGGCAGCGCGGGCGACGTGCACAGCCGTCACTGCACTCAGATCACCGCCGACAAGTTCACGCAGAATGTGACCTGCCTGATGGGGTTGGGTCTCCTGACCGGCCCCTTGGGCCAGACGCTCGCGTGCGCGCCGCGCCAGGTTCGGGCCAGCGGCGATAGCTTCGACGCATCCTCGCTTTCCGCACACGCAAGCCGGGCCGTCGGGCTGAACGACGATGTGACCGATCTCACCGGCCATGCTGTCAGTGCCGTGAAAGACGCGCCCGTCCAGCACCCAGCCGCCGCCGACGCCGGTGCTGACGGTCACGTAGAGAAGGCTGGCGCACCCCTGGCCTGCGCCGAATCGCCACTCCCCCAGCGCGGCGACATTCGCGTCATTGTCCACACTCACGGGCACATTGAATTCGGATCGTAATTGGTCTTGCAGGGGAACATTCTCCCAGCCGGGGACGTGATGCGACAGCAGCACCGTCCCCGTGGCAGCATTGACCGGCCCGCCGAAACTCACACCGATCGCCGCAAGTGTGCGGCCGGCCAGGAGATCGCGCGCCAGGTCCAGCATCAGCGACATGTCGGTGTGCGCATTCGGCTCAGGCGGCGACTGGACTCGTTGCAGAGCCTGCCATTCTCGCGATCCGATTGTGGCGATCGCGGCCGAGTGTTTCGTGCCGCCGAAATCCAGCGCCAACAATACGCGCGATTCCATCCCGCCACGTCCTCACGTCTCAGTAGATCACGATTTCGTAGTGACGACTTCAGTCGTCCTAGCAAATCAGCGACTAAAGTCCTACTACGAATCCAACCGCGATCTACTCAGTCTCGATGATCAGTAGATCACGATTTCGTAGTGACGACTTCAGTCGTCCTAGCAAATCAGCGACTAAAGTCCTACTACGAATCAAACCCGCGATCTACTCAGTCTCGATGATCGCCCGGCAGATCGCGTGCTGCAGCACGTGGTGCGCGTCCTCAATCTGCGATGCGTGCTTCCCGGGCGCAATCAGGCAGACATCCACTTTGTCCTTCAACACACCGCCGTCATATCCGGCGAAGCCCACCCTGAACAGGCCAAGCTCCTGCGCGACGTCCATGCCGCGCAGCACGTTGGCCGATCGGCCACTGGCGCTGATCCCGATCGCCACGTCGCCCGGCTCGGCCAGCGACTTGAGGGGCGCGGCGAATACGGTGTCGTAGCCGTGGTCATTCGCGTAGGCAGAGAACACCGGCATGTTGTCCGTGAGCGCGATCACCCTGAAATCCGGCAGCCCCTGCTGGCGGGTGAGTTTGATCAAGTCGCAAGCGAAGTGGGAGGACGTCGCCGCGCTGCCGCCATTGCCGAAGATGAACACGCGCCGCCGTTCGGATCGCACCTGCCGCAGGAGCGCGACGACCTCCACGATTCGGTCGCGCGCTATGGCGCGCAGCGAGGCGTACACCTCGTCGAAGTAACCCGCAAAGAAATCATTCTCCATGACACGCTCCACGAATGCACCACACCGCTCCCGGTGTGGCGCGACAAACGCTATGGCAACTCGGCGATGAAACGGCAGCCTCAACCCTTCAGCGACCCGGCCAACAGCCCGCGCATGAAGAAACGGCCCAACAGAATGTAGACCAACAGCGTGGGCAGCGCGGTGAGGAACGCGCCCGCCATCTGCACGTTCCATTCGACGATGTACGATCCGGCCAGGTTGTTGAGCGCGACCGTCACCGGCTGCACCGCCGGCCGGCTGGTGACGATTACGCCGAATAGGAAATCGTTCCAGATCGACGTGAACTGCCAGATCAGCACGACGACGAAGCCGGGCATCGAGATCGGGAACAACACCCAGCGATAAATGCCCAACAGCGAAGCGCCATCGAGCTTGGCGGCTTCGACCAGCTCGGTTGGAACGGCGGTGTAGTAGTTGCGGAAGATCAGCGTCGTGATGGGGATGCCATAGATGACATGCACGAGGATCAGTCCGCCGATGGTGCCGTAGGCCGGCACGAATCCGGCCAGCCACGGTGGGAGCCCGCTCAGCGCAGCCGGGACGGGCATCGAGGCGATCGCTTCGACAATCGGCCCGGTGACTATCGTTAGATATTGCAGAACCCGCACCAGCGGGATGAGAATGCTCTGATACGGGATGAACATTCCGAAGAGCATCAACGAGAATAACGTATCAGCGCCTCGGAATTTCCACTTCGACAGGATATAGCCGTTGATCGAGCCGAGGATGGCCGACAGCAGCGTCGCGGGCACGGCCAGGTACACGCTGTTGAGAAAGTTGCCGGCCAGCCCGCGAAAGCCTTCGGCCTCGCTGCCGGACCACGCCTTCTGGAAAGAGGCGAGGCTGAACGCGGAAGGCGGATTCCACATCGTGGCCAGGCTGACTTCCTGGAACGACTTGAAGCCCGTGATCACCAGCACGTACACCGGCAGTAGGAAAAAGGCCGCCGCGACGATCAAGAACAGGTAGATCAGCAGCCGGCTCCGGCGGACCGATTTGCGAATCGGTTGCGCAGTCATCGTTCGGCCTCGCGGCGAGAGGAATAGCTGAGATAGGGCACGACCAGCACGGCCACCATCAGCAACAACACGATGGCAATGGATGCGCCCTGCGCGAACTGGTTGCCGCGGAAGGTCGTGTCGAACATGAACAGGGCTGGCACGTCGGTCGAGAAGCCTGTGCCCGGCCCCGTCATCGCTACAATCAAGTCGAATATCTTCAGCGAGATGTGTCCCAGAATGATGACCGCGCTGAGTGTAATGGGCCACAGCAGCGGGATCACGACGTACCGGTAGATCTGAAATTCGCTCGCGCCATCGACGCGCGCCGCTTCGCGCAGCTCATCGGGTATGCTGCGCAGCCCCGCCAGGTACAGAGCCATCGTGTACCCAGACATCTGCCACGTTGCCGCGATGACCACCGCCTTGATGCCGATGCTGGGATCGGTGTACCAACCGCTCTTCAGAAAGCCCAGACCGAGTCTCTCCAGGAGCAAGTTAACCCCCGCCGCCCCGGTTGCTTCCGTGCCGGGCGCCAGCATCCAACGCCAGACGACGCCGGTGACGATGAACGAGATCGCGATCGGGAACAGGTAAATATTGCGGAACAGCCCCTCCGCCCGGATGCGCTGGTCGAGGAGCACCGCCAGCAGGAAACCAATGACGATCGTAGCGATCAGGAACAGGACCGTGAACCAGGCGGTGTTACTCAGATCTTTGAGGAAGCGCTGCCCGGCGACATCGTTAATATCGAACAGGCGCTGATAATTGCTCAGGCCGACGACCGTGTAGTCGGGGATGAGCTGCCCGCTCCACTTGGTGAATGAAACAAAGACCGTGTAGCCGATGAAGCCGTAGACGAAGAGCGCGATGCAGAGGACGGAGGGAAGAATGAGGATGATCGAGATGATCCGATCTCGAGTCAGGCGCCGCATAGAAAGACTCCCTAATGAGTAGGCGAGGCGGCCTGCCTCCACACGGGCCGCCTCGCCGCCGCCGGCAGATTACTTGCAGATTCCGGCGTTGACACACGCCTGCTGCAGGGACTTCTGCGTGCCGGCGACATCACCGCTTTGGACGAACAGGGCGATGATGTCCTTGTACTCGGTCGCCCAGCTCTCGAAGGATGCCGCGCCGTGCACCACGCTCGGCACGATCTGGTCCCTCTGCCAGTCCTGGGCCGCCGAGGTCAGATACTCGTACGTCTCCGGGACGGTCTTGAAGGCATCGTTGGCACAATCGGTGCGTGCGCAGATCGAGCCTTTCTTCGGGTTGAAGGCTTCCTGGCCGTCCTGCGAGCCGGACACCTTCAGCCAGCCGAGGGCACTGTCACGGTTCTTGGCGCCCTTGGGCAGCGCGAACGAGTCGGACAGCGCGACGAAGATGCCTTGAGTACCGGGCGGCGGCGCCCAGCCATAATCGGCATACTTCTTGCTGGCGAACCAGCCGGCCGTCCAGTCGCCCATGATCATCATTGCGCCCTGGCCGTCAATCAGGTATTGCCCAGCGCCATCCCAAGTCAACGCAGAATTATCCTCGTTGACGTAGCTTAACATCCTCTTGTAGTTCTCGAGTGCCTGGGTCACCTTGGCATCCGTCCACGGCGTGGCACCCGTCCACAGACCGCGATAGGCGTCGGCGCCCAGCGTGCCGGCGAGAACATCCTCGAAGACGTGACCGGCTTCCCAGCCGTCTTTCGTGCCCATGACGAGCGGGATGATGCCCTTCGCCTTGAGCGTGTCTGCCGCGGCGAAGAACTCATCGAACGTCTTGGCTGGCTCGAGGCCATTGTCCTCGAGAACTTTCTTGTTGTACCACAGCACATTCGAGCGGTGGATGTTCACGGGCACCGACCAGTAGTGGTCCTGGTACTTGAGCAGCGTGAGCAGGTCGCTGGGGAAGACCTTGTCCCAGCCTTCGGAAGCGTATAGGTCGTCCAGCGGCTCCAGATACTGCTCAGGCGCGTACGTCTGAACCTCGAGGCCGGCGTGCACCTGGAAGGAGTCGGGGGGATCACCGCCGGTCAGGCGCGTGGCGAGCACCGCCTTGGCGTTGGTGCCCGCGCCGCCGGCAACGGTAGCATTGACGATCTCAATGCCTGGATTCTCGGCCTTGTACACCTCGTACATGCCATTGAGACCCTCAGCTTCGCCGCCGGCGGTCCACCACGAGAAGAACTCCAGTTTCTGGCTCACGGCAGGCGCTGCCGGCTGACAGGCGCTCAGCACGACCGAGCCAATGATAAGCAGGCTCCCTGCGACGGAAAGCCAACGTTTCGAGCGGGACATTTCTTTTCCTCCTGATCAGGAATGGGACAGACGGAAACGAACAGAAACAAGCGGGTTGGACGGCGCTGTCTCAGCGGAATCATAGGCCCGAACCTCACCTCCTTTCGCGATAACCTATCCACCGCGCGGGACAGTCGGCGGAACCCCCAAGTCGGGAATTTAAACGTGCACAAGGCTATCTATAGCATAGCACTGGCGCATAGCTGAGTCAAGATACGGCGGTATGCGCACGGGCTAATTCCCAACCGGGATAGGACGCAATGCCGCTTAGTGAATGGCTCTCCAACCGCGAGGACGGGGGCTTTAAGCCTATCTAGTTTTTGGTGCGAAAGAGGCCTCCGCAGCCGTGAGCGGGTATACTTATCCGCGAGAAAAAAGACAAACAGCGCGGAGGCTTGCCAGAATGTTACGCGACAAGTACGAAGCTGACAAGGTGTTCTTGGACATCAGCGAA
>DATEUJ010000050.1:0-5156 GCA_035283185.1 Anaerolineae bacterium | reverse complement strand
CGCCTGAGCTGACAGTTGCGACCCCGACCCGCGAGGGTCAGCCGCGCGAGCGGATGTGGCTACACTCCGGCTGCAGGAGTGCGGCGTATTCGGGTGTTGCTTCCGACCGGGAATGCGCGGACGAGAGCGGCCCGTTTTCCCAGCTTAGGGGTTCAGTTTTTAAGGTGCAAAAGTCGAGCTATAATCTGTATTTAATTCTGCGGGGTTCGGGTGGCAGTTGCACTGCCACCCGCCGCAGTGCAACTGCGGCGAGAACTACGCAAAACCCTTTGATCAAGGTACTAGCCCGCCCGTTGCTTTGTGGGGCCACATGCGCATCCTCATCAGTGGCTGGTTCATCGATCGACCGAACACAGGCAGCGGTCAATACGTTCGGCAGCTTGTCGCGCGTCTGCCCGTCATCGCGCCGCAGCATGAGTGCCACCTCATCGTGCCGCACCGCCGATCCTTCAATGTCATCGATCTGCCCGCCAATCTCCAATCCTTCGACTTCGCTCAGGACAAGTCTCTAATCTCTAACGTCCAACCCCCAGCCTCGAACTTCCGCAAACTGCTATTTGAACAATCCATCATTCCCCGCGCCGCCGGCGCACTGCGCGCCGACCTGATTCACGTTCCCTATTGGGCCCCACCGCTCCGTGCAAGCGTGCCGATCGTCGTCACGATCCACGACGTGATCCCGCTCGTCTTGAAAGAATATCGCAGTGGGCCGCTGGGGCGCTTGTACACCGGGCTGGTGACCGCCGCCGCGCGCGGCGCCGCGCTCATCCTTACCGATTCCGAGGCGTCGAAACGGGACATCGTTCAACACCTTGGCGTCCCTGAATCGCGTGTTCGGACGATTTACCTGGCCGCCGATCCGAAATTCACACCCCGACGCGATCCGGTCGACCGCGCCGCCGTCCGCCGCAAATACGATTTGCCCGACAACTACGTGCTGTATCTGGGCGGCTTCGACCCGCGAAAGAACGTCGAGGCGGCGCTGCAAGTGTACACCTGGGGTCAGGACGCCATCGGTCGCAGTCACCCCCTTGTCATCGCCGGGCGGCTTCCGGAAGGCAGCGACGGCTTTTTCACAGATCCGCGCGAGGTCGCAAAACGGATCGAGGTCGAAGACGTCGTGCAGTTTATCGGCGAAGTTGACGAAGAAGATAAGGTTGCTTTGTATCAGGGCGCGACGGCATTCCTGTACCCGTCCCGCCGCGAAGGCTTCGGGCTGCCGGCATTGGAGGCGCTGGCCTGCGGCGTGCCCGTGATCGGGTCGGAGGCGTCGTCGATCCCGGAGATCGTCGGCGACGCCGGAATGCTCGTCAGCCCCGACGACGCGCGGGCTATGGCCGGCGCGCTGATCGCCGTCGTGACCGAGCCGCCGCTGCGCGAGGCGCTCAGCGAGCGGGCGCTCAAACAAGCAGCAAGATTCTCGTGGGACAAGACTGCGCGCGAGACGGTCGAGGCGTATGAGTCGATAGTGAAAATATAGGCATATAGCGTCGACATAATGAGCGCACGCAGTGGCGACTACTTTGTTGATCCCCTTAGGAAAACGACAACTTGAAATCTCTCTTCCAACACTCTTGGATGTCGCCTTCTTCTCCTTAGCGCTTCTGCTCTACACTCTAACTCTAACTCCCTCCCTTCTCCCCGCCGACAGCGGCGAATTCCAGCTGGTCGCCTGGAAACTCGGCATCGCGCACCCGCCTGGCTATCCGCTGTACATCGTCGTCGGGCATTTATTTTCGCGCTTCTTCGCGTCGCCGGCCTTCGCACTCAACCTGCTCAGCGCGATCCTGGGTTCCCTCACGCTCGTCCTGGTCAGCCGTGCTGTCCGCACAGCCACGGGTTCGACGCTGGGCGGGCTTGCCGCCGCCGTGATACTTGCCATGGCCACGACGTTCTGGGCGCAAGCGACGACAGCGAATATCCGCATGCCCACCGCGCTGTTTACCGCCGCGTGCGTCTACACGCTCATGATGTATCAGCAGGCCGTCGCAGAAGCTCGCAACACTGCCGCCGCAGCGCCCCCGCGCCTTCGAGCCGGCTCCCCCGATCGATACCTGATTCTGTTTGCCCTGCTGTTCTCCATAGGCCTCAGCCACCATGTATCGCTCATCTTTCCCGGCATGTTCTTCATGGTCTTCGTGCTGCTCGTCGATCCGTCGCTCGTCCGTCAACCCCGCAGGTGGATCAAGCCCGGCGTCGCGTTCCTTTGCGGTTTTCTCCCACTGCTCTACCTGCCTTTTCGCAGCGCGAGCGGTGGGACATTTGCTAACGGCGATTCGGCGGCGCAACTGGCGCAGCCGGGCGGACTCCTCGACTACGTCCTGGCGCGAGGATTCGAGGGCGACTTTTTCTACTTCGTCACAACGCGACCCGACCTGCTTGACGATCGACTGGCGCTGCTGCCGACGCTCTTCGACTTCCAATTCAACCTCGGCGCGCTGCTGCTCGGCTTGCTCGGCGTTATCGTGCTCGCGCGGCGAAACTGGCGGCTGCTGGTCATGCTGCTCGGCGGCATCGCCGCGCATACCTTCGTCACGCTCGCCTATCGCGCCCCGCAGACGGTCGAATACCTGATGCCGGCTTACGTGCTCTTCGCCATTCTGATCGGCTGCAGCATTGGACAAGTGTTAACCACGGAGACACGGACGCTTCGCGCACAAAGGTTTTCTTTGTGGTTCAACCTCGTTCTCTTTGTGATGGCGCTGATCGCCGGCCTTGCACGTGGGCTCGATAACCTGCCCTCATACGACTGGCTCTCGCGAAATGAGGATACGCGCGCGTATGCCGAATCCCTGCTCGAAGATGCGCCGCCCGACGCGATCATCCTGTCCAACTGGCACTGGGCCAACCCGATGTGGTATCTGCAGCAGGTCGAGGGTCAACGCACCGACATCGAGGTGATCTACGTCTACCCACGCGGGGAACCGCTCGCCATCTCGTGGCTGAAGGAGATCGACTCCGCCGTCACGACCGGCCGCCCGATAATCGTCGACATGTACTTTCACGAGGAGTTTCTTGCGTCGCCGTATTTCTTCGAGCCGATGAGCCAGGAAGCCTTCCTGGTGCGCCAGTCCTCCCTCTCCAATCTTCCCCAGGGCTATACTCCCTATGAAGCCGATTTCGGAGGGAAATTCAAGCTCCTGGGCTTTCGCCTGCTGGACGAGCGAACAACACCCGGCGAGCCATACACCGTGAACCTCGCATGGTGGGTCGAGTCGCAGCCCGAGCGGGACTACTCGTTGTTCGTTCACCTGGTCGATTCATCCGGCCGGGTCGTCGGCCAGGCCGACAGGACGTTGCAGACAACGCGTTACAAGCCCGGCGACGTGATCGTCGAACGGTTCTTCGTCGCCCCATTGCCCGACGTTCCGCCCGGCGAGTACACTTTGGCGACCGGCGTCTACACCGTGGAAAGCGAGGAAATCGTCGAATTAGGAGGGCAAGCCCGGTTCGCCCGCGCGAGCGTCGAGCCGCCCGTTCGATTAGCGGATCAGCCCACTTCTGCTGTTGCCCTTTCGCACGGCATCTACTTCCTCAACACGCTTCCCTACCCTCAGGCGAGCGCACTCTATCCGGGCAGCCAACTCGTCCTCGACCTGCGCTTCCTCGCGTCGCGGCCGCTCACGCGTGATGTCGTCGTCTCGGTGCAGATGACCGGCGAAGGCTATACCTGGAAGGCAACCGCCGACTCCGTGCCTGCGCTAGGCGCGATCCCGACACTCAAGTGGATCGCCGGCTCGCAGGTCGCCGATCGACACATCGTCGACATCCCGCCTGATGCGCCGCCCGGCCCGGCGACCGTCTCGGTCATCCTGTACGATCACTTCACGCAGCAGCCGCTGGCCCTGCTCGATCCGCAACTGATTCAACAAGGCCAGTCGATCCCGCTCGGCGCGTGGACCATTTTTCCGCCGTAGCAACTCTTGTACATCCATACTCCCTGTCCAGTTCATGCTATAATCTCAATGTCACGGCCCTCCACCGGGCCGGTTTTTTCGCCTTTCCCAACGATGCAGAATGTAGCCGTTCTCAGCTCCGATCGCTTATGCGGTGGGATCATACGATTGTGGGTGTGATGGCACTCTCCAAAGGAATAAGATAGATGGCTCAAAGGAAGTCGAAGAGGATGACCAAGAAAACGCGGACACGGGAGAACCAACTCAAGACCCAAGAGCCTATAGCTGAGTATGCTCGCAGCAAGGACATTCCTGCCTTTTTCGGCAAACCTATGCTGAAGGGAGCATATACGCCAATCGATCCAGATACATGGAGCGCAAATGTACCTATTCGCTTCTACTCTCACCCCAATGGCGAAATATGGGTCGGGGATGCCACTGCCTGGCTACGCTCGCTGGACAGCGAGTCCGCTGATCTCGTCTTCGCCGATCCCCCCTACAATATCAAGAAGGCGGAGTGGGATTCCTTCGAGTCACAACAAGATTATGTGAACTGGTCTCTTGAATGGATTGAGCAGGCTGCTCGTGCACTGAAGCCGACCGGCACCCTTTATATTTGTGGATTCTCCGAGGTGTTGGCCGATCTGAAACTTCCCGCATCACGTTTCTTCCGCGGCTGCCGCTGGCTCGTATGGCACTACAAGAACAAGGCCAATTTGGGTAACGATTGGGGGCGCTCACACGAAAGTATCCTTCACTTTAGAAAGAGTAAAGATTTCACGTTCAAGACTGACGATGTGCGTGTTCCTTACGGAAACCACACCTTAAAGTACCCTGAACATCCCCAGGCGGAGACCAGCCAATACGGGAAAGGCCGTAACGACAAAGGTCGTCTTTGGCGACCGCATCCTAAGGGCGCCAAGCCCAAGGATGTCTTGGAAATCCCGACGACGTGTAATGGGATGCACGAGAAGACTCCGCATCCCACCCAAAAACCTGAGGAACTATTGAGGAAAATTGTGCTGGCATCGTCAAACCCGGGCGATCTAGTCATTGATCCGTTTCTGGGCTCGGGTACAACGGTCGTGGTCGCCGAGCAGCTTAAACGGAAATGGAAAGGTTGCGACATCTCGCTGGAATACTGTCAATGGGCAGCCCGGCGGATCGAACTGGTCGAAGACTGGCCTGTCGAGAAATGGATCCAATACGATCTGGATAATGCTGCACGGAGAAAATCCATTCGATGATGGATGTAACATT
>DATEUJ010000049.1:0-14200 GCA_035283185.1 Anaerolineae bacterium | reverse complement strand
GAGAGGGGGAGGGAGGTGAGGTCTGGCACTCTCATGGAATGGCAAACGGATAAGCGGCTCGGCACTTTGTTTGGCGCTGCCATCATATTCTCGCTGGTCATCTTCGACACCGGCGTGCTCCTGGCGCTGCGAAATCGCCCGGTGGATATCTGGACGTTCGTGGGCGGGCTGGCCGTCGCCGTCACACTGCCCGCCGTGGCTGCCACGATCTACCGGCTGATCGGTCTGCGCCGCTCCGGCTATGCGATCGATCGCAACCATTTGACGATCGTCTGGGGGCCGATCCGCCACGTCGTGCCGACGCGCCTGATCGACCACGTCGTCCTCGGCGAAGAGGTGTCGCCGCGCATCCGGTTCAGAGGGGGGCGCTGGCCTGGCATGTGGGTCGGCAGCGGCGACGTGCCGGCGATCGGGCTTACGCTGTTCAACGCGACCGCGCCGCTTCACCGGCAGGTATTCATCGTCACCGACCTTGCCGCCTACGCCATCTCCCCAATCGATCGCGAAGGCTTTGTCGAGGCCGTCAAAGCGCGCAAGGCGATGGGGCCAACGCAGGATGTGCTTCAGGAGACGATTCGCCCGGCCTTCTTCGATTGGCCGCTGTGGAGCGATCGCCTGGCGCGCCGCCTGGCGCTCGGCGCGGCACTGCTGTGCGCCGCGCTGTTTGCCTTCGTGTGCCTGCAGTACCCGGAACTGCCGGAGCGCGTGCCGCTGCACTTCGACACGGCCGGCGTGGCCGACCGCTTCGGCGGGCCGCCCAGCGTGTTCATCCTGCCGCTGATCGGGCTGCTCGCGCTCACGGTGAACTCCCTGATCGCCGTGCCGGTGTATCTGCGCGAACGCGTGCCGGCCTACCTGCTGTGGGGCGGCGCGCTGCTGGCGCAGGTTTTGGTGTGGGTGGCAGCCGTGACGACGCTGGCCCCCGACTGACTCTATCGGGGGCTGGCCTAACGCCGCAAGACCGACCACGCCAATACCAGGATGGCAGCCCCAATCACCCAGCCGCTGGCCTGTGGATAGCCGTTGACCTGGAGCAGGATGCCCGCCAGAAGGAGCGCGGCGAAGATGAGCGTGCTGATCAGACGCCGCAGCGACGCGTTCAGCGCGCGCACCTCGCGCGCCAGCGCGTCGCTGCCGACCACGTTGACGCGCACCTCTCCGCGCAGGGCAGCGCCGATCAGGCGATCCATCTGCGTCGGCAGACGAATAACTGCCGCGCCGATCTCGGCCACCTGCGACACGAAGGTGTCCAGCATAGACTCACCCTCCTTGACGAGCATCGTCCTGGCGAACGGCTCCGCCGTGTCGAACACGTTGAACTCCGGATCGATCGTCGTCGCCAGCCCGGATAGAATCCCCAGCGCCCTCGCCAGGAACAGCACGTTCGCCGGGATCTGAAACGGCATCCGGTACAAAAGCTGACGGAACTCGGCCACTAGCCGGCCTGCTTCATGTAGATCGAGGGTCTGCAGCTCGCCCATGCTGATGCCCCAGTATTTCGCGAACACCTTGTCGACGGCCCGTTCGATCTCCTCCACATCGGCGGATGGCAGCAGCCAGCCCGCGCCCTGCATCGACTGCACCAGGCGATGCGGGTCGCGCAGTGCGACGCCGATGAATCCATCACGCAGGTGCGCCTTGAGAGCCGGCGTAATGCGGCCGACCATCCCGAAGTCGACGACGTTCAGCGTGAAGCGCCCTTCGCCGCGCGGCTCGACGAACAGGTTGCCCGGGTGAGGATCGGCGTGGAAGAAGCCGTCGCCGAAAATCTGCTCCAGGTAGAACTCGAAGAGTGCCTTAGCGACGTCTTTGCGATTCACGCCCCGCGCCTGATAGACAGGCACGTCGTGGATCTTGATGGCGCCGACATCCTGCATGGTCAGCACCCGGCGCGTGGTGTGCGTCCAATCGATCGAAGGGATGCGAATGCGCGGCCAGTCGGCGAACCCGGCGGCGAAGCGCTCGGCGTTGCGGCCCTCGGCCAGGTAATCGATCTCCTCGTAAAGTGTGGCGCTGAATTCGTCGAAAAGCGCGTCGAGGTTAGCCCGCCGCCGGATCGCGCCGAATCGCTTCAGCCAGCCGACCGCCCAGCGAATCGCGTCGAGGTCGACGGCGATCAGCGTGTCGATGCCCGGCCGCTGCACCTTGACGACGACGCGCCGCCCTGAGCGCAGCGTCGCATGATAGACCTGTCCCAACGATGCGGCCGCGATGGGCGGTGTTTGGAACGAGCCGAACGCTTCGCTCAGCGGCAAACCCAGCTCCGTCTCGATGACGGCCCGGATTGGCTCGAAGGGCGCAGCGGGCACTTCGTCCTGCAAGCCGGCCAGCTCGCCGGTGATTTCGGCCGGCAGCAAGTCGGCGCGGCTGCTCACGAACTGGCCGAGCTTGATGAGGACGCCGCCCATGTCCACGGCCAGGACGCGGAAGCGGCGCGCCAGGGCGACGTAGCGCGCCATCGCGGTGCGCCGCGCCAGTCGCCGCCCGCCCAGGTTGCGGATCAGGACGTCCCAGACGAAAGCCGAGAGGATCGCTCGGGCGAAGAAGCGAACGATGCGGTTACGACGGCGCCTGAGCGAGAAGGGTTGAACGTTAGGCGTCACGTTCGGAGAACCTCCAGGATCGCCTCGCCGTAGGTCCTGCGCCGCCAAGGCCCCAGGCCGTCGATGCCTTCGAGCGCCGTGAGATCGTGCGGGTTTCGCCGCGCCAGCGTCATGAGCGCCGCGTTACCGATGACGACGTCCGTATCCACGCCGCGACTCGCCGCAACGCCTTTGCGCCACTCGCGCAGGCGCTCGTAGCGATCGGCGACAGCAGGATCAAGCCAGCCGCGTGGCGGCGCCTGTGGCGGCCGGGCCTGCTTGCCGCGCGCGACGGCGTGCAGCACGCGATGGCCGTGCCGCTCGATCTGCGCCTCGGTCATGCCCGGCGCCTGGCGCAGGTGCTCGAGCCGGGTCGGGCGCGACTCGGCGAGCGCGACGAGGGTCCGATCGCCGATGACCTTGAACGGCGGCCGGTCGAGGCGGCGAGCCTCGCCCTCGCGGTACAGGTATAGCTCACGCAGCACAGCCCGGCCGGCCGGCTCCAGATCGTACGCGCCTTTCACCCGCCAGAAGCTGTTTCCGGCATCGGCCTCGTCGCGCGGCGCGGCCTCGGATCGCGCCAGATCGGAGAAGACCTCCTGCGCCTCCTCGAATCGATCCAGCTTCTCCAGCTCCTTCATCTGCATGTCGCGCAGGCGCAGCAGATAATGCGTGTCGAGCCGGGCGTACGAAAGCGCGTCGGCCGGGAGCGGGCGCTTGCCCCAATTGTAGCGCTGCCAGCGTTTGTCGAGCGTCGCGCCGAAACGCTCTCTCAGAATGTCCGCCAGGCCCACGCGCGGCCAGCCCAGGATGCGCGCCGCCCACATCGTGTCGAACAGGTTGGCTAACTGGAATCCGAAGTCGCGGCGCAGGCAGATCACGTCGTACTCGCTCGCATGCAGCACCTTCTCGATCGACGGGTTGGCGAAGATCGAGCGCATCTCACTCAGTTCCAACGACGCCAGGGGATCGACGAGGAAATCGGCGCCGGGGATGGAGACCTGCAGCAGGCAGACCCTCTCTCGATAGGCGTACAGGCTGTTCGATTCGGTATCGACGGCGATGCGCGGCTCACTCGCCAGGCGGCGCAGCATGGCCTGGAAGGCCGGTTGATCAGAAACGAGGGCGGGTGGAGTCAGTCGAGCCATTCGATGAACACGGTCGCGAGACCGAGGAAGAGCGCGAAACCGGTCGCGTCGGTGATGGCGGTGACGATCACGCCCGAGCCCAGCGCCGGATCGATCTTGAGGCGCTTGAGAACCACCGGCACCGCCGCACCGGCCAGGCAGGCGACGATCATGTTGCCTATCATCGCCGCGCCGATAATCACACCGAGCGCCGGATTGCTCTGCAGCGTCGCCGCAATCACGGCCACGACTGCCCCGACGGCGACGCCGACAGTCAGCCCTACGGCGAATTCCTTCAACAGCACGCGCCAGACGTCGCGCAGCTCGACATCGCCCAGCGCGATGCTGCGCACCATGACCGTGAGCGACTGCGTTCCGGCGTTGCCGCCCTGACCGGCGACGATGGCCTGGAAGGCAGCCAGGATCGCCACGCGCTCGATCGTCGACTCAAACTGGCTGATGACCCACGCCGCGATGAATGCCGTGAAGGTGTTGACGTACAGCCAAGGCAGGCGGTGCTTCACCGAGAAGCGCGCAGGGCCTGATGCGCGATCCTCATCGATCACACCGCCCAGCCGGTAGATGTCTTCGCTGGCCTCGTCTTCGATCACGTCCACCAGGTCGTCGTGTGTGATCAAGCCCAGCAAGCGCCCGGCCCCGTCGACGACGGGCAGCGCGAACAGGCTGTAGCGCGAGATCAGGCGGGCCGCCTCCTCTTGATCGGCGCCGGCCTGGATGCTGATGACGTCCGGATCCATGATGGATTCGAGCGTCGCACTCGGATCGGCGGTGAGCAGCTTGCGCAGCGAGAGCACACCGCGCAGAATGTTGTCTCGATCGACGACGAGCAGGTAGTACGTCACGTCCTCGCCGGGGGCCAGGCTGCGCAGCGCATCGATCGCCTCCTGCACGGTCATGCGCCGGCGCAGTGCGAAAATGTCGCTGGTCATGCGGCCGCCAGCCGTCTCGTCAGGGTGAATCAGCAGTGGGCGGATTTCGTCGGGGTCTTCCAGGCGGGCTAACACCTGATCGACCCGCTCTTTCGACAGGTCGCCCAGCAAGTCGGCCGCTTCGTCCGGCTCCATCTCGTCGACGATGCGGGAGAGCGTGTCGGGATCGAGCTGCTCGGCGACCTCGGCCGCCTCTTCGTCTTCGAGGTGCTCGAGGATATCGGCCGAGTCGTCCGGATCCATGCGCGGCAGCAGCGCGGCTTGATCTTCCGGCTCCAGCTCGGTGAACACCTCGGCCTGATCGGGCGCGCGCAATTTATCGAGCAGCGCGATCGCCTCGTCGATCGACGCCCGATCGAGCGCATCGCGGATGGCTTCAATCGTTTCGTCTATGGAGCCGGGCGGCAAGGAGCTCATCGAACGAGTCTTCTGCCTGCAAGGTCTTCGATCCGCAGCCAAGCGCCGATCGAGCGTCCGTATTATGCCTGGAGTGATTGAACTGTCAAGGAAAGCATAGCGGCTCGTCGAGCGCCTCGATCTCAATTGACATGCCCAAGCCTTTGTGATATAAATTGCAACCAGGGCGACCGAGCGGGGGCGCTGCGTGAGCTTGTCAAAAACGCGGCTCATGCTGTTTCGTGAGCCTCCACTCCACTGATTCCTCAGCTCGCTCACGATATCATGTATTAAGGAGCTTCAAGCTATGGCCGAAGCGACCGCCTCTCAAGGCCAGGGTATCACGCGCCGCGAATTCCTCAATTACGTGTGGGGCGCCGCGTTCACACTATTCCTGGTGCAATTCGGCGTCGGCGCCTACTTGTTCTCGCTGCCGCGCTTTCAAGAGGGCCAGTTCGGAGCGGACTTCGACCTGGGCCTGTTGAGCGATATTCTACCGCAAGCCGACGACGCGCCGGGCGAGTATCCAGATGCCAAGACGTGGCTATTGAACATCGGGCCGACCGAGGCGGAGAAGGGCATGGGCGCGCAGGGTCTGCTGGCGATCTATAAGGTCTGCACGCACCTGGGCTGCCTGTACAAATACGCGCCTTCGAACACGCGCTTCGAGTGCCCCTGCCACGGATCGAAATTCCACCTGGACGGCACCAAGATTCTGGAAGAAGGCCCCGCCCCGCGCAGTCTGGATCGCTTCGTGATCGAGATCAGGGATGCAGCGGGCAACGTGGTGACCAGCACGCCGGTGAACGATGGCCGCGTGTACAGCGACGACCCCAACGCGTCATTGTCCGGCACGCCGATCGAGATTCCGGCAGATACGACCGGCCTGCGCGTGATCGTGAAGACCGGCGTGCGGATTACAGGTGGCCCACCCCGGTCCGACCTGGCCTGAGCGCTGCTAAAGGGCCTATCCGAAAGCCGCCGGAGTGCGGACTTCAGTCCGCTTCAGATGCGGCAGGCTGACCCCACTCCGCTGCGCTACGGGGGCAGGTGAGCCTGCACTCCAGATTTCGGATAGGTTCTAAGGAGGAGACACTGCCCATGGAGCCTTTCAACACTCTCAACGACATGCGGAAGCAGTACGGCGTGGGGCGCACGATCGCCATCAAGCTGAACGAGACGGTCGAGCGCATCACGAGCGGGATGGACATCAACGCGGTGCGAGGCGTGCTGCGCGGCGACCCGGCGCCCAAGCCGAACCCGCGCGTCAAGCCGCACACGGAAGGCGCGTGGTTCCACGTCTGGCCGTCGTTTTACCACGTCGAGGTCACCAAGATCTTCCCGACGTTCCGGCTGGGTCTGATCTCGACGGTGCTGTTCCTCATCGAAATCATCACCGGCCTGTTCCTGATGGTCTGGTACACGCCGTCGCCACTGGTGGCGTACAACGACATGTGGCGCATCCTGAGCAACGTGCCGCTGGGTCTGCTGATGCGCGACATCCATCGGCTGGCGGCGGAATTCATGGTGATCTCCGTGGCGCTGCACATGTGGCGCACGTACCTGACCGGCTCGTACAAAAAGCCGCGCCAGTTCACGTATTTCACCGGCGTGCTCCTGCTGTTCTTCACGCTGTTCCTGTCGTACACCGGATACCTGCTGCCCTGGGATCAACTGGCCTACTGGGCGGTGACGATCGGCGCGTCGATGGTGGACGCGGCGCCACCCAAGGAAGTGGGCGAGGCGTCCGGCCTGCTGCTGCGCGGCGGCCTGGAGATCGGCGCGAACGGACTGCTGCGCTTTTACCTGCTGCACGTGTTTGCGCTGCCGCTCGGCGTGATCTTGTTCTTGTTCGTGCACTACTACAAGGTCGTGCGCCACGGCCATTCGCTCCCGCCAGGCTTCGACGCGCCGGGCGAGGACGCGGCGCGCAAGGTGCCGCCGGACAAGCGTGTGCCGTTCCTGCCCGACGTGGCGACGAGCGAGCTGTTGTGGTTCGGCATCATCACGGCGGTATTGGTCGTGATGTCGGCGTTCTTCTACCACGCGCCGCTGGAGAATCAAGCCGATCCGCTCAATACGCCGCTGCACACGGTCGCACCGTGGTACTTCCTGTGGATTCAGGGCATGCTCAAGCTGGGCGACAAGACGCTCTGGGGCGTGATCGTCCCGACCGCGCTGCTGCTGGCGCACATCGTGCTGCCGTACGTCGACTATAACCCGAGTCGCCTGGCGCGAAACCGCCGCTTCGCCTGGTCGCTCTCGTTTTTCAGCGTCGGCGTGATCGTCATCCTGTCGTTCATGGGGACCTCGGCTTACCTGGTTCGGGCCGCGCCTGAGACGGAAGTGAACTTCGAGTTCATGCGGCCGGAGCGGCTGGGCGAGCACGACATCCGCACGGTCCCGTTCGAAGAGATGATCCCCGGCACCTACGACACGGCGGCGCTGCCCGAGTCGCTCAGGAACGAAGCGCCAGACCTGTATGAGAAGCTGGAGGGCCTGCAGGATTTGATCGTGTATTACCAGAACCCGGCGCTCGAGCATCGGTTGGACCAGGGGCGCGCCATCGTCACGATCGCGGACTGGCAGATCGACGAGGAGGGCCTGACCAACTTGAAGAAGATCTCGATGACGCTCGAGTGGATCGACGAAGACGGGGTGACGCCCGCGGCGTTGAGCGACTACGTCTTCGCGCACCGCGACGCGATCTACACGGTCGAATAGATGGGAGCCGAGGCGAGGCCATGACAACGCGAATTTTCATCGGCGGTCTGCTGTTTGTGGCGATCTTCATCACCGTCGGCTACGTCCTGGTGAACGAGGGCCTGCTGCTGGTGCAGGAGCAGGATGAGTCGGGCCGGATGCAGGCGTTCGCGGCCGGGCAGGATGGGCGGTCGATCGAGAACGGGGCCGACATGTTCACGCAGTACTGCGCCGCATGCCACGGCGACGACGGCGAAGGCGTGCCCGGTAAAGGTCCGCAGTTGAATCCGTACCTGTTCACTACACGCTACCCGGAGCTGAAAGCGGCCAACTACCCCAACTCGCTCAGGAACTTCGTCAAGATCGCCATCGCGGGCGGCCGCCCGGATTACACCGCGTATTGGGCGACGAAGGGCGAGACGTACGCCGCCCCGATGCAGACGTGGGGGGATCAGTTCGGCGGGCCGCTGCGCGGCGACCAGATCGAGAGCCTGACGGACTACATCATGGGTTGGGAAGCGGAAGCGGGCCAACCGGTCGAGATCGTGGAGTTCACGGCCATCGGGAACGATGTGGATCAGGAACTGCCGGCGGGTGACGCGGCGCGCGGCAAGCAGCTCTGGGACAAGATGACGTTGTACGCCAGCGCCAAGACGGCCCCGTGCTCGGCGTGCCACTCGCTGGAGCCGGGCCAGACGCTCGTCGGCCCGTCGCTGGCGAGCATTGGCACGCGCGGCGCAGAAACCGTCTCCGGCCAGGATGCCTATACGTACATCCGCCATGCGATCCAACTGCCCAGCGAACACATCGTGTCGGGCTTCGAGACGGCGGACGGCAGATCGCTTATGCCAGAAGGGCTGGGCAACGACATGAGCGCGCAGGACCTGGCCGACCTGATCGAGTTCCTGCTGACGCAGCAATAGAATCAACTGCTGCCTAAGATGATGGCCTCTTGTTCGAGCTTCAGACCGCGCTCAAGCATGTGGAAGAGGAGAGATCGCATATCCGCGAGAGAAGCGCGACCGGCCAGGCGATTGAGGTTTCGCGCATCGCTAGAAGCCAGAGGTCGCGCCCACCGCGCGTGCGCTTCCAGCGTCTCGACGTCCATACGATACGGCTCGAAGCGCGGACTGACCTGCTCACGGAGATGGGCCAGGATGTTCAGCCCGCCGTAGTCAATGTCGGCCCAGACGTACAGCGGCACGACTTCGGGCAGCTCGGCGACCAGGCGCCGCAGCAGGTGGCGACAGGCGGGTGACGGGTTGCCCCACAGGCAAATCGCGGCAAGCCGGCCGGACGAGAACGCCGTAGCCTCTGTGGGTTTCCCCTTCGCGTGTCGCACAAGCTCGTAGAAGGCGGTTGGATTCTCCACACACACGACATGCCCCGCTTCGACGCTGACCCGCCGCACGTGGTGCGCTTGCGCCGCCGGTAGTCCGACCGACGGATCAAACTCTCCCAGCGAAATAACCTGCCCGGCGTCGTCGACCAAACGCCATGGGCCGTGCAGGTAGATGTGCGTGGGATTCGCGGTCAGGCTCAGCTCGCGCAGAATCTCGTCGTTCGACCATTCTCTCCAGTCGAGGTTGCCGCGCCGGGCGAGCGTGCACAGCGCGCCGAGCACATCCTCCAGGCGTTTGCTGTCGTTGAACACGCGCACGCTGAAGACGCGATACGGCGTCTCTTCTTTCACCTGATCGAGCGCGGCCAGCGCCGTCAGCAGATCGCGGTTGAAGGCCTCGTCGGCCAGACTGAAAGGCGATGGCGACTTGCCGGCCTTGATTTGATCGATGCTGCCCTGAACGGCGGTGAGCCGCCAGCCGTCGAAGCGGAAGCGCTCGCCCAGCAGCGAGTCCAGCAGGCGTGCGCGGCGAACCGCTTCCGGCGTGCGGCCCAGCCACGCGAAAAGGGCGTCGGCGCCTTCGGGGACGAGTGTCACCGAGGCGAGCAGATGGCCGGTTTCGCCGGGCAGCCAGTCGAGCTTCACCAGGCCGAGTCGCTCGAGTTGTTGAAGCTGCTCGTTTGCGATCTGGCGCGGCGCCGGATCAACCTGGCTGTGGTAGCCGGGGAGGGACATTCTTTCAAGGCTGTATCGGATAGAACGTGTGGGGCGCTCCGCGTGGGCGTCTGGTCGTGGCTGTCGCCGCTCGTAGGCGTCGAGCAGGTCGTGCAGGACGGCGGCGACGTCGGCGGAGGGGGTGAAGTTCAGTCTGGGCGCGGTCATGCCTGTTTGCGACGCTCACGAAGCCGGTTGGCTGTCGCGTCGTCGAGCAGATCAGTTTGCTGTTGGGGGCCATCGAGGAAGAGTGGGAGCTTGTTGAGGATGTTGCGGCCCAAGATAATTTCACGGCCGGCTTCGTCGCCTGCGACCTGTGTGCCAGGAAGGCGCAAATCCTGAATTTGCAATTCAACCAAGAAGAACACAACTGGGTGGGCATCGCCCCATGGACCGCGAAGGCGTCCTTTGCCTACAGGATGAGCTTTAACTCGGCGAATCAACGGCAGGGGCAGCACTGTCATATCCGCACCGGTGTCCACGACGGCCTCAATCGGCCCTAGCCATGGCCGTTCACCCACACGACCGATGCTCACCGTTAGCGCCGGCATTGGCAAAACATAGTTCAGGTCAAGATAGCGCGTTGTCATGGAAGGGGAGCTTCAAGGCGTGGGCTGCGAATAGTATAGGTTTCGATCGCTTCAACGCCGACCCTCGTAATTAGGACAGGCTCATCACCAAATCGCTCTCGAACGCGGAGATAGACTGCGAGCAACTCATCTCCGCTATCTACCACTTCCCCGGCGTGCATGGCGATCACCTTATCCGCATACTGTGCGCGGAGTTGAGCGTGCATAGCCTGATATCGCTCGGCTTCCTCATGGATCTTCTTGTTTCGCTGCTCCCACAGCTCGTCTTCCAGCCAATCATTAACCATCTCCTCAATGCTTGTCTGGCGACGTTCTGCCTCTGGACGCAATTGCTCTGCCAGTTTAGGGCGTAAGGTCACGATGGTCATTGTCTTACCTCTAACGTCAAATTGACTTCCCCAACAGTTTACCACGAATCACGCCGCGCGCTCAATCTCCCTGAGCATCTCGGCCCTGTCGATCTCGATCACGAAGGAGTGGTTGTTCTTGCGCACGACGGTGCGCACGGCATCGACGTGGGGCAAGAGCGCGCCGGACTTGTCGGGCGGCGTGGCGAGCAACACTTGCAGGCCGGCCTCGCGCATGAACTGCAGCGCGCTGGCCGTGCGCGCGGTGTCCATCTTGGTGAACGCTTCGTCGAACAAGGCCAGGCGGATGGTGTCCGACGCGCGCGGCTGGTTGAGGCGATACGCCTGCGCGAACGAGGCGGCCATCGCCACGTAGAACGGCGTCGTCGTCTCGCCGCCCGATTTTTTAGCGTTGACGTGGCTGAGCAGGGCGCGGTCGCCGTCCGGATAATGAATGCGAATGTCGTATTGCAGATAGTTTCGATAGTCCTGCAGCTCGCGCAGCTCGAGCGCGGCCTCGCCTTCCGCGCCTTTCGTCAGGCGCTCGAACAGCAAGTCCCAGCCTTTCTGGTGCTTCTGCCGGAAGTCCGACTCGAACAGCGAGTCGCCCAGAATCGACTGGCTGTCCATGACCATGTCGTACACCTGCCGCAGCGACGGCTCCGGGCGGGTGATAAACTCGAAGCGCTCGCCGCCGAAGCGCAGGTCCTTCAGCGTATCGTTGAGGGTGTCCAACTGCTGGCGAGCGTCTTCGACCTGCTCGCGCAGGCGGTGGATGAAGTTCTCGACCAACTCCTGCTCGGCGAGCGCGCGCTGCTCGGCGATGCGCGCCTCGTACTGCGGCAATTCGGACGCGAGGAACTTGTCGCGCTCGGCCAGGTAGCGCGCGGCATTCTCCTCTTCGTCGTAGCCGAAATCGTAACGCAGGCTATAGGCATGCTTGCTCTCGCGCAGCCTGTCGCGGCTTCTGCTCTCGGCAGCCTGATAATCGCCCTCGTAGCGCGTCGCGTTGAGCAGCACCGTGTCCAGCGGCTGGCGCTCGCGCCGGCGCTCGTACTCTCTCTCAATCTCCTCTTGCATCTCTTCGGCGGACTCCGCCGACAGGAACTGTCGCTCACTTTGTGTCGCCTCGTCGATCTTCCGCTCCAGATCGGGGATGATTTCGCTTGCCAGAGTCTGCGCCCGGTTCTGCCAGCCGCCTATCTGCCGGTCCAGCTCCGCGACGCTCGCCTGCACCGATTCGACTTCGGCCTTCCGGCGCTCGACCTCGGCGCGCAGCGATTCGACGGTGCGCGTGTCGAGTGCGTCAAGCTCGGCGCGCAGCGCCTCGATCTGCGCAGCCAGCGGCGGGATACGCTCCAGGTCAAGCAGCAGGTGCTCCAGCTCGACGAAGCGGCGCACCTTGTCGCGGGTGAGCGCGAGCCGCTCGCGCAGCGCAGCCAACCGCTCGTTTAGCCCGCTCAGCTCGCCGGCGATCTCGCCGAGCCGCGCTTCAAGCTGCTCGATGCGGCGCGGGATGGCGCGATCGCCGATGAACCAGCGGTGGTACACGCGCGGATTGAGGTGGCTGGTCGTGAAATGGCGGCGCACGAAACACTCGCGCGTGACGGCGGTTCGATGCTCGCGCATCGCTTCGAGCGAGTCGCACTTGACGTACGCGCCGAGCACCAGGTCGACGAAGGCGCGGGCGGCGGGATGCTCGGTCTGCACCTCGGCGGCGAGCGAGGCCCTCACCCCCGACCCCTCTCCCGCATGCGGGGGAGGGGAGTTGGGTCGGGCGTGCTTGACGATGCGATCGGCATCGATCAGGCCAACCCCGTGCAGATCGTCCTGGTGGCGGCGCTCGCGGTACAGGCGCATCGCGGCGTCGTAGTGTGCGGGCGGGACGAGCAGCGTGAAGCGATTGTGGCCCAGCACGCCCTCGACCGCATCTTGCCATGTCTCGTCAGGCACCTGCAAGACGGTGCACAGGAAGACGCACTCCTGGGCGCCGAGGCTCAATTCGGCGCGCAGCAATCGACGGAGCCGCGCGGCCTGCGGCGCTTCGGATTCGTAACTCGCTTCGCGGTCGCCGGTACGGAGCTGGCGCGCCTCGCCTTCGATTCGAGCGGCCTCTTCGCGCAGCACGCGCGCGTTCTCATGCAGCAGCGCTTCTTGGCGAGCGTATTCCTGGCCGAGGGATTCGAGATTGGAGATTAGAGATTGAAGGTTAGACATACGGGGCTGGGCAATGAAGGCCTCCATTTCCTGCGAAACGGGACGACCATCATGGCGCAGCAATTCGCGGAGGCGTTCTGCGTCTTTTACTTCACGGGCAAGCGTTTCATCGATGTGGGCTTTGCGTTGACGCAGATCACGCAACTCAACTTCGAGCGCGGCGATCTTCTCGCGCAAGTCTTTCTCGCGGATAGCCGTGACATCGGTCTGGAGCGCGACCTGCACATCGAGCAGTATGGCCTGCGCGCGCTTGAGCTGCTCGGACAGAGCCTCGCGTTGGAGCGCAGCGCGGCTGAGCGCCAACCGGATCTCGTCAAGCTCAAGGCGCCGGGTTTTGAGGTCGGTCTGGTGCGCGTCGCCCTCCGCGCGGCGGCGAATGGCGCCGTTCGTGATGCGCAGCCGGCGATGCTTCGACCTCTCCCGATCAATCTCTTCGATCTGATCGAGCGCGGCGATGCGCTCGCGAACGTCGGCGGCCAGGCCCTCGAAGTGACGCAGCGTTTCGAGCTGATCTTGCAGCGTCTTCACGTCGACGAGATTCTCGTCGAGCAAGTAGTTGTGGACGAAGGCGCGAATGTCGGTCAGTGGGCTGAAGGCGAGGCCCTTGACGACTTTGGGGATGAAAGATTCCTTGAGCTGGCCGAGTCGATTGAGCAGATGGTAACGGTAATCTTCGAGCCGCGTGAAGACCTGCGCCCGGCTGCCACGTGGAAGCGCAAAGTGCTCGATGTGACGCTTGAAGGCGCGGGTGTCGAACAACTGGCCGGGCGCGCTGAAGAACCAGTCGTCGTCGAGCGCGGTGTTATGAACGATGAAGTAGGCCAGGTCGGGACTGCGACTATCCTGGTACGCATCGATCACCGCGCCGTGGACGAAGTGCGCGCCGTCGGGGTTTCGGAACTCGAGCGCGACGACGCTGGTCGCGTCGCCGCGCAGGAAGTCCCGGCCTTCGGCGCCGATCTCGCCGCGCACGTAGCCGGCGAGCGTGCGCTTGCCGCTGCTCAGCGCCGCCTGGTTGAATTTCACGTCGCGCTGCCCGCCGACGAGCGCGAATTGCACGGCGTCGAGGATGGTCGATTTACCGACGCCGTTGACGCCGATGAAATACGTCGTGCCCTGGCACGAGATCGTGGCGTTCTCGAATAAATGCCAGTTGATCAGGCGGATGCGGGTGAGGAGTTTCATAGGCAGTCGTCAGTTGTCAGTGGTCAGTAATCAGTGATCAGTAATTA
>DATEUJ010000048.1:0-4188 GCA_035283185.1 Anaerolineae bacterium | reverse complement strand
TAAGCGGCGCCTCGGACTGGTCGGTTGGCTGCTCACCACGCCCGTCTGGTCTGGGGAACGTAGCCGCCTCAAATCGGCGAGTTGCTATGTCGTTCCTGTACGCCTATCGACCATCGGGGGGTATTGACAAAGCATGTCCGTCGCCATGAATCGCAAGGTCTATCTCGAAGACATCCCTCTCGACGAAGCCTGGCGACGATTCATCGCGGCGCTCGAGTCCGCCAGCTTGTGGCGCCCACTCGACGGCGAAGAGATTCCCGTCGCCGACGCCTTGGGCCGCGTCACGGCCGAGCCGATCTGGGCACGCGTTTCGTCCCCCGCCTACCACGCGGCGGCGATGGACGGTTATGCCGTTCGCAGCGAAGACACGATCGTCGCAACGGAAACCGCGCCCGTACGGTTGGCAATCGGTGTAGGAGGCGACTCCCGTCGCCGATTGCAGGCACAATACGTCGATACCGGCGACCCCCTACCCGCCTGGGCCGACGCCGTGATCCCCATCGAGCACGTCCACCTCATCCACCAGCCAACCAGCCAGCCAACTAACCAGCCGACCCATCGACCATCTGACCAGCCGACCATCCGACCATCTGACCAAGCGACTACTCGACTAATCTACATCGAAATCCTCGCTTCCGTCGCGCCGTGGAGCAACGTCCGCTCGATGGGCGAAGACATGGTCGCAACCGAGCTGGTACTGCCCGCCAACCACACCCTGCGGCCCGTCGATCTCGGTGCGATTGCCGGCTGTGGTTATGCTGCGCTCAAAGTCCGGCGCAAGCCGCGCGTGGCGATCATCCCCACCGGCACCGAGCTGATCACCGCCGAGCAGTCCGCGAGCGTCGGCGTGAAGCCTGGCGACATTATCGAATACAACTCAATCGTCCTGGCGGCGGAAGTCGAACAATGGGGCGGGCTTCCGACTCGCTACCCAATCGTTCCCGACGACTACGATCTCATCAAAGCCGCCATGCTCGACGCCGCACCGAAGCACGATCTCGTCCTGGTCAATGCCGGTTCCTCGGCGGGCAGCGAGGACTACACGGCGCGTATCGTCGAAGAACTTGGCTCACTCCTGGTCCACGGCGTCGCCGTCCGCCCCGGCCATCCGGTCATTCTGGGCATTCTCCTAACTCCTAACTCGAAACTCCAAACTTCAAACTCCAAACTCCAAACCCCGATCATGGGCATCCCCGGCTATCCCGTCAGCGCCGCGCTCACCGGCGAGATCTTCGTCGAGCCGCTGCTGGCGAAGTGGCGCGGGCAGCCGCCGCTGCGAAAGCCGACGATGAAGGCAGCGATCACGCGCAAGCTGCTGTCACCCATGGGAGAGGACGAATGGGTACGCGTGACGGTGGGACGGGTCGGCGATCGCGTCGTCGCCGCGCCGCTGAGCCGGGGCGCGGGCGTGATCTCATCACTCGTGCGCGCTGACGGCATCGTGCGCATTCCGCGCTTCAGCGAGGGCGTGAACGCGGGCGACGAGGTCACCGTCGAGCTGTATGCCGCGCCGGACGAAATCGAGCGGACAATCGTCCATATCGGCTCGCACGATCTCACGCTCGATCTGCTGGCTCAATTCCTTGCAGAGAAATCAGGGCGGCGCTTTGTCTCGGCCAACGCCGGGAGCCTGGGCGGACTGATCGCCCTGCGCCGCGGCGAGGCGCATCTGGCCGGGTCGCACCTGCTCGATCCCGAAACCGGCGAGTACAACGTCTCGTACGTCAAACAATATCTGCCGGATACACCGGTCGTGCTGGTGACGCTGCTGCGCCGTGAGCAGGGCCTGATCGTGGCGAAAGGCAACCCGAAAAGGGTAGAATCGTTGGCCGACCTGGCTCGACCCGACGTGCGTTTCGTGAACCGGCAGCGCGGCGCGGGCACGCGCGTCCTGCTCGACTATCGGCTGGGCTTGTTAGGCATTGCGCCAGAGCAGGTGCGCGGTTACGAGCGCGAGGAGTATACGCACCTGGCTGTGGCGGCTGCTGTTCAATCGGGCGTGGCGGATTGCGGACTCGGTGTGCGCGCCGCCGCCCGCGCGCTCGATCTCGATTTTGTGCCCGTAGAGTGGGAACGCTACGATCTGGTGATTCCACAGCCGCACTATGAAAGCGAACTGCTCATGCCCATGCTGGAGTTGTTACACAGCGAAGCTTTTCGGCAGGCGGTGGTAGAATTACCTGGTTACGATCCGTCGCCGATGGGAACACTTATTGCAAAGATCGCTGCTCCTGGTGCGCCAGGCAGCTAACTTCATACGCATGGGTTAGTGCGAAGGTAGACAAGATGCCACCAGACGTCGAACGTATAGAGCAACTTCTAAAGCTGATCTTTGGGGATCAGGTGCCCTCTTGGGCGCTTCCGCTGGTTGGTGGGATCCTGCTCCTCGCCCTTGCTTCGTCGGCTGTCCTGGGCGGTCTTACTGCCTTGAGCAAGATCACGAAGGTATGGACTGAGGACCTCCGGCCGCGATTCTATAATCCAGAAGCGAAGCGTCGCAGCGAACGTCGCAGACGGTTTGCCGACCATCTCGAGAGCGAAATTCGGCGACTGAACAACCTCGAAGAGTGGAGAGACTATCGTTTCACCGAACTTGAGGCAGAAGTAGAAGCGGAAGGACGTCGCCGGGCATTCGGCACCTTGCCCTTCCTCCAGCGAACGCGGAGCGGTCTTCGCCGCGAGCGGTCCTTGTCCAAAGCACTCGAGTCAAGTCAGGAACGACTTATCCTCCTCGAGGGTGAACCAGGATCAGGCAAGAGCGTTGCGCTGCGGTATGTAGCCCAGTCAATGGCGCGACGTGCCATGAGGGCTCGAAGCATCAGCAGTGTGATTCCTATTTACATCAACCTTAAGGAGCTACAGCGGCGCCCTGAAGAGGCCATAGATAGGAAGCTGATCTACTCATTCATTCTGAAAACTCTAAACAGAGTCAATGACCGTGATATTGAAGAGTTTCTGGAACAAGAATTCGATCGGGGACTTCAGGAAGGGACCTGGCTGTTTCTATTTGACTCCTTCGATGAACTGCCTGAAGTATTAAGCTCCATCGAAGCTGATACTATGATCAGGCATTATGCTGACGCAATTTTGGATTTCCTGCATGGGATGAATCTATGTCGGGGCGTTGTCGCTTCGCGTCAATTCCGTGGACCTGGCCAGCTTGGGTGGCCTCGCTTTCGCATTCTGCCTCTTGCAGAGGCACGCCGCCACGAACTCATCCACAAAGCAGATCTCAAGTCCGAGCTCGAAACAGAGCTCTTAGGGCAATTGGGAATAGCCTCTTTCGAAGTCCGTGGCATGGCGAGCAACCCAATGTTCTTGGGACTCATCTGCGAGCATATGCGGTCAGGGTATGCTTTTCCGGAGAACGTGCATAGCGTATTCGAGACCTACATTGGAACCCGACTCACCCGCGATGCGGAGAGATTACAGCGGCGCTTCAAACTTGAACCGGGTGCGGTGCGAGCAGCCGCCGAAAGCATCGCTTTCATGATGGCCGCGAACCCTGGTCTAGGTCTCAATCCAAGCCGCCAAAGCCTTGGAAAGGCCATGGCACATCTAGGTTACCACGTGAATGGTAACTTCAATACGCTCCTGGATGCACTGGAATACATTAAGCTCGCGAGATCCGAAACATCGACGCCAGTAGGCGACTCAAAGCCTTTCACATTTGCTCACCGCCGATTCCAGGAATACTTCGCTACCTGTGTAGTATTGCGCGAACCTGAAAGGGTTACGCCGCTACGGCTGCTCACTGATGCCCGTTGGCGGGAAACAGCAGTAGTAATGTGCCAGACGCAACCCGCAGACGTGCTGTCGCACATTACCGAGGAAGCACGGCGACTGCTCGCTGATATAGTCGCTGGTCTTCCCGGGCTGATCGAGAATCCTCTGCAGTACGTCCATGAATCCGAATCCCCAAACCAAGACAAGGAGGTGAAGACAGCGCAACGCCTTCCGAAGTCCTATACATGGCCGTATGGTGTACTTCATATCCTGGGTATCTTGCAAGACGGCTTTGGGAGGCGACTGAAGGAACTACCTAATTGCCAACCGCCACTGCATCCATGATCCACGCGAATATTGACAGAACCGCCAGTGCATCCCTGACAGTCAAGTGTGTAGCAACCGCCAGCCGTGGATGCACAAATGGCGGTTACGACTTCAAGAACGGATAGGGCCAGCGCT
>DATEUJ010000047.1:0-26278 GCA_035283185.1 Anaerolineae bacterium | reverse complement strand
CCCTCTCCGCTGCGCTACGAGGGCAGGGATGCGTCGCACGTCTTTCTGGAGATAGACTTCGGAAGTCTCTAAGGGGGTCTCGCTGGCAGGACCGCTCTGGTTGACAGCCCCCCTACCCGCAAGGTTACGCCCTGAGACTTCCGAAGTCTTGAGACGCACCCGACTCTGCCTCAATCTTCGCCCATTCGCGTTCCCATTCTTCCAGATCAAAGTCGGGATCATGGGGCGCATTTGCTAGAAGGTCTGCCAGGGAAGCAGTTGCCTCGCGAAAGTATGGCGCGGCCAATCGTTTCGTACAGCGCCTGTGCGGCTCCGAGCAATTCTATCTGTTTCGCCTGATGATCGGCATGTACACGAGTATGGGCCGCACCTGCGTTTGCCACTCTGCATGATCGGGGAAGCCGGTCTGTCCCGTGATGTCGACCACGTTGAGCAGCGTTCTTCCGGCGTTCCCTCGCACGCTTGCTGTGATCACGATCGTGTATTCTGGAGAGGCCGGGCCGACTGGGCCGATTGACCACACGCCCCACTGGGACGTCAGACTCGTGGCCTCCGGGTCTACGTCGATCACGCTGATATCGGCGGGGAAGGTGTCGGTCAGCACGACGCCTGCGGCCGGACTATTCCCTACATTCCGATATCGGATGGTGTACACCAGCTCGCCGCCCAGGCTCACGGTCTCAGGGCCACCCTTAGCTACGTCCAGAATAGCCCCTTCAGTGATAACTTGTGTTGTCAACAAAGTCTGAGTCATCACCCGCTGCCGGGCATCCGCTAACGCCGTATTGATAATTGCTCCCACCGAAGCCGGCGCTGTAGTGGTCATCACGATCGTCCGCTTCTCCCCTGGTCCCAAGTCGCCCAGCGACCATGACAAGACCGGCGGTGTTTGCGTGCTTGGAGAGGGAAAAGCGCTTACGAAGGATAGGCCGGCAGGCAGCACCTCTATAACGGTCACATCGTTCACGGCGATGCCGCTCGTGTTCTCGCAGATCAGCGTGTAAACCAGTTGGCCGTTGACCAGCACAGCCTGGGGGCCGGTCTTAGTCAGTTTCAGCCAGGCGGCAGGCTGCTGCACGCCTGTCAATAGTGAGGCCTGCGTGGGCGTGACACCATCTGCTGTCAATAGCGCATGGTTATACAACTGCTCGTACCCTTCCAACACACGCACGGTAACGCTCACGGTCATGTTGCCCGTCGCCGGGCCGATGGAAGGCGCAGTGAAGAGCAGCACACCATTATCATAGGAGGCTGCCGGCGGAGCGGCCGATTGGAATTGCACGCCGGCCGGCAGAAAATCGTACAACCGTACGTTGAACGCCTGTGTGCTAGCCTGTGTGTTCGAGTAAGCGAGAACGTAGGTGATCAGATCATTCGGCTTGGGCGCCGGCTGACTGACCGTTTTGGCGAGGCTGAGTTGAGGGATGGGACTGGAAAATGTCAGCCGGGCGGAGAGCGCGTCGGCGCTGCCCCATTGCGCCGTGGTCGACAGCAGGACCACCGCGAGCCATACTCCCGTTATGCCGATCACGACTGAAAGCCTGGTGCGAAGGTGCCGGGTGCTCATGAGCATGCCTCCTGGCAGGGACTCTGAAGGATGGTCAGAATCGTGTACGTCGTGCTGCGGAGAACTGAGGAGAGCGTTGTCGGCTTTAAGTGAACACCTCTGATTACAAACAAAGTATAGCACCAGTGGTCGCCGGGCACAATGGCTCTTCTCCAAGTGACAAGCATGTGTCTTCGGAAGTCTTCAAGTGTAGCCCTGCCTGCGAGACGACCCTGATGGGCAGACCCCCTCGCCCGCAAGGTCACGCCCTGAGACTTCCGAAGTCTTTACTATTTACCAAGCGCGTACGCGATGGCCTGCTCGAGCGTCATCGACCGGCCCTCGGCCCACGCCGCCGCCAATGCCTCATCGTTGAGTTGTGCACGCACACCGGATATATTGGGATCGTAACCGGCGCGGTCACTCCGATCGACGGCGCGGCCAATCCTCTCGTACAGCGCCTGAGCGGCCCCGAACAACCGCGCGGCTCGCTCCGGTTGCCCCTCTACCCCGGCTATCCCGGCCAATCCCGCCAGATACATCGCGATGTCTTCCTCGTCTCCCGGCTCGCGGCTCGTCGCCAGACTCTCTCCAAGGAGCGACGCCGACCGCAGGTAGTCCCCATGATGCTGCGCCACATTTCGGATGCGCTGGTATAGTTTTGTCGTCTCGGCGGATGGCTCGACGCCCAACTCGCCGGTCAGGATACGGCGGCACGCTTCGTATTGCGCCAGCGCGTCGCCGCGTCGCCCCTGCTGGACCAGCGCCTGCATCACCTGCCGGTAGGCTCCTTCGTCGAACGCGTCAAGCTCGATGCGCCGCCGCGCCGCCTGCTCCATGTGGTTGTACTCTCCCCGCCGCGCGTGGTAGACGGCCAGGTTGTCCAGCGCCGTTAACGCTTTGCGCTGGATCTGCTCGCGCTTCACGAGCGCCCATTCTTCAAAAGCGGCGCTGTCCTTCACGAAAAACTCGCCGAGCAGGTCGCCTCGATACACCGCCACGGCTTGCCGAAAGCGTTCGGCGCACGGGCGGCAGGCTTCCTGGCGGCGGTGCCGATGCACCTCGCAGGCGTGAAGCAGCCGCAGAAACTCGTCCACGTCCAGCGTGCAGTTGCTGCTCACGGCGAACTCCACCGTCTGCGCCGTAGGGGACAGGACTGACGGCGCGGTGTCACCCAGCGCCTGCTGCAACTGGTGGAGCGCCTGGCGCAGGTTACTGCGGGCGGTCTCATTCGGCTGATCGGGCCACAGCAGGCCAGCCAGGAATTCGCGGCGGTGGGGCACGCCCGCTTCGACGGCCAGATACGCGAGCAGCGCCTGCGTCTTCGCCCGCAGTCGGGCGACGATGGTTTCCCCGTCGAGCGTGATCTGATATGTGCCGAGGAGCGAGAGAGCCAATCGGGACATGCTGGCTCCCGTGAATCACTGCCGAACGGCTGCCAGAGCCTACAAACGATGTCTTAACGCCGCGTGTCGTACACTAATAAGACAAATCGGCGTGAGTGCCGGACACTGGCGCAATTCGAGAGATGGCGATAGCAGGTGGGCCTTCCAGTCGTGCATCGAATCGCTCGCGCCACCTGACTGCGAGCAACCGACCATTTGTGTCTTGCTGCGCGGCGGGGAACTGAGGAGATCGTGGTCGACCTGGAACAGATACCCCTGGCTGCAAAATACAGTATAGCACGAGTGGCCGCTTGAGTGCAATGGCCTTTTCATTCGGCAAAGTTTCTTGGATGCATTGTATTGCCCAACACGATTTGAGAGGAAAGGAGGTGGAAATTAACTGAGACTTCTGGCCTCCGTGTCCCGATGGTGCTCCCAGTAGGCGCGACGTGCCTCGGCCGCGGGTTGCAATTTGGCTTCGCGCTCAGCTAGACAGGTCGCCGGAGCGCCACGATAGTAGTCGCGTGGGCGCAAGTAGTGTAGGGCTGAGTGCGGTCGGCGTTCGTTGTAGTCGGTGCGATACCCGGCGATCACAGCGCGGGCCGTCGGCACAGTCACACCTTCACCGTAGAGGATGCGCGCCATCCCGGTTCTTGCCAAGTCGTTTAGTCTGTGGCGACGCGCCTACTCGTCGGTTTGAAGCGAAGCTTCGTTATGTAGATCTCTCTGACAATCGGGGGGTGCGAGGTCGTGGCACTCTTTCGTGATTGCATCGACGCACTAAAAACGGCGAAGAGCAGTGTAGAAGGGGTCAAGGAGACGGTCGAGGGAATCGAGAAGGTCGTCGACACGCTTGATAAGCTGGCGAAGTCGCCGGTCAAGCTCAGCAACGCTCTCAAGCGCCTCCGTACAGTGGCGAACAGATTCGGCAACGCGCTGAAACTGATCCCACCTGGGATACCCGTTCTCGGCTGGATTGTGGCGGCGTTAAAGGCCGTGCTAAAGGCACTGGAAACGTCGCTCAAGGCCCTGGAGGAAATCGTCGAGCAGATTGAGCTCGCGCTCAAGGCGATCGCGCCGCCGCTGATGGCGGCGCGCGAGACCCTGGACGGGGCCAAGAAGGCCCTTGAGAACGTCCTCAACAGAATCGACGGATTGCTGAAGCTCCTGGAGCTTCTGGAGAAACAACAGGACCAGATCGAGCGGCACCTCCCGGATGACGTGAAGAAGACCATCCGCGACCTGTGCAAGCAGATTAGCGATCTCGCGGATGAGCTCGACAAGCTCGGTAACGACCTGAAGTCGCTCCTGAACGAGCTCGAGCCGATCGCGAAGGCGCTGAAAAAGGCGTACGACGGGATCGAGGGCGAACTCAAGAAGATCGAAGATTTCGCAAAAACCGCTGAAGAGGCTGCTGACATAGTCGACGAGGTTGTCAATAACATCCCGGCAGGTCTGGTGGCGTTCTTGGAATTGGTGGCGGAGGAGACTGACAAGTTACTGGAGAAGACCGGCCTGAAGAAGGATTTCGAGAAAGCACTCAAAGCGGTGGAGGACGAAGTTAAGAAAGCCCTCGATCCGGTCCTCGAGCCGCTGAAGCAGATCAAGGAGCAGTTGGACAAGGCAAAGGAGCTCTTCGACAAAGCCAAAGAGCAGCTCGACGATCTGGCCAGGAAGGCCAAGCGACTGCTCAATGCGCTCAAGAATCTCTGGTGGCTTCTACGCCTGCTTGCGCTCCTCAAACGGTTCCTCGAGTTCGTGCTCCGCTCGCTGGTCAGGGACGCACGGAAGACCGCCACGAAGCTGGAGAAGTCGGCTCCGCCGCAGGAGTCGGCGGAGCCTGATATCCGCCGCTGGCTTCGCGATCCGGCGGTCAGGCGTCAGCTCGGCGAGCTCGACCGGGTGGCCGCGGGACTGCGCGAGAACCTTGCGGCCGTCACACTACCCGAGCCGGAGCGCCGCGACCTCGAGTTGATGAAGGAAGCCGCTTCACGCCTGAGCCGGGCGCTCGTAACGCCGACGAAAGCCGATAGGGCCGGTGGCCGGGCGTTGAAGAAGGCGGAAGTGTCGGCGCCCGCCCAGCTCAGCGCCGCCACGGCGGTCCTCGAGGTGCTCTGGCCGACCCTGCCCGGCTTGCTCATGAGGTTGGAAAGCTTGCACGTGCCGGCCGCCGCGCCCGCGGCGATCAGCGCGGTGGAGGGTGCCGTGACCAGGATGGAGGGGGCGCTCGACCGACTCGCCCGTCCGGCAAAGGGCGGCCGAGGGCGTTCGGGGGCACGCGCCACCCCGCTTGACGTGCATGCTGCGCTCGCGGAGTTGGAAGCCGCGATCGAGAGCCTAGAAAAGGTGGCCACCGAGTTCAAGCCGGGGCGAGAACTGGGGCCCGGCTACTTCAGAAAGCTCGAACAGGCGGTGAGGGGAACGCCGGTTGGGAGCACCTCGCATGACTAATCCCAGAAATAACGGACGGAGCGTGTACTGCAACCAAGGGACTCCACCAGTCAATAAAGCCGATCCGTGCCGCGGGCGACCGACAGTGGGGGCGCGTAGCTGAACGCCAGTCGTTGGTGCCGACCGGAGGAAGTCATGTATTGGAAGTGCTGGATGGTTGCGAGGTGTCGTAGAGGTTGACCAGAGAAATCGCTCTTAAAATGAGCGAACCATGAGAAAGGAGGTTTCAATGCCAGCGTTCAAGATTGAATGTGGTGATACAGAGCCTGCATACTCATATGCAGGCCCCGGCTCCGCGGAGAAGACCGCTACTGTGACAAACAAAGGGCAGTGTCCTTTGAACGTGCGCTATCGAACGAAAGGAGCAAGTCAGCCCAAAAAGTTCACGGTGGCGGCGGTGAAGCCAGGAGGTAGTCGTTCAGCGACCGTCACCGGCAAATTTGTCGAATTTGTCGTATCGTGCGATCGGGGGACCAATCCCTGTGAGGGCAGCGTGGATGGTCTCAGCTGATTAGTCAGTTCGTGCCAGCCCGAAAGATGCCCTTAACGCTCCAGAGTCCCCTGCGCGCGGGACAATCGCGCTCGCGGTTGCATGCGAAAACAGGAGTCAATGACGACTTGAACATTGTGGCAAAGGTTTAATATTCACACCATGTGGTAAACAAGGAGGCATAAACCATGGGTATGCATCCAATCCCTGTGGACGTGCGAGTTGCGGATGAAGATGTGTTTCCCTCAGTGGTCCAACTTCTCATGACCTTCTTGGAAGGATACGGAGGACCGGTAAGAGGGCCAATCTCCTTCAGACTGCGGGGCGCGACAGCTATTAGGCGCGAAGCAGCGGAGGTATCGGGGAACAAGTTCGTCATACGAACAAAGTTCATCGCTATGGATCACAGCGGCATGACTCCGCTGGGTCCTGTAAGCCTGTCGTTACGCACCGACGTGGACTTACCAGAGGGGGAGATTACCGGAGAATGGGATACCCAGCGAAACATGCCTAAGTTCCCCGCTCGGAGCGTTTTCAACCAAGTCGCAGTCAGGTTAGAGACCATCGGAGGACCAATCGACCTTGACCCTGTGGACGTGAGCGCGGAAATCCCCGCGATTCCTCCCCAAGGAGCCACCTACAGCCATCAAGACCAAGTGAACGCCATGAGAGCGGGTGTTAATGTGGGGCATGCCGTGGCAACTCATATCGTGGATGGTGGTGTCGACGATGGCGACGGGGACAAAAAGATGCCACCTCCATCACAACTTTGTTGTCCACCTCCGCAGACCCTCACCACAGAAGGGTGTCTCGGTTGCATTGAGCTGGACCATGCTAAGGGCTTTGACCGGCAGGGAATCTTTCATGCTGCTGCTCCGCTGGTCGAGCTTGACAAGATCCTTGTCTATGTGTGTATCACGAACAATGGATCGGCCGCGATGAGCATCATTGTGGATGGGACACAGGTTCCACAGCGCATACTGCCTGGGCAAACCAGCACCTTTGCTGCTCGGAGTTCGGTGGAGGTGGCGCTAGCTGATGTGCCTCCACTGCCAACCAACCATGCAACAGGGTTCTATGTGCTCATGCACTGCTGCTCGACGACTCTTGGCATTACGCCGGTTGCCCCGCGCCGCCGGGGTGGGGCTTGATCGAGAAGTTGTTGCCTCGTTCGCTACAATAGATTGAGGAGGGCTACGTGTAGCCGACGCCGCCAACTGAGCGGCTTTGCCTAACAAGGAGTTGTCATTCGGTGACGTGACCGAAAGTGCATACCCTTCGCCAGCAGCGTCGTCGCCTACCAATTGCGTTGTCAAGAGGCAAATTGTGCCTGCCGCGCTCAGGAAACCTTAACGACACCTCCCCCGACCTGCCGCCGGCGTGACACTGCGGGATGCAAAGCGAAGGTCGCGGCTTGAGGTGCGCTACGCCAGGACAATCGTCTCATGCGCCCGCTCCGGCAGGCTCACGTCGATTCCGTTCGCCATCAGGTCTGCGCCTGAGCGGCTGCCATAATTCGCGCCCGACGACGCGGCGAGCGCATACACTTTCGCCGGGTTTAGCCCTTGCGGCCTGACGTTGTACGCCCCTGGTCCGGCCAGGCCGCGCCCGATCAGCAAAACGGCTCGATTCATCCCCGACTCGACTGCCTGAATCGCGTCCCACGAAATCTGATAACGATTCGGCCCGGAGCCGCTGAATGACGGCGCAACCAGGTGAACCACGCGCCCGTCGCGGATCAGTTCCCTTAGTTCCTTATACGCTCCGATTGCACCGGCCAGCATCAGCGCGTCCTGCGCAGGCAAGTCGGTCATCAAATTCCACGGCCCGCCGAAGAAGTAACTGCGCGTCTGGTAATCGAACGGCAGCGCCTCCGCGCCCATGTACTTGGAGACGAAGGCGGGCGGGAAGAAGTGCGTCACGCCGAACGACGCGCCGCGATTGCGCGCCGCCTGGTTGTAGTCGTCGCACAGCGCCGTGTCGTATCGGCGCAGCATGCCGAAGTCCATCACGCGCCCGCCGCTCCAGTTGTTCTCGATCATCACGTTCGGATGCCGTGCCCGCACGCCGTCGATCAATTCCCACAGCGCCAAGACGTTGCGATACTCGGAGTCCGCCGCCTGGTGCCACGCCGCGTGCGCCGGGTTGTCGCAGCGCGCGATTGTCTCGAAGTCCTGCACGAAGGCATCTACGTCGAACTCGGCGACGATACGGTCGAACTCGGCAGCTACCCACGCCCGCGCGTCCGGGTGGCTCAGGCACAACACCTGTGTGCTGAACGATCCCGTAATCGGCGCGCCGCCCTGCGTCGCCAGCCAGTCGGGATGCGCCTGCGCGACCGCCGAAGCCGGATCGACGTTGGCGAAGGCGAGCCACAGCCCGGCAGCCATACCCTTGCTGTGAATAGTATCAACCATAGCGCGCAAGCCGCTCGGAAAGCGCGTCGGGTGCGACACCCAGTCGCCGATGCGCGCTTCCCAGCCTTCGTCGATCGTCACCGCCTCGACGCCGATCTCGGCCGCCCGATCGACGAACGCGCCCAGCCCGGCCTCGTCGATGTCCGGGCCGTAGCCCCACGTGTCGGCCATCACGTAGGGAAACTCTGCCCCGGCAGGCACGCGAATCGGCGGCCGAGCGGGAATGTAATGTGCCTTCGCCAGGCGGTGACTGAGATGCACGGCCTCGTCGAGCGCGCCCTCGAACAGGCCGACGAACGCGACCGGCGACGTCACGCTCTCGCCCGGCCCGACTGCGTGCGTCAACGCCGGCCGCCAGTGCCCGATGCCAACCCGCCCCTGGCCGGAGTCATTCAGCGATAGGTGAGCTTCGCACGCGCCGCTCCACTCGACGCCGCCGAACAGGCCCGCGCCGGGGCCCGGCTGGTGAAACGCGAACCAGCCGCACGACGGCCGATAGGTGACGACATTGTAACTACCCACATCCTCTGCGGCGTACGGCCCCATCACCAGATGCCGCTCCTGGCCGGGGTTCTGGAGTGTCTCGCGGTGCATGACAAATGAATCGTCCGTGCGATTCGACAGCCAGCTAAACGGCGCGACCCATACGACTTCGAGCGCGCCGGCCGCGCCGAGCGTCAGCGCGCAGAAGGACTGCGCCTGCAACTGGCGCGCGCTGGCGCCGATATTCTCGTATTCGGTCCAGGAGCGCACGACCGGCGCGTCGGACCATACGTGAAAGTGGGAATGAGCGCGGATCGGGCGCGCCGCGTGCTGCACCGTCACCGTGAGCTGTGCGCCGTCGCCGGAGTTGAGCGCCGCTGACTCGACGTGCACCCAGCCGTCCGCGGAAGTCAGCTCTGCCTCCTCTTCCTCAAGGAAGAAGACCGGCGACGACGCCGAAGCACACCAATCCCGCCCGCTAGCCTTGTGGAGAAACGACCTCGTAAACAGCCCGCCGCCGATGAAGGCGATGCGCTCCTCGACGAGATCGTTGCCGATCACCCACACGCCGCCGCCCAGATCGGCGGCGTACACGCT
This sequence comes from Anaerolineae bacterium, assembly GCA_035283185.1. Classification (GTDB taxonomy): domain Bacteria; phylum Chloroflexota; class Anaerolineae; order Fen-1058; family Fen-1058; genus DASSFZ01. Next base: position 16,909 of record DATEUJ010000047.1, on the reverse strand, counting down.
GCTTCTCGTCACGAGAGGTAAGTAGATCTTGTAGCCGTCAGGGGGAGGCGCCGCCGCGCCCAGCATCGCGGCGAGCGCGCGCAGGAAATCACGCCGCGTCCACTTCATCGCAGATTACCTCCTTCACCTCTTAGCCTGGATTTCGCTCCCGCTCCCGCTCCGCTTCGCGTGATCCATCCGGCGGCCAGGGGACGGCGGATGGATCATCCGCCGTGAGCACCGACTAAATCGGCTCAACGTGCGGAATATGGGCTTAGAGACTGTCTTAGAACCCGTGGTTGACGCATCCCCATGCGTCAACAGCGGGCATAGGGATGCCCGCTCTACAGGTTTTAAGACGCGCTCTTAGCGCGGGCGCGACCGGTAACGGGTTTCCGTCGCGAGCGCGGCGTCCAAGATCGCTTGCGCGATGCGTTCGGTGCGCCAGCGAAGCGCCGACTGAAACGCCGACGGCGCGATCAGCGTGCGCTGCGTCCGCTCGTGCCGTGGCTCGAACCGCTTCAGCTCGACGCGCGCCCAGAATCGCGCCTGATAGTAAGCGCGCGAGCCGGTCGGATTGTCCGGATCGCTCACCTCCTGCGCGCCGAGATACTCGGATTGCGTGACGGTCGCGCAAGCTTCTTCCAGCACTTCGCGCGCCAGCGTCTGCTCCAGCGTCTCACCTGGCTCAACGTGCCCGCCGGGCAGCGCCCACTTGCCGGCGTGACCTGCCACCAAGACGATCTTGCCGCTGCCGGTGAAGCATACGCCGCTGGCCTGCGTCACCTGGTCGAGCGTGGGCATGAACGGCGCAGGCAGCCACGTCGCCGTGAGCGTGCGGCCTTCCCACATCAGGTCCTCGCGGATGCTCAAATCGTTCCTCTTCATACGTGTATCCCTGGCTCGCGCGATGCGTAACCCGTGAGCAGTTACGACCGTGCGACATCCACCGGCGCAAGCACCGCCTTCCCCTCGGCCGCCGCACCCGTCACTGGCGCACGCAGACGCAGCGTCAGCGCCATGCCGGCCGGGATCAGGATCAGGCCGGCGTAGAAGGGCAGCGCCGGATCGAGCGCGAACAATACGCCGCCGATCACCGAGGCCGCCGCGACCGCGCCTTCGCTTACGGTCGACGTCACGCCGAAGGCCAGGCCGCGCTGCTCCTTCTGCACGTAGCGAGGCATCCTGGCCAGCGCCTGCTGCCTCGCTGCGTCGAACCCGCCCAACAGCAAGTACCCTGCCACGGCGAACCCTCCCCAGGCCGGCGCGCCGAACGCAAACGCGGCTATTCCGGCCAGCACTAACGCCTGGGACGCCAGCAGTCCGCGCCGGTTGCGACCTGCTGCGAAATGGCCGACGGCGACGGTCAGAACGGCGATACCGAGCGGCAGCGCGCTGACGATCCCGCTGACGTCAATCGATTGCCAACCCATGCGGAGCAGATAGTTCGGGATCAGCTGCGCGCCGAGCGCCATGCTGAAGAAAATGGCGAACTGGTAGGCGAAGAACGACCAGGCAGGGCGCAGCGCTTGAACCGGCCCAACGCGCGGTTGGCAGTGCCGACTCCCCTCGCCTGTCGCTTGCCACCTGCCCTCGCCTGCTGTGTGCGGGGGTCGCACGCTGTCTGCGAGGGTCCTCGACGGCCTGTCCTCGCGTGCTGTCTGCGGGGAGAGAGGGGCCGGGGGTGAGGGCCGCCGCGCCGCAGGCTGGGCGCGGACGAACGCAATCACCACCGTCGACGCGACGAACACGAGCGAGGAGGCCAGCAAGATGCCGCGCTCGCCCGTCCTCGTCAAGAGGATCTTGCCGGCCTGGGGACCGAGCACGCTGCCTACCCAGTAACCGGCGAACACGACCGGCAGCACGCGCTCCAGCGGCGCGCGGCCGGCGGCCTGCGTGACGTAGGTGTCGATGACGGGGGCGACGAAAGCGGATACGTTGTACACGCTAAAGCCGATCATGAACGCGCGCCAATCGCCGGCGAGCGCCATGAGCGGCGCAGCGACCACGCCGGTCAGCCAGCCTGCCAGCAGCAGGAACTTTCGATCGAACCGGTCGGCAAGCGCGCCGCCCAACACGTAGGCTGCGGCGTGCGTCAGCGCGGCAATCCCCAGCGCCAGCCCCACTTCCTGCGGCATGGCCCCCAATCCTTCGAGATACAGGCCGCGGATGTAAAACCACATGCTCTCGCCGATGCCCCACAGGAACAGCGAGAACGTCACGATCTTGTTATCGCGTGTCATGGCGTTTGAGTTCGGGAGTTAGAGTTGGGAGTTGGGAGTTTGAAGTTTGAAATTTGAAATTTGAAGTTGGACTGCCCGCTTCGCGGGCGTGTGCGCTTCGATGAAATGCAGCGCCTCTTCAAATACAATCTCTTTGTCGTAATCCTCGGTGGCGATGTGACCGCCGCGCGCCAGCCATACCAGGCGCTTGTCGGAGGCCGCGATGCGGTCGAAGATCGTCTGCCCGTCGTCAGGGGGGACGACCCGATCGAGCCGCGACTTGATCACCAGCACGGGCGCATCGACGCGAGGCAGAGCGCGTTCCAGAACCCGCGTCAGCCGGTGCAACTCCGCTGCCGCGCGCGTGGGGATGCGCAGGTAGTCGGCATGATCGGCCAGCGCAGTCGGGTCGTGCAGATTCGCCAGTCCCTTCGGCGTGTAAGGCTTGAACGGCGCCAGAAAGCGCGCATACTTCAGGCGCTTGTCGTGAGGGCGCAATGGCGTGTTGATCGCGATCGCGCCGTCGACCTCTTTGTGGGCCGCCAATAACAGGGACAGCGCGCCGCCGAGTGACAGGCCGCAGGCAAACACCGCGCGGCAGCGCTCGCGCAGCCTCTGCACCGCGCCGAGCGCAGAGGTATACCAGTCACGCCAGGCCGTGCGGGCCAGGTCCTCGGGACAGGTTCCGTGTCCGGCGAGGCGCGCGCCGTAGACCGTGATGCCTCTCTCGTTTAGGAACTCCCCCATCGGGCGCATCTCGCGCGGCGCGGCCGTGAAGCCGTGCAGCAGCACGCACCCGATCGACCCGCCCGCGAAGAAGAACGGCTCGCCCGCATCGGGATCCGAGCCGCGCAATTCGGCGGAGCCTGTGCGTCGACCCTCAGCCATTCGTCAGGCCCGGCTCGCCCGGCGCGTGCGCTTCGGCGTAATGCTTGACGCGCCGCAGTAGCGCCAGCGCGATCGAGTACAGCGCCGCTGCCAGCGGAACGCCGAACAGCAATCCCCACACTCCGATCAACTGCGCGGCGACGATCAGCGCGACGAACACGAACAGCGTGGGCACCCGCAGCGCCTGGCTCAGGATGCGTGGCATGATCAGATTGAACAACAGCATCTGGAAGATGAAGAGCACCAGGACGAGCGGCAGCGTGTTGGGCGAGGATTGGATCAGTCCGGCGAGCAGCGGCAGCGCCAGCCCGATGACGCCGCCCACGTACGGGATCAGCATGAGCAGGCCGGTCGCGGCGCCGACCACGAGCGCGTAAGACAATCCGAACAACAGCATCGACGCCGTCACTACGCTGCCGTACAGCAGCGCCTGCAGCAGCATGCCGCGCACGAACCCGCCGAAGGTGCGATCGAGCGTGCTGTACCCTACGCGGATGTCGCCGGCCAGGCGATCGGGAAGCACCTGCAAGATCTCCCGCCCCAGTCTGCGGCCGTCGATCAGAATATAAGCGGCGATGAGGAAGACCAGCACCAATTGCGTCAGGAAGAAGACGAAACCGGCCACCAGATCGAGCGCCAGTTGGCCCAGCCCTGCCACGAGACGCCCCACTTCGGCAATCAGGTCTTCAGGCGATGGCAGCGGGATGGCAGCCGGATCGATCTGGAAGTCGACGATCAGGCGCTGGCGCACTTCGGTCAGCCAGTCCGCGATACGCTGAAAAGCGCCGGGAAGATCATCGGTGATCGTGATAAGACTTTGAGCGATCTGGGCAATCTGATCGATCACGACCGGGATCAACTCGAGCAGGACGAAGATCAAGGCTGCCAGCACCAGCAAGAACACGACGGCCACGGCAAGCCCATACGGCAGATTCAAGCGCTCCAGGCGATCGCCCCAGGCGTCGCCAGCGCGGGCGCGCGCCCAGCGCAGCACGCCGCGCGGCACGATCCCGCGGTCGAACCAGTTCACCACCGGCTGCAGCACGAAGGCCAGCAGCCACGAGAGTGCGAGCAGCAGAACGACGTTGCCCAGCGCGCCCACCAGCGCGCCCAGCTTCTCCAGCAGGTAGATCGACACGGCGATCGTGAGGAGGACGATCAGCGTGCGACTCAATCCCTGTCCCTGCGCCATCCGCTTGCTCCGCGTGACATGCGCCGGATTGTACACGAGGACATGACTCCGGGCAACGCGGCCAACGCCGCCGGAGCCTGCCCTGCGAAGTCCCCGACCGAACCCCCCGCAGGGGGGCAGGTGGAGCGGGGAGCAGAGTCGAAGGGACGGCGGCATGAGCGTCGTGTGTCATCACCACGGCTTGGAGACTATTCACAAGTGCTCCGAGGCCCGCGTCCTCGCGGGCCGTCCGTGGGGACGCGGATGGCGAGCATCAGATGTGTGTAATCACCAGAGCTCATGATATACTGGCGTGCGTCCAGGTGCGGAGATTTGTCGTTTGAACCTTTGGATTTTGAAGTTGTGTATGAGACGGACTCTCCTTCTCACCGGCAGGCCGGGCGTCGGCAAGACGACGATCATCAAGCACCTCGCACAGGCGCTCGGCGATCGCGCGGGCGGCTTCTACACGGAAGAGATCCTCGGGCCGGGCGGGCGCAAAGGTTTCCGCGTCATCGCGCTCGACGGGCAGCAGGCGACGCTGGCGCACGTCGACATACGATCGCGATCGAAGGTGGGGCGTTACGGCGTAGACGTGGCCGGCTTCGAGCGGGTCGGCGTGGCGGCGCTGCGCCGCGCGATTGAAAGCGCGGAGATCGTCATCTTCGACGAGATCGGCAAAATGGAATTGTTCTCGTCTCAGTTCAAAAGCGCCGTGATCAAGGCGATCGACTGCGGCAAGCCGGTGATCGCCACGGCGATGATCGCCGCCGAGCCGTGGGTCGACGCGCTGAAGCGGATGCCGGGTGTGAGGACGATCGAGGTGACGAAGCAGAATCGGGGAACGATGGCCGTGCGCGTGCTGCAGTGGCTGGAGGACCGGCTCAAGTCAGACCTGGCAGGTCTTGGTGATCCAGCCGACGCCTAATATCAGCTGACAAGACCTGCCAGGTCTATGGCTCCCGCAGTCGATCGGCTACGGCCCGCCAGCGCTCCTCGTCGACGCCCGGCACGAACGGGCGATAGAACCCGATCCGATCGGCCAGTCCGCCGTAGCGGGCCTTGACCTGATCGGCCACCTCATCCCACGTTCCGGCGACGCATATCGCGTCGAGCATCCCGTCGCTCACCACGCCGGGCATTTCATCCCACCGTCCACGCGAAGCCAGCGCCGACAACTGCTCGCCGATCGCGCCCCAGCCGTGCAGATCGAGCACCGGCCGGTACGACGGCGTCGAGGCGTAAAAAGAAATCTGCGCGCGGGCCGCCTCGCGCTCGGCCGCGTCGAACGCGACGAAGACCGAGCCTGAAATGACGACATCGCTCGCGGATCGACCGGATCTTCGGGCGCCTTCTTCGATCGCGGGCCGCACCACCTCGGCGAGATACTTCGGCGTGTTCAGGGGATGCACGACGAATCCGTCGGCGACCTCGCCCGCCAGCCGGCTCAACGGAGCGCCGACGCCGGCGATGTAGATCGGGATGTTCGCGTGCAGCGGGTCGATCGGCGCCGGGCTGAAGAACGGCGTCATCAGCGTGACCTTGTAATGCTCGCCGCGAAAGTTCAGGCGCGTCCCGTTTTGCCAGTTGTCCCACACGGCGCGCATCACCCGCACGAACTCGCGCAGCCGGGCGACCGGCGGTCCCCACGGCATGCCGAAGCGCCGCTCGATGTGCGGCTTCACCTGCGTGCCCAGGCCGAGAATGAACCGCCCGCCGGACTGCCCGGCGAGGTCCCACGCCGTGTGCGCCAGCACGATGGGGCTGCGCGCGAAAGCGATCGCCACCGCCGTGCCGAGGTGAATGCGCTGCGTGTGCTCAGCAATCAGCGCCAGGGGCAGGAACGGGTCGTGCTGCGTCTCGCTGCTCCACAGCGCGTCGAAGCCGATCGCTTCGGCCGCGCGCGCAATCACGGGGACATCTTTCAGGTCCACGCCGAATCCGATTGAGGTGTCGAATTTCATGCTCGCTCCTCTATCTCTCGCCAAAACGCCAGCGCCAGCTCTGCCACCTTCTGCGGCTGCTGGATGTGAAGATCGTGTGCGCCGTTTTCGACGGCGACTACACGCGCATTCGGCAGCGTCCCCAGGAATCCCATACTCCTCTCAAGGAAATCGCCGGCCGTCGACAGTGCGCCGCGCAAATACAGGATCGGCGTCTGCAAGCCGTCCAGCAGCGGCGTCACGTCGCGCCCGGCGCCTCTGAGCTGGCCCAGCCATCCCTTGCGATCAGCCTCCGGGTCGAAATAGGCGTCGGCGGCGGCTTGCTGCTCGATCTTCGAGAGTCCGGCCCAGGCGTCGCGCATCGTCGCCTTCGCCAGGCCTTCGGCGACGACGCGCTTCTTCATCGAGCCGAACGCCATGCGGCCCATGAGCGCGTCGGCCAGCGTATCGCGCATGCGCGCCGCCCACAGCGGCAATTGCCGCTCGGCGAAAATGCCCTCGATAAGCACCGCAGACCGGATTCGATCGCGCGCCCTGCCGGCCATCGCCATCGCCGTCGCGCCGCCCAGCGCCGAGCCGATGACGTGCGCCTCGCGAGCTTGCATGGCGTCGAGCAGGCCGAGCATGAGGTCGGCCTGCGCCCCGTGCGTGTACTCCTCGGGCCTGTCCGGCTTGTCCGACAGCCCGCTGCCCAAGGGGTCAGGCATGATCAGCAGCATATGGGACTCAAGATGTGGCCGCAGGAGCGACCAGTTCGTGTGCGTCATCAGGATCGAGGGCAACATGAGCAGCGGCGGGCCTACCCCGCTCGTGGCGACTTGCAGGCCGCGCCCGTTCACGGTGCGACGCGAGAGTCTCGGTTCCACTCAACCACCTTGGAAGTTAGAGTTAGAGTTTGGAGTTTGAAGTTTGCAGTTTGGATTTTGATGCTGACAGATAGCCATTCTCCACATACCACTCATACGCTTGCCGCACCGCTTGCTCGATCGGCGTGCACGGAGTGGGCAGGTCAAGCTCGCGTCGCGCCTTGGCGTTGTCGAACCAGATGAATTCGCGGCTGAGCAGAATCTGCGTCGCGTCGATGGGCAGGCGCACGCCAAGCCGGGACGCTGCGCCGCTGGCGAACGCCAGCGGCGGAAACAGCCAGCCCGGCATGTCCCAGCGCGGCGGCTCGACGCCGACGACGCGCGCGACGATGTCGGCCAACTGCCGGTGCGTGAGATTTTCGCCGGTCAACAAATACCGCTCGCCCGATCGGCCCTTCCCCGCCGCGGCCATGTGCCCTGCCACGACATCCTCGACGGCGACGGTGTTCGCCCCGCCGGGCGGCACGCCCGGCACACGCCGGCTCGCCATCTCTTTGATGATGCTCCCCGATCCCCAGTTGATGTCGCGCGGGCCGATGACCACCGACGGGTTGACGATGACGACATTCTGCCCCTTCTTCGCTGCCTCGCGCGCTAATTCCTCGGCCAGCCATTTGCTGTGACCATACGGGAAGCGAGCGATCTTCTCGTGGAACGCGTCGTCTTCGTTCGACGGGCGGCCCCGGACGATGCCGACCGCCGCCCCGCTGCTCGTGAACACGACGCGCTTCGCGCCCGCCTGCCGGGCTGCATCGAGCACGCGGCGCGTCCCCTCGACGTTGACCTGATAGAGCAGGCCGGGCTTGCTGCGCCAGTAAATCGAGATCGCCGCGACGTGAAAGACGACGTCGACGCCGGTCATCGCCGCCGCGAGCGAGGCGGGGTCCAGGACGTCGCCGATCGCGTGCTCGACGCTCAGGTCGCCGACCGCGTCGAGCGGCGAAGTCGATCGGCGCAGGATACGCACCTGCCAGCCGCGCTCGAGCAACCCCTTCGCCAGGTTCGCGCCGAGGAAGCCCGTGCCGCCGGTGACCAGGGCGTTCATATCTGGCGTCTCATGCGGAGAGTGGAGCGGCTCAGCGCCGCCTCCGCCGCCGATAGGCGCGGCCGTACCAGTAATACGGACTGGTGCGTCGGGTCACCACGCCTTGATAGTACTTCACCCACCGCCGGAAGCTGCGGATCAGCACGGCCACAGCGCCGGCGCCCAACCCAAGGAGAAGCACCGCCGCGTCGGACTCGATCACATCCTTCGAAATCAAGTTGAACGCGGCGACGACGAACAATGCGACGATCACAAGGTTGAAGAACAGGTGCTGACCATCTTTGCGTCCGAGCGGATAGACGAACGCCAAGAGGATCGCGCCTGCCAGGCACAACAGTCCCACGAGTGCGTTGCTTGATTCGAACATCTTCCGGTCAGGCTCGAAGCGCCTCGACGCGCATCCTATTGAAGGAAGGTGCCGACAGCCACCCACACGATCATCGTCAGCGCGCCGACGATCTGCGCCGGAACGTGCAGCGGCCCGACCAGGTCGACCGCCGACCCGCGCCGCATCTTCAGGATCGGGTGGGCCAGAATGATCGCGGCCAGCACGAATAGCACGACGAGCACCCACCACGGAACCAGCCCGGCCACGATGCTGTACGCGAAGGAAATGCCGCCGACCGCCAGAAGCGCATACATCAGGACGTGCGCGCCTTTTTCGCCGACGACCGCCGCCGTGTGCGTCACTCCGGCCTGGAGATCGCCCTCCAGGTCGCGCACCTCGTTGAACAGTTCGCCGTACATGCTGATCGACATCACGAAGACGAACGGCGCGATCCACTGCGCGCCGGCCGCGCTCGACGCGAAGGTGAAGTACGCACACAGGTACTGCAAGCCGGCCAACAGCAGGCTGTGCGAGATCAGGTCGACGATCGGGATGCGCTTCAGGCGCACCGGCCGCCACGAGTAGAGGAAGCCGATGACCAGACATACGACGCCCAGCCAGAACGGAACAGGGCCAAGCAGGTAAAACGCCGCGCCGGCCAGGATCGCCGCCGCGAACGAAGCTTTGTACGCCGCCCGCCGTTCCAGCCGGCCCGCCGACACCGGGTTGCGCTGCACCTTGGCCGGATTCAGCGCGTCGTCGGCGGCATCCTCGACGTCGTTGATCATGAACGAGAAACCGACAGCCAGCCAGTTCGCGACGAGCGCCAGCAGCAGCCGTCCGTCGAGTGGCGCGCCGGACACCTGCGCGCCGAGAAACGTGGTGACGACGACGAAGATGGCGTATTCCTTGTAGCGTGTCAAGTCGATAATGCCTCGAAGCTTCTCTCTCCCCCCGCTGGACGCCGACGACATGGCTCTCCTCCTTGGTCTGATTTCACTCCAATTTCAGATTGGGCGCGATGTCTAAGTCCCAGCCGTCGCGCTGGCCGGCTTCATATCGATAATGCGCCGCCGCGCCGATCATCGCCGCGTTGTCCGTGCACAGCCACAGAGGCGGCCAGCGCACGGGAACGCGTGCTCGGCGCGGCATCACTTCGCGCAGCGTCGCATTAGCCGATACACCTCCGGCTAGCAAGATCTCGGTCGCGCCGTAGCGATCCGCCGCCTCGACCGCCTTCTCGGCCAGTTGCTGCACGACCGCGCGCTGAAACGACGCCGCCAGATCGGGAACCGGCGCGCGCACGGGCACGTTCCCACGGCCATCTGTCTCGCCGTAAGTCTGTACCGCGCGCAGGACGGCCGTCTTGATGCCCGAGAATGAAAAGGCGAATTCGTGATCGACCTTGGGCATGGCGAACTCGAACCGCATCGGATCGCCCGACGCGGCCACGCGCTCGATGGCCGGCCCCCCTGGGTAGCCGAGTCCCAGCAGCCGCGCCACTTTGTCGAACGCCTCGCCCGCCGCGTCGTCGAGCGTCGCGCCGAGGCGCTCGTACTTCAGGTGATCACGCATCAGGATCAGCTCGGTGTGCCCGCCGCTGACGATCAGGATCAGCAGCGGAAACTTCAACCCGTTGCCGATCACGGCGTCGTCTTTGATCTTGAGCCAGTGCGAATACACGTGCCCTTCGAGATGATTCACGCCGATCAGCGGCAGGCCGCGCCCGAACGCGATGCCCTTAGCCGCATTCAACCCAACCAGCAGCGAGCCGGGCAGGCCGGGACCGCGCGTCGCCGCGATCGCGCTCAGGTCATCCCACACGGCGGATGCCTGCTCCATCGCCTCGCGGATCACCGGCGTGATCGTCTCGACATGCATGCGCGAGGCGACCTCGGGGAACACGCCGCCGTACCTGGCGTGCATCGCCGCCTGCGTCGCGACGACGCTGCTGCGCGCGATCCAGCCGTCCTCGACGACGGCGGCGGCGGTTTCGTCGCAGGAGGCTTCGATGGCGAGGATGAGGGTCATGCGAGTTCATTCCTCAACCGCGCGCAATAGTCGCTCGTACAAGTCGCGGCTAATCCAGAACCCGGCGCGCGTGATCAGGTCGTCGACCACGGGGCGGGCAGCGGAGATAATGCCTTGATGTTTGGCTTCGACTAACGCGCCGAGTATGCCGATAAACCGTAAGCCCAGCTGAGAAGCGATGCGACGCGCTTTGCGCTCGTCGAGTAGAAGGAGGTCGGCGTTGAGTTCGATCGCGAGAGCAATGGCTTCGGCCTCGCCATCGTCAAGTTCTGTCTGAAGCGCGGCGATCACGATTCGGTCGGTTGCGCGCCGAGTTTCTATCCACTCCGCCGATCTGACCTCTTCAACGCCCGGCTGTCCCGCTCCGGCAGAGATGATTTCATCGTAAACAGCCTGCGGGATGATGACCCTGCTGTAAAGCCGCCGCAGGAGGTCAATCTGCCCGATCGCTGCGAGGTTGATGATGGGGGATGTGTTGCTGACGACAATCATAGTCGTCCCATTTCCCGCAGCGTCTTCAGATCGGCCTCGAACTCCACAACGTCGTAGTGAATGGGAATCTGGCGGCTGGCTAGCAGGAATTGGAAGCGCAGTCGGCTCAGTCCGGCCAATTGACTGGCTTGACCGAGAGTGAGTTTTTCTTTCTGGTACAAGAGAACCGCTAGTTCCTGCAACAGTTCATCCGCGCTCATGTGGGTCGCGTGCAGGATCTCGTCGGGAATCACCACGCTCATGGCAGCCTCCTTGCCAGCTCTGGAGATCAATAACTCCAAACGATCAACTCGGCAATCTTACCCCGCCGATTGCCCTTGCTGTTGATCGACCGGCTGGCGTATACCCGCTCAATCTTGAAGCCAGCATACAGTTCACGGATGAGCGGCGTGTCCGAGTTCGACAGCATCACATACACTCCGCGCCGCGCCAGCTCGCCGAAGATGTCGCGCAGCCCGCGCTGATCGTCGACGGTGAAGCCGGTGCGATCGTAGGCAGTGAAAGACGACGTAGCCGACACCGGGTGATACGGCGGGTCGAAATACACGAAGTCGCCCGCCTGCGCCCGTTCGAGCACCGAAACATAGCCCCGCCGCGCGATGTCCGCGCCTTGGAGCGCGCGCGATACCTCGCGCAGATTGAGCGCATCGCAGATCGTCGGGTTTTCGTACCGTCCGAACGGGACGTTGAACTGGCCGGATTTGTTCTCGCGGTACAGGCCGTTGTAGCAGGTCTTGTTCAGGTAAATGATGCGCGCCGCGCGCCCGGCGAGTGGCAGGCGAGAAGGGTCGATCGCTCTCACCAGGTAATAGTAATCCTGATCGTGCCTCCGCTGATGTTTCTTGAGAAGCGCGATCACATCCTCAACCTGATCCCGCACCGCGACGTACGTATCGATCAGCGATGGGTTGACATCCGACAGATAGGCTTGCGGCAGCACGCCGCGCGAGGCCAGCTCGAAGAACAGCACGCCGCTGCCGACGTGGGGTTCGTGGTAGGCCGCCAAGCACTCGGGCAGCCTGGCGATCAGCTCAGGCAGCAGTTGCCGCTTGCCGCCGGCCCATTTGAGAAACGGGCGGGGCCGGATACCCGTGGTTTGAATTCTCGGCCAGAGCTGGGCTTGCTGCAACATCATGTGCGACGCTCTTGTTAAACTGCGCGTGCCTCCGGAATCAATCTCCATCGCCTAATGCCCACGTAGATGTTTCGAATGCGATGCCTGAACTTGCGGTATTCACCCAAGTGCATGGCTGTCTCTCTTTGGATTACGGGAGATCGCACATTCGGCAGATCAAGCGCCATTTGGCGTAACAACTCGGTGTGCCAAGCTTCACCGCCCAGTGTACCACCATCGAGTTCAAGCGCGATCAATTCTAAAGACACGCTCCAATCCTGAGTACCAGCTATGCAGGTTGAGTGCAACCGAGTTCAGGTAGGCATCCGGATCGCCTGACGCTGACCGAGCCGAGTGCCAGTGCCGTTGAATAATCGCTTGAGTCCGTTCGAGGTCCTCCATCTCCGTCCGGATCCTTTGTGCGAGCGCCTGGTATCGTGCCATCATAACTCCACTCCCTCGCGCTCGATTTCTTCCCTAAGCCGCCCGCTCACCGCCTCGCCGGCGACGAGATCGATTTCAAGCTGCTCACCGAGTCGATCGAGCGCGCACCATGCCCGCCAGAAAGCCTCCGGCGCGATGCCTTCAGCCATCAAGTCGATGTCCGAACGGGAATTGAACCACGCACCATGCGCCAAGGAGCCAAACGCGACGACACGCGTTGCGCCGAAATCCTTTTTGAGCATGTCAGCGGCCCGGCGCGCCACTGCCCAGGCTGTCTCGCGCCGCTGGAGCATAGCCTGTTTTGCCATGGCCTCACGCGCACGGGCAGACTGCCTGTAGACTTCCATTTTATCAGGAGGGATCATCGACATCTGTAACCTCCGCATGTGTCCGGCATGAACCGACCCGCCCTCGCTGAGCCTGTGATCCAGCGGCTTACATCGGGCAATGAGAAACGGCCGAGGCCGGATGCCTGTGTTTTGATTGAGCAGCGTAAGCTCTCTTGGCTGCAACACCATGAGCAACGCTCGCTTAAAATGCATAGGCTTCTCTGGTTGCGACAGAGAATTAGTCCGAGTCTTTTGAAAGCGGAAGACCTCTATCTGAGTTTGCGCGGCCAATAAGGGCCCATAAATTTATCACTGTTCCAGTGAATAAGATGATCAGGAAACTCGGCTATCCACACCTCGGTTTCCCAAGCTATGTTACTGGAGTGGCGGTTGAATTCTTTGAAGTCCGGAAACACGCTGACGTAAACAGGGCCGACCTGGCTCTTTGAAAGCATTCTCTCCAACTCTTGATGCCGCTTATGTGATACCGGCCCGTGTGAAGTGACCACCTCGATAAGATACAGCCAGTTCTTCTTGGGCACATAGAGGATGATGTCTGGCAGCTTGCTGTGTTTATCAACGGGAATATCCTGTCGCTTCAGTTCAGCCGTATCCATGACGAGAGTCTTGTTCGCCGCATCGCCCAGGTACAACAGTTTCGAGTGAGGGGCGAAACGCGGCGCGAACTGCTCGATCACGGCTGCCTGAAGCTTATTATGCTTGCCGGGAGATAGGCGATACTCTCGGCCAGACGCATCTTTCACCGGGATCAGTTTTTGGGCACGGCGGCGCTGATACATTTCGATCAGTGTGCTTCGTTCAGTCGTAAACTTCTCCAGATGCCAATTGCCAGCCTTGGTTCCATAGTTCTGGACGACGGGCAAGATGGCTTCAGACAACGCATAATGAGTGCGCGGGCTGTTTACGGGAAGTTCCGGATCATCGGGGTTGCGATCTACAATACCGGCCTGCTCGAACTGATGCAAGACCTGACGGCGGAAGGTCTCGCGGGTATTTTCCGCGTAGCGCCTGCGGTAGTTTTGCTCGATAAACAAGATCATATCGTGGATACGAATGCTCCGTCGTTGAGCCTTTCGCCACGGATCTGTTTCCGTCAGGTTTGCCAATGCCAGCAGTGTCAGAGCGGCCAATTCATTGCGTTGCGCGGGCGGCAGGCCGAGTGCCTTGAGTAAGGCCTTGGCTTCCTCGATTTTCGGCATATGGCCTCCGTTGCTATCAGGTAAGTCTAACGGCAAACCGAGCTCCTCACCGACGACCTGATTAATGAGCGCGACGGGGCTGATATCCGCAGATTGCCGGAGCCGGTTACCTATCCGTCGAATGGCCTCGATCGGGGGCAAAGGCAAGTTCCGCAACTCCGTTGCACTCACTTGTGTGTTGCCGCTCGACAGACGGAAGTAGCTATCGACCCAGCGCGAATTTAGGAATGCAGCTAGGCCCACCGCCTCGACTTCGGACAGACTCCCGGTCGGACGGTGGATATAGTTCACGTGGTTTTCCACTCCGAGAAACTCTGATGAGAGAGCACCCTTGAGATAGGGTGCGGCTGTGATACGGCTATTCTCCTCCTTTGCAGAAAAGCGGCGAACCAACACGTAGTTCGCATTGGGTAACAGTAGACTTTGCGTGGCTCGTTCGATCCGAATTCTCTGCGGCTTAGTGAAGCGCAGGAGAGGCCATGTGACTGCCATGCGTTCAACATGCTGCACCCACACAACCGGCGTGGTCGAGGTGTCGTCACCACTGGTCACTAACGCAGTCGTCCGAAACGGCACGATCGGGCCAGTCGAAATCTCTAACCCCAGCGTACGCAGTCGGTCAGGCCAGCGGCTAAAAACCTCTTGTACGGCGCTATCAGCAGGACCAACGGGAATGCTCAGCACCGCTTCAGGCGAATTTAAATCCAGCACTTCACTGAGCGGCACGCGTCGAGATCCGGACTTTCCGAGATCACTCGTGCCCCAACTGCTGGAAAGTTCCACGAAATGGGGTAAATCTAACGTTTTCCTGGCCGTGAGAATGAGATTTTCTTGCAAGACCTGGTCACGCGCGAATGCTTCTGTCCGCGATTCAAACACATGCACACGTTCTAAGGCTACCGCCTGGAAAAACCACTTGCGGAACTGGCGGAAATAAGGGCCGGAGCAAAAACTGCGCGGCGTGATGAAAATCAATTGTCCATCAGGCTGTAGGATTTTCGCGGCTGCGGCCATGAACAAGGCATAAATGTTGGGCTGGCCGTGCACAACCTCAGCCATGACTGCCACGCGCGGATCGGTCTTAGGAATCTTGAAATAGGGCGGATTAGAAATCACTAGTTGAGGCCTAGATTGACGGTTAACGCTTTCGAATAGTGGAGCGGGGCGCAATAACCACGCGTTCGCCATGATGAAATCATCCGGTACGACCTCAAATGTGAACTGGACATTCCAGCTACTCGACCAGTGGCGAATGTAGCCTAGTGCCAGCGCCAAAGCTGGACGCAGGGCTGGATCGGTTTCATAGGTGATCGTGTGCCACTCTTGGCAGATGCCCTCTCGAGCAATGCGCTCCGCCACCGCCGCAACCAATATGCCAATCCCGGCTCCTGGCTCAAGAATCAACGAGTCGGACTCCAGAGTACCGGCTAAACTGGCCATGAAGCGCGCAACGCCTGGGGGAGTAAAAAACTGCCCTAGCTGTTTTCGATGTTCCTCGCTTGCGCGATCCGAATAGAGGCGTGCCAGCCAATCACACACATCCACAGGTGAAGAGTTTTCCGGAGGCCAGTGTGCCGGAACAGATTGAAGCCAGGCGCAGCCATCTAGCTCATCCCGCTTCAGATCTGCGCAGTACAATCCCCAGAGATCGTGCCACTTAAGTGAAGCTACTGCTTGACTCATCGTTTGACTTGCATTAACTCTGTTCAGGAGGGATCGTCGACATCCGCAACCTCTGTGTGTGGCGTGAACCGGCCATTCAGCTAACCAACCAGCAGCCCTTTCAAAAGCGGCTCATCCTCGAGCACCGTCCGCAGATCGAACACCACCCGATCCGCTTCGATCCGCGCCACGACCGGCGGATCGCCCGCGCGCAGCTTCGCCAGGAACGCATCCGGCGAATCGACCGTCAGCGCGACCAGCCGCGTCGGCAGCGTCTCGCCCGGCAGGCTGCCGCCGCCGACTGTTGACTGACCACGGATGACTTCCACCTCATATCCCGTCTGCCTCAGCGCGTCAGCCAACACCTGCGCCCGCCTCTCGATCTCCTCTACTGACGTGCCGATCATGCGCCACACCGGGACCTCGCGCTCGGCCTCGCCTTTGAGATAGTGCATGAGCGTCGCCGACAAGGCAGCCAGATCGAGCTTGTCGATGCGCAGCGCGCGGGCGAGCGGGTGCGTCTTGCAGCGCTCGACCCAGTCGCGCCCGCCGGCGATGATGCCGGCCTGAGGCCCGCCGAGCAGCTTGTCCCCGCTGAAGCACACCAGCGCCGCGCCGGCGGCGACCGACTCCTGCACCGTCGGCTCGTGCATCAGCCCGTACTGCGCCGTGTCGAGCAGCGCGCCGGAGCCAAGGTCGTCTATGACCGGAATTCCTCTCCAATTACCAATCTCCACTAACTCATTAAGGGGCACTTCGGTCGTGAACCCGATCACCCGAAAATTGCTGGAATGTGCGCGCAGGATCGCGGCGACTTCGACCGAGGAGGTCACCAGCGCCGTCTCGTAATCGCGCCGGTGAGTGCGATTCGTCGTGCCGACTTCGATCAGCCGCGCCCCCGACTGCGCCATGACGTCCGGCACGCGGAACCCGCCGCCGATCTCGACTAACTGGCCGCGTGAGATCAGCACGCCCTTGCCGGCGGCGAGCGCGCTCAGCGCGAGCAGCACCGCTCCGGCGTTGTTGTTGACGACGAGCGCGGCCTCTGCGCCCGTCACGCGGCAGGCGATGTCTTCGACCGCCGCCATGCGATGCCCGCGCTCGCCGGATTGGAGATCATATTCCAGGTCGGAATAGCCGGCGGCGGCTGCCTCGACGGCGTCGCGCGCCGCTTT
>DATEUJ010000046.1:0-14244 GCA_035283185.1 Anaerolineae bacterium | reverse complement strand
CCCTGAAAGGTCACGCCCACCTCGCCGGTTTCGGCGCGTCTGCGCTCAATGGCGACGCGGCGATACATCGGCGCAGCAGTGGCCTTGATGTCGAATGCGCCGCGCTGCGACAGGTCGTACAGCCAGTTGAACACGCGCTCGTGCTCTTCGGGCGAGATCATGTCGGCGATCTGGCCGCGTCCGGTCGGCACGAGGAAGAACACGCTCCACTGCACCGCGCCGACTTCCTGCACGAACTTCACCATCTGGGGCAGGAGATCGACGTTGTGTCGCGTCACCGTCGTGTTGATTTGTGCGCTCAGGCCGATCGACTGCGCGTTGTGCAGGATCTTCATCGTGCGCTCCCACGATCCGGGCACTTGCCGGAACGCGTCGTGGACTTCGGGTGAAGGCGCGTCGAGGCTGAGCGCGATGCGGCGGATGCCGGCCTCTTTCGCCTTTTGCAGCCGTTCGAGGGTCGGCAGTGCGGTCGCCGTCGGCGTCAACGAACAGCGCAGACCTCTCCCGGCGGCGTGCCGGATCAGGTCGAACAGATCGGGCCGCATCATCGGATCGCCGCCGGTGAAGACAAGGATCGGATTGCCGAACGCCTTGAAGCGGTCGATCAGCCGGTAGCCTTCCTCGGTCGTCAGTTCGCGCGGATCGCGCTTGTGCTGAGCGTCGGCGCGGCAGTGCACGCAGGCAAACGCACACGCGCGCGTGATCTCCCATGCGATCGTGAACGGCGCAAGATCGAAGTCAGCCTCGATCATATGTTGGTCGTGCAGTCGCCGCTCGGCGGCGGCTTGGGGTGTCAGTCGGCGACTGGAGTCGCCTCGCATAGGTGTCACTTGAGCCATCGGGCGGCGTCCTTTGCATGATAAGTGATGATGAGATCGGCTCCAGCGCGCTTGATGCCGGTGAGCAGCTCGATCGCGACGCGTTCCTCGTCGATCCATCCGTTCGCGGCGGCGGCCTTGACCATCGCATACTCGCCGCTGACGTTGTACGCAGCCAGCGGCAGTTCGGGGAAATGGTCGCGCGTCTGGCGGATGATGTCGAGATAGGGCAGGGCGGGTTTCACCATCAGTATGTCTGCGCCTTCGGCCACATCGAGCGCCGTTTCGCGCAATGCTTCGCGCGCGTTAGCCGGATCCATCTGGTGCGTCTTGCGGTCGCCGAACTTCGGCGCGCCCTGCGCCGCTTCGCGGAACGGGCCGTAGAAGCCGGACGCGTACTTGGTCGAGTAGGAGAGGATCGGGATGTGGGTGAAGTCGGTGGCGTCGAGCGCGGAGCGGATCGCAGCGACCATCCCGTCGATCATGCCTGACGGCGCGACGACGTCGGCGCCAGCCTCGGCGTGCGACACGGCGACTTTCGCGAGCACGTCGAGCGTTTCATCGTTGAGGACGTAACCTTCGGGCAGATGAGGGTGCGGCAGCAATCCGTTTCCAGTGTTCAGCACACCGCAGTGGCCGTGTTCGGTGTATTCACATAGGCACACATCGGTGACGACAACCATCTCCGGCACCGCGTCTTTGATGGCGCGCACGGCCTGCTGAACGATGCCATCCGGCGCGAAGTTCTCCAGCCCAATCGGATCTTTCTCGGCGGGAATGCCAAACAGAATCACCGCTGGAATGCCCAGCCGCGCGACCGACTCGGCCTCGCGCGCGAGATTGTCAATTGACCACTGGTACACGCCGGGCATCGATCGGACCTCATTCCGCACAGCGCGCCCGTGCGTCACGAACAGCGGATAGACAAAGTCGTCGGGCGCAAGCGAAGTTTCGCGCACCATCGCGCGAATTTGGGGATGGAGGCGCAACCGGCGCGGGCGAACGGCGGGAAAGCCGGCGCTCGCTTTCGCAGTTTCTGTCGTCGTCACGTCATATGAGATCGGGATTGCCATGAGAGCCTCCTTTGGCGGCTTGTTCCACCTCGGTCAGCACGTCGCGCAGTGGCACGGCGTTGACCTCGGCCAGTCGTTTGCAGTCCTCATATTCCGGGACTGCGCGCAGCACCTGTCCATTCGCCAGTGCCAGCTTGACACGCACCGGGCCGAAACGGGTGCTCACCGTGCGGATTTCGCGGGACAGCGAGCGGCGTTCGATCGGCTGGCGGCGCAGGCCGAGCGTCGTCGTTTCTCGGAAAACCACGTCGCTCACCGCCGCCTCTTGCGCCGGCTGACACAGCACGCTTAGGACGTTGCCAGGGCGATTCTTCTTCATGTGCACCGGAGAGAGCCATACGTCCAACGCGCCGGCTGCGAACAGCCGCGCGAACACATGCTCGTACAACTGCGGATTCATGTCGTCGATGTTCGTCTCAATCAAGAGAACGGTTTCGGTGTCCGCGCTGGCTTCAGTCTCGCCCAGCAGCACGCGCAACGCATTCGGATACTCGGTGTCGCGCTGGCCGGCGCCGTATCCCACGCCCGAGAGACGCATTGAAAGCAGTGGGCCGAAGGACTTCGCCAACGTGGTCAGGATGGCTGCCCCGGTCGGCGTGACGGTTTCGCCTTCGGTCTCCATACCGATGACCGGAACGCCGCGCAATAATTCGACGACAGCCGGAGCCGGCAGCGGCAGCCGTCCATGCGCCGAGCGCGTGAAGCCGCGCCCGAGCGGAAGGGGTGAGGCGTGGACCGCCTCGACGCCCAGCAGATTCAGCCCGCAGACTGCGCAGGCGACGTCGACAATCGCATCGATCGCGCCGACTTCGTGGAAATGCACCTCTGCCGGCGAACAGCCATGTACACGCGCCTCGGCTTCGGCCAATCGCTGGAAAATGTGCGCGATGGGCGGTTTCTCGGCGGGGGCCAAGTCGCTGTTTCCGATCAGGGCTTCGATGTCGCCCAGCGTCCGCTCGGGACTTTCGCCGCGCGCGACGACAGTCACCTGGGTCGCCGCGAGTTCGTGCTTGCGAACGCGCCGGACATCCAGTTCCCAGCCGGGCAAATTCAGCCCACGCAGTCGTTCGTGCAGCGCCTGTGCATCGAGTCCGGCGTCCAGCAGCGCGCCAAGGATCATGTCGCCGCTCACTCCGGCGAAACAATCGAAGTAGGCGATCTTCATGTCGCGATTTGAACCCTCTGCCGCGCGATGATCGAAGCCAGATAACCGGCCCCGAACCCGTTGTCAATGTTCACCACGGCAATGCCCGGCGCGCAGGCGTTGAGCATGTTCATCAGCGCCGCCACGCCGCCTAGCCCTGTGCCGTAGCCGACCGAGGTGGGCACGGCGATCACCGGGCAGGCCACCAGACCGGCGATCACGCCGGGGAGTGCGCCATCCATCCCGGCTACGGCCACGACTACCGCCGCACCGGCCAATAGTGTGCGCTGATCGAGCAGGCGGTGCACACCCGCCACGCCGACATCGTAAAGGCGCTCGGCTCGACGACCGTTGAATTCGATGGTGAGCGCGGCTTCCTCAGCCACCGGCAGATCGGCCGTGCCTCCCGTGGCAACCAAGATGAACGACCGACAATCTTCCGAAAGAGGCGTCGCTCCGCTGGCGATGACCACCCGTCCCTGTGGGTGATACTGCGCCGCCAGTAGCCGTTCGCGAATCGCATTGGCATGGGCCTCGCTGGCGCGAGTCGCCATCGCCCGGCCATTCTGCCCAACGAGGCGAGCAAAGATTTCGGCAGCCTGCTCCGGCGTTTTACCCTCGCAGAACACCACTTCCGGCGCGCCCTTGCGCAACGTGCGGTGGTGGTCGATTCGGGCGTAGCCGAGATTCTCGTAAGGCCAATCGCGCAGGTGCGCCAGGGCCTCATCCGTCGTGATTGCTCCGCTGCTGACGGCGTTCAACAATTCGCGAAGTGCAGCCTCGTTCAGGCTGCCCATGCGGTAGCCGTCAAGGTCAATCGTCACGTACAAATAGCCGAGTTCATGCAGCGCTCGCGCAATCGTTTCGCGATGCGCCACGAGCGCTGCCAGGTCGCCAGCTTGCACCTCGATGCGCGCCAGCCGACCGTGATGCCGGACGCGAACCTGCCGAATCCCGAGACGACGCACGACTTGCTCGGCGCGGTCAATCTGCACCAGCACCTCCCGCGTGACCGGTATGCCGTAGGGAATGCGCGAAGACAGGCATGCCAATGAGGGCTTGTCCCAGGTGGGCAGGTTGAGGCGGCGCGAGATTTCGCGCACCTCGGCTTTCGAGAGGGCGACCTCGGCGAGTGGGCTGCGCACGCCGTGTTCTTCCGCAGCCCTGCGGCCGGGACGGCGATCGGTGAGATCGTCGGTGTTGAGGCCGTCGACCACGTGCGCGAAGCCCTGCGCGCGAGCATAAGCAATCAACTCGCCGTACACCTCGGTCTTGCAGAAATAGCAGCGAGCCTCGGTGTTTGCTTGATAGCGCGGGTCGTCCACCTCGGCGGTCTCGATGGTGACCCAGCGCGCTCCGATGCAGCGCGCCATCTCTCCGGCTTCCTCCCGTTCGCCGGACGGCAGGCTGGGCGAGACGGCAGTCACGCCGATGGCGCGCTCACCCAGCTCGTCGTGCGCCACTTTGAGCACCAACGTCGAGTCCACGCCGCCCGAATAAGCGATCACAACACTTTCCAGTTCACGGATGAGCACCCGCAAGCGGGCGAGTTTTCCGTCGAGCACAGCAGCATTCATCGCCGCGCTCGAATCGAGCGAAACGACGGAGACAACGGCCGAGTGAGAAACAGTCGCGATCATTTCTCGAGTGCCCATCGGTTCTTCCTAGGCAGCTTCTTGGCGTGAGAGAAATGGTCGGCCAGCGCCTGCACCAGTCCCTCCGTTGTGTACTGGGTTGCGACCACATCGACGCGGAAACCAAGTTCACGCGCCGTGTTCGCCGTGATCGGGCCGATGCAGGCCACAACCGTGTGGGGCGAGTGACCATCTCGCCCTGCAAGCGCGACGAAGTTTCGCACCGTTGATGAACTGGTGAATGTGATGGCGTCCACACCGCGTCGCAATTCAGTGAGTCCAGTCGGGTCGGGCGCGGCGGGCAATGTACGATAGGCGGTGATCTCGTCCACAACTGCGCCGCGCCGTTCGAGTTCGATCGCAAGCATCTCGCGGGCGATATCGGCGCGCGGCAAGAGGATGTGCTGACCGCTCATTTCGCCAATGCCTTCAACGATTGCTTCCGCGATGTATTCGTCTGGAATGAAGCGAGGCTGCAGGCCGCGATCCGCTAAGGCTTTCGCCGTCGCAGGCCCGATCGCGGCGACACGGATGCCGTTCAGTGCTTGCGCGTCCTTTCCTGCGGCAGTAAGTCGATCCCCGAACGCGGCCACGCCGTTCACACTGGTGAAGATGATCCAGTGGTAAGTGCTGAGTTGGTCGATGGCGCGATCAAGAAGCGCTGTGTCTTCGAGCGGTGTGATCTCAATTGTCGGGAAGACAATTGGCTCTGCGCCGAGCGCAGCGAGTCTGGCGCACAGGTCAGCGGCTTGGGCGCGCGGGCGTGTGATGAGGATGCGCCTGCCGGCGAGCGGTGTCATTGAAGCAATTCTCCTGCACCTTGAGTCAGAGCCTGTTGTGCCAGTTGTTGGCCGAGTGCGACCGGATCGGGGCCTGCACCCAAAACGCGGATGACGCGCCGACCATCCCGTGAAGCAACTAACCCAGTCGCTCTGCATTCTCCCTTCTGCATTCCACATTCCGCATAGGCCGCAACCGGCGCGGAACAACCGCCCCCCATCGCATCCAGAAAGGCGCGTTCGGCGGTGACCGCAGCGCGCGAGGCTGGATCGTCAATTGCCGATAGAAGGTCACGCGTGGCTGCCTCGTCCTCGCGGCACTGCACGGCCAGCGCGCCTTGGCCGGGCGCGGGCAGCATCACGTCGAACGGCAGATACTCGGTGATGTGCTCGCTCAGGCCGAGGCGCAGCACGCCCGCCGCTGCCAGCACAATCGCATCGTAGTCGCCTTGCGCCGCTTTGCGAATGCGCGTATCGACATTGCCGCGCAGCGGGAGCAAGGTCAGATCGGGTCGCGCCGCAAGCAACTGCGCCGATCGGCGCAGGCTCGACGTGCCCACACGCGCGCCCTGAGGCAGCGTCGCCAGCGTCCAGCCCTCGCGGGAAATCAACACGTCGCGGGCGTCTTCGCGCGTGCTGATGGCTGAAATGATCAGGCCGGGCGCGTCGTCGATGGGCAGGTCTTTGAGCGAGTGAACGGCGATGTCGATCTCGCCGGAGCGGAGCGCGGCTTCTAGCTCTTCGGTGAACAGGCCCTTGCCACCGATTTCGGGAAGCGGCCGATCGAGCGTCGTGTCGCCCGTCGTCGTGACGGTGACGATACGGCAATCTAATTCAGGCCATGCCATCTGTAAGCACCGGATCACGTGATTCGTCTGCCAGCGGGCCAGTTGCGAAGGTCGAGTGCCGACGGTGAGTGTGCGGGCCGAGAAGGAGATCATTGAGATAAACCTGTGTCAGAGGATTCCGGTGTCAGTCCAAAGAGATGGCGCACGGCTTCGGCATATTCGGCTGCGTGGCCGTTGCCCGCCTCGGCTCTCAGGCGCAAGGTCGGCTCGTGCAGCAACTTATTCACGAGCGAGTGCGATAAATGCTGAATGTGCTCGCGCGTCTGCGGGTCGAGGTCGGGCAGGTAGCGTAAGGTCCGTTCGAGCTCGCGCTGCCTGATCGCCTCGGCCTTCTGGCGTAGATCGGCGATGATGGGCATCACTTCGACGCCGCGCAGCCACGTCTCAAAACCGGCCACTTCCCGATCGACAATGGCTTCGACGCGGGGAATCTCGTTCTGCCGCTCGGCGATCGATCCTTCCAGTCGCGCGTGCAAATCGTCGATGTCGAACACCTGGACGCCGGGAATATCTTTCACGGCCGGATCGACATCGCGCGGCACTGCAATATCGATGAAGATGAGCGGGCGGCTTGGACGCCGGGCCATCACATCGCGCGCCAGCGCCGGGCTGATGATCGTATGCGGCGCACCGGTCGATGCAATGACGATGTCGGACTGCATCAGGGCTTCGGCAAGTTGCTCGAAACTGACGGCTTGCCCGCCCCAGCGATTCGCCAATTCGGCGGCGCGCGGCTGGGTACGGTTGGCAACGGTGATGTGCCGGACGCCGCGCGCGCGCAGCGCTTCGACGGCGAGTTCACCCATCTCGCCCGCGCCGATGACCAGCACGTTTCGATATGCCAACGATCCAACAGCCTGCTCGGCCAATCGAATGGCAACGGAGCTGGCGCTGGCCGGATTGCGGCTGATGGCGGTTTCGGTTCGAGCGCGCTTGCCGGCGCGGATCGCCGTTTGGAACAGGGTCGAAAGAATCGCTCCAGCCGCGCGATGCCGGAGTGCCGCCTCATAGGCGCCGGTCACCTGACCGAGGATTTGCGGCTCACCCAAGATCATCGAATCCAATCCGGCGGCAACGCGGCAGAGGTGCCGGACGGCCTCGATGCGGGTGTACCGGTACAAGTGACTTTCCAATTCGCTTGGCGATATGCCGCGGGCATCAACGAGGAGATCCAATAACGCGTGAAAAGGATCGGCACCGGCGCTGGAGCGCCATGCGTCGCGCACGCCTGCATACATCTCAAGCCGGTTGCAGGTCGCGAGGATGACGAGTTCGGAGATAGGGTCGGGGCGCGTGTCGTGCCCACATCCAAGACGGGCCAGCGCAGCCTGCAACGCGGTATCGGTGAAACTGAGGCGTTCGCGGAGTTCGACGGGGGTGGTGTGGTGCGACAGGCCCAGACACAAGATCGTCATTGCGCTTTCGACTGGTCGTAGCCTTCGGCAATCGCGAGTTGCACGGTGTTCAGGACGATGTTGATGCGTCGCAGCAGATGCATGTTGGATGCCGGGCGTATATGCGTCGTCTCGGGAAGTTGGATCGCCACTTCCACCATCGAGTCGCGGAAGAACAAGGCGGCTTCCAAGGCTGCTGTTAACGGTAGCCCGAGCTTGAGCGCGTTGTCGGCGTGCTCACGTCCGATGGCGCGAGCTTCCTCCAGGAGCGCCTCGCCGCCTTCTGCCAGAGAGACATACTGAAGGATAACCCCCATCAGCCGCCGCCCCAGTTGACGTTTGTACGCGCGCTCTTCCTCGTCGAAAGCCTGTAGCCAACCTTTACCCGGATCGGTCTGAAGTTCGCGCCGGGTGCGATCGATAGCCTGTTCAGCCCAGATTTGCTCAATGCCCGACAGGACGCGCAAGCCGTGGCGCCTGGCCTCGAATTGCTCGATGTCGGCAAGCGCGAAGCGGCGGTGACCACCCGGTGTGAGCATCACGGAGATTTCGCCGGCGTCAGCCCAGCGGCGAAGGGTGGTTGGATGAACGCCTAATCGCTGTGCAGCATCCTTAAGGCTTAACCACTCTGTGGAATGCTGAAACTTGTCAGGCATTGCCTATCCTCAGGGGCTAAAACATGCATAAGGATATAAAGCTTATTAAATCTATGCGATTGTGCGATATACTACCATCGCAGGCGCTTTTCGTCAAGTGACATTCGCGTCATTCTGTTGGCGGTGATGGGATTGGGTTCTGAACTCAGGTCAGATAATCGATCAGCGGCTTTTCTTGAACTACCAGAGAAACAATCCGTGAGGACTGCGGTTGGGGGGACTTGAGGCCGACCGGTGAACCTCGGTCCTCATGGTTCCGAGTTAAGGCCATCCATGAGGACTGAGGTTGTCAAAAGTCGGGGTGCCGGGACTTGAACCCGGGACCTCACGGACCCGAACCGTGCGCGCTACCGGTCTGCGCTACACCCCGAACTTGCAGTCGCCGTTGGTTCGGGCCGGCGACCGCCATGCATTATAATCGATTCCCATTCGCCGCGCAAGCACTCGCGTGCCGCGTGTGCACGCAAATGTCGTCAGTCGTTACAGTGCTCGCCAAACCGCGTCCGCGCGGGCGGTGAGCGGCCTGACCTGTTTTGCGTGCACACTGCTTGCGCCATAAACGGACCCGGATGTAATCACTCATGTCAGTGGCGAGCCTCGCGCTTCTGCTTGCCGCGGCGGGATTCCACGC
This sequence comes from Anaerolineae bacterium, assembly GCA_035283185.1. Lineage (GTDB taxonomy): Bacteria > Chloroflexota > Anaerolineae > Fen-1058 > Fen-1058 > DASSFZ01. The sequence goes on along the minus strand of DATEUJ010000046.1, from coordinate 5,267 downwards.
CGCCGCGAACGCGCTGATCAAACAGAGTCGAGATAAGCTCGCTTTTACGTGGTGGATGCTGGGCGTGACGAGCATTCTCGGCCTGCCCTTTCTGCTCGTCGTCGGCGATGCGCAGCCGGCGGGCTGGGCGATCGTCTTGCTCAGCGGGCTGCTCGAGGCCGTCTACTTCGTCGCGCTGACGCGGGCCTATTCGCACGGCGATCTGTCGCAGGTGTATCCGATCGCGCGCGGCTCCGCTCCGCTGTTCGTCGCGCTCTGGGCGGCCGTCTTTCTCGGCGAGCGGCCATCACCCGGCGGCATGCTGGGCATTCTCCTGGTCGTAGCAGGACTGTATCTGGTGAACCTGCCGTCGCTGTCGGCGTGGAAACAGCCTCTGCAGGGATTCAAGAATCTCGCCTCGCGCTACGCGTTGCTGACGGGGCTGCTGATCTCAATCTACTCGACGGTGGACAAAGTCGGCGTGCGCTATTTCGATCCTGTGATTTACCTTTACCTGATACTGCTCGCCGGATGGATCTTCTTGACGCCGATCTGGCTGCAGCCGGGCCGGCGCGCCGCGCTGATCGCCGAGGTCGCGCCCGATCCGGCGAGCGAAGCCGGCGGGCGGCACCGGGTACACCGTGCGGCAAGGGTGACGGCATGCGCGCTGCTGGGCACAGCGGCTTATCTGTTCGTCCTCAGCGCACTGCGCATCAGCCCGGTGAGCTACGTCAGCCCGGTGCGCGAGATGAGCGTGGTGATCGGCGCCTGGATCGGCGTGCGGTTCATGGGCGAGCCGGGCGGGGCGATGCGCATCGTTGCCTCGCTCCTGGTCGCGCTCGGCGTGCTGACGATCGCCGTGGCGGGCTGAGAGGCTCACTTGACACCCGGAGCGAGTCCTGATAATATATAAGCGTTTGTTTATGAATTCAAGGCTTTGCCATGATGGCTCGATCGGCTGACCGCGCCGAGGCGAAGGCGCTGCGCGACCTGGCCCGGCATTTCTACGCGCTGAAAGACCCGATGCGCCTGGAGATGATCGCGCTGATGGCCGATCGGGACGAGTGCACCGTCCATGAGATGGCTGCGACATTGAACAAAAGCCAGCCGCTCGTCTCGTGGCACCTGCGCCGCTTGAAGGCGGCCGGTATCGTCAAGATGCGGCGATCAGGCCGGAAAGTGTATTGCTCGCTCGATCGGGATTCCATAGCCCGATATCAACGGGAGTTTCTCAGGCTGATTCAACCCCAACTCCAAACTTCAAACTCCAAATTCCAATCTCTAATACCCACGGAGTCTATGCATGGCAAAGAAGTCTTCTAGCAAGAAAGTGCGCGTAGCGATCATCGGCGTCGGTAACTGCGCCTCGTCGTTGGCGCAGGGCGTCGAGTATTACAAAAGCGCGCCCGACGACGCCCAGATCCCCGGTTTGATGCACGTGCGACTGGGCGCTTATCACATCCACGACGTCGAATTCACGTGCGGCATCGACATCGACAAGAACAAGGTGGGCAAGGACCTGTGCGAGGCGATCTTCATCGCGCCGAACAACACGTACAAGTTCTCTGACGTCCCGTACTTGAACGCGCCGGTCTTCCGGGGCATGACGCACGACGGGCTGGGCAAATACCTGTCGAAGATCATCGAGAAAGCGCCCGGCCCGACGGACGACATCGTCCAGATTCTTAGGGACACCAAGACCGACGTCGTCGTATCCTACCTGCCGGTCGGCAGCGAAGAGGCGACCAAGTGGTACGTCGAGCAGATCCTCAAGGCTGGCTGCGCATTCGTCAACTGCATCCCCGTCTTCATTGCGCGCGAAAAGTACTGGCAGAAGCGCTTCGAAGATGCGGGCCTGCCGGTGATCGGCGATGACATCAAGAGCCAGGTCGGCGCGACGATCACGCACCGCGTGTTGACGCGGCTGTTCGAGGACCGCGGCGTGCGGCTCGACCGCACGTACCAGTTGAACTTCGGCGGCAACACCGACTTCCTCAACATGCTCGAGCGCGAGCGGCTCGAGTCGAAGAAGATCAGCAAGACGAACGCCGTGACCAGTCAGTTATCGCGCGAGCTGCCGGAGAAGGATGTGCACGTCGGCCCCAGCGACTACGTGCCGTGGCTCGGCGACCGGAAGTGGTGCTACATCCGCATGGAAGGCACCTCCTTCGGCGACGTGCCCCTGAACATCGAGCTGAAGCTGGAGGCGTGGGACAGCCCCAATTCGGCGGGCGTCGTCATCGACGCGGTGCGCTGCGCCAAGCTGGCGCTGGAGCGCGGCATGAAGGGCGCACTGCACGCGCCCTCGTCGTACTTCATGAAGTCGCCGCCCAGGCAGTACACCGACGACAAGGCGCGCCAGATGGTCGAAGACTTCATCGCGGGTAAGCAGAATTGACGTTTGCCTACGACGCACCTTGCCAGTGCGGCGCAGGCATAGCCGGGTCTTGCGTCCATGACTTCATCCTCATCTTCTAATCCACCCGAGACTCTGACCGACCGCGCGCGCCGGTTCTTCGCCCGGTTCCTCACACCTATCGTGGACGTGCTCATCCGTCTGGGCGTCACGCCGAACGTGGTGACTGCCTTCGGTTTTGTGGCGAATGTCGTCGTCGGCGCCCTGGCGGCTGCCGGCTACCTGACTGCCGCCGGCATGGCGCTGCCGCTATCCGGCGCGATAGATGGTCTTGACGGCGCGCTGGCGCGGCGTCTGGGCAAGGCCAGCAAGTTCGGCGCGTTCCTCGACTCGACGCTCGACCGCTATTCCGAGGCGGTCGTGCTGTTTGGTTTGCTCGTGTACGCGATCCAGCGCGGCCTTCAGACCGAGCAGATGCTGGTGACTATCACGGTCGTAGGCTCTCTGATGGTCAGTTACACGCGAGCGCGCGCCGAATCGCTGGGCGTCGACTGCAAGATCGGCCTGCTCACGCGGCTGGAGCGCTTCGTCATCCTGTCGGCCATGCTCGTCTTCCAGCAGGTTACAATTGGGTTACTGTTGCTGACCGTTCTGACCCATATCACGGCTCTTCAGCGTATGATATATGTGCTGCGGACGCTGCGCCGGGTCGAGAGAGCGCCGAGGTAACATCATCCCGTACCTCGTGTGCACGCAAAACATGTCAGGTGGCTCACCGCCCGCGTCCCCGCGGGCGGCCAACCGCGAGGACGCGGTTTGGCGAGCACTGTAACGACTGATAGCATTTGCGTGCACACCGTACCTCAGAAGCATTGTCTCGGGCGATCGGCCCTGAAATAATCGTTGACCGGTCAATGTGACGACGACGCGATGATCGAAGCAGACACTCTGGCCAAGCGGTTCAATCACTTCACGGCAGTGGACGGCGTGTCGCTGCGGGTCGAGCCGGGGCAGGTCGTCGCGTTGCTGGGGCCTAATGGGGCGGGCAAAACGACGACGGTGCGCATGCTGGCGGCGCTGCTCGCGCCGACCTCGGGCAGGGCCAGGGTGGCCGGCTTCGACGTGGCGCGCGATCCGATCGAGGTGCGCCGCCGGGTCGGCGTGCTCACCGAGTCGCCCGGCCTGTACCTGCGCTCGACGGCGCGCGAGTACCTCGACTTCTTCGGCTCGACGTACGAGATAGCCGCCGCGCGGCGGCGCGCGCGCGCGCACGACCTCATGGCGCGCTTTGGCGTGGCGGACGACGCCGACCGGCGCTTGAGCGAGTTTTCGAGAGGCATGCAGCAAAAGGTGGCGCTCATTCGATGCATGCTGCACGACCCGCCGGTGCTGCTTCTCGACGAGCCTACCTCGACGATGGACCCGCAGAGCGCCCGCCTGGTGCGTGACGCGCTGCTGGAGCTGAAGAAGGACAGGCGCGCCATCGTCCTGTGCACCCACAATCTGACCGAGGCGGAAGAAATCGCGGATCGCATCGCGATCATCCGGCGCGGCCGGATCATCGCCGAGGGCGCGCCGGCCGAGCTGAAGCAGCGTCTGCTTGGCCCGCCGCTCATGGAACTGCGCCTGGTGCAGCCGGCGAACGGCCTGGCGCAGGAATTGCAGGCGCAGGTGAGCGTGGAGTCGGCCGGCGACACGTGGGTTCGCTACCGGGCCGCAGACCCGGCTGTCGACAACCCGCGCCTGCTGCGCTGGCTGGCCGAGCGCCGCGTCGACGTGCTGACGCTGAGCGAAGTGCCTCGGCGTCTGGAAGACGTCTATCTGAATGTAGTGCAGTGAGTCACAAGATCCTTCCGTTCATTGAGTTCTGCGGGATGAGGCTAAAGGAACTCAAGGAACTCAAGGAACTCAAGGACGGGCTGGCTATGGCCGCGACTATGATGTTCATTGAGCAAAGACGATCATGGTTGGCGGGCGCACTGTCGGTGACGCGCCGCGAAGTGCGCGACACACTCCGCGATTGGCGCATCGTCGCCCCGATCATCGTCCTGACGCTGGTCTTCCCCATCATCATGAATATCACCGCCAGCATCGCGCAGGACTTCGTGAGGCGCTACGGTGCGCAGATCATCGGGGAGCGGATCGTTCCGTTCCTGCTGATGATCGTCGGCTTCTTCCCGATTTCCTTCTCGCTCGTCGTCGCGCTGGAGGCGTTCGTCGGCGAGCGCGAGCGCAAGAGCATCGAGGCGCTGCTGTGCACACCGCTGTCGAACGGCCAGCTCTACCTGGGCAAGATGCTGGCGGCGACGATCCCGTCGCTGGGCGCGGCGTACCTGGGCATCTCGCTGTACCTGGTTGCCCTTCGTGTGTTCCGTGGCTGGATCGCTCCACCAGAGCTTCTGGTTCCGATCGTCCTTCTCACGACGTGCGAAGCGATCGTCATGGTGTCGGGCGCGGTCGTTGTGTCGAGCCAGACCACGAGCACGCGGGCGGCCAACCTGCTGGCTTCGTTCATCATTATCCCGATGGCGCTGCTCGTGCAGGCCGTGAGCGTTGTCATGTTCTGGGGAGCCTACGGCGTTTTGTGGGGCTTCGTCGCCGGACTCGTCGTGATCGATCTGCTCCTGATCCGAATGGGCGTCAGGCTGTTCGATCGCGAAGAATTGTTGGGCCGGGAGTTCGACAAGGTCGATTTCAAGCGCCGCTGGAGCACGCTCAAGCGCTTCTTTGCGCAAGTCGATCCGGACGGCGACGCGGCGCGCGTCACGCTGCGGCGAGTCTACCGGCGGGACGTGCCGGCCATTCTGCGACGGGCAGGCGGCGCACTATGGGTGGTGATGATTGCCACGCTCGTCGGCGCTGCCGGAGGATGGCTCATGGGGCAGGCGGAGCCGGTCGACCTGGGCTTCCACGCCTGTACCGGCAGCGCCCC
>DATEUJ010000045.1:0-17050 GCA_035283185.1 Anaerolineae bacterium | reverse complement strand
AGTTTCAGGGTATCCTTCGACATGGGCTTGTCCTCCTGAGATTGTGGCTGAGCACCTCCAATCTTACAGGAATGGGGCAAGCCCCGCTACTTTTCACGCCGTCACGCGGCTCATACACGGAAATTCGGATCTACTGAGACTGTTCCTTTTCATCGGTTTGAACTTCTCCCATAATGATGAATCCTGCTTGTTCAGTACCTAATGTAATTGCGCCATGGTCGGAATCTTACCATTACAGAAGGGCACGAGGGCTGCGTGGCCGCCCAACTCGTGATTATCCAACGAACCTGTCGTATAAGACCCTCTGTCGGAGGGTTATCCGACTGATCTGATAATCGCATATACACGGCGCGGTAGGCAGTCGCGAGCAACGATTGTCAGGTACGCTCATCGCCTGGTTAACTGCTTATAGGATTCTTCTGCGCCCATGCAACGACATACCGCTCAAGGTTGTCTAGCCGTGGGCTAACTGCACGATAGTAGTTTTCTCTTTCATCTTTTGGAAAGCAACTCGCGGCGTAGATAAAAGCCCGTCGCTCCCAGATCGGCATTTGGTCCATTTCGGATTTCTTTGCCCTGAGCCAATAGTGCTGTTCAGACCTCCCAATCGCTATCAGTAGAGTGCGCCTAAACCAGTTATCTGACGCGACATTGTAGTAGCCTGCGAGTTTGTCCGCATTGCCCCACTTGTTGCTGCCTGCGAAGAGCGACATTATCTGCATACGGTGAAACTCTAGATGGCTGATGACAGAACTTTTCAGTCTATCAAGTAGATACTTCCCAATCTTGACTCTTCTATCTGGTTCGATGATGTCCACCAATCGGGCCAAGTATCGGATGACCTCTGGAAACACAGGATACAGTTTGTCCGTCTCTATAATCAACTTGCGTAGAGGTGCTAATCGCTGCAATTGACCCAGGCGGTTGATAAGGAACTTCGTCATCGAAATATCTATATCATCTGCCTCCATCTGCTTGTCTAATAAGCCTTCGAGATTAAGGCCGTCGATCTGAGCTTTCACATCAGGTGACAGCAGATCGTAGTCGATCATCTCGTATGGATTGTTTAAGCCCAGGGCATCAATGATCTCATCAAAGCCCGCCGCGAGCGACTCGATTTCTTTGCGCTCCTCTGTCTCCAATACTTCGTTCACGAAGTTAGCAGCTGGTAGAATCTTGGTCTTCTGGGATTGCAGAGTTAGACCGTGTGTCTCGTACAGGATGTTAGCGAGCCGGGCAAGACACTGGTATGCCTGTTGCTTTGAGTGGCAGAAAATTCGATAGTCATCAACGAACCGGGTGAACGTTACGTTCTCGGCAAACAAAGTGCGGTCAACATCATCAATCACTAACTCTGCGAGCAATCGCGATGAATTGTTCCCGACAGGTATGCCGTAGGAGACATTTTGGTTCCATCCTTTGATCAGTTGGACGATGGCTTTGGCATGGGTAGGTGTTGACTTTACTGCCACACTCAGAGCGTTCTCTAGCCGATGAAGATAGATCCGCGGATAGAAGTCGGCAATGTCTGCAAGGACGACGTAACTATGTTTCTTGGCAAGTTCTCCGCTGTGCTCTTGAAAGTCGGCATAGCCGATATTTCGGTCAAAGAGCAAATAGTCACTGCTGTCGGGCGCAAAACGATAAGAGAAAGCGAGTTTTACTTTTGCCGGGAATCTGGACTTCTCGATCTGTTCGCCAACTTCAAAGCATAGAGCCAGGTAAAACAGCATGTCTAACGGATCTAATTGAGTTGCGAGACGAAAGCCGTATCTCTGTTTGGGGACAAGACAGCGGCGGAACGCCCTGGTCTGCCACTGGCAGATGTCCTGTTTCGAGAGCGACCTGGTTACTTCGTCTCTGCAATAGTTGATCGCTTCGAATTCGAAGGCTTTCGGGAATATGTCGGTATCACAATGCCGAACAAGATGTTCGATAGCCCATTCGATAGATTTCGATGAGAGTGTTGTCATAGTCCGTTCAATACCGTAAAGTGAAGTGCGCGGTACAGAAGGTGCACCTAATTCGGGATTAACCTACGAACCTGTCGTATAAGACCCTCTGACGGCGGGTTATCCGACTGATCTGATAATCGCATATATCCGACTCAGGTCTTACCGGCCCTGAAACCTGCCGCCAGAACAGCGGCCGGCTGTGTCGGCTGGGTCACAGACCCAGCCGGAGCGGCGCAATCTCTTAGAGAGTGTTTCTTAAATCACCCAACACGGCTTGTCACCCTGAGCGAAGCAAGGGTCTCTGCGAGAATCGGCGAAAAATGCGACATTCCCGAGATGCTTCGCTGCGCTCAGCATGACATTTCGGGCCGATTGACCATTTAAGAAACACTCTCTTAGAGCCGACCAGGTCTTGTTCGGCGTCGTCGCCGCCGTCATTTCTTTCACGATATTCATACGCGGTCGGCTTCACGCTCAATCGTCGTATCAATGCCCTTGAGAAAGCCGCGCATCTTCTTAATGGGCTTGAGCGGGATCAGCTCAATCCGCCCTTCGTACAAGATGACTTGTACTTTGTGACCAGGCTTTATGCCGAGCGATTGCCGGACACGGAGAGGGATAACGACTTGAAACTTAGGCGAAACAGTTACGACTTCCATGGACACTCCCGCTTATCGTTCGTGGTTGTGCAATACGCGCGTATTCTACACCCGAACGACCCGAAGGCTCGCCGGCCTACATGAACACCGCAGGCGATACGTGAAAGCGCTTCGCCAGCGCGCGAATCTGGCGAACGTTCAGTTCTCGCTTGCCGCTCAAGACTTCCGACACCACGCCTTGAGAACCGACCCCTGGCAAATCAGATTGGGTGAGGCCGTGTTCCTCCATGAAGAAGCGAAGCATATCCGCGCCGCTGCTTTCAGGCAGCGCATGATGCTTTTCTTCATAGGCATGCATGAGCGTGCCCAGCGTGTCCAGCAGCCCATACAGAGGATGCCGTTCATTGGTGCCGATCTCGTCCAGCAGACTATGCAGCCGCTTGACGGCCCGATCGCATTCGCGCTCGTTGCGGATCGTGAGCAGCGGGCGAATAGTCGCCCAATGATTTTGAATATCCTTCGTCGAGACGCTCATCGTTTCCAGTCTCCTCGCCGTACTCTTGATGTGTGAGAACGTAGCGGACATACACTTTACCACGCCGGCTGCGAAAGACGGGAACGATACTTCACGGCGATTCTGCCCCGCCGACCTGAATGCCCAAATCGCGGCGCGGTAGGCGGCTGCATGCGCTGGTTGGGCCGCCCGTTGCGGCGCGATGGATCATTCTTGGCCTTCCCACTTCGCCCATTTCCAGCTCTTTGAGACAGCGGCCTGTAAATCATACGAGAGATAAAGTGACCAGCCCACAAATGGAACAAGAACGAATATGAGCGCCCAATTCTGTGTGCTCTGGCTCGCTGCGTACAGCGGGAGCAGAAGCGGGAGAAGTGATAGAAAGTAGTAGATTCCGCCCAAGCCGCGCAGTCCACCTCTATACTTGTGTCGGTGCATGAAGTCCCGCCACCGGCTCTCCCAGTTTAGACCAGGCACTCGTGGCTCAATGTAAATGCGGATATAGCCGCTAAGTCTTTGTATTGCCTGCTGAACGGATAACATCATGATGAGGCTGGGGATTATGAGTGCGTACAAGACGATGGCTCCACCGACCGCTAGCAAAAGCCGTGCTTCTGGTGTGGCGCTACCAGAACCCAGAACTGCGTATGCCGAAACGGATAACACAACGCCAAGCGCGCCAACTGTCAGTGAAATGATCTGTAGCCGCTGTCCTTGTGCGTTATGAATCTCGCTTTTGAGGGTCCGATACTCGTTGAGTAACCCCTCTCTCTCGTCAGCGGGCGCAAAATCATGGGGAGACTCAGACGCATTCATTCAGCGATTCCTTGAGTGTCACAACGTGATACGGGTGAGAAGGCAGCCGCCCAACTCGGGATTATCCAACGAACATGTCCTATAACGCCCTCTGTCGGCGGGTTATCCGGCCGATCTGATAATCACATATATCCGACTCAGGTCTTACCGACCCTGAAACCTGCCACCAGAAGAGCGGCCGGCTGTGGCGGCTAGGTCACAGACCCAGCCGGAGCGGCGGAATTTCTTGGAGCCGGCCAAGTCTTGCTCGACGGCGTCGCCGCCGTCATTTCTTTTTGGCGACAAACTGCACTCCTTCAACGTCTTTAAAGTATTCATCCTGTGTCCACAGTGCTGCATCATAAGCGCGGGCGGTCGCCAGTATCACGCTGTCAGCCATCGGCAGAGATAGGGCGATGGAGAATCTGGCCGCCCCATGAGTCTACGACATTCGTACGCGGTCGGCCCTGCTGTGTCAGTGCAGCAAAGGTTTTACGGCCTCCAGAAACTTCTCCGCCGCTTCAATCGCGTGCTCTACTTCTTGGCGGGATACATGTGCTGTACCCCCATAGTCAGCCACACTTCGCAGTTCAAAAAGCCAGTTCAGAGCCTTGCCTTGTTCTTTGTCCAGTTTGCCTGTCTTGACGAATCTCTGATGAATCGAAGCAATAACAGCACTGTGCTTGCTAAATTCCAACCCTTCGTGCAACAGAACGGCGGTCGCGGCATAGAAAGCCGCATAATACGCTCGTGAAGCCGCAAAGTCGTAGAAACTGCTTGATGCCAATTGTCGGGCGGCTTGGATGGACTGCTCAGCCCGTTCAAGATTAGCCGCGATTTCGTCGGCAAATGGCGAAGTCACACCGGCACTCCTTCTCGTTTCGCGTTGCGATAGAGTTGGATGACCCCGCGCTCAAAATCGTCCCAGGGAGCCGGCTTGGCCGAAATCAGGTGGTCGGATTCCAATTGAATGGGATACAGCAGTTCAATAATCGTGCGGAGTTCCCGAAAGTAGTCAAAGGGCTGGCTTAGCAAAACGAGTAAGTCAATGTCACTGGCCGAGCTGGCTTGATCGCGGGCCATAGACCCGTACAGAATCAGTCCCTTGAACTGTGATTTGTAATTGCTTTCAAGGACTGTTTTGCATCTCTTGAGTATTTCTGTAACTGTCATCACAGCCCTCACTGAATTTGCACTGAGCGGGCTAACCGGTGCTTTCATCAACCAAAAAGCGCATCAGGCAGTCTCCGCCACCAGTGGCATGAAGGCGGTATTCTCAAGCGACCGCGTCGCAAAGAGCAGGCACGCCTGAATGTCCTCGCGCGTTAGTCCGCTATACTCTTGGAGAATCTCGGTCTCCGATGCGCCGTGCGCCAGCAAGTTGAGGACGTATTCCACGGTAAGGCGTGTCCCTTTGACGACAGGTTTGCCGACCATTACCTTTGGATTGATGGTGATTCGCTCAAGTAGTTGTTGGTCTGTCATGGCTCTGATCCTCCAGCCCTCTCAATGTTCCCTACATCGGCAACTATTATACGCGATCTCTGTGTAAGCACTCTTGCGTCTGACAATCGCAACTATCCGACTCAGGTCTTACCAATCCTGAAACCTGCCAGCAGAACAGCGGCCGGCTGTGACGGCTGGGTCACAGACCCAGCCGGAGCGGCGGAATCTCTTGAGCCGACCAGGTCTTGCTCGACGGCGTCGCCACCGTCATTTCCTTTTGGCCACAAACCGCACCCCTTCAACGTCTTTGAAGTGTTCATCCTGTGTCCACAGCGTTGCACCAAAAGCACGAGCAGTTGCCAATATCACGCTATCCGCCATTGGCAGAGATAGAGTGATTGAGAGCCTGGCCGCGCTGAGGGCAATACTGGCATCCAGATTGATCACTTGCCCTTGCATCATCAACGCCACTGCCGTAAGAGCCATATGCTCATCGCGTTGCTGATTAACGCGCTTGAACACTTCGTAGAGGCTGATGGCAGGAACTATCAACTCAGCCGTATTCTCGATGGCGGGCGCGAAGAGGCCCGCGTTGGCTTCTTCGGCAAGGTACTCTAGCCAACCCGAGGAGTCTACGACGTTCATACGCGGTCGGCTTCGCGCTCAATCGTCGTATCAATGCCCTTGAGAAAGCCACGCATCTTCTTGATGGGCTTGAGCGGGATCAGTTCAATCCGCCCTTCGTACAAGATGACTTGTACTTTATGACCGGGCTTGATGCCGAGCGACCGCCGGACACGGAGAGGGATAACGACTTGAAACTTGGGCGAAACAGTTACGACTTCCATGGACCCTCCTGCTTATCGTTCGTGGTTGTGTAATACGCGCGTATTCTATACCCGAAGCGGCCCGAAGACTCGCAGGCCTACATGAACACCGCAGGCGATACGTGAAAGCGCTTCGCCAGCGCGCGAATTTGGCGAACGTTCAGTTCTCGCTTGCCGCTCAAGACTTCCGACACCACACCTTGAGAACCGACCTCTGGCAAATCAGATTGGGTGAGGCCATGTTTCCAGTTTCCTCGGTCGGCTTGAGCGACTGGTTGGGCGCGGCAGCCTTAGCTGGGTTGACTCTTCTCACGCTTGATCGCAGAGATGATGTCATCCAGGGTCATATCGCCAAACAACTTCTCACGCTCTTCGGTATAGTTGCCATACCCCGCTGTGAATTGACTGATAAAACGGACGGTATTCACCACACCCATCTGCTGATATAAGAGCCTGAGCGCTTGTGCGGTTATCTCAGCCAGTGGCTTAGTGTCTGCTATCATCGTTCGATCGCCTCCACTAACTCAATCGGTGAAACGACCTGTACCTCGAGACCTGCAATCCCCTTCACTTGCCGCAACAACTTGTCGTCGCAAGTGCAGAAGTAATCTGCTTGTGCGACCTCCGCCGAAGCGAGGTGTAACGCATCCAACGGCCTGAGGCCAACATTACTCAATTCCTTCGCTCGTTTTTCGACCTGCTCGTTGAGCGCCACGAACGTTTTCGCCCGTGACAGCGCGGCCAAGGCGTATTCGCGTCGGTCAAGATTGGGATTTCGCTCCGTTTCAAACAGCAGGGCATCCGATGCGACCAACTCGACTGTACCCGACTCGCACAGGGTCAACACGCCCAAGACAGCTTCGGCTTCGAGGATAATCCGGATTTGCGTCTTGCTGTCTAACGGGCGCTGTAAGCTGCACGTATCGAGGTAGATTCTCATGACAGAAGTATACCATCACTCCCAGCCGGAGCGGTGAAGGGAACTCAAGGAACACAGGGAACTGAAGGAACTTCCCGTCTTTCCTTCAGTTCCCTGAGTTCCCGTTCAACACCGGCCTCGGCAACAGCCCCGCCTTCTCCACGATAATGGGCACGGCCTCTTCCCACTCGATGGCCATGATGTGCACGCCGGCCACGCCTTCGACCTCGCGGAGCTGCTGGATCAGCTCGACGCAGATCTTGATGCCCTCGTCCTGCCAGGCGGCCGCGCGCGCTTTCTTGTCTTCCTTGGTCAGCTCGTCTTTCGACTTGCCGGCCCACGGCGCGCCGGCTCGCTCCATGCGCTCGATCAGTTGATCGGGCACCCGCAAGCCGGGCACGTTGTCCTTCATGTAACGCGCCATGGCGGGACTCTTCAGCGGGCCGACGCCGGCCAGGATGTAGGTCTGCTCGTGCAGGCCGAGTTCGCGCACCCTGTCCATGAAGACCTTGAACGCTTCGAGGTCGTACACGAGCTGCGTCTGAATGAAACTCGCGCCGGCTTTGACCTTCTTCGCCAGGCGGAAAGGACGGAACTCGACCGGGCTGGCGAAGGGCGATTCGGCCGCGCCGACGAAGAAGCGCGGCTCCTGGCCTTTGAACGCCTCGCCGCACTGGAAGACCTTCTCGTCGCGCATCTTTGCCACCATCTGCACCAACTGGATCGAGTCGACGTCGTAGACGTTCTTCGCGTTCGGGTGGTTGCCGAAGGTCTGGTGGTCGCCCGACAGGCACAGGAGGTTGCGCATGCCCAGCGCGTACGCCCCGAGCAGGTCGCTCTGCATCGCCAGGCGGTTGCGATCGCGGCAGGTCATCTGGATGACCGGCTCCAGTCCTTCCTGCACGACGATCGTCCCCGCGCCGATGCTCGACATGCGCACGATCGCCGTCTGGTTGTCGGTGATGTTGACGGCGTCGACGCAGCCTTTCAGCAGGGCGGCTTTCTTGCGAATCACATCCCCGTCCGCGTTTTGCGGCGGGCCAAGCTCGCCAGTCACGGCGAAGTGCCCGGCGCGGAGGATGCGCTCCAGGTTGGAGCCGGACAGATAGGTGTCAGGTGCCAGGTGCGAGGTGCCAGGTGCCAGGTGCGAGGGGGTAGGGCCGTTGTTGTTCGTCGTAGTCATCGCTCATTCCTCCTGTGACGACAGGCGCAGGTCTTCGCGGACGATCTTGCGCGGCCCGCCGTCGCGCGCAGCCCGCCAGTTCTTGGGCGGCTGGATTTCGAGCAGCCGGTCGAGCTTGCCCATGCTGCTCAGCCGGTCGTAGATCAACTGCCAGGCGCACGGGATGTCCGGGTTGATCTCGCAGTGCCCGTTCTCCGATCCGCCGCACGGCCCGTTGAGCAGCGACTTCGAGCAGCGCGCGATGGGACAGATGCCGCCCGTCAGGCCGAGGATGCACTCGCCGCAGGCGGCGCAGCGCTCGGCCCACACGCCCTGCTCGAGCGGCAGGCCGAGGAACTTGGTATTCAGGCCGGGCACGACCCACGCCTTCGGGAAGTGCTCGACGAGCGCCTGGACGCCGATGCCGCAGCCAAGCGACAGCACGACGTCGACGTCGCCGACCTGCTGGGCGATCTCGTCCAGGTACTCCCACTCGCACTGGCGCTGGACAGTGACGTCGGCGACGGATTTTGAATTCCCGTCGAGCTTCGTCGCCATGCGCAGCGACGCGGCGACGATGGCCGCCTCGCGCGCGCCGCCGGCGAAGCACACCGTCACGCACGTCCCGCACCCGACGACCAGCACGTTCTTCGCGTCGCCGATCAGGGCTTTGATCTCTTCCAGTGGTTTTTGTTCTGCTACGATCATGGTCGACCTCCGGTCTGTTGCCAGTGATCAGTTATCAGTGATCAGTTGTCAGTTATCAGTTGTCAGTCATCAGTTGTCAGTCGTCAGTTATCAGTCATCAGTTGTCAGTCATCAGTTGTCAGTCATCAGTCGTCAGTCATCAGTTATCAGTCATCCGTCATCAGTGGCCGGTGCTCACTGTTCACTGATTACTGTTCACTGATTACTGATCACCGATCACTGTTCACTGATTACTGTTCACTGATTACTGATTACTGATTACTCTCAGTGGATTCGGTCCTAACTTCCCCACCTGCTCATTCATCTCCGTCGCGGCGGCGGCGAACTGGCCGGCCATCGCCGACGACATGTTGAACATGCGCACGCGCTCCGGCTCCAGGCCGATCTGCTTCAGCAGATGCTGGATGTGCTCTATCCTGCGCCGGGCGTTGAGATTACCTTCCAGGTAATGACAGTCGCCGGGCAGTCAGCCGGCGGCCATCACGCCGTCCGCGCCCTCTTCGATGGCCTGCAGCACCATCAGCACGTCGAGCCGGCCGGTGCATGGCACCTGGACGACCTTGATCGCCGGCGGGTATTGCATGCGCAGCCCGCCGGCCAGGTCGGCCGCCGCGTAGGCGCAGTGCTCACAGCAGTAGGCAATGATGTGTAATGGCGCGTCGCTGCTCACTGTGATTCACCTTGTTTGGTAATTGGTGATTGGTAATTGGCGAATTGCTCTAAACTTCAAACTCCAAAGTTCAAAGTTCAAAGTTCAAACTTCAAACTTCAAACTCCAAACTCCAATCTCCAATCTCCAATCTCTAATTACTAATTACCGGTATTCCCGCCAGCGGGACGAACCCCGGCGGTGATTCCATCAGCGCGCGCACCTTCGCCGCCATCTGCGCGTCGGTGTAGTGCATCAGTTGAATCGCCCTTGCCGGGCACTCGGCGACGCACGCGCCGCAGCCCTGGCAGATCGCCGCTTCGATGTATGCCGCGCCCATGATGCGGCCGACGCCGGTCAGGTTGGCCTTGATCCTCGGCACGCCGAAGGGACAAATGCGCACGCAGGTCAGGCAGCCCGTGCACTTTGATTCGTCGACGACGGCCACGCGCCCGCCCGCCGTCAGCGATTCGCGGCTCAGGACGCGCGCGGCGCGCGCGGCGGCCGCCTGCGCCTGGATCATCGTCTCGTCGAGCAGCTTGGGGTAGTGGGCCATGCCAGCCATGAACACGCCGTCCGACGCGAAGTCGACTGGGCGCAGCTTGACGTGCGCTTCGAGGAAGAAGCCGTCGGCGTCGGTCGAAACCTTGAACATCTTGGCCAGGTCGTGCATGTCGGGACGCGGCACAGCAGGCATGCTTAAGACCAGTAAGTCAGTTTGCAAAGTAATCAGTCGCCGGAGAACAGGTTCCCACGCCCGAACACTGATAACTGCTGACTGATCACTGATCACTGATAACTGATCACTGATTACTACTTCCGGCTTGTGCTCGTCGTCGTAGCGCATGAAGACCACGCCGCGCTCGCGCGCCGTCGTGTACAGCCGCTCCTTGAAGCCGTAGGCGCGGATGTCTTTGTACAAAATCACGACTTGCGCGTCCGGGTTGCGCTTCTTGAACTCGATCGCGTTCTTCAGCGCGACGGTGCAACAGATGCGGCTGCAGAACTTCTCCGCCGGCCCAACACACTGAATCATCACTACCGATTTTGGACTTTCGATTTTGGATTTTAGATTTTGGACTTTGGATTTTGAAGTTTGAAGTTTGGAGTTTGCATTTGCAAGAATGCGCTCGAATTCTTGTTGAGTGATGATGCGCGGATCGGTCCCGTAGCCATATTCCGGCCCGTGATACTCTTGCGCGCCCGTTGCGAGGATCGTCACTCCATGCTGTACTTCTTGCCTCTTGCCCGCTTCGCGTGCATCCTGAATCGTGCTCGTGAAGTTGCCCATGAAGCCGCTAGTGGCGGCGACTTTGCTCTGTAAGTGCAGCGTGATGTCCGGATTGGCGTTCACGCGCTGGATAAGATGCTGTAACACCTGCTGCGGGTCTTTCCCGTTCGAGGCCGTGAAGACGTGGCGCAGGTTGCCGCCAAGCTCGGCCTCTTGCTCGACGAGATGGACGGGGAAGCCTTGCTCGGCCAGCGACAGCGCGGCGGTCATCCCCGCCACGCCTCCGCCGACGACGAGCGCGGCATGCTGCACCGGCACGCCGACGGTCTGCTGCGGTTCGAGCAGCGCCGCGCGCGCGACGGCCATGCGCACCAGGTCTTTGGCTTTCGCCGTCGCCGCCTCCCAGTCGTTCGAGTGCACCCACGAGCATTGATTGCGAATGTTCGCCATCTCGCACAGGTAGGGGTTCAACCCGGCGCTGCGGATGCTGTCCTGGAAGAGCGGCAGATGCGTCAGCGGCGAGCAACTGGCGATTACGACCCGGTTGAGGGCGTGTTCCTGCACGCGCTGGGCGATCAGCTTGATCGAGTCTTGCGAGCACGCGTACAGGTTATTCTCGGCGTGGACGACGCCGGGCAGCGTCCGCGCGTATGCGGCGACGGCAGGCACGTCCAGGAAGCCGGCGATGTTCGAGCCGCAGTGGCAGACGAACACGCCGATGCGCGGCTCTTCGCTCGACACCTCGCGCTCCGGCGGGAATTCTCGCTCGCGCGTCAGCGACCAGCGCGCCGCCGCCAGCAGGCCCGCGCTGGCCGCCGCGGCTCCGCTCGCTTCGACGACCGACTCAGGGATGTCTTTCGGCTCGCGGAACGGCCCGACGGCGTAGATGCCGGGGCGGCTCGACTCCACGGGGTTGAACTGCACCGTGTGACAGAAGCCGTATTCGTCAAGCTCGACGCCCAGACGTCGGCCCAGGTCTCGAACCGGTTGGGAGATTTCCATACCAACGGAGAGGACGACGAGGTCGAATTCTTCAGTAATCAGTGAACAGTGATCAGTTGTCAGTGAACGGCGATCAGTTGTCAGTCTCGATAGATCGGGAGTTTGATTCGTAGTAGCGACTTCAGTCGCTGATTTGGCAGAACGACTGAAGTCGTCACTACCAGGACGACTAAAGTCGTCACTACGAGATAGTGCCGACTGGTCACTGGCCACTGATGACTGATTACTGATCACTGACAACTGATTACTGATCACTGGCGACTGATCACTGTCCGTGTAGCGAATGATGAGATTATGCGTAACGGGGTCTTCGTGGACGGCACTGATGCGGCATCGCGTGTAGTGGATGCCATAGCGGTCGCGCGCGCGCTCGAAATAGCTCCAGTAGCCCTTGGAGAAGGCGCGCATGTCCATCATGAAGACGTGGACGTCCAGCTCCGGGTGATGCTCTTTGGCGATGACGGCTTCTTTCGTGGCGTACATGCAGCATACCGCCGAGCAGTAGTCGTGGCTCTGGTCGCGCGAGCCGACGCATTGGAGAAAGGCGATCCGGCGCGGCTCCTTTTGATCGGACGGGGGCAAGACGTGCCCCATGGTCGGGCCGGAAGCCGAGAGCAGCCGCTCGAACTGGAGCGCGGTGACGACGTTGGGATAACGCCCGAAGCCGTATTCTTTCGAAAGCGCCGCATTGTAGATCTGGAATCCGGGCGCCAGGATGACCGCGCCGACCTTGACCTGCTCCTGGCGGGCCACCATGTTGTGGTCGATGGCGTTGACGCCGCAGGCGTAAACGCAGGCCAGGCATTCCGAGCAGATGCCGCACTGCAGGCAGCGCTGCGCTTCGGCCCGGGCCTGGCGCTCGGTCAGGCCGAGCACGACCTCGCGGAAACTGGTCACGCGCTCTTCCATCGGCAGCAATGCGGGCTGGGCCTTCGACTGCAGCGCGATCTCGCCGCGCAGTACCCGCTGGGCAATTTCCTCACGAGTGATTTTTGCGACGGGGGGAGAAGAGTTCAAGGAACTCAAGGAACTCAAGGAACTCGAGGAAGGCTCGGGCTGGCCCAGCGTCTCCCCTTGCAGATAACGATGAATCGATTTCGCCACACGATGCCCCAGCGCTACCGCGTCGATGATGTAGCTCGCGCCCGTCTTGCGCCCGCCGACGACGAACAGGCCGGGAATCCGGCTGGCCAGAGTCTTGCGATCCGCGGCCAGGTCGTCGAAGCGTTGATCGAGGAAGCAGAGATCCGAGAACTGGCCCACGGTGCCGATCACGGTGTCCACTTCGAGCGTGAATTCGGTGCCCGGGAGGATGTTGGGTCGTCGCCGGCCGCGCTCGTCGACCTTCATTCCCTCGCCCGTCTGGGCAAGCTCCACACCGGCCACCTTCCCATTCTTCGCCAGGATGCGGGTGGCCGTCGTGCGCTCGAACGTGCGGATACCCTCGGCCTCGACGGCGGCCATCTCCAAATGGTAGGCGGGCAGCTCACCTCGCGGGCGGTCGAGGGCAAGGTGAACCTCGGCGGCGCCCAGACGCCGGGCGACGGCGGCTGCATCGAGCGCCGTGATTCCACCCCCCACGACGGCTACCCTGTTCCCGACGGTGATCGGCTCGCCCAGGTTGACATGGCGCAGGAAAGTCGCCGCCGAAATCACACCCTCGGCGTCTTCACCCTCGATGCCGAGCGAATGGTCGCGGGACGAAATCCCCGTCGCCAGGCAGACGGCGTTGTAGCCCTGCTCAAGAAGCCTGGCAGGGTCTTTGATCGGCGAATTCGTCTTGAGCACCACGCCCAGCGCCAGGATGTCGTCGATGTCCTGCTGGAGCACGCCCTTGGGCAGGCGGTGGGCCGGGATGCCGGCGCGCATCATGCCGCCGGCGACGGGCAGCGCCTCGTACACCGTCACGCCGTAGCCCATCTTTGCCAGGTCGTGGGCGGCGGTCAGGCCGGCCGGGCCGGCGCCGACGACGGCAATCCATTCGGGCCGGGTGCGCGCCACGGGCTGCACCGGCTCGCGCCCGTAGGCCAGCGTGTAGTCCACGACGAAGCGCTTGAGCGACATTATGCCGACGGCTTCGTCTGCCAGCGCGCGCGCGCAGTGCCCCTCGCACGGGTGGTGGCAGGTGCGGCCGCAGACGCTGGGGAAGGGATTGTCCTCCTTGATCACGCGGAATGCCTCGCGATAGCGTCCCTGCGCGATCAGCGCGATGTAGCCCTGGGCGCGCTGCCCGGCCGGGCAGGCATCCCGGCAAGGAGCCGTGCCGCGCTTTTCGATTGCGTAGGCGGACGGGACGGCCTGCGCATACAGGCGATATGCGGCCTTGCGCTCTTTAAGCCCTTCTTCGTAGAGATCGGGCAGCGACACCGGGCAGACTTTGGCGCAATCGCCGCAGCCGATGCACCGGCTCACGTCGACGTAGCGTGGCCTGCGGCGCACGGTAACGGTGAAGTCTCCGGCCTGTCCCTCGACGCCCATCACGTCGGTATCGGTCAGAATCTCAATGTTGAGATGGCGGCCGGTGTCCACCAGCCTGGGGCTGATGTTGCACATGGCGCAGTCGTTCGTCGGGAACGTCTTGTCTAATTGCGCCATGTGTCCGCCGATGGCCGACTTCTCCTCGACGAGGTAGACCTTGAAGCCCTGGTCGGCCAGGTCGAGCGCCGCCTGCATCCCGGCGATGCCGCCGCCGACAACCATCACGGCGCCGACCGGCGTCGACTGCGCTGCCCCTATTCGATTCTCCGTGCCCGAACTCCCACTGCCCATTTATCCGTTGCTAATCCTGTACCTGCTCATCATATACCGCTCACGGTCATAAACTGCGCCTCTTGGTCATTCCCGCATGCTTTAGGCGGGAATCCAGCAACCCTATCGGCATGGAGTACCAACCCCCGATCTAGTCGGGGGCAAACTGGATGCCCGACAACAGCATTCGGGCATGACCGTGGCCGTCACCGTAACCCTAACAAAAGCGCAAATTGTGCCCGCGCTGAGTATAGAGCATCGGCGCACCGCGCAGTCGGTGGTCATCTATCCGTTTATCCGTTGCTCATCCGTTGCCATCCATGCCTGTCGTCGCATCTCCGGCGTCTGCAAATTGCGCGGGATGACGACGGTGAAGCGCGTGCCAGACTCGCTCTCGCCGTACAGGTTCTTCACGACGATTTTCCCGTCGTGCGCATCCATGATCTTCTTGGCGATGGACAGGCCCAGGCCGGCGCCCGGCGTCTCGCCCGCGCTGTCGCCACGGAAGAAGTCCTCGAAAATATGCGGCAGGTCTTCGGGTGGAATTCCCGATCCTTCGTCTTCCACCTCGAAGTACAATGTCTCAGGCTCGTACCACGCACGGAAGGTCACGGTGCTTCCCGACGGCGAGAACTTGATGGCATTGTTCAGCAGGTTGGTGAACACCTGCCGCATGCGGCGCCGCGCGCCGACGATCGGCTCGAACTTCGGCGGCGGCTCGACCTTGATCCGGACGCCTTTCTCCGCCGCCGCCAACCGCGCGTCCTCGAGCGACTCCGTGCCGACCTCGCCGGGGTCGAACCATTCGAAGTCGGCCTGGATTTGCTCCGGGCGCATGCGCGCCAGATCGACCACGTCGCCGATGAGCGAACGCAGGTCGGTCACGCGCAGGAGGCTGCGCTTCATCATGCGCTGCTGCTTTTCGGTCAGCTCCCCGGCGTAGCCTCCGAGCATCGTCTGCAGGTAGTTCTCGATGGCCGCCAGCGGCGAGCGCAGCTCGTGTGAGACGACCGACAAGAAGTAGGTCAATGTGTCAATCGAGTTGCGGTAGCGATCGCGGATGAGCACCGCGACCGAAGTGATCACCTTCCAGCCCGCCGCCGGATGCGCTTCGAGATACTCACGCACCGCCGGGCCGTCGATGCGAATGACGCGCGTCGGCTCGAGGCACACGGCGGACGTGGAATAGACGTAGGGCGCGACCAAGCCGGAGAAGCCCGCCAACTTGCCCGGCTCGACGTAGCCGATCGTCGCGTTGCGCGGCGTCGAGTGCCGGCCGATTTGAATCTTCTTCTCCAGCGCGAGTTTGCCGCGCTCGACGACGAACAGCGCTTCGGCGGGCGCGCCTTCCGCCAGCACCACCTCGCCTTCGTGGTATCGTTCTTCGACGCAGAACTCGGCGATCGCCATCAAGTCAGCTTCGTCGAGGCCGCCGAAGATTTCCGATCGGCGCAGGCGTTCAGCCCGGACTGAAATTGGACTGGCGAGTGCGATAAGCATAGGCTTTCAATAGTTTTTCCACACGCTGAATCAACTCGGCCGGTTTGGCCGGTTTCTGGACGTAGTCTTGCACATCCATAGCCATGCCGGTCTCCAATTCGTAGCGGCGGCGGCTGGCGTCTTCGACGACGGTCGTGAGCACCAGGATCGGCACGCCGGCGTAGCGCGGCTCGCTGCGCATCTCGCGGATCACGCCCCAGCCGTCCATGCGCGGCATGAGCAGATCCAGGATCAAGAGGTCGGGGATGTCCTGTGCGACCATCTCCATGCACTTCTTGCCATCCCGCGCGGTGGCCAGACGGTACGGCTGGCTCTCCAGGATGGTGAGGATGCCCTCGAGAATGTCGGGGTCGTCGTCGACGATCAGAATATAGGGTTTCTGTTCCATACTGTCCTCGACATGTGGGCGGCCGCAAGGCCTGCCCCTATGCGGTGGATGGCGGGTCTGTGATATTCGGAACGGCATAGGGATGCCGTTCCTGCTGGTGGGAATGCCGTTCCTGCGGGATGGCATCCCGCAATGGGTTTGGCCCTATGCGCTTGATCTCTTCTGTCATTTCGGCCGCCGACCAGGCGAACTGGCCGCCCATGGCCGAAGAGACGTTGATCATCTGGATGCGCCGGCCGTTCAGGCCGATTCCATCCAGCAGCTTCCTCACGTATTCGACTCGCCTTCGGGCGTTGAGATTACCTTCCAGGTAATGACAGTCGCCCTCCAGTCAGCCTGCCACCATCACCCCGTCGGCGCCGTCCTCGAACGCGCGCAGCACGTACAGCGCGTCGAGCTTGCCGGAGCACGGCAATTCGATCACCTTGATCGACGCGGGATACTCCAACCGCATCGAGCCGGCCAAATCGGCGGCGGCGTAGGCGCAGTAATGGCAGCAGAAGGCGACGATCTCGGGTTCAAATCCATTTTCGCTCAAGGTAGTCTCCGGTAGTCAGTGGTCAGTGATCAGTAATCAGTGATCAGTAATCAGTGGTCAGTTATCAGT
>DATEUJ010000044.1:0-3797 GCA_035283185.1 Anaerolineae bacterium | reverse complement strand
TGAGCGCCGACGAATATGAGCAACAAGTGCGCCAGCGCGAAGTCGCGCATCTCAAAAAGAAAGCGGCTAAACTCGGATTCACGATTGTCGAAACACCTGCCTAAGCTCAACGAGACGCAAGTTTCTGAGCAGGAGCGCCGTTTGCGACGAAGCAATCCCAGCCGCCCTTAGCCGCACGGCTGTCCGTGCAGGAGATTGCTTCGCAAAACTTGTCCTGAGCGGAGTCGAAGGAAGCGCTCGCAATGACGCGGGCGGAGCAGTTACGAATACAGGAACATTGTGAGGATGGAGCAACCAGGTTTCTGAAGGAGAATATAGAGATGGGCAAGATTATTGGCATCGATCTAGGAACGACAAACTCGGTGGCGGCCGTCCTGGAAGGCGGTGACCCGGTCGTCATCACGACGGCGGAGGGGAGCCGCCTGTTGCCGTCGGTCGTGGCTTTCGCCAAGAACGGCGAGCGCCTGGTCGGGCAGACGGCCAAGCGCCAGTCCGTGATCAATCCCGAGAACACGATCTACAGCATCAAGCGCTTCATGGGCAAGCGCGAGCAGGACGTGCGCCATGAAAAAGTGCCGTACAGGGTCGTCGCCGGCCCGAGCGGCGACGCACGCGTGAGCGTGCCGCAGGCGGGCAAGGATTTCACGCCGCAGGAAATCTCGGCGATGATCCTGCAAAAGCTGAAGAAGGACGCCGAGGCTTATCTGGGTGAGCCGGTGTCTCAGGCCGTGATCACCGTGCCGGCCTACTTCAACGATTCACAGCGCCAGGCGACGAAGGACGCCGGCAAGATCGCCGGTCTGGAAGTCCTGCGCATCATCAACGAGCCGACCGCAGCCGCGCTGGCTTACGGCCTCGACAAGAAGAAGGACGAGACGATTCTCGTCTTCGACCTAGGCGGCGGCACCTTCGACGTGTCCTTGCTCGAAGTCGGCGAGGGCGTCGTCGAGGTGAAAGCGACGAGCGGCGACACTCACCTGGGGGGCGACGATTGGGATCAGGTTCTCGTCGACCACGTCGCCGACGAGTTCAAGCGCGAGCAAGGCATCGACCTGCGTCAGGATCGCCAGGCGCTTCAGCGGCTGCGCGAGGCGGCGGAGAAGGCCAAGATCGAGCTGTCCGGTGCGATGGAGACTGAGATCAATCTACCATTCGTCACCGCCGACGCCTCGGGGCCGAAGCACCTGCAGGTGAAAATCACCCGCGCCCGGTTCGAGCAGCTCAGCCAACCTCTCGTCAGGCGGCTGCGCGAGCCATTCGAGCAGGCGCTGAAGGATGCGAAGCAGCCGCCGGCAGACATCGACGAAGTCATCCTGGTCGGCGGCGCGACGCGCATGCCGATGGTGCAGCAGTTGGTGCGCGAATTGACCGGCGGCAAGGAGCCGAACAAGAGCGTGAATCCAGACGAAGTGGTGGCGGTCGGCGCGGCGATCCAGGCCGGCGTGCTGGGCGGCGAGGTCAAGGACGTCCTGCTGCTCGACGTGACCCCGCTGTCGCTGGGCGTCGAGACGCTGGGCGGCGTGATGACCACGCTCATCCCGCGCAACACGACGATTCCGTACAAGAAGAGCGAGGTCTTCAGCACCGCCGAAGATAACCAGACGGCCGTGGACATTCACGTCCTGCAGGGCGAGCGCCCGATGGCCGCCGACAACATGACACTCGGTCGCTTCCGCCTGGAGGGCATTCCACCTGCGCCGCGCGGCATGCCGCAGGTCGAGGTGGCGTTCGACATCGACGCCAACGGCATCCTGCACGCGACCGCCAGAGACAAGGCGACGGGCCGCGAGCAGAAAATCGCCATCACGGCTTCGACCAACCTATCCAAAGGCGACGTCGAGCGCATGGTGCAGGAGGCGCAGCGCAACGCGTCTGAGGATCGCCGCCGCGCAGAATTCGTACAGGCGCGCAACGAGGCCGACATGGTCATCTACCAGGCCGAGAAAAGCCTGCGCGATCTGGGCGACAAGGTAGCCGCCGCGGACCGCCAGCGCGTCGAGTCGCACATCGCCGCGCTCAAGTCGGCGATGAACGGCGACGACGCTGTGCACATTCGCCGCCTGATCGGCGAGCTTCAGCAAACCACGCTGGCGATCGGCCAGAGCATGTACCAGACGCCGGATTCCGGCGGCTCGACCGGGCCGGGCTACGACCGGCCGGAGGGCGAAGACGTGATCGAGGGAGAATTCCGTCAGGTTTAAGGCAGCCAATCCCGGCCGGTTCCGGGTATAATCTCAGAAACCTAGTAACTACTCAACCTACCGAGCGATCCGGAGTCGAGGCGTCAGCCGGAAGCTCTTGCCGGACATGAAACCGGCCTCGATTCCAGCACGAAGGGCTGAGTGGTCACGAAGCCTGGTCTCTCAGAGAAACCAGGTTTCTGAAATGACTGGAGGTAGCACATGTTCTTTTTCGATCCGCTGTATTTCGTGTTCATCCTGCCGGCGCTGCTGCTGGCCTTCTACGCGCAGATGAAGGTGCGCAGCGCCTACGGCAAGTGGCTGAAGGTGCCCAACACGCGCAGTCTCTCTGGCGCAGACGCTGCCAGATATCTGATTAGCGCCAACCAGATCGGCGACGTCAGGATTGAGGGCGTCCCCGGCGAGTTGTCCGATCACTACGATCCGCGCACGAAGACGCTGCGCCTGTCGCAAGGCGTCGCGAATTCGCGCTCGGTCGCCTCACTGGCGATCGTCGCGCACGAGGTCGGCCACGCCGTGCAGGACGCGACCGATTACGGGCCGTTGAAATTGAGAGGCTCGATTGTGCCTGCGATTCAGGTCAGCGCCTGGATCGCTCCGCTCCTGTTCTTCGTCGGCCTGCTGATCAACAGCACGGGGCTAGCCTGGCTGGGCGTGATCCTGTTCGGCGGCACCGTCGTGTTCGCGCTGATCACCCTGCCGGTGGAGCTGAACGCGTCCGCCCGCGCTATGGCGATGCTGCGCGACAACGGCCTCGTCGCCAGCGATCAGGACGAGAAAGGCGCGAGCAGCGTGCTGAACGCCGCCGCCTTGACCTACGTCGCCGCGCTGGCGCAGACGCTGATGACGCTGCTGTACTACGTCACGATCCTGACCGGCAGCCGGCGCGACTAATCTCGTTCCAATACAACACTAGCGTTCTTCTAACGATCGCGTGCTAGTGTAGGGTTGCGATCCAAACCCAACACGTAGGAGGTCTGCCATGTCCAACGGGATGATTCGATGGGAGCCGTTCCGCGAGATGATCAGCCTTCGCGACGCGATGAATCGCCTGTTCGAGGATTCGTTCGTGCGGCCGGCGGCGTGGCCGGCAGCCATCGAGGGTATGCCGCTCGCCGTGGACGTCATGGAGACGAAGGACGACGTGATCGTCAAGGCGTCGGTGCCGGGCATCCAGCCCGACGACCTCGACATCACGCTCAGCGGCGAGACGCTGACCATCAAGGGCGAGTTCAAGTCCGAGCAGAAGACGGAGGATGCCACGACCATTCGCCAGGAGCGGCGCTACGGCTCGTTCGAGCGGACGCTGACGCTGCCCACGCAGATCGTGGGTGACAAGGCGAAGGCCGACTTCGAGAACGGCGTGCTCACCTTGACGCTGCCGAAGGCCGAGGAAGTGAAGCCGAAGACCATCAAGGTGCACACCAAGTAAGCGCTTATCCGAAAACCCCGTAGCGGGCGCATCCCCATGCGCCAGCAAGCGGCATGGGGATGCCGCCCTACGGTGTTCGGATAGGCCCGAAGCGGAAGTCCCGCCCAATCTAAAGAGCCACTCGCGCGTATGGCGCGAGTGGCTTTTCAGATCCAACCCTACGT
>DATEUJ010000043.1:0-7161 GCA_035283185.1 Anaerolineae bacterium | reverse complement strand
GCAAGTGATCGCCGCTTGGTCGGGACCTCGGCGGCGCAGACGACTGCCTTCAGCAACTGGCGGAGCCGACACCGGCGACTTGAGCCGCGCACATGCCGTTCCTACGGTCGTCGATCTACCGCGGTGTCAGGACGGCTGCCTAACGAATAGCGTTCTGCTGCGAACGCTCAAATAGAATGCGCCCGCGCAGCGGGCGCCACCGAAATCATCCGCGTTCGACTGCAGCAACGCGTGGTTAGCCAGCACCGCGGCGGACTCCGCCTGTGATCGTGGATGTCAACACTCACCGATCGCGGTCGCGCGCAAGGATGGTGAAGGCTGTGGCGCCGCAGCGGGAACCACAATGTTGCTCGATCATCAGCAACGCCGTCGTACCGGATGAGCAACCCTTTCGCCGGACTCACGGAGATCGGACCGGCGCCCGGATCGCGCGTCCCGCGCGTGCCTTCGTGACGTGACCGCTGTCCACCACGACCTGGCCAAACACGATCACATAAGGAATGCCTGCGGCCGGAATCGTCGCATCCTCGTAGGTCGACCGGTCGATGACCGTGGCCGGATCGAAGATCGTCAGGTCGGCATCGGCCCCGACGCGCACGCGGCCTTTCGCCGCCATCGCGGGCACGCGTGCCTCCAGTCGCTGCGCCGGGGCAAGAGTCATCTTGCGAAGCGCGTCCATCAGCGGGAGCGCGTGCTCGTCGCGCACGTACTTTCCCAGCACCTTCGAGTACGTGCCCGACGTGCGCGGGTGACCTCGACCGTGCTCGATGAAGCCGTCGCTGGCGATGATAGAAAGTGGACTCGCGATCGCGGCCCGCGTCTGCTCTTCGCTGCGCCCGTGGATGATCACCGTGCCGCCTTTCTGGCGCGCCTCGCCGAATGTCTTCCGCGTGAGGCGCTCGCCGGTGGACACGAGCTGGTGCAAGCCGAACCGCGAATCGGCCCACGTCTTCCAGTCGTCGAAGAGCGCCGACTGGATCTCCGTCATCCCCGCGCCATAAGGATAGGCCTCGGTCGTCACATCCTGCCCGCGAGTCCGCGCCGCTTGGACGCGTGAGAGGAATGCCGTGAGGCTCGTATCTCCGCTCGAGTTCACGTGCACGATGTGGAGCTTCGCGCGCGCGGCGGCCGCGGCTGCGATCGTGGAGTCCAAGCCGGCGACGCCGTTCCTCATGTGGATGTGCGCAGACGCACCACCCTCCGCCGCGACGCGGAACATGCGCTCGATCTCGGCCATCGTGGCGCCGGGTGTGTACGCACTCCCAAAACCAACGGCGACGGCGCCGTCGGCGAGCCCCTTTCGCAGGATCGCCTCCATCTCCGCCATCTGCGCGTCTGAGGCCGAGCCGCTTCCGCCGATCCCTGCCGGCAACAGCGCGGTGCTTGGGTCTCCCAGCACGTTCATGCGCGCCTTCATGTGGCCGACGCTCACACCGTAGTTCACGATCTGGCCGCCGCTACGCGACGCATACCACGCCGCGACGTCGCCGGTACCGACTTCCAGCTCGAGGGCGGAGGTCACACCGTCGCGAACCATCAGCGCGTACGACTCCTCCTGCTGCCCGTGTTCGTGCAGGTCGATGAAACCGGGGGCGACGACGAGGCCAGTCGCGTCGATCACCCGCGTGCCGGCGAGTGCCGAGGTCGAGACGGCCTCCACGCGACCGGCGCGAACGCCGACGTTGCGGATCCCGTCGAGTCCGGACTCCGGGTCCATGACTCGGCCGTTCGCGATGACGATGTCGTACGTTGGTCCGCGACCGCAGGCGGCGACTAGCGACGCGATGAGGAGCACCGAGCGCATGAGGTTTTTCATGGTCTGTTCAGCCAGCCCGACGGTGGAGGAGGTGAGGTCGGCGGACAGGATGCGCAGGGAGAAGAAGCGTACCATGGGAGTCCTCGAGGCAGAGTTGCGATGCGGGCGGTCGCCGTCTGGTTCCGCTGCGCACGAGAAGGTACCAGCCTGGAACGCGTCTAGGCGAATCCGGCAGTACGCGCGAGTTTAGCCATCTCACGGCCGACCTCGCGGACCCGGCGGTTCTCCTTGTTGGGAAGTTCGTCGAAATAGCGGGGAGGTCGGGCGGGTGCACGCTCGCGGATGCTGGTCGGTCTGGCTAACGCCCGCAATTCTGCTGCGGCGCGATCATAAAGAATGCCGCAGGCGAGCTGAGCGAGCCAGCGGCCACCGCAGCGTGCGCCGCCAGCAGCAATTGCCCGTTAGACGGCATGGCTGGAATGGTCGTGCGGGTGATCGTGTTCGACGATGACCGCCCTGAGGTGCACCAGGGCGGACTCATGCGTGAAGCCGTGGCGGAAGAAGATTTGCGCAGCAGGACTTGCGGCGTCACGCAAGACCGCAAGGAGCAAATGGTGCGGCCCGAGATGTTCATCGCCGCGAAGCCGCGACTGAGTGCGCGCCTCGGCTACTAGCTCACGCTCCCCGTTTGTGAGGGGCAGGGCAACCTCTTCAGGACGCGGTGAACCTCGCTCGCCAAGACCAATCTCGAGTTCGCGCCGCAGCTTGTTGAGCGGAACGCCCGCATGATAGAGCGCTGAAACGGCCGAGTTCTCACCCTCGCGCAGAAGAGCAAGTGCCACGTGGACCGGAGTCAAATCAGCGTCGCCGCGGGCAGCGCCAATTCCGCGTGCCAGCGCCATGGTGACGCGCATACGGGTCGAGTAGGGAGCGGAGGCGTCGTCGGTCAAGGTGGTCGAGCGTCGGGGTGTCTGTCTAACGCCTCAAGCTGAGTTGCGAGCGAACTAATTATAGAAGCGCCCGCGCAGCGGGCGCACTCCGAAGCTCGCTCGTCAGCTCCAGCGCAGGTTAGACCGCGCTCCGAATTTGTAGTGCCGTGGACCGTTTTACTCGACATGGCATCCACGAGGGAACGCTACATCAGTGGAACGCGATCGGGCATTTGGGAAACTGTGTTTTGAAAGAGGCTTCGAAGATAGGCGCGATACTCGCTGTCTCGTTCCGTGTTATCCTCGTAGCAGTCGCCGTACCAGCTGTTATAGAGGGTATCAAGGATGTGGACCACCTCTCCTTTCGGGATGGAATCATCGAGCGCAGGTGCTCGCCTCCGAGCGTACATAAGCACTTGCGGCTCCTCGGAGTACGATGGATCCCAGAGTGAGAGGCGAGGCTGCTTGTAGTCGATGCCTAGGCGCTTGACGACCATGCCCATTTCAAGAGCAAGAGCCGTGAACAGCCGCTGACGGCCGCGACATCGACGCGGTCGCTTGCTAAAGTCAGGATGCTCCAGTTCAAAGACGATTCCCGCGCAAGCCGCCAACTCAGTCTTCAGGATAGTTGCCAGCTTTTTCCGAATTGCGGGCACGATCCTGTGCTTTTGGGGAATACGATCATCGCTGATCAGATAGGAGACGAGAAGAAGCCGCGTGCGATGATAGTACTGCGCATACAACAGACCGCAGACTTGTCCTCCGCACTTCGCTATAAGAAGGTAGTCGTCGAACTTCGTCCGGTTGTCTTTCACACCGGCCTCGAACTCAGCCTGCCACCGAACGATATTGTCGATAGAATCGCGTTCGTTCTCCGGCAGGCGGCGCTCATACAGATCGAGCGCACCAACGAGGTCCTCGCCGAGCGGGCCGACGACCCTCGTTACAACCACTTGTTGGCTCCTGCGCGCGACGAGCCACTGTAGCGCGGTTGAGAGCAGCTCTGCAATTCCCATTTACGACTCTTCGGCTCGTTCTTCGCGGTCTAACGAATTGCGGCTAAGCTGCGCCGCGGAATGCGGGCGCACCCATCGATGCTGCCGAACTGAGCTTGAAGGCGCAACTCATTGGTGCTCCTGCACGCGGCGACAGCTTCAGCCGCTTGGTTAGGCATCCCGGGCGAACAGCGCTCGGGTTACGCGTCGGCAAGCGTCACCTTGGCCCGCGCGGCTAGCGCGGACATATAGTTAATGAACGCAGCGCATGCCACGAGCATGAACTTGGCATCTTCAAACTCAAGCGTGGTCTCATCCAGCAAAGCATGGCGGATGCCACTCGAATCGCTTGAATAGCCGTACAGCTGCTTGAATGCTTTCTTCAGCGCCGGGTGAAGCGTCAGAGTGGCTTCAAGCTTACGCAGCGCAGAATCAAGATCGGCCTTCTCCTGGCCGGCCAGAAGGCTACAAAACCCCTCGATGGCACAAATCGATTCCTTGATCGAATTCCGATAGTCCGGCCTTTCGCGATCTGACATGTGCCGCATCGCGGTGTCGAGATGCATCTGCACACTAGCCAAGCGCGTTGGCTGACTCCTAGCCGCCTCAATTGCTTCGAGCTCGCTTGAATCTGTGATCCGAACCAGCTGCTTGCCGACGAATCGATACCCAGACAGTTCACGCTCCAGCACTCGGTTGCATTCCTGCAGGAAGACGGCCATGCGGGCGACGTCGTCGCGATCCGGGTTGTTCGCTACAAACTCGACGAACTCGTAGACCTGATTCCACGGCACGTGGTTGAAGTGGTCGCGCACCGGCTCAAGCTGGCCGGCCCAATAGATGGGCAGCGCGTCAACGCGCACCTTCACTACTTCGCTAGCGAGCTTCAGAATGAACCGCCGAAGTGTGGCGTCGCACACATAGTGACCGCCCTGGCCGACTTGGAGGCGAGGGGCGAAGAAGGTGAAATGAATGACGTTCCAGAGTCCGTTTCGTAGCTCGTCGTCCATCTCGGACAACTGCATCGGCCGCACTCGCGCGAGGCCATAGCGCTGCGAAAAGTTCGACGGGGATGTCATCTATTCCAGGCAGTGTCGACGAGGATGCCTAACGCCTCGCCGCTCACCTGCGGGCGCCGCAGGCGACCGTCAGGTGCAGCGGCTCGTTATACGGCATACAGGAAAGAACATTAGCTGGTCATGTTACGGTTCCTTACCTGTCTCGACGTAGCGAATGCACTCACCCTGATTTCGGAATCCGAACGCTTCCCAACCGCGCATCATGCACCCTGCCCGGGTCGGGCCGATCCTTCCGATGAAGACGTCGCTACCGCCCAAACTCACGGAGCCCAAGAGGCTGCCTCCTGTGGTCCCCGTGATGTAGAGACCCGAAGGCCCGGCAGAGTTACTCCAGTTGTCGTCGTCGAGTTCCGATCCGAACTGCCAGGTCCAGAGTTCATCGCCGCCGGCGGAGTATGCCCGTACGAAGACGTCTGCTCCACCTGCATGGACCTGCCCGGGGAGGGCTCCCTGCGTGACGCCGGACACGTACACCAAGCCGTCACGGATGGAGATCCCCCGTGCGACGTCGAAGGCCGGCGTTCCGAACTGCCGTACCCAGAGAACGTCCCCGCTACCGCGGTCGAACCTGGCGACAAAGGCATCGGGGCCGCCCGCGTGGCTCTGTCCCGGGAGCGCTCCGTCCGTCCTTCCGACGGCGTAGAGCCCGGTCGGATCTGCGGCCACGTCAAGCGCGAAGTCTATGGCTGCCGTTCCGAACTGAACGGTCCATATCTCGTTGCCGCTCGGGTCATACTTCCGAACGAATGCGTCCGGTCCTCCCGCGTGTGTTTGCCCGGGCAGCGGTCCGCCGACTCTGCCGGCGAGGTACAGTCCCGAGGCGTCACCCGAAACGCCGAACGCCACGTCTCCGACCGCTGTGCCAAACTGGTGCGTCCACACTTCGTTGCCATCCGATTCGTACTTCCGTAGAAAGGCATCCGCGCCCCCCATGTGCGTCATTCCGGGCAGGGCTCCGGTTACGGATCCGGCTGCGTAAACGCCGGTGTTGTCGACGAAGAGGCGCACGAGTTCGTCCGGACCTTTCGTTCCGAACTGACGGCCCCACAGTATCACACCCGTCGCGGCGTCAAGCTTGCCCAGAAACGCGTCCACGACGCCGAGGTTGCTTTCAAGGAATAAGCCGCTGCTGGTCGGGCCACCGACGTACACTGCTGCGCCAAAGGGGAGGACGGAATACGCGTGATCGTAGAGGTCCGCGCCAAACTGGCGCGTCCAAAGATCGCGGCCCTCGGTGTCGTACTTGCGCACGAAGGCATCGATGCCACCGTGGTGTTCCTGCCCGAGCAGGGCGCCGAACACTCCTCCCGACCCGTAGACGGTGCCAAGTTCGTCGGCTCGGACGTCCCAGCCGAAGTCATTTAGTCCAGACCCAAACTGTGTGAGCCACTCGAACTGCCCTGAGGGTCCCGGCACAGCAGCGGCCGAGGCACTGGCTGCGGGCTCCCCGGGAAGAAGTGTTACCGTATCCGTACAGCTGGCGCCCGAGATGCACAGAAGAAGAAGCCCGGCGCGTCTCCCTCGCGTCACTCCCTTTGAGCCCTCTCCGAGGAGCCAACTCCTGCCCACCCCAACGCCCCGTGCCGCAACTTCGCTGAAGACGATCATGAGTCTGCGCATCGGGTCCTCCTCTTAAGGTGTTCGTGGGGGAAGTCCGTATCAGTCTTCCCTCTCTGGCCGTATAACCTCTACCTTGTTTGTACTGCTCTGTTATGCTGCGCTCAACGGCCGTGTCCTGCAAGCAATGCGTTTATCCGCGCTCGGCTGATCGGTGTTGCTTTCGCTCGCCCTCAGAGCACGCGCACGGGGATGGCCCCCCTGCAGACAGATGGGTGACGAAAACGAGACACGCGCCGTACGCGCGCTAATTCGCCCGGCCCCAGCTTTATCCCCGACGGTTCGCAGGAATATGGGTTTATGCGCCGGAGCACGCGTCCAACAACCCCGTCACGTCCCGGTCTGGTGAGGCACAGGCCGCGAGGGCCGTCAACACAATGAGTGAGGGTGCGCGAGTACTCATGGGGCTCCGGCCGAATAAGCGGGTCAGGTAACAAGAGCGGTCGTGTCCTGCGAACCTGGACTCGTCTACGTCCCACAATGTGGCCGCCTGAGACCTCTACTGACCGGCCTGGCATCCAGGCATTCCTCCACATAGACGCTCGACTACCCCCCCAACTCCAACCCCTCAATCAACGCGTCTATCACCGTGCACAACTCCAGCGCCGCCTCGATGTCCCGCGTCAAACTCCCGGGATCGCTCGCCGCATCCCCCGACCGGAGCCGCTCCCGCCGCCCCCGCAGCTCCGCCAGCCTGGCGGCCAGGGCCCCCTGCACCGCCGACTGGTCCGCCGTCGCCGACTTCCCTGCCCGCCCGCGAGCGGTCAGATCCTCCAGGGTACGCT
>DATEUJ010000042.1:0-38616 GCA_035283185.1 Anaerolineae bacterium | reverse complement strand
ATCGTCCTGCCTCTCCAGCTTAGGCTCATCTGAAGGCGCAAACCAGAAAGTCCACTCGTTCGGCATCGCCAGTTCTGGCACGCGATTATGGTAGTAATACCCCTCTTCAAAACTAGGGTTGTTCAGTAGGTTGGCCGGTATATTGGACATTTCAACTCCTCGTGTGCCGGCGGCGGGCGCGGAGCGTCCGACCGTAGCGGAATGATGGGTGATGGTGCAGTCGAGAGGTTGTCAGGCCGGAACCCGTTCCGTTCGCACGGCGGGTCTATCTGCGTGGGTCGGCGCGCGAAGCGCGCTGGCGGGCAGGGTCACGACCGCCAGCGTGTGACCGAGCATGTCGAAAAACTCGACGCTGTAACCGACTTCGAGGCCCGGGATCTCGTGTCGCTCGACAACGGTGCCGACATCTCCCGCGCGCAGGTT
Source organism: Anaerolineae bacterium (assembly GCA_035283185.1). GTDB lineage: Bacteria > Chloroflexota > Anaerolineae > Fen-1058 > Fen-1058 > DASSFZ01. Next base: position 38,193 of record DATEUJ010000042.1, on the reverse strand, counting down.
TTCTTCGGGCACGTCGCGCATCAGCACCACGTCTTTGTAGAACTCAAATGACATCTCGCCACCTTCCGCTCAGTCAGGGAAGAGCGTAATCAGTCGCGGCATATCCGTGCCTGTATCGATCTGCCAGATGGTTCGGATCGTGAGTGTCCGACCGCTGGGCGTTTCCAGTGGGGCGCGGATTTCATAGCGCACACCGTACAGGGTTCTTCGCATCTCATCCACTTCGGCGTCCAAATGAAATCGCCGAATATCCATATCCAGTTGACGCCAATTGTCTTGATTATACCCGAATTCGGCGAGCAGGCGTGCTTTCGTGCCACCGCGCTCGTGCTCAACATTGAGCAGATATTCGACGAGTTTGTCGGGCGCGATCACAGCACGCTCGCGGTTCGGAAGTCTCATTGCTTCTTCCCAAACTTTGCGCTCAGAATATCCCTCAGCGTTGGCTGCCCGATCTCCTGCAGCTCGTAGCGCACGCGCTGGCTCGGCAGCTTGATGGTGACAATGCGGCGCAGATCGATCGGCGTGGCGACAATGATCATGTCGGCGGGCGTGCGGTTGATCGTCTCTTCCAGTTCTTTGGTTTGCTGCTCGCCGTAGCCCATCGCCGGGAGGACGCTGCCGGTCGTCGGGTACTTCCGGTAGGTATCGAGGATCGAGCCGACGGCGTAGGGGCGCGGATCGACGATCTCTTTCGCGCCGAAGCGCTGCGCGGCGATCACGCCCGCGCCGTAGGCCATTTCGCCGTGGGTGAGGGTGGGGCCGTCTTCGATCACGAGCACGCGCTTGCCGCGAATCGCCGCCGGATCGTCGACGAATATCGGCGATGCGCCGTCGACGATCTGCGCAGTTGGATTGACTGCATGGACGCTCTCGCGCACGGCGGCGACGTTCTTGCGATCGGCGGTGTCGATTTTGTTGATCACGACGACGTCGGCCGCGCGCAGGTTCGCTTCGCCGGGATGGTACGTCGTTTCGTGGCCGGGCCGGTGTGGGTCGACGACGACGATGTGCAGGTCGCTCTTGTAGAAGGGCAGGTCGTTGTTGCCGCCGTCCCACACGAGGATGTCGGCTTCCCCCTCGGCCATCTCGAGAATGCGCCCGTAGTCGACGCCGGCGAACACGGTCACGCCACGATCGATGTGCGGTTCGTACTCCTCGCGCTCTTCGATCGTGCAGTCGTACTCGTCCAGATCGTCGTAGTCGGCGAAGCGCTGCGCCGTCTGCTTGACGAGGTTGCCGTACGGCATGGGGTGGCGAATCGCGGCGACCGTGTAGCCCAGCTCCTTCAGGACCTGCGTGACGCGGCGCGTCGTCTGGCTCTTGCCCGAGCCCGTGCGGACAGCGCCGATCGACACGACCGGTTTGTTCGACTTGATCTGCGTCGCCTTCAGGCCCATCAGCCTGAAGTCGGCTCCCGCAGCCAGCACTTCCGACGCCTTGTGCATGACGTGCTCGTGGCTGATGTCCGAGTAAGCGAACACGACCTGGTCGACGTCCAGGTCCCGGATTAGCCGCCGAAGCTCGGATTCGGGATAGATCGGGATGCCATGGGGATACAACCTGCCGGCCAGCACGTCGGGGTAGACGCGGCCTTCGATATTGGGAATCTGCGTCGCGGTGAAGGCGACGACTTCGTAGCGCTCGTCGCCACGGAAGAACACGTTGAAGTTGTGAAAGTCGCGCCCGGCGGCGCCCATGATCAGGACGCGGGTTCGGAGCATGAGGAGTTTCTCCTGAGGGTGATGAGTAATCTGTGCAACGTGAAGCGTGAAGCGGGGAGCGTGGAGCGTCAGTTCACGCTCCCCCCTTCACGTGCGACTTCTCCTCTTAAGCAGCGATGATCGCCGTTTCGATAGAGGTTTCGGTCGAGGCGACCTCTTTTCCCTTCGCACCAGCGCCGCGAGCAGAATGCTGAGCAGGTACAGGACGAACAGCGGCGCCATGACGAGCGCCATGTTGACCGGATCGGCGGTGGGAGTGACCAGCGCGGCCAGCACAGCAACCGCGACCACGGCCACGCGCCAGCCCTGCACGAGCTGACCTGCCGTAATCAGCCCGAGGCGCGCCAGCGCCGCAATCACCAGTGGGATCTCGAAGCTCAAGCCGATCCACATCAGCAGCCGCGTCACGTCGGCCACGTAGTCGCTCAGCCGGAGATAGTTGGGCAGGTCCTCGAAAATGCTCAGCAGGAAGGGGATCGCCGCTGGCAGCATCACGAAGTAGGCGAAGGCTGCGCCGGTGATGAACAGGATCGTCGCGCCGGGCACGAACCAGTACACGGTGCGACGCTCGCCCGCCTTCAAACCTTGCGAGATGAAGATCCAGAACTGCGTGGCGATAAACGGCATGGCCAGCGCGAGCCCCGAGGTAAGCGCGATGCGCATGAACATGCCCAACTGATCGGTGATCGTCGCGGCGACGACGACGGCGTCTGAGGGCAGCGGGGCCATCAGCGCATCGAGCAATTGCGACGTAAAGGTGAAACTGATGGCAGTCGTGACGGCGAGCATGATCACCGAGTAGAAGATGCGGTTGCGCAGCTCGACCAGGTGCGGCAGGATCACGCGCCAGTCCTGGGCGACGGTCTCGAGCGTGCCGGCCAAGTCTCCGTCTTCCTCGGCCGCTTCGGCGCGCATGACGCGCAGGTTTCGCAAGATGGCGAGCAGTGAAAAGAGAAAACTGAACGCGAACAGCGCGATGACGAGCAGCGCCGGATCAACGAATGGCATTGGATAGCTCGTCGGCCGCCGGGGGCGCGGGCGCGTGCGGCGGCTCGATGGAGTGGTCGGCCCCTGGGGCGCCCGGCTCTCGCGGCGATGCATCCGAAGTGGGCGGCTCGACCTGCGCGCCCGGGCTCGCAGCCGGCTGCGTAGGGGATAATGTCGTGGAAGGCGCGACCTGACTGAGGCCAGGGTCGATCGATCTTCTCAGATCGCTGATTTCGTTGTTGAGGTTTTTCTGCATTTCTTCCAGCTCGGCCAGCCGAGCCAGGGCGGCAGGCAGGTCCTGGATCTGCTTGCGGATTTGTTGGCTCTCCCGGTACAGCGGCGAGCGGAACAGCCGATTGAGCGCCCGGCCGGCGGTACGCGCCATCTTGGGAATGCTTTCCGGCCCGAACAGCAGCGCGATCAGGATGCCGACGAAGATCAGCTCTTCGATCCCGATTCCGAGTATCTCACCCATGTCACTTCTTCGCGGCCTCGACATGTTCCGTCGAAGCGTCGGGCGCGCTGGCGATCGCGCCCAGCACGCCGTTTACGAAGCGCGGCGCGCTGTCCGCCCCGAATTCCTTGGCCAACTCTACGGCTTCGTTGATCGCGACGCGCATCGGCGTGATCTGGGCGATTTCGAACTCGAAAATGGCGATGCGCAGCACGTTGCGATCGACGACGGCGAGCTGGTCGATCGGCCACTCCGGCGCATGCCGCTGGATCAGCGCGTCGAGCCGATCGCGCTCGCGCAGCACGCCGGCGACCAGGGCGCGGGCGAACGCCTCGCCCTCCGGCTTGAGGCGTGCGTCGCTAAAGCGGTGCGCCAGCACGGTGCCCGGGTCGTGATGCGTGCTATCCAGTTCGTAAAGGGCCTGCAGCGCGACGCTGCGCGCGCGCCGTCGTCCTTTCATGCTGTCCAACTGCCGCTCAGGCGGCCGGCGGCTCCACGTCCTGGATGTGGACGTTCACCTCCGCCGCGTCCATGCCGACGATCTGGTTCATCGCCCGCGCGATCTCGACCTGTATCTCTTTGCCGATCTGGCGCATGTTGGCGTCGTGCGTCACGATCACGTAGACGTCGACGAACACCTTATCGTCGACGACGTCGACGCGCACGCCGTCTGAGCCTCGACGCAGCCCTCCGCGCGTGGCGAGCCGCGCCACGCCAGGCACGTTCAGCGTGGTCAACTGCGCGATGGCGTCGAGCACCCGCTGCGCAACCGTGACGCGTCCCTTCGACTCGGGTGCCGTCGCGCTTTCCGAGGCGTTTTCAGCAGCCACGCGGTGACCTCCTGTGTCGCCTCACTGCATCGCCAGCCCGCCGTCGACCGACAGCGTCTGGCCGGTGATGAAAGCCGCTTCGTCAGACGCAAGGAAGGCGACGGCATACGCCACCTCTTCGGCGGTTCCCCAACGGCCCAGCGGCGTCGCTTTGAGCGCCGCTTCTTTCAGATCGGCAGGCAAGTCTTTCGTCAGCTTCGTTTCGACGAAGCCCGGCGCCACGGCGTTCACCGTGATATGGCGGGGGCCGATCTCTTTCGCCAGCGACTTGGTGAATCCGATCAGACCGGCTTTCGAGGCGGCGTAGTTCGTCTGTCCCGGGTTGCCCGCGATGCCGGCGACCGACGTAATGTTCACGATACGGCCGTATTTCTGGCGCATCATCGCCCGCAGCGCGGCCTTGCTGCAGTTGAAGGCGCTCTTCAGGTTGGTCGCCAGCACCAGGTCCCAGTCTTCTTCCTGCATCATCGCCAGCAGCATGTCGCGCGTGGTGCCCGCGTTGTTCACCAGAATGTCGAGGCGGCCGAATGTGTCGGTGGCGGCCTTGATCAGTGCCTTGGCCTGGTCGAGCTTGCTCACGTCGGCCTTCACGGCGATCGCCTCACTGCCCGCGTCTTTGATTGCGAGCACGACTTCCTCGGCCGCATCGGCGCTGGCATTGTAGTTGACGACGACTTTCGCCCCGCGCCTGGCCAGTTCTATCGCGATCGCCCGCCCGATTCCGCGCGAGGCCCCGGTCACGACGGCCACCCTATCCTTCAGCTGCATGGCTCCTCCAAATCTCCAATTTCAAACTTCAAACCTCCAACCTCCAATCTCCGGCCCTTAATCTCTAGTCTCCGAAAGTTTGACTCGCGCCAGCTCCTCGATCACGCCGATCACTGCCGAGTTGTCCAGGTCGCCCTGGCCGGCTGCCACCAGCGCGGCAAACAACTGCGCGTTCACGGCGGTCATTGGCAGCGGGATGCCGTATACCTTCGCCGAATCGACGATGATATTCAGGTCTTTCAGCATCATCGACGACTTGAAGCCCGGCGCGCGGTTACCGGCGAACAAGCGCTGCGGCTTGGTGTCAAGCGTCCAGCACTGCGCGGCGCCCGCTTTGATCGCCTCGACGACTTCGCGCGGATCGGCGCCGGCCTTCTGCGCGAACACGAGCAGCTCGCCCATCGCTACCATTTGCGCGGCCACCATGATCTGGTTGCACGCCTTGGCGATCTGTCCCGCGCCGTGATCGCCGATGAGCGTGATTTTCTTGCCGAGCGTTTCAAAAATCGGCAGGCACTTCTGGAACACATCGGGTTTCCCGCCGACCATGATCGTCAGCGTCGCGTTCTTCGCGCCGACGTCGCCGCCGCTCACCGGCGCGTCGAGGTTCTCGACGCCGGCGCGGCTTTCCGCCTCGGCGATGCGGCGCGCCGCGGCAGGCGCGATCGTGCTCATGTCGACGTGGATCATCCCCGGCCGCGCGGCCGCCAGGATGCCTTGTTCGCCGAAAGCCACAGCTTCGACGTCCGGCGAATCGGGGAGCATGGTGATCACGACGTCGCTCTCCGCCGCCACGCCCTTGGGGTTGTCCGCCGCGCGCCCGCCTTGCGCGATGAGTTCGTCGACGGCTGCCCTGCTGCGATTGTGTACCGTGACCCTGTAGCCGGCTCTCACGAGATGGCCGGCTATGGGTTTGCCCATCAGTCCCAGACCGATGAATCCGATGCGGGGAGCAGAGATCATGACGCCACCAGCAATTCTACCCCCGTTGGGTCACCGACGCTTATAGCTGTCACACTGGGATCGATGCGGCGCACCAGCCCGGCGAGCACATCCTTCGGCCCGACCTCGACGAAGCGCGTGACGCCCTGCGCAACGAGATACTGGATCGTCTCCGTCCAGCGCACGGGCGCGGTGAGCTGCGCCTCAAGCTCGTCGCGAATATCGACGAAGTCGATCGGCCGCGCGTAGACGTTGCCGACGACCGGAATCTTCATCGGAGCGAACGTGACCGCATCCAGCTCGCCTCGGAACGAGCGGACGATCGGCTTCATCAGGGGCGAATGCGCGGCGATGCTGACCGCCAGCGGGATGACGCGCCGCGCACCCTTCACCTTTGCCAGTTCCATCGTTTTGTCCAACGCGGCCTTGTCGCCTGAGATAACGATCTGGCCGGGCGAGTTGTCGTTCGCAATCTGGACGCGCTTGCCTGTCCCGGCCTCTGCCTCGCGGCAGATATCGGCCAGCGTCTCACGGTCGAGATTGAGGATGGCAGCCATTCCGCCGGGAGCGAGCGCGCCGGCCTGCTTCATGAGGCGGCCGCGCTCGCGCACTAACTGGACGGCGTCCGCGAATGCAAGCGCTCCGGCGGCGACGAGCGCCGTGAATTCGCCGAGGCTGTGCCCGGCGAGGAAGGCCGGCCGCGTCTCCGGCGCGCGCGCTTCGACGACGCGCAGCGCGGCGACGCTGTCGATCAGAATGGCCGGCTGCTGATTGATCGTGTCGGTCAGTTCGGCTTCCGGCCCTTCGAAGCATAGCGCGGACACAGGAAAGCCCAAGACCTCGTCGGCTTGGGCGAACACGTCGCGGGCTTCGGGATACGTCTCGGCAAGCGCCCGGCCCATCCCCACGTGGTGGGACCCCTGGCCGGGAAAGAGAAAGGCGGTGGCGGCGGACGTCACCCGTCAACTCCCTGTGATGTGGATATGGAAATGTTCGAGGCCGCAGCCCGTGATGCACGCCGCCGGCCGGCAGGGCTAACGCTGCGACTTGCTCTTCTTCTTGGCCGCTCGCGCTTCCACGTCGATCACTTCAACACCACGGTACTTGCCGCATTCCGGGCAGACCTGGTGAGGTCGCATCGCCGACTTGCAGGAGGGACACACGCTCAGCGATCCGGGCTTGAGCGCCAGGTGACTGCGACGGCGATTGCGCGCCCCCTTGGATAGTTTTCGCTTCGGTAAGGGTGTCACGAGAACCTAAACTCCTTCTGGAATTGAGTGCCGTCGTATTATAACAGAGCGAAAAGGGGTGTCAAGAATTTGATGGTTGCGCTTCTTCGGACGCCGAGCGCATGGCCGCAGCCTGGCGCTCGGCTTGCAGCTTGGCCAGCCCGTTGCGCACCACGCTCAGCGTCTTGGTCAGATTAATATCCAGCTCGCTGAGAACCTGCATGACGTAATCGTCGGCGTCGGCCTTGATGACCTCTGCATCGCGGCGGGCGCGCTCGACGATCGTCTCGGCGCGGGATTCGGCGTTGCGCGTCAATTCGTGGTCGGAGACGAGTCCCGACGCCTCCTCGCGCGCCAGATCGGTGATGCGCCCGGATTCCTCGTGGGCCTGCGCGATGATCCGATCGCGCTCCTGGTTCACCCGCTTGGCTTTCTTGATTTCGTCCGGGATGGCAATTCTCATCTGGTCGATGATGTCCCAGGCGCGCTGCTCGTCGACCACGACCCCTTTCGTCAGGGGCAGGTGGCGGCCTTCGTTCAGCAGGGCTTCGAGTCGATCGATCAGGTAAAGGATGTCCACGATGTCCTCCCGGCGAGGCAGATGTGGGCGCGTCAATCGGCGAGCGAGGCGGGCGCGATGCCGTGACTCTCGCCCGCCAGAGCGGCCGCCTTTCGCGCGAGTGCGCGCGCCGCCGGCGGCGGCACCATGCCGGAGACGTCGCCGCCCAGCAGCGCGACTTCGCGCACCGTGCTCGAGCTCAGGAATGCGTACTCGCGGCTGGTCATCAGGCAAATCATTTCGAGATCCGGAGCGAGCTGCTTATTCGTCAGCGCCATGCGCCATTCTAGCTCGAAGTCCGACACGACCCGCAATCCCCGCACGATGACCTGGGCGCCGGCCTCGCGGGCGAAGTCGACCGTCAGGCCGCTGTAGGACGTGACGCGCGTGCGCGAGATGTCGGCGACCGCCTCCCTCGCCAGCGCCAGCCGCTCGTGAATATCGAACAGCAAGTTCTTCATCGGGCGATCGTAGACGCCGACGATCACTTCGTCGAAAATCGCGGCGGCGCGGCGGATGATGTCGAGGTGGCCGTAGTGAATCGGGTCGAACGAGGCAGGGTAGACGGCTTTGGTCATTCAGAGTTTCCTATACGATTCAGGTTGTGTAAGTATAACACGCTACAGGCCAAAGTCGTATTGCGGATGAGCTCGACTGTACTGAGCCGCCATTGCAGAGCGTTCGAGATCGTGAGATAGCCCAGTCTTGGCGGTAACGCTATGCCAATTATAGAACAGCCATTCAGATAAGGCGAATCTGGAAACTTCGCAGTGACACGCCTACAAGTCAGTGTCAGTTGTCGCATGCTGTCCGAATCAATGATCTTGTGTTATCATAACACATGCTGCGACGTGACTTTGCTCGTGCACAGCAGTGTTCATATTGGCTATTTGATGGAGGCTCGATGTTCGATCCGACGACCCACTGGTTCTACTCTGGCAAAATGCCCAGTGCGGGCGCGATCGCCGAGAACATGCGCCACGAATTCTGGGAGCAGCATGTGTACGGCGTCTGGTTCACCTGCACCCGCACAGAGAATCCGCATTTGTTCCGGGGTTTGTGGCAGAATAAGCAGTTCGAAGTAGAGATGGAACCGCGCAGGTACGTCATCGTCCGCTCTAAGGAAGAGCTGCCGTGGATTGTCGAAGGATTCAAACGCGGGCTGCGTAGCGTGCCGACCTTCAAGTACCAGGAGGCTGACGGCCGTTTCGCAGCGGAATGGCGGTTTGATGGCCGCGAGGCGCGTTGGCAATCCATGCAAGGCAAACCCGCGTTCAAGAACCTGAAGCGGCTGGACATGCGCCCCGGCGCGTGACCCGATGTTGTGGGGGAAGCCACGGCGGTTGATTCTACCCAAGATTGACGTGAGAGGGTGGCCGAGCGCCACTCTCTTTTCGTTTTGACACATTCTCCGCATATAGGTATCCTTGCGCCGATGTCATTCGACGTTGCGCGAATCCACGTCAAGGGCGGCGACGGCGGAAACGGCGCCGTGTCCTTCCGCCGTGAGAAGTACGTACCATTCGGCGGGCCTGATGGCGGCGATGGCGGCCGGGGCGGCAGCGTCTACCTCGTCGTCAATCCGCAGAGGAACACGCTGAACTACTTCCAGCGACGCCCGAGTTTCAAGGCCGCTCCCGGCAAGCCCGGCCGTGGCAAGGATCAGACCGGCGCGGATGGTCATGATGTGACGGTCGAGGTGCCGCCGGGCACCGTCGTGCGCGACGCAGGCACGGGCGCCGTGTACGGCGATCTCGTCAAACCTGGACAGCGGCTGCTCGTCGCGCGCGGTGGGCGCCCCGGCAAGGGCAATGCGCGTTTTGCGACGCCGACGAACCAGGCGCCGCGCATGGCGACGAACGGCGAGCCTGGCGAAGAACGAACTTTGCTGCTCGAGCTCAAGCTCATCGCCGACGTGGGCCTGTTCGGCAAACCCAACGCCGGAAAGTCGACTTTTCTGGCGGCTACGACGGCCGCGCGGCCTAAGATCGCAGACTATCCGTTCACGACGCTGCAGCCGAATCTCGGCGTCGTCGATCTCGGGGCCGACGACGGGTTCGTGCTGGCCGACATTCCCGGCCTGATCGAGGGCGCGAGCCGGGGTGCCGGTCTCGGCCACGAGTTTCTGCGTCACGTCGAGCGCACGCGCGTGCTGATTCACCTGGTCGACGGCGCGTCGCCTGATCCGCTCGGCGATTATCGTGCCATCCATGCTGAGCTGTCTGCGGTCGGCCACGCGCTGGACGCCAAGCCGCAAATCGTCTGCCTCAACAAGATCGATCTGCCCGAAGCGCAGGACAAGTGGCCGGCGTTCGAAAGCTCCTTGAAAGCCGAGGGGGTCGAGGCTCACGCCATCTCGGCAGCCACGCAGCGCGGCACGCGAGAAGTGCTGTATCTCGCTTTGCAGATGCTGCGGGAGCTGCCCCTACCCGAAGCCGAGCCTACGCCGGCAGAGATCCCGGTTCCACGCCCGGCAGGCCCTGGATTTAGGATTCGCCGCCTGCCCGACGCCTCATGGCGGGTCGAAGGCGCGCCGGTTGAGCTAGCGGCCGTCCGCAGCCGGTTCGATTCCGAAGAAGCGCTGATGCGCTTCCATCGCACGCTCGAAAAGATGGGGGTGATCGACGCGCTGCGCGAAGCCGGGGTGAAAGAGGGCGATACCGTATGGATCGGGACGGACTACGAGCTGGAATGGAGAGAATGAACCACGGAGGCGTGGAGGGCACGGAGAAAGTGGAAATTGGATCTCCTGGATGTCGATGACGATAGAAGCCGTGTTGTTTGATCTCGACGGTTTGATGGTCGATTCGGAGGCGCACGCGCTGGCGACGTGGCGGGAAGTGATGGCGCGGCGCGGCGTCGAGCTTGACCAGGCGACGATCGACGCCATGTTGGGCCAGCGCCTGGACGAAACGGCGCGCATGGTGGTCGAGAGGCTCGCGCTGGCAGACGATCCGCGCGCGCTCGGCGCGGAGAAGTCGGCGCTCCAGATCGAGCGTCTCGACGGCAACGTCACGGCGATGCCCGGCTTGTTCGAATTGATCGACGCGCTGGACTCGCGCGGTATGAAGCGCGCGGTGGCAAGCAGCGGCGTGAGGCCGTACGTGTTGGCGGTGCTGGACTCGATCGGCGTGGCGAGGCGCTTCGAGGTCGTCGTCACCGGGGACGACGTCGCGAAGGGGAAACCTGCCCCTGACGCGTTTCTGCGGGCGGCCGAGCGTCTGGACGTGCGTTCGCAAAGATGCCTGGTGCTGGAAGACGCGCCGAACGGCATCGCCGCCGCGAAGGCGGCCGGCATGCGGTGCGTCGCCGTGCCGAACGCGTTCACTCGAACGCTGGACCTCTCCGCCGCCGATCGCGTTCTTCCGTCGCTGAACGCCGTGCGCGACGCGCTCGACGCGCTGCTCGACTAACCGGCTCTCTGACCATTCGACCAACTGACCATTCGACTATCCGACTAATACTCATGCGCATCGGCGTCTTCGGCGGCACGTTCGATCCGCCGCACAACGGTCACCTGCGCATCGCGCGCGCGGCGAAGGAGCAATTGCTGCTGGAGCGCGTGCTGTTCACACCGGCTGGCGTTCAGCCGCTCAAGCAAGATCAAGCCCTCTCGCCTGCGATGCATCGGGCGAAGATGGTCGAGCTGGCGATCGCCCACCAGCCCGGCTTCGAGTTCTCTCGGATCGACCTCGACCGGCCTGGCCCGCACTACACGGTGGATTTGCTGCGCATCGTGTCCGGCATTTATCCCGGCGCGCCGCTGTCGTTCATTCTAGGAAGCGACTCGCTCGTCGATTTGCTGCGCTGGCACGACCCACAGGGGTGCATCGATCAGGCGCGGCTGGCCGTGTATCGCCGGGTCGGCTCCGAGCCTGACTGGGATGCCCTCGACGCGGCGCTTCCGAGCCTGCGCGATCGCCTGGACTGGATCGACGCGCCGCCCATCGACATCTCGTCGACCGACATTCGACGCCGCGTGCGGGCGGGGCAGCCGATCGCGGGGCTTGTGCCCCCTGCCGTTGCGGTGTACATTGTGGAGCAACAGTTGTATAAATGATGTATGTGCGACGCACGCTTGCCTTCGTAGCAAAGCCGAGAGGGTCAAAAGTGCGTCGCACATCGGAGCACAAGGAGACTGACATGCCGCGATCGACGGTGATTACCAATCCCGCGACCGACCTGGATCGGCTCATCGGCGGAGGCAAGCGCAACCGGTGTGCGTGCTGCGGCGGCCCTACGCTGCCGGTGCTCGATGTGCGGGGCGACGTCATGCTGTGCAGCCGCTGCGCGCGATTCTGCACGGTGAAGGGTAGCCACTTCACTCACGTCATCCCGGCGCGCATCGACCGTGACAGCGCCGAGCGCATCTGGTCGGTCGATCTGGGGTTCAAGAAACTCGGTGCATAGGAGAGATGCCATGCAGATAAGAATCTGGGCCGTCATCCTCACGGTCGTGCTGATCACGGTCGCGTGCGATCCTTTCGGCACGCAGGGCCGAGCGGCGAGCATGTTGCCCGACGTGCCAAACACGACGATCGTCAAAGGGCAGACGATCGCGGAATACATTGCGTCGCTGGCTTCGGGCGGCTCGCTGCTGACAGGCAATCCGCCATTGGCGGCGGCCATCGAGTTCGCGCAGGGCGCGATCAACTGTTACCAGAACATCGGCGCCATTGCCGTCCGCATCTACAGCGACAATGCGTTCCCGCTGTCGTCGGGCATGGTGGCGATCGTCGATCGCAACGCGATCACCGACCTCGGCAATCTGGCGCGCTGCCTGGGCGGGGGCGCCGAGGCGGGAGCACAGGCCACCCTTCAGGTCTGCACTCACTCGTACACGCTGAAGAAGGACGACAACGAATTCCACATCGCCTACGTCGGGACGACTTTAGAGATGTGCCAGGCATTTTGTACCCGGCTCGAAGGCTGCACGGCGCACCAGCCGTAAGATCGGTGGCTACGAATTTATCATGCCTGCTGACCCAGGGCCAGCAGCCGTTTCACCTCTCCGATCAGGTCGCCAATGCGAAACGGCTTTTCGACGTAACCGTCAGGGTGGTAGTGCCGGATCTCTTGAAAGCGCGGCGAGTTCGCCACGGCGGTCAGTATGATCACGCGCAGGTCGTTGAGCCTGGGATGGACGCGCACCCGGCGCAGCACCTCCAGCCCGTCAACGCGCTGCATCGACAGATCGAGCAGCATGACGTCGGGTCGCCGTCGCTCGAGGTACGCCAGCGCCTCGTCGCCGTCGGCCACGGCGGCGACCTCCATATCCTGCCCGCCGAGAATCGTCGTCACGAGATTGCGAATCGTGGCGTTGTCGTCGACGACCAGGATGTGTGGCCGCCCGGCTGAGTCCGGTGCCAATACCGATCGCTCCCTAGCAGATAACCACGGAGACCACAGAGGTTTTGCACTGATGCCCTGCGCTCTCCGTTGTCCGGCTCGCATCGACTGTCAGAAAGGGACAGGCCCCGCCGCGCGGCGCGCGCGGCGGGGCTGGAGGAGCCGGCTACTTCCTGGTTGATCGTCTGGCCGACTTCTTTGCCGCCGGTTTCTTCGCGGGCTTCTTGGCGGCCGGTTTCTTCCTGGCAGCCTTCTTAGGGGCCGCCTTCTTGGCGGCGGCCTTCCTCGCAGGCGCCTTCTTGGCGGCAGGCTTCGCCGTCGTGACTCTCTTCACAGCCACGCGCGCCACCGGTTTCCGCATCATCGGCGGGGCGGGCGGGGTCGGGGCCGGAGCGAGTGCGGGTTCCGCGCCAAGCTCCTTGCGCAGTTCGTCCACCGCTATACGAATGACCCACTGGCAGCGTGGACAATGCTCGACGTGATGCGTGGCTTGCAGGCGATCCGCTTCGGCGACAGCCTGCGCGATCGCGTCCAGCGCCAATTCGGACGTCCAGGCACAGTTCGGGCAGCGTATGGTATACATGGGCATCTCCTCCAGGTGAAGTTCGGACGAGTCAGGTGGTATTCTACTCCGTTGGACCGCGATGGCAAGAATCGCAATGCGCTCCGGCGCCCGCTGGCGGTTTCACTTTTTGGACGATCGCCGGGGCGCCGCTTTCGGTTTGGCTGCGGCCTTGGGTTTGGACACCGCTTTCGGTTCTGCAGCAGGCTCGGCTTCAGGCGTCGGCGGCTTACCTGGTTCAGGCTCGGGAGCAGGCGCGGCAGCCGGTGGGGAGGCAGCCGCTTTCGACTCTTCGCCTTTAGAGACGTGAACCGGCGTAGGCTTGGGAGGGAGAACTGGCAGCGTGTAATCGGCGGGCAGGCGCTTCCGAAGCTCCCTCACCTGAATCTTGATCACATTCCGGCACTTGGGGCAAGGCTCCTGGTAGTACTCGGCCTCGGACGCCTGAGCCTCGGCGACGGCGAAGCCGATCGCGTCGCGGCTCAGCGTGAACACCCATCCACAACGTTGGCAGCGCACCTGCATCATGGTCGAATCTCCTGGGGCGGTCTGCACACAGGCCCGGCGAAGCGCATTGTAGCCCATCGCCCTGCGAAGAGCAAGATCGGGCCTGCTGCTGATTATCCACAAGTTGGTTCGACTGCAGCCGCACTGCGGCCACGGCCGGCAGTTCAACTGCCGGCCGAACCTGTGAGCGGGTCTGGCCCTCGACGCACGCGGGCAGCGGGAAAGTATCGATGGCGAGTCGCTTGACAAGCATTTTGAACGGGCGGCCAACCGCGAGGACGCGGTTTGGCAAGCACTGTAACGACTGACAACATTTGCGCGCACACTCGATGGCGAGTCGCTTGACAAGCATTTTGAATGTGGCTACAATCACTCAGATTATCGCGCGGTCATGTTGCGCCAGCCGCGTGTATCTGGTGTCCCCATATCCACCCTGAATCAGACTGACGAGGAGGCAACCGATGGCACATGAACTTCCCGCGCTTCCGTACGACTACAACGCGCTCGAGCCCCACATCGACGAGATGACGATGCGGATTCATCACGACAAGCATCACGCGGCTTACGTGACGAATCTCAACAAGGCGCTGGAAAGCGCTCCCGAGTTACAGGCGCTCAGCGTCGAGGACCTCCTGAAGGACCTCGGCAAAGTCCCGGAAAGCATCCGAACGGCGGTCAACAACAACGGCGGCGGCCACTATAACCACACCATGTTCTGGACGATCATGGGGCCGAACATGGGCGCCGAGCCGGCGGGCGAGCTGGCCGATGCGATCAGGGCCGCGTTCGGCGATTTCGCTTCATTCAAAGAGAAGATCAACAACGCCGGGATGACGCGTTTCGGCAGCGGCTGGGCCTGGCTGGTCATGGCTAAAGGTGGCAAGCTGTCGGTCATGAGCACGGCGAACCAGGACTGCCCGCTGTCTTCCGGCTTGCAGCCGATCCTGGGCGTGGACGTGTGGGAGCACGCATACTACCTGAAGTATCAGAATCGCCGCGCCGACTACCTGGCCGCGTGGTGGAACGTCGTCAACTGGCAGGAAGTCGCCAACCGATATAAGAAGGCGATGGGCTAAGAATATAAAGGTCACTCTAGGCGCCGGCGCGCCGGCGCCCGAATATCTCACCTCAGCGGAGGACATTTATGACCCACATCATCACCAGTTTGTGTCTTCGCGACGGCGCGTGCGTCGACGTATGCCCCGTCGAGTGCATCATCGCGGGAAAGCCGGAAGAGCAGTGGCCGTGGTACCTGATCGACCCGGACACGTGCATCGACTGCGGCGCGTGCATCCCCGAATGCCCGTACGAGGCGATCTTCCCCGAAGACGAGGTGCCCGAGGCCCTCACGGCCAAGCCCGGCCAGTGGATCACGAACACGAAGGAGAAGCTGCCGGATGGCGCGCCGTTCTCCGGCCAGGTATCCGGCCACGCCGTCACCGTGATGAACGCGAAGGAACTGGCAGGCGGCGAAGTGCTCAACCTGCGCGACGACATTCAGCCCAACTACGACTTTTTCAAGGAAGGGCCTGGCTACGAGGCGAAGAATATGTAGTCGAGGATGGACCCACGCATGGGCCTGCACTCGACGATCTGCGAGGCTGTCAGCACTGGCGCACAATCGCCGGTCTGATGGCCTCGTTGTTTTTGTGCCAGCGAGGGAGGGGCGCGAGTGGCGGAGGCATTTCGAATCGAGAAGGACTCGCTGGGCGAAGTGAAGGTTCCGGCGAGCGCGTATTACGGCGCTCAGACGCAGCGCGCCGCGATCAATTTCCCCGTCAGTGGGCTGCGGCCGTGGCGCGCCTTCATCTGGAGCATGGCGTCGATCAAGCGCGCCGCCGCCGAGGTCAACCGCGACCTGGGCTTGCTGGATCCGAAGCGGGCCGATGCGATTGCGCAGGCAGCGCAGGAGGTCGTCAACGGCAAATTCGACGCCGACTTCGTCGTCGATCCATTCCAGGCCGGCGCGGGTACCAGCCATAACATGAATACGAACGAGGTGATCGCCAACCGCGCCAACGAGCTGCTCGGCGGGGAGAAGGGAGAATACAAGCCGGTTCACCCCAACGACCACGTCAACATGGCGCAGTCGACGAACGACACGATCCCCACAGCGATCCGGCTCGGCGCGCTGTGGCGGCTCGACGAGCTGCTCGGCGCGCTGGATCAGTTGGCGGCGGCGCTCGACGAGAAGGGGAGGGAGTTCGATCCGATTGTGAAGTCGGGCCGCACGCACCTTCAGGACGCGGTGCCGATTCGCCTCGGCCAGGAGTTCGGCGCGTACGCGCTGTCGGTGAAGCGCGGGCGAGACCGCGTCGCTCAGGCGGCGGAGGGCCTGCGCCGGTTAGGGATCGGCGGCACGGCGACCGGTACCGGCCTCAACGCGCATCCCGAATATCACACGCGCATGGTGACGCGGCTGAGCGAGCTGACCGGCTTGAAGCTTTACGAGTCGGACAACCTGTTCGAGTCGATGCAGTCGCACGGCGACGCCGTGTATTTCTCCGGCGCGATCCGCGCCGTGGCGCAGGACCTGGTGCGCATCGCCAACGACTTTCGGCTGCTATCGTCCGGCCCGGCGACCGGACTGGACGAGATCCGGCTACCGCCCGTGCAGCCCGGATCGTCGATCATGCCGGGCAAAGTCAATCCGGTTCTGGCCGAAATGCTCGACATGGCGATGTTCCACGTGCTGGGCTGCGACCTGACGATCACGCTGGCGGCGCAGGCGGGGCAGCTTGAATTGAACGTGATGATGCCGATCCTGGCGCACAACCTGTTCGAGATGATGCAGGTGATGATCGGTTCGGTCAATGCGTTCACGCAGTTCTGCGTCGTCGGGCTGAAGGCTAATCCCGACAAGGCGACCAGTTGGCTGGCGAAGAACGCGATCCTCGTCACCGCGCTCAATCCGATCCTCGGCTACGCCCAAGGCGCAGAGATCGCCAAGGCGGCGATGGCGCGCAACGCGACGATCCGCGAGGTGGCGCTGGAAAAGATTCGGGCGGGTGAGCTTGTCCACAAGGATACCGGCGAGCCGGTGTCGATCGAGGACATCGACGCGATCCTGGGCGACGTGCGCAAGCTCACCGACGGCGGTATTCATGGCGCAGCCGGGGGAGGGGGCTAGGCAGGCGGCCGGGTCCTCAGACTTCGGAAGTCTTGGAGCGCGCCGTTGCAGGCGAAAGCACCTGGCAATCAGAGTGGTCTTTTGGCGAGGTGATGACCGGAGACTTCCGAAGTCTGGACGGCGGCTTGCGCGTTGGGGGAATGCCCTTTACAATAGGCGTCGCCGGCTGAGACGCGCAATACGATTTTCGAGTTCGCCTAGTCTGGATTGCCAGATCCGGGTCGGAAGCGGGCTGGTGCTTGCACACATTTGCTCCCTGCACCGTCCCTTCGACAGGCTCCCCACTCCCTTCGGTCGGGGACTTCGCAGGGCAGGCCTCGGCGCGGAGGCGACCGCCGGGGACGGCGGTCTGAGCGACTTGTGGGTAATCACCAGAAGCGGGGGCTTGACAATCCCGTTTGAGCCTGTGTTCATATCTATCAGGAGGAGAAGAAATGCCTTACGAACCGATGAGCCGAACTGAAGAGCCGATTCGCCTGTTCAAGAACGACTTTCTCGAATCTCTGACGCACGTGCATCCGGCGCTGGTGCCTGCTATCTGGCTGCCGGTGGCGCTGTGGCACCTGGGGCTGGCGATTTCGGGCATGCCGGCGAGCGGCCTGACGCCGCTGCACCTCGCGCTGGGATTCACGATCGGTGTGCTCGTATGGTCGTTCACCGAGTACACGGTGCATCGATTCATTTTCCACTTCGAGCCGAAGAGCCCGCCGCCGTGGCTGGATCGATTGATTTTTTTGTTTCATGGTATTCATCATGCGCAGCCGTGGGACAAGACCCGGCTGGTTATGCCGCCGTCCGTCAGCGTCCCGCTGGCGCTGGTGTTTTACTGGCTGTTCAGCCGTGTCGTGGGCGGCCTGCTAGGCGCGCCGCAGTGGGTCGACGTCCTGTTCCCCGGTTTTGTCGTTGCCTACATTGTCTACGACATGATCCACTACGCGACGCACCACCTGCCGATGAAGCGGGGCATCCTGAAGTGGCTCAAGAAGCATCACATGCTGCATCACTACAAGACGCCGAACGAGCGCTTCGGCGTCAGCTCGCCCACGTGGGACGTGGTGTTCGGCACCTTCCCCGAGGAGCCTACGAGCACAGAGAAGGTCGTTGCCTAGAGACGAATGAGAAAAACGCCCCGCCGCGAACACTCGCGGCGGGGCTTCAGTTTGTAGTGGCGACTTCAGTCGCTCCTATGACGACTGAAGTCGTCACTACCATCTGTGCAAAATCCTCTTCGCCTGTCACGACGGGCTGTGCCGCCTGTCTCCGCTGTGTCCGGAGCGTGTACGTCATGATGATGAGCGTAGTGTGTCGGTCCATGCTGATTCTGGTATAATCAAACTTGAAGGCTAGCAGACGCCGAAAACGATTGGACTAAACAGACTGCAGCACATTTGATGCGGAGGAGACGCAATGCTCGAGATAGCCGAATTCACTGCGCCGCAGACGCTCAAGCTGCCGGCCGAAATTGCCGACCGCTTCCAGTCCTCCGATCGCTTCGTCGTTTGGGTAGAGGGCGATACTCTACACCTTAAGCGCATCACGCCGCCGCCTGTGACCCAAATCGTCGAGCAAGCACCGGAAGGCGAGCCTTTGTCACTGGACGAGATCAACGACATCGTCCACCAGGTGCGGCGCCAGCGCCAGACCGGGTAACCCGTGCGCGTTGTGATCGACACCAACATCTGGGTGTCTGGCATGCTGTGGCGCGGGTTGCCCTGGCAGTTGCTGCGCCTGGCCGAGCAGGGGGCCGTTGAACTGTGCATGGCACCCGCGATGCTCGCCGAACTGGCCGAAGTCCTCGCCTACGAACGCCTCCAGCCTCGTCTCGTGGAACTCAAACTGAATCCGGCCGAACTGGTCGCCTATGCGATGAACCTGGCGACGATGTTCGAGGTGATAGCCGAAGGCTCCCCCATCGTGGCGGCCGATCCGGATGATGATGTGATCCTTCACTGCGCAGTCATCGCTCGGGCCGAGTATGTAGTGTCTGGCGACCGTCATATCCTGGCTCTAGGCGAGTACGCCGGCATCCCTATTCTCACAGTTCACGATTTTCTCGACAAGCTGACTCTATAACACACTCGTGTCGATCGGGACTTTCATCATCCGGCCCGGTATGCGGCGATTTCAGCGGTGCCCTTGTCGCCCAGGCGACGCCGGTCGGCGCGATCGGCCAGCAGACGCCTGGCCGTCTCGAAAAGCCCCGCCGCGAACACTCGCGGCGGGGCTTTTTTTGGCGTAGGGCGCTAACTCGCCGTAGCGGGCCGTGCTGTTCATGTTGCCTGTGTCTTGAGCGTGTATGCAATGATGATCAGCATCAGGCCAGCGCAGATCGCTACCAGCATGCCGTAACCCAGCGAGGCGATCAGAACGCCGCTGGCAAGGCCGCTGGCGGCCGATGCCAGATGGTGCGTGCTCTTGTTATCTCACCACCTGCTTGAGAAACTCTGCTGCTGGCCCGCGTGCCAACAGTTCATGATAGGGCTGGTTCCTATAGTTGCGGAGACACTCATAGCAACTGGTCTCCGAGCCGCATTCGCAGTCTTTAATTCGTTTCAAAGCTGAAGCGAGAACAAGTTTCAGGTTATCGCCGATACGCTTAACGTGGCCCGCGCCACCGGGGACATTGTCAAACAGCATAAGCGCGGGTGGCTGAGATAAGTTATATCGGTAGAGACAGCCGTCCAAGTCGTCGCGGCGGATACTCAGGGCCTCAGCAGCACCCTCCAGGGTAGCATAAAGCAGGGACAGCCAGAAGCCCTCGTCTCTTCCAACGCAGAGTGTGCCGAGGAAGCGCAACTCCAGAACGTCGGTGAGGAACTTGTGACCGATGTGACGATGGACAAACGTGCCCCAGCAATTGCGGCCGGTGCGAGGATCGTGATGGTCACGAGGAGTATTGCGACGTGCCTTCGTAGACTCCGGTGTGACCTCACCACGTCCGCAGCTAGCACAAATGCGGAAGCCGCGGCCTCGCGGGCCGGCATTGATCACGGCCAATTCCCCATGGCGCGAGTAGCGCTTGCTCAGTGCGAAGGCGCTGCCGAGCTCAAGACTGCTCTCGGTTTCAATTTCAGGTTCCACATTGGCCGCATAGTCGGCAAAGAACACGCGGGATGTATAAGTCCGCTGTGGTCGTGCCTCGCCGGGCGCGCGTGGTTCTTTGAGATCGGCTACGAACCCAAATAAAGGTATGACAAATTGCCCCCGCAATCCCTGCCGCCCACGACTCAGGGAAGCCTGACATGTCTTGCATACCCCATTCAACGGGGCCGGGCTACTATTGAATCGGCCACAGTCCGGGCAGACTGCGTAATGATACTCTGGCCAACCCTGATCCGGCCGGCGATACAGACCCCCACTCACCCAAACACGCTTGCCGGCGACAATCTCGCCACCGGGCGCATATTCGGACAGGGCAATCCGCAAGTCGCGCTGCAAATCGAGTTTTTTGGCCGTGTCAAAGTGCAAATGATCTGTCTTCAGTTCGACCACGTCTACTGGGAAACCGTATTTGGGCAGCACATTCCGTGAGCCCAAGAAACCCAACAGATCCCTGCCTCGCAGAGTTACCAGTATTCGCTTGTAGCGCTCCAGATCATAGCCCTTTTTCTGGGCAACAGCCTCATCCATCAGTTGGGAGAAAGTGGCAAGATCGTTTTCGACCTCGCTCCGTGCGTTATCTAGCACTCCCTTGCTGTCCGGGTTGGTCAGTCCTGTGATCCATTCCCACGTATCGATCCCCAACTCGGCCTGCAACTCGTCCGGGACGATACGGGTTAGAGTCTCTCGAAGAGATTCCGGGCGCGAGGCGAGATAACCTTTAAGGAGCTCTGGGCCAGAGGGCGTGCCTTCAGACGTATCGAAAAAGTCGCCAACCGTGTGAAATTGCCTTCCGGTTTCGTCACGGACCGAACGGAAGAATGCGGCAAACAGCACCGAATGTGCATGGCGACGCACGATCTTCTCGTTAACAATGGCAAACGTCGGCGGGCGAATCTTCCCGGCCACAATTCGTTCGGGGTGGGCATAGTGCGACAGATCGTGCGAACGGCGCTGAGCAAAGGTGACGGCAAACGCAGTCGAATCGGTGCGGCGTCCGGCCCGGCCCGCCCGTTGAATGTAGTTGGCTGTAGTGGGCGGCACATTGCGCATGAGCACAGCCTGCAATTCGCCTACGTCCACGCCAAGTTCGAACGTTGTGGAGCAACTGAGCGCATTGACCTCACCTTTGACGAAAGCTTCCTGAATGGAAGCCGCCTCGGCACTCGTCCACTGCGCAGTGTGTTCTTCCACGCTGAAGGGAATGGGTTCAAGGCCGAGATACAGTCGCCGATAGTGGTTTTCCCCTTCGAGAGCCTCAGTCGGATCGAACGAGGTAAGTTGACCCGTGCATTGATACGTAGGGCAGATGCTCAAGTCCAACTGCGTGAGAACACTGCACCGTTGACATCTTCGCCACACACTTGACTGTATCTCTGGTGTTATCGTCGGCACAAGTTCCCAGAATTCGTGATCGATTCGGTAGACAAGACCTTCCTCCCTTTTACCCTTCTTACCTCGGTTGAGGGCGGCAAAATGTTCACGCCAGACAGACTGAGGACCGGTGAGGTGTAGCCAGACATCAGACAATGCCTTTAGCGCGATCTTGCGCCGGTCCTCTTCTTTAAGAGTGGGAGCGCGGAAACTCAACAGCCGGCTGAGAAAATCCAAGCGTCGGTTGGATCCGCGCGTCGGCATCCAACTCAAGATTCCCGCCTTGGGCTCAGAGCCCGATCCACGCATGAACAACTCGCGAGCACGGGGGGCAAACGCATCGTTGCCATTGGGCGAGACACTGTCGGGGAAAGTCACCACACCCTGGTGGCGAAGAGTACCAAGTAGGATTTGGAGCAGCACCCATTGTTCGTCTGGGGTCAGATTCCACGGGTCTTCCGCGAGTGGCGCGAGAGGCTGCCAGCCGGCTGGCTTGACTAATCGGAAAGCCATCAACCCAACACCCTCCGGACTGATGCGTCGATCAAAAGCCAGAAACTCTTGCATGAGCCAGGTCCAGATGATCTGCTTGCGCTCAGCAAAGCTCTGTCGTTGAGTGAACAGCCCGACTTTTTCAGCCCGTTGCAAAACGGGCGAGACAACATCCTTCAAACGAAGCATGCCGGTCACTGCGTCCGGCTCTTCGGCCAATGTCTTCACGATCAGCCGCCGGCGTAACAGCCCGCCGTAGGTGCGCTCAAGGTAGGCAGCAAAAAACGCCGCGTCTTGCCGGCTGTCAGAGAAGATGAGCAGCTTGCGTCCCTGCCCTGGCTTGTCAAGCACTGCGCGAGACGGCGGAATTTGCTGATAGAGCGCCGTCGCTAACACACTTACCGGCGCGTCCTGTCCCGGCAGAAAACGATAGACGATTTCGCCGGTTGAACGACTGCCGCAAGCCGCACAATAATGCAGTTCTGTGTGACCTTTGAGATCAACGCGCATCACGCGCAGATGGGCTCTGGGACGGTCGGAGCACGAGCAGCGCAGTTCGCCATCGGCCTGGGGCGCGATTGCGGCGCACGCCACGCATAGAACGTGAGGTTCGCCTAGTGGTTCGACTGACAAGTCTTCCCCCAAGGCCGCCTCTTCATCCTCATCTGAAGCGCTCGGCTGAACGTCGATCAGAAAATACGCTTTCTCGCCTCGGATCTCGCCGAAGTCCACTACCAGCTGTTTCAGGTGAGCCAATCCACTTTCACTCTCGAACAGTCCTCGTCCCGCCTCGACAATGCGTCCGACAAGATATTCGTGACCGCAACGCGTGCAGGCGGCCAGTTCAAAAACCTGTCCTTTGCGCCCACGTTCGGCGCACTCCGGGCAAATCTCACGCCGAGTTAGATACATTCGTGGATCATCCAGACCTGATGTGTCTGCTTCGAATACTGCCTGATGATTGCGTAGGCAGACAAAAGCACCTTCTAGGGCTCGGGCGAAGAGATGGTATCGAGCTGGGACGAGCGCAAGGCTATTGGCATCAGGGCGTGCGCGGACAGCGAGGGAAACCATCGCCGCCAGCGATGAGGCGGCTTCCTCGCCCTGGTCAGGGAATATTGCGGCAGCGGCAGACAAGAAGAAGCACGGAGCTTCAGCCAGCATCTCCCGCAAACGCTGAAGACGACCATTGCCCTGCAAGATGTCGAAAAGAAATCGTTCGACTGTTTGTCCGGAGCCCTCAATGATGTCAGCAGGAACTCCAAATGACAGCGCCTGTTCTTGAAGGCGGGAGAGTAGTTGGGCAGTTGATTCTGGCTCACCTTGAAGTGTCTGCCACAGTGCGGCATAGAGGTCTGGTCGGCCCTCTCCCCAGGGTTCGCCAAGCGCCGAAAGTGGAATACGCTCGCCAAGGATAGCATCCTGCCAATTAGAGTTACTATCATCCCATTCAAACGTTTCGCCGAATAAATTGGACGCGAAAGCGGTAACACCCTGGAAATCACCTTTACCGCCGAGCGTGGCGCTGGTAGCCATGCAACGTAGGCGGCTCCGCTCACTTTTAACCACCCGGTCTTTCAGCCTCCGCAGGAGCATAGCAATTTCGATACCGGTCGCGCCATCGTATGTGTGTGCCTCATCCAACACAATGAAACGCCAGCGGCCGGCTGTCGGCCCATCGAAGAACTCCGAGTCCGCCGGGCGGAGCAGAAGGTACTCCAGCATGGCGTAGTTGGTGAGCAATATATGTGGAGGTCGGGCTCGCATTTCCTCCCGACTAAGCAGATCGTTAGGTAAGCGGGGCTCTTCAGGGAATTGCTCCCGAAAACGTTCCTCGGCCCGCATCGGCTTCTCTTCCGTTTCTCCGATGTAGCGTCCAAAAGTGATCTCTGGGAAGCCAGCCAGTATGCGCCGAAGTCGCTTCATCTGATCGTTTGCCAATGCATTCATAGGGTATAGCAACAGAGCGCGAACGCCCGCGTGGGAGAGCGTGCCAGTCTCACGTTCGCGAAGACAGTAGTCTAGAATAGGGATCAGGAAGGTTTCGGTTTTTCCACTCCCGGTGCCGGTTGCCACGACCAAGTTGCGCCCCATCCGAACTGACTTCTCAATTGCTTTCTCCTGGTGGGCATATAAGGGACGTTCGAGCGGCAAGGCCTCCGAGGCCAAGAGGCGAAAACCTTGATGCAGAACACCATCCTGAATGAGTTGACCTATCGAGCGCGTTGTCTTGAATGGTGGCGCACCTTCCAGCAGAGGCCCTTTGACCAATCGATCAGGTTCCTCCAGTTTTTCCCGGAACTGTTCGCGCAGAACAGAGTTTTGCAGAGGGTAAATCGTTTTCAAGTAGCGCAGATAGGACTGACGCAACTGATCGGTGGTACGAATCGGGTCGAGCTCGAGTGGCATACTAGCCTCCGGTCAAATTGAGCGAGGGAGAGGAGACCAACTCGTTCGCGAGCAATAACAATTCGATCAGACAGACATCATGTGTGCAGAGACTGGGAGCAAAAGCATACAAATCATAGGCCGTTTGCCGCCAGCCACTAAGGGGAACTGCCAGCCGATGGGTTGCTTCGACGCCGTGCGCATTCAGACGCAGGACAAGAATCGTGATACCAACGACGAAGGGGAGATTGCATAATAAGCCAGGGCCATCATCGCTTTCGCGTTGCCTCAGTAAGTCAACGAGCTGAGGATTGGAAGTCATAGCTGCAGCGAGGTCGGAAAGCGCGGCGTCGGCAGCGGCCAGAGTGCGGCGGAGGAATGAAGTTACACGATGAGTTCTATCGGGGGCGGATTTCATCCACTCTACCCACTCGAGGTTAGCCAGTACCCACGAGTCAATGTCAAGCAAACTCTGCGGTAACAGGTCGAGGTTTCCACGTATCTGTTTCAACTGCTCAAGGCTGATTTCAATTTCCAGCTGATTGAGTCGAGGGCCAAAGAAACGAGTGTCATTCCAAACATTATCGGAAGTAGCCTCGTTGTCATTTCCATCAGCCAGGAAACGGGGCGAAAGCAAGCCTGATCCATAGCGTCCGAGGCAGCGGAAGGCGCGAAGCATTGCGCGCTCGTCAGCCCGTTGCAGCCGCGCGCTGTCAGCGAAAAGGCCCAAGGGTGGCCATAGGTTCCACAGAGCTTCACGTTCAGAGTCGGCCAAGACATCAGCCGAAGTTGACCAATCTATTGGCTGGTCAAGAACATTCTGCAGAATAAGCAGTTGGCGAACCGAAGTCCGATCGGCCTCTCTGATGCGTGAAGCAAGAGCCTGCAGAAAGGACGACGGGTAACGCAGCAGAGTTATGCCCAGTGCCTGTATATCCGCTTCCGAAACACCTGAAAAGTGTTTGTCTTTATAGGCAGTGAGAGCCAGTAACGCCTCCAAGAGCTGTGGGGCGTGTTCAGGAGCATATTCATCGGCGAGCGCAGCGAGTTCGCGACCGTGACCAAATGCCAGTACGGACTCCAGACGACGGAGAGGACCCTGAGGTAGAGCAGTCCAGTACCGCTGGAATTCATCGCTATCTCCGGGCGTAATTTCAGCGGTATTAGGCGATGAAGCGGGCGGGCAACGGACGCTCTGCGGCGCATTTGTCCACCGGCCACGGGTAGCAAATTCGAGACGATAAGCGCCGGGCGGGAGATTAGCAGCCGGCACGTCGAAGATGTATTCTTCGCGCACATCGTCAGGCAAGGCGATCTCACACGGTGCTGCCCACGGCCGCCAGAGGGGCCAGAAACGAAGTATGCGATCGTGGACGCGGTACGGCTGATGCCAGGAAACCAGAATGGTGCGGGTTTCGTCACGCAACTCAGCGTCGAGGGCAACATCGGAAACGACGTACTGCTGAGTGAGACGTACGGCGGGAACAAAGACCGTCTGAAGCGGGCGATTCGGTGCACGCAGCTCTCCCTCGATGATAAACGTCAAATCGGCTGCATCGGACTGGCGCACAGTGTCAAGGAATTTCTTGAGCGGAAAGCGCCGGAATCTCGTGCGCCCACCACTCTGTGATGACACCGACTCTTGTAGTTTCTGCCAGCCCTCTTCGTATAGTGTGCACTTGAGTTCGATTTGTTCATCCAAGTTCACCGGAACGCCCACGACGAGTTCTGGATCGGGTGCGCGTTCGAGACTCTCACGGTCGAGCTGGAGCGGGCTCATTTGCCAGTCCAACGAGGTGGGGCCATCGTTCAGTCCGATCACGGCCCAGCGCAAGCGACGGACTGGGATGAGAAACGGCAAGCGAATCTGATCCGGCGTGACGACGGACACGGAGATGGAGTTCACTTCAGGTGCGGCATTTAGGTGATATTCGTTCTCGCCGGTGTCGTCCAACTGCCGGGGTCCGGTGAGGGTAACTGCTGTTGAAGTTTCGACTTCCATCCGGACATGCTCTGGCACGCGGACGCTGAATTGGGCAGGAGGCACAATGCCCTGAGAATTGGGTACGAGAAGGTCATCGTGTCCGGCGAGGCTAATCTGCGGCAGTATTCGCAGGTTGAACGTGGCAGCCTGTCCCAATGCCCCACGCAGGATGAGGCGGAAATCGCCGATCGGATTTGGGCCCAAGAAGCCTACTTGATCTAACGCAAAGATGAGAGCACGGTTGTCAGGGGAGCGTTCGAATTCTAGATAGCGTAGTGGAACGGTGGATGACTCACCATTGGCGTCAATGGTGAGTGTGGTTCTGGCCAAAACGTCCTCAGGACTCTGACCTTCGACCAGCGGGAAGCGGAGGCGCGGCGGTGAGCTGGAATAGACCTGGAGAGGCGTTGGGGCAGCCGGGAATGGCCACAGTTCATGACCGTCGATCAGTTCAGGGTATCTTTCTGTCTCATCAGGGCGTTGCAACGGCACCGGCACTCGATTATTCGATCCGCTCAAGAAGAGAATGGCGAAGCCAGGTAAATCGACGTGCAGGCCGCGATAGCGTTCCCATCCTCGACCCAATGGTGGGAACTCTTCGATAATCGGAACAGGTTCTGCGCTCTTCTCGCCACGCCGAGTTGCAGTGAGGATATAGCCCTCTGGAAGGACCAGCCAGAGAGGCTTGGCCGGGAGGGCATCGCGCCAGATGATGATTCGGGCCGAATCAGGCTCAAAGGCAAGGAGTGGTTGATCTTTCGAGGTGCCTGGAAAGTGCCATGTGCGAACGCTCTCGCCGTTGACGACCAGCGAGAATTCGTAGGCTTGTGCGGGTCGGTCCAGGAAAAACGTCTTAGAGTCGCTTTCCAAGAGACCACCACGAGGGTGTAGGGCAAGAGAGATGGTACGGGTGGCAACTCCGCCGGCAATCGACCACTGCGAAGCGACCGAAGGTACTCTAAGCAGTGTCTGTGAAGGAAGTTCGACGAGTATCGCTCCGTCCCATGGCGCATAGGTCACGAGCGGTTTGCGATAAACGGCATGAGTCTGCTGGCGACGCGATAACCTACGGCCTTCGCGTTTGACCCACTCCTCGAACCAACGGGTAAATGACTCAATGACGTGTGGCGGCAAATGGAGTTCTTCAGCGGGTGGCACAGTGCGCTCATCCAGCGCACGTTCGGCCATTTGTTTGCAGCGGCTTAAGAAATCTTCCGCCACCCGACCACCATATAGCAGGAAACGACGGACAGGCTTGTCAATAGATACGAATGCACTCGGAAGCGCACGCCATTCTTCGATGAGTTCAGCGGTGCTCATACCTGCCCAATCCGGCCGGAGCAAAGCTCGCATCAGCAGGTGCTCGAAGAAATCATTGAGGCTGTAATCAGGAATGCCACCGTGAGCTAAAAACTTCGAGACGTATTTGGTAGCTGCCTCAAATTCCAATTGAGCAAAGGTGGGTAAGCCAAGTTCCTTGAGGATCGTCTCGAAGGCCGGGCCGACCTGGTTTACACAGGTTTGATGGGCAATGCCAGTGCGTCGGACAACGTCTGACCAATAGTCGCCTGCAGTGTAAAAATAACTCGCCTCAGCAGCGAGGAAGGCTGCGAAGGCTAGAGGGTAACGGCTCTGGATTCGGCGAATAGCCGGGGCCTGTCCGTCGATTGCAACGATTGTTCGGATGCATTCACCTATGTCTACACAATCGGTCCGGCTGAGGCCGAGTTCGACAAGCAAGGTGATGCCAGGAAGACGCTCGCGCAAACGCGTTTCCCACTCTCTGAGTCTGGCTTCAGCATGATAGGCAGTCACGCTCATTCACGCCGCTACCGAATACATGCTCCGCGACCGAGGCGGGCGGCCCGCAGGTATTTCAAAATCCCAGCACCGATACGCTCGGACCGCGTCGACTACCACGCCCGAATAGTGTAAGGGGGCGCATCCTGTATCACATTCTACAGGCGAGTGGCCCAAAGATCAATCTGCGTTGCGCTTTTCGTAATGCGTCTGTTATGCGTTCGACACTTACGATGCGATGATGAGGCGTGTCAGTGACCCGGCCTCATCGCCCGGGCAATGAGCCTATAGCGTGAGACACCGCCAGCCAAACAGGTGTAGAATGATGTTGAAGCGCGAGGAGGTGTGCTACGACGAGTGCCACACGTCAGACCGTCATCGTTAAGCCGGGTGGAGTGATCGAGATACGCGATCCACAGTTGCCGGCCGGCGCAGTCGCCGAAGTGATCGTGCTGGTCGATTTGCCGCTGGCTGAGATGGTCGAGGAAGCCCCAGTACCTCTGGCCAGTCTAATCGGCGCGGCGCAGGGCGGATTCGCCACGCCCGAGGAGGCAGATGCTTTCATCAACCGCGAGCGTGACGAATGGGCCTCGTGAGCGATCTGACCGGACAACAGATCTATCTGGACGCGAATATTTTCATCTACGCGCCACCACGTCCTTACGTCTGCCAGACGCGATTCATGTAGCTACGGCTCGCCGATCCGGCTGCTCGACGTTCATCAGCAATGATCAAGGTCTGCGCGCCGGTGCCGGCCTGCCTGTCGTCGTCTTGTCCGAAGTCGCCTGAACTTCTCAAGGTGCCTGCTCTATCAGCTTAATGGGTTGCAAATGTTGCGTCTTGAGTGTGGCTGCGACGACGATCAACGCCAGGCTCGCGCTGATGAGAGCCAGGGTCCCGAATCCCAGGGAGGCGATCAGGATGCCGCTCGCCAGGCTGCCGGCTGCCGAAGCCAGGTTGACGACGAAGTCGGCCGCGCCCTGAATGCGCGCGCGCTCCTGAACGGCGAGTGTGTCGGTCAGCAGTGACGATCCGGCGACGAAGCACATGTTCCAGCCGAATCCAAGCAGGAAGAGCGAGGCGGCCAGCGGCAGCGTATTCGAGTCTTGCGGCGCGAGCACGCACGCGGCGATGAGGAGCAGGCTGCCCAGGCCGATCGTGGCGCGGCGTCCCCAGCGGTCGCTCAACCAACCGGTCACGAATGACAATCCGTACATGCCCACAATGTGCGCCGATACGACCAGCCCGATCGCGTCGAGGCCGTGGTCGTAGTGCATCATGTACACGGGTGTGATCGTCATCACCATGACCATGACCGTCTGCGCCAGGCCAAGGCTGATCAATGCCAGCCGCGCGGGTGGCGCGGACATCACCTGCCGGAACGATCGCGCTGCCTGGCCGGTTTTCTGGGGTCGCTCGAAATCGCTCTCCCGATGCATGGCGCGCGCGATGTCGCGCGGGTCGGGATGCAGGAAGACGTTGACGAAGACCAGGGCGAAGACGAAGATGGCTGCGGTCGCGAACCACGGCCCGGCCAGTTCGCTATAGCCCAGGCTTTCCGCAATTTGGCCCGCAACTGGCGCCAGGATCGGCCCCAAGATCGCGCCGATCGTTCCGGCGAAGACGATCGTGCTCACGGCGCGCCCGCGCATACGAGCCGTATAGACGTCGGCCGCGGCGTAGCGCGACAGATCGGAGATCGCTCGCGCCGCGCCGAGGAGGATCATGCCGATCAGGAAGATGACAAGCGATTGGTCGATGACGCCAATGCCCGCGATCAGCCCGCCGGCGAGTCCGCACAGGTAGCCCACGCTCAGCCCGATGCGCCGTCCCGCCCGGCCCATCAGGCGGCCGGCAAGATAGGCCGCCAGCGCGCCGCCGATCAATGTCAACGTCGACGGCAGGCCGGCGCCCCGCTCGCTGCCGGTCAGTTCGGCGCCGATGATGCTCGACACCGTTGTCGATGCGACGAGCGCGGCCAGGGCCATGCCCTGGGCGGCGAAGAGGGTGGCCATGATACGGCGGAGGGTCGTGGCGTTCGTCGCCATCTCAGTGCGCGTCAAACAGGTGATCGACCGCATCCGCCAGTTGGGCCAGCGTGCTGACGGTGTGCACGGCGTCGCACAGCGGCGCGTACAGCAGCATGTCGCTGTCGCCAGTGCCCCACTGTCCGCGAAATTCGGGATTGAACCACAGGACTTTGCGAGCGCGCCGTTTGATCGCGTCGAGCGCGTCCAGGCGCGGATCGTTGAAGTTGTTCCGTCCGTCGCCGAGGACGATGACGGTCGTGCGGCGATCGATCGCGTCGAGGTAGTCTTTCACGAAGTGGGCGAGCGAGTAGCCGAGATCGGTGTTGTAGTAGCCGGGATGCAGGCGCTCCATCACCTGATACACGGCGACGTCGGGCGGGTTTTCGGCGAAGTCGTGGCTGATCTCGGTGATGTCGTCGATGAAGGCGAACGAGCGCGCTTTCGCGATCTGGTCGTTCAGCTCGTACATCAGGCGCAGCATGAACTCGACGATCGCACGCATCGAGGTGGAAACGTCGCAGATCAGGCACAGCTTGGGCTTGAGGTGCCGGCGCTTGTGCTTGATCTCCATGGGCACGCTGCCGTACTTGAGGCTGGCGCGCAGCGTCGCCTTCGCGTCGAGCTGGCCCTTCTTGCCGCGTTTCTGGCGCAGTGCGGCGCGGCTGCGCAGGTGAGCCGCCAATCGGCGCACCTGGTTGCGCAGCTCTTCGGCCTCCTCTTCGCTCAGCGATTGCAGCGGCCGGTTCATCAGGTCGTGGATCGGCGGGCGGCGCTGGTATTCCTCGGCCATGTTGCGGGCGATGCCTGCGCCGACGAACCGCTCGACCTGCTCCCGCATCGCGTCGGCGTTCTGGCCGACGGCTTCAGACAGTTGATCCATCGACTCCTGGCCCATGCCCATCGCCGCCAACAGTTCCAGGAGTTCCTTGAGTGCCTCCTCAAGGCTATTCCAGCCCATCTGCTGCAACATGCGCCTCGTGATCCAGGGCTGCTGGTACGGCGAGCGTGCGTTGGGCAGCCCGGCCTGCTGGCCGAGCTGCTCAAGCTCTTCGCGTGACAGCCCGCGGCCCTCCATGAGCTGCCGCATGCGCCGCGCGATCTCGCGCGCCATCTGCCGAAGCGCCTCGCGCAGCATCTCCTGCTCCTCGGGCGACAGCCCGCCCAGGCCGTTCATCATGGGCGGCGTTTCCGAGCTGAAGAACAGCGGGAACAGGCGGTCGAAGATCGGCCCGTCGGCCGACTCCTTGACGAGCGTCGTCTTGAGCGCGATGCGGAACGCCTCGCGATCCATCACGCCCAGGTGCTCGACGGCGCGCATCGCGTCCTGGCTTTCCGCGAGCGAAATGCGCACGCCCATCGCGCGCAGGGCGGCTATGAAGTCGATGATGCGATCGTCCACGGAGCGTACCTTTGGTTAGCGGTGATCAGTGACCAGTGATCAGTCACCAGTGATCAGTGGATGCCACGACTTGTCACTGTTCACTGATTACTGTTCACTGATTACTGCTCAGTTGCCTCTAGATCGGCGCGGCAGTTGGCGGTAGGGTATTTCGTCGTCGTCGACGTGCGCGGGCGGCTCGGCGCCGGCGGCGCGGCGGGCGCGCATCACGTCCGATTCGTGCTTGAGCAGGACGGTGATCGTCGTGTCGAGCGTCTTCCGGTCGATCGATCGGGCGTTGAGCGCGACGAGCGCCTTGGCCCAGTCGAGCGTCTCGCTGATCGAGGGCGCCTTCTTGAGGTCGAGCTTGCGCAGGCGCTGGACGAACTCGACGGCCTGGCGGGCGAGCTGCGGCGCGAGGCCGGGCACTTTGAGGCGGACGATATTGAGCTCGGCTTCGACGGTCGGATAGTCGATGAACAGGTACAGGCAGCGGCGCTTGAGCGCCTCGCTCAGCTCGCGCGTGTTGTTGCTCGTCAGCACGACGAGCGGCTGATGTCTGGCCTTGAGCGTCCCCAGCTCGGGCACGCTCACCTGGAAATCGCTCAGCACTTCGAGCAGGAAGGCTTCGAACTCGGCGTCGGCGCGGTCGATCTCGTCGATCAGGAGCAGCACGGGTGCGTCGCTGACAATCGCCTTGAGCAGCGGACGGGCGAGCAGGAAGCGATCGGAGAAGAAGACGTCCTCTTCGGCGGCGATACGGTCGGCGGCTTCGCCGAGCGTGCGGGCGCCGGTCATCACATCGGCGAGCTTGTCGCGGAGCAGTTGCGTGTACAGCATCTGCTTGGCGTATTCCCACTCGTACAGCGCCTTGGTCTCGTCCAGCCCTTCGTAGCACTGCAGGCGAATCAGGGGCCGGCACGTGGCGGCGGCCCACGCCTTGCCCAGCTCGGTCTTGCCGACGCCGGCCGGGCCTTCGGCCAGCACCGGCTTGTTGAGATGATCGGCGAGGAACAAGACGGTCGTGATTTCGTCGGAAGCGATGTATTGCTGGGTTTTGAGAGCGTCCTTGAGCTGGGCCGTGTCAGTAGGCATGCGAGTCCTTTCCGGGCGAATGGCTGAATTGTAACCTTGTTTGGAGAAAAGTGACAAGGTAACTGAGGGGTGCGGAGAGAGTGGGAAGTTAGAGTGGGGAGTTAGAGTTAGAGTTGGCGCTTGAGTTGCTCCAGTAGTGAGTCTGCCTCTTTCCGCAGTTCTGGCTCCGGGTTCAGCCGAATAGCGTTCTCTAGCGCGAAGATGGCCTTGGGCCGATCGCCTATGTCGGCGAATAGCTGGCCGCGCCAGAAATGGACTTCAGCGTCGTTTGGCCTGAGCGCGATTACCTTATTAAAGTCCGACAAGGCGCGCGCGTACTTATTGTTGCCATAGTACGCAAGGCCCCGGTAGAAGTAGGCTTGCGTATAATCGGGCTTAAGGTGGACAGCCTTGTTGAAGTCGGCAATCGCCGCATCCAAATAATTCCTGTCGTATGCGAAGACGCCTCGCTGCAAATAGTCCTCAGCAGACTCTAGCCGTGGGTTGGCTACACCCGTCAGGGACTTTGTCTCAGGCTCGCTTGACACAGTAGAAACGGATTCGGGCGATGGCGCACGCACGAACGGACGTTTGCTCCTTGCAAACCTTGGGCACGGTTGCCGCAAGCAGGATTCAGGCGCTGGCGCACGCACGAGCGGACGTTTGCTCCTCTCCTCTTGGCGACGGTCAATGGCTCTAACGACAGCAATGGTGAACACTGCCGCAGGAATGGTGACGAGTGAGGCAGCCAGCATGGTCTGGCTGGCTACCAGGAGCTGGCTGGCCGTGGTGACGTTTGAGGCACTGAGGGCAACAAACATTCCTGCGACTCCGGATACGAGCCAGCAAGCCCACCACAATTTTATCACAGGCGATGTCGGCAGCTTCTTCCATACGGCGGCGTCCGCGGTGTCGGTATCCGGGTCAGTGGCCTGCCAGATTTCTCGAACAACCAGGTACGGCAGGGCCAGGCTGGCGTATGGGATGAAAAACGAGGCCACGGCCCAACCGGGCGAGTAGCGCATACCACGCGCGCCCAGCGCCGGCAGGTTGCGATGGACGCGGTGAATCCACAGCAGGAAAAGAATAGCCGTCGCGATGAAGACCAGGAGTTCGATGGATAGGATCGCCTGCTGGCGGCTGTCGTTGACCAGCACTTCTGCCGCCGTAACTCTTTGTCCGCTCATGTGTCGAGAGATGAGATCGATCTGTAACAACAGTGACATGATGGCCAGCAAGTCGAGCAGGATGCCGGCAGCCAGCAGGCTCATGACCGATTCGGCACGCACGTGGCCGGAAGTGAACGCTGGAATAGACGTGACGCTGCTCATGGCAGATGCCACATTCCCAGTTGCGCTTCGGCCTGCGCCTGCTGGTCGGCTTCCAGCCCCAGCTCGAGGGCTTTGTGGATGTCCGCAATAGCCCTTCCGCGGTCGCCGCCATTGCCGCGCGCCGTGCCTCGCAACAGGTAGGCTTCGGCATTTTGAGGGTCGAGGGTGATCGCTTTGTCGAGGTCGGCCATGGCCAGATCGTGATTGCCCGAATTCGCGTGGGCGACGGCGCGGCTCGTGTAGGCGCCGGCGTCCTGGGGATTGAGCGCGATGGCGCGGCCGAGGTCGGCGATGGCGTTCTGATACTCGCCGCGGCCGCCGTGGAGCACGCCCCGGTTGAAGTATGCCTCGGCCATCTCCGCGTTGAGCATGATCGCCCGATCGTAGTCGGCGAGCGCGCGGGAGTAGTCGCCTTTCTCGTGGTAAAGGATGGCCCGGTTGTAATAGGCTTCGGCGAAGCGCGGGTTGTACGTGAGCGCCCGGTTGAATTCCGCCATCGCGTAGTCGTAGTCGGCGGTGCTGGCGTAGACCAGGCCGCGCTCCATGTACTCCTTCGCGGCCTCCGGGTCGAGCGGGGCGGGCGGCAGCTCGGGCGGCTTTGCCGGCTTCGCCAGCAATTCCGAGAGCTGCCGGTGTCTTGCGCGCTGCCTGGCGCCGATCCCGGAGACGACGCGAATCGCAAACAGGGCGGCGAACACCGTGAGCACATCGGAAACGAGTATCACCCCAGGCCCAATCAGGAGAGCCTCCGGCGCCTCCGAACCAGCAAAGTACCCGTTGGCCGCGCGTCCTGCAATGCCGGCAAGAGGCGAAAGAAGGCACATCGTCCACCACCATCCGATGGCGGACGACGCGGGCGCATACTGCCACGAGATGTCGTAATCGTCGTCGATATTCGGGTCGCTCGCCTTCCAGATTTCCTTGACGACTTGGTATGGCCGGACGAGGTTAAAGATCGGCACGAAGAAGCCGCCGACCGCCCAGCCGGGAGAGTACTTGAGACCGTGGGCGCCGAGCGCCTTCAGGTTCTTGTGGGCGCGATGAATCCACAAGAGGAAGAAGAATGCCGTGACGACAAACAGAGCCAGTTGCGCGATGCCTATCATCTGCTGGCGGCTGTCGTTCGCCTCGGCGCCGGCCATGGTGATCTCTTGACCCGACATCAAGTCGGAAATGATCTGTATCTGTAGATAGTCTGAAGCGATGGCGATCAGGCTGAGCACCACATTCGCGATCAGGAATAGCGCCACCAGCAGGGTGCGCGCACGGGCGGGCCTGAAGGGTGGGGCAGAAGCGGCGTTGCTCATAGGCTGCGAGCCTCCCGTTGGGCTGGAGCTACGCACATAACTCCCGGCGCGCGCCCTGGCCGCAGACGTGGATGGATTGCGTTTTGTAAGCTTTAGACTACCTGAGACCTGCGCCGTTTGTCCATGCCTATTCGTTCCTAATCCGGTTTTCGGAAGGTCAGAATACAATTTCAAAATCCAAAAGCCAAAAACCAAACTTCAAACTGCAAACTGCAAAGGAGTTCCTGGTCCCGGTTTTCGGATGCTTAGAATGCGACGTCAGCGGTGCTGTCCCTGGGCAAGACTGGCCTGCGAGCGCCGCAAGGGAGGGCGGTCTGAACGAGAAGACGCCCCTGCGAATAGCGTCAGGGACGAGTTGAGCACTGTGCGAATGTGGGGCTACTGAATAGGCCTGGTTTTTGGAACGTGTCAGGCTCTGCTCACGAACAGCTCCGTTGTGCCCAACGGTTATCGCTCAAGCCTGCTTTTGACTCAGCGCGATGGCTCTGTTGTAGTCCGCTATGGCACGGTCATTGTCGCCCTTCTTGGCGTAGGCATTGCCTCGGTTGACGTATGCTTCGGAGAAGTCGGGAGCAAGTTCGATAGCCTTGTCATAGTCGGCGATAGCGCGATCTATGTCATCCTGTGCCGCATAAACTATACCACGGTTGCTGTAGGCGAAAGCAAAATCTGGATTGAGACTAATGCTCATGTCTAAGTCGGCGATGGCCCGGTCGAAGTCGCCTTTGTCGAAGTGGTAAATGCCACGCTTGAAATAAGCCACATCGAACTTCGGATTGATCTCAATGGCTTTGGAGCAATCTGCGATCGCTCTATCGCGTTCGCCCCTTTTGTCAAAGGCAACAGCGCGATTGATATACAGTCGAATATCGACCGGGTTAAGCTCAATGGCTTTACTCAGATCGTCAACGGCGTGGTCGTAATCGCCTTTCTGGAGATAGGTGGTGCCTCGATTTTCATAAGCTGCAGCAAAATTAGGCTTGATCTGGATAGCCGTGTCGAAGTCGGCAATAGCTCGGTCGTAGTCACCGTTGGCGGCATGAGCTAAGCCGCGATTGTTGTGAATTTCCTCAATGTTCATGATCCTGCTCCGCCAATCCAGGCGACCTGTAGACATGGCACTGCCAGAGGACAGGGTATGTGCCAAAGTATTGTGTCAGACTTTGCTCGGCAAATACGGATGTGCTACCACTTGATTCCTGGACAGTGGCAGGGCATGTAGTTTCTTTGCCACTGCCACAGGCTCTTGACGCCGGTGCTACCTCGAACGGCCGGATCACGGGGCGGTGAGTGTAGGAGTGAGGGCTATGGATCGCGCACCTCGAATTGCTGGTGCTTTCCATCCAGCGTGATGATGAAGTGATTCAGCACGTCTCGTCCAAGCAGGATATTCGATCGCGGTGCAGCAACGGCCAGCACTGCCTCAATTCGATCTTCACCGATTTCCAGATCGACGGCATACAACGGACGCTCGACCTGGCTTCCATCATAGCCCGACAGACGGACGGTTCCGGCCGGTGGCAATTGGAGCTCGACGACGAGCGAAGGCGGAATGACCGTCAGGTCCGCGCCCGTGTCCAGCTTGCCAGCCAGCACTCGTGATGGGCCATCTGCCGAGGCCGCGCGGAGGGTTACATCGACGACCGGACACGGTGGGCTGAAGGAAGTATCGTAGCTTGGCATCAGAGGATCGACTCAGGGGAGGGTGCTTCATAGACGCGAGGCACTTCGCGCACTTCAACGAAGTAAATTGGCCTTTGGGTCGTTTGGCGGTAGATGCGCTTGACCAGCGCGCGCTGATCGGGATCGGAATCCACCACGAAGCCATTGTGGATCGCTACCCACTGTCCGCGATGCGTTATGAGCAATTCCGGCCGCAACTGCTCATAGGCAGTCTTCTCGTCCGCAAGCGCGTCGATCTGGGCGCGCTGCCAGGCCTCCGCTTCCTGCCGTTTTTGCCAGACGGTGAACCGCTCATAATCCTCGAACGGGATTACGGCTGCGATAGGTTTGCCATCGCGCTCCAGGATCAGAGTATCGTTACCCACTTGAGCCGGGTCCACAGCGTAGGTCGCTTGGGCCTCTTTGAGGACGATCGTCTTAGTCACGCTAAGCCTCTATCTTTCCGGGTGTCTTGCCGGAGAGTGTATCCGACAGTCCCTCCCGCGTCAAGCCGGAGCGAGTTGCGTTTTGTCATAGCGCCGTCCTCGGCGCGGAGGCGATCGCCGGGGACGGCGGTCTGAGCGACTTGTGGGTAATCACCAGCTAAACGTGGGTTGATTTATCCAAAATCGGCAGTATACTGAAATAGACTTGCAGGAGAGATAACCGAACGCCTCAGGCCGTCACCAGGCACTAAGGCGATAGCCAGGGCGCAGAACGCCTTGGTGGGGAAGCTGAAACGCTCTCCCACCGACATGGTGGGGCGGGCGTTTTTGTTCGAGAAGCCAATGAGGGAAATGCAGGGAAGAGGAAAACTATGTTCACTACACGAATGACGCACACCCGTGCGCGCGTCCTTCGGCTTTACGGCGTTGCGCTTGCGCGAAGCTTGCGCGCGGCGCTCGTTATCAGCCTGCTGGCCGGGCTGGTAATCGCCGCGTCCGCAGCCTACGCGCAGTCCGCCGACGATGGCTTCAACCCGGGGGCGAACGGCACGGTCCGCGCCCTGGCGGTGCAGGCGGACGGCAAGATGCTGGTGGGGGGCCTTTTCACCACGCTGGGCGGGCAGGCGCGCGACCGCATCGCGCGGCTGAATTCGGATGGCAGCCTGGACACGACCTTCAACCCGGGGGCGAACGATTGGGTCTACGCCCTGGCGGTGCAGGCGGACGGCAAGATCGTGGTGGGAGGCCTTTTCACCACGCTGGGCGGGCAGGCGCGTGACCGCATCGC
>DATEUJ010000041.1:0-3188 GCA_035283185.1 Anaerolineae bacterium | reverse complement strand
CGTTCTGACGGGGGGAGCCGGAGGGGGGCGACCGTGCGCGTCGCGCGGTTGGCGAAGTCCACCGTCGTCAGCCTGTCCTCGTCGGCGTGGGCGATGTAGAGGGCCTGCCCGTCGTGCGAAGGGACGACCGCCGGCCACCAGGCGAAGTAGGTTTCCGAACCGTCGCTCTCCTTGTGCTTGAATTGACCGTCGAGCACATCGGGCAGCGGCACATCCCATTCGACGCTCAGGCCGGCGGCGTCGAGCCATACAGCGCGCGGGGGTCCAACGTCGTTCAGGCCGGTGTCGGTGTCATACGTCACGCCGTACACCATCAGCGACGCGCCATCGGACACATACTTCACGACACGCGGAGCGAAATCGAGCGACGTTTGAGCGATGGCGATCTGCTCGACGACATTCACGCTGACGAGAAGATAGTCTTCCGGCATGCCATGCGCTCTAGTGGGCCGGCCGGCGTAGGCTATCGCCAGGCGTGTCCCGTCCGGGTTGAAAGACATGGCCGTGATCCCGTTGTCGAACTCCAGCGTCGTCGTCACCTCGCGCCACGCTTGCAGGTCAATCAGGTGCAGCACGCCGCCCTGGTTGCTGCTGCCGCTTGGATAGGTGACGGCGGCGAGCGTCTTTGCATCCGGTGAAAAGGCGTGGCTGAAATGATGACCCAGGTTGATGGGAGCATAGCCGGACAAGTCCCGACCGGTGACCGGATCGACCGCGTGCAGAGTGCTGCTTCTGAGGCCCCACCTCGTCAGCAACACGCCCGATTCCAGCGGCGCATCGGAAAGCGCGACCGTCGGCGTCGGAGCGGTCTTAGCTTTCTCCGAAGGAGTCGGGGCCGGACTCGCCTTCGCCGGCGATGATGGCGTGGGCAGCGGCAGGGAGGCGGCGGGCGCTTTCACCGGTCCGGCATCCTTCGGCGTGGGTTGAACCGGCGCTCCACACGCGACGAGAATGGCAACGAGCAGCTTCAACGCGATCCATGTTCTCTTCACTTCTGCACCCCCGAGTTCCCTAAGTTCCCTGAGTTCCTTGAGTTCCCCCTAGTTCCCTTCTACAAGGAACTCAAGGAACTGAAGGAACTGGGGAACTGAAGCGGCTATCGGATCGCCTCCGCAATGCGCAGCGCGTCTTCGATCGGCCGCGTCGTTTCGATCCGGAACGTCAGGTTGCCGTCCTCCCACGCCAGCACGTTGCCTTCTACCAACCGCGTGAAGTCGATGTCAACCCTACCCGAAGCATCGTAAACCTGAATGAGGTGCGCCGCGCCGGACAGCCACAGCGCCGGCCGGCCGCCGACTTCAACCTCTTCGACGATCGTGGCTTCGTGCACCGACTTCTGATAAATCACGCCTTCCGCTTCGTATAGGACGAAGTCGGGATAAACCAGGATCACCTGCTGCGCGCCGCCCATGTCCTGGCCGAAATCCTGGAAGTACACGCGCTCCGGCGCGCCGAGGCCGAGGGCGGGTCGATAGGCCGGCAGGCGAATCGTGAAGCGCGCTTCGGTGCGCGCATCCGGCAGCGTGGTGCGTCCCACTGGCTCGCCCGGCGTGGGCAGCGATTCGGCGATGCGCTTGGCCTCGTCCAGCGACTGTTGCGTTTCGAGCCGGTAGGTGATGCCGCCGGCTTGCCAGGCCAGCACGTTGCCGTCCACCAGCCGGGCGGATCCTCCCCGGTATGAGCCGTCGGGATTCTGAATCTGAACCAGGTGCGGCGATCCGGACAGCCACAGCGCGTATTCGCCGGCGACCGTGGTTTCCTGGATGAGCGTGCCGCCGCCGACACCCTTGCCGTAAATGA
Organism: Anaerolineae bacterium; assembly: GCA_035283185.1. Lineage (GTDB taxonomy): Bacteria > Chloroflexota > Anaerolineae > Fen-1058 > Fen-1058 > DASSFZ01. The sequence continues at coordinate 1,388 of DATEUJ010000041.1, read as the reverse complement.
CGCCTTCGGATTGGAACAGCGCGAAGTCGGGATAGACGAGGATCACCTGCTGGCCGCTTTCAAAGTCCTGCACGTACACACGCCGGGGCTGGCCGAGCGTGGGTGGGTACGCCGGCAGGCGAATGTCGAACTTCGCTCTGGCGCGCGCGTCGGCGAGCGTTGTCAGCCCGGCGAGCTCGAATGATGGCCGGGTAGCCTGCTGCTGAGATACCGGCGTGCGTGTCGGCGCAGGCACTGTTGCGATGCGCTCGATGCGCACCGTGTCCAGCCCGAAGAAGCGCGCGACGGCTTCGCGCACGTCAGGCGAAAGCAGCAGGATCGCCGCGAACACGGCCGCCGCCAGCGCCACCGCGCGCGCCAGTTGCTGCACGTGCAGCCGCGTGACCGGAGTGGTGCGGCGACGCTGCAGCTCGCGGCGCACCGGCGCGGCGATCGGCGGCGTCGGCGGAAACTCGTCGCGGAGGTTGGTCGCCGTCTGGCGCAGCAGTTGTTCGAGTCGTTCGAGATCGCGGTCGTCGTTCACCTGTGAGTCCTTCGCTCCTCCAACCTCCAACTTCTAACCTCCAATTTCCAACCTCTGGCGACGTCGAAGGTGATGAGCCGTCCACCCTCACTCGCGACGTACAACTGTTGGTCGTCGCTGCTCAGGCCCAGCCCGACGATCGGTGCGCTGACGGCGTGAGGCGCGCTCACGGTCCGGGAGGCAATGTCGTAACGCCAGAGGACAGGCCCGCTCGAAAAGTAGAGCGCGCGCCCATCTTTCGAGACCAGGCTGCGACTGGAGTGAGGAGCGTATTTCGTCATGATCCCCGCGTCGAACGTGACGGCGCGCGTGACTTTCAGTTGGTTCAGGCTGATCTCGGCGACCACACCCAGCACCGGGTTCGTCGCATAGACTTTCTGGCCGTCGGGTGAGAGCGCCACCGTGTAGTGCTTGAGCAGATCGAACTCGCCGCTGCCCGAGGGCAGATCGATGCAGGCAGGATATTTGTCATGCAAGTTGAGTGTATGGATGAAGGCGACGTTGCGCCGCGTGCTCAGATACAGCGTCAACAGCCAGCGCCCGTCCGGCGACGCGATTCCATCCCAGGCCAGGCCGGCCATCACCTCGTCGGCCCCTTTCGCGCGCAGCGGATCGACCAGCAGTTGCTCTTTCGAGAGATCGTAGAGGCGGATCAGGTAATGATCCGGATTGATGGCCGGCAGGTGCTGCACCAGGAAGAGCGATTTGCCGTCGGCGGAGATCGTTTCGACCTCGAAGTTGCCGTCCAGATTCAACACGTGCACGACCTGCCCGCTGTCCGCATCCACGATTTGCACGTCGGTCTTCCACTGCCCTGCTTTCGCCCACGCCTGCCCCCCCTCTCCCTCCCCCCGTTCTGACGGGG
>DATEUJ010000040.1:0-7542 GCA_035283185.1 Anaerolineae bacterium | reverse complement strand
TGAGCCGGAATCAGGAGGCCTTCCGGGATGTATACCATTCTGAACATGACCTGCCTGGCACCCTCCAGCAACTGATTGTCGATTGGACTACAGCATCTCGCCTACCCAGTCTTTAATGTGCTAGTTTTGCCGTGTTGCGTTCTTCCGGCCTTCGGGCAGCGGCTGCTCGTAATACCAGATGTCGGTCGTCGGCCCGCTCCGGTCGAAGAACAGCAGGTTGGTCGGGATGCTGGTGTACGGCGCGAACACGCCGTTCGGTAGGCGCACGATCGTGTGCAGGTTGAAGTCCTTGAGCAGCCGCTCCTTGATGCGCGCCGCGACGCCGTCGCCGAACAGCGTCCCGTTCGGCACGACGACGGCGCAGCGCCCGCCCGGTTTGAGCGAGCGCATGATGAACTGCAGGAAGAGCAGCGCGGTCTCGCCGGTGCGCGTCGCTTCGGGGAAGTTCAACTGGATGCCGGCCTCTTCCTCGCCGCCGAAGGGTGGGTTGGTGACGATCACGTCGCAGCGGTCGGCTTCGCCGATCTCCTTCAGCGGCTTCTCCAGCGCGTTCGCCCGCCGGACGTTCGGCGACTCGATGCCGTGCAGCAGCATGTTCATCGTGCCCAGCAGGTAGGGCATCGGCTTCTTCTCGATACCGTGCAGCGCTTCGGTCTGCAGCCACGCCTCGTCTTCCGCGCTGAGCCGCTGCTTCTTCAGGTGCTCGTACGCTTCGACCAGGAAGCCGCACGTGCCGCAGGCCGGGTCGAGCACGGTTTCCCGCTCGCGCAGGTTCGGCGCGACATGTTCCACCATAAAGCGCACCACCGGCCGCGGCGTGTAGAACTCACCCGAGTCGCCCGCCGCGTCGCGCATCTCCTTGAGCATCGACTCGTACAGGTGGGAGAGCGTGAAGATCTCGTCGTGCGACTGAAAGTGGATGCTGTTGACCAGGTTGACCAGGTCGCGCAGCAGGTAACCTGATAACATGCGGTTGTAAGTCTCGCGAAACAGCGAGGCGATGACGACCTGCTCGTCGCTGCCGCTCAGCTCGCGCAGCGCGGACAGCAGTTTATTGTTGACAAAGTCGATCAACTCCGGGCCGGTCAGTCCCCGATCCGGATCGGCAGCCCAATCGCGCCAGCGGTACGGCGAGGGAATGGCAGGCCGATGCTTCTTGCCGGCCAAGATCGCCTCGTCGGCGCGGCGCTGTTCCAGGTCGTCGTAGCACTTGAGGAACAGCACCCACGACAGTTGCGGCAGCCGATCAAGCTCGCCGCTCAACCCGGCGTCCTTGCGCATCAGGTCGCGCGCCGACTTGATGATCGACGACAGTTGCGCGCGGGTCGATTTCTCTTCCTCAACGCGCATGAGTGCGGGTTGCGTCGCGCGCGCCGTCTTCATTCGAGTCGAGGAAGCTTTGCCCATTCCGGTGGATTTGAGTTTCGTCGATCGCTTGCGTCGGGCCATGCCGTGTCTAATCTCCAATCTCCAATCTCCAACCTCCAACCTCTAACCTCCATTCTCATACAACAACGCCTGCATCTGATCGACCGCCGCCCGCAGCTTCTCCGCGCCGCCGAACAGCGCCGCGATCTCCGACACGCCGCCGTGCCGGTCGAGCGGCGGCACTTTGAGCGCCAGGTGCAGGTCGGTCAACTGCTTCAGGCCGAAGTCGGCGTACTTGTCGAGCAGCTCGCTCAGGATTTCGCGCGCGGCGGGCGTGTAGGTATTGAAGAAGTTGGGCTTCTGCTGGCGCAGTTTCTCGGCGCGCTCGCGGCGCGTGAGTAGCGGGCCATTGTACGCCACGTGCAGCAGCAGGTCGAGCGGGTCGGCGTCCTCGTGGCGCGTGATGCGCGCCAGGTGATCGAGGTCGATGCCGCGCCCTGCCAGCGCCGACACGATCTCGGCACGCCGCTCGGCCAGCGGCCACGCCTTCTGCAGATACTCTGCCGTCGGGCTTAGCCGCCGCACATGCTCGGCCACGTAGTCCGTGTACGACACGGTGCGCAGCACATTGTCTTCGGCGTCGAGTTCGAACACCTGCTCGCCGACGATGTACACCGGCACGCCGTCGACGTAGTACTTGCGCGACTCTTTTAGACCTGGCAGGTCTTGGAGACCTGCCAGGTCTTCATCCGCGTCATATTTCAACGTGCCGTCCTCGGAGTCCTCCGACTCGATGACCTCACCCGTCCCGGCGTCGACCTTCTGCTTCGTCACGCGTACCGGATCGCCGTCGAACTCGGGGTCATAGAACAGCCGCGTCGCGCCGGTGTAGTCGATGATCGTGAACCAGAACTTGTCCTTCTCCTCCAGCACGCGCGTGCCCCGCCCGATGATCTGCTTGAAGTCCGTCATCGCGTTGATCGGCTTGAACAGCACGATGTTGCGGCAGGTCGGCGCGTCGACGCCGGTCGTCAGCATTTGCGACGTGGTGACGATGACCGGTGTCTCTTCGTCCGGGTCCGAGAAGTTGTCGAGGTGCAGGCGGCCCTCTTTGCCTTCGTCGGACACGACGCGGGCAGCGTAATCGGGGTGAATCTTGACCAGATCGGCGTTGGCGTTGACCAGCGCCTGCCGCATGTCGAGCGCGTGCTCCTGATCGACGCAAAAGACGATCGTCTTGTCGTAGCGGCTGGTCGATTTGAGGGTGTTGGTCAGGTGCGCGGCGACAGCCTCAGTGCGCGTGAGCAGCGACACCAGCCGCTCGAAGTCCCTGGTTCCGTACAGGCCGGGCGGCACTTCGCGCCCGAAGCGATCGAGCACGCCCGGATCGACCTGCAGGCCGTGCGCGTCCACGTCGAGCACGACACGCAGCACGCGGTACGGCGCGAGGAAGCCGTCTTCGATGCCCTGCTTCAGACTGTAGGTGTAGATCGGGTCGCCGAAGTAGGCGTAAGTGTCGACGTTGTCGCTGCGCTTGGGCGTCGCCGTCATGCCGATCTGCTGCGCCGGCTCGAAGTATTCCAGGATGGCGCGCCAGGTGCTCTCGTCGCGGGCGCTCCCGCGGTGGCACTCGTCGACTATGATCAGGTCGAAGAAGTCGCGCGGGTACTGTTCGTACAGCGGCGGGCTGTCGCCCGTGCCGGCCAAGGCTTGATACAGCGCGAAGTACACCTCGCGGCTCTTGACTGCGTCGCCTTGAATCTTGTGCAGCGCCTCGCCCAGCGGGCTGAATGTCCGATCCTTGGCCTGATCGACCAGCACGTTGCGGTCGGCCAGATACAGGATGCGCCGCTTGCGCTTGGTCTTCCACAGCCGCCACACGATCTGAAAGGCGACGAGCGTTTTGCCCGTGCCGGTCGCCATCGTGATCAGGATGCGGCGCTGCCCGCGAATCACCGCCTCGACCGCGCGGTTAATGGCAATCGTCTGGTAGTAGCGCGGTGTCTTGCTGCCGACTTCCTCGAAGTACGCCGTCAGCGCGTCGGCGGCGTCTTTGTCGTCATGCAATTGTAAGTCGCCGCGCAGGCGCTGCCAGAGTTCGTCGGGCGAAGGGAATTCGGCGAGCGTGCGCTCTTTGCCGGTGATGAAGTCGTGCTCGACGATGCCTTTGCCGTTGCTGGCGTAGGCGAACTTGGCGCCGAGCATCTGCGCGTAATCCATCGCCTGCTGCATCCCATCGCCGGGCTGCTTGTAATCGGCCTTCGCTTCGACGACAGCGATGGGGTAGTGCTTGCGCAGGAACAAGATGTAGTCGGGGCGGCGTGCCTCGTGGCGCGTGTGCCTGCGTCCCAGCGGCACGATGCGGCCCGGCGTGATCACACGCTGCTCGGCGATGAAGTCGTCTTCCCAGCCGGCAGCGTGCAGTTTGGGGACGATGTAGGTTCGGCAGGTGTCGGCTTCGGACATATCTACCGGCTCGGCACCACATACGCCTTCACTTCCCGGTTCAGGCGCGATTCCATCGCATCCATCGCCACGTCCAGGTCATAGTCCATCTGCAACCCTAGCCAGAACTGGGGTGACGTGCCAAAATAACGAGCCAGCCGGAGTGCCGTGTCGACGGTCACACTGCGCTTACCCAAGACAATTTCGTTAATCCGGCGAGCCGGCACGCCGATGTCCAGCGCCAGCCGATTCTGGCTCAGGTTCATCGGCTTCAGGAATTCCTCAAGGAGTACTTCCCCCGGATGAATCGGGCGTAGTTTTGTCTCAGCCATGGCTACCCTCTCCTTAGTGATAATCTGTGATCTCGACATTGAATGCATCCCGATCGCGCCACTCAAAACAGATGCGCCACTGGTCATTGATTCGAATGCTGTATTGTCCCGCCCGATCCCCGGTCAATTTCTCCAGACGGTTCGCTGGTGGGATGCGCAAGTCTTCGAGCGTCATGGCTCGATTCAGCATGCGGAGCTTGCGTAGGGCTACTTGTTGAATGCCGGGCGGCAGCCGGCGCGATCGCTCTCGATTAAAGATCTTCTCCGTCTCTTTGCTCTTGAAGGATTTGATCACAGATACAGTATATAACGTTCTGCGTTAAACGTCAAGCGTTAAAGACCTGGTGATGACCGACATCCCCTTCCGACTATCAGCAAACCCACTCTGACCAATCTCTTACATTCGCCCGTAGCGAGCCACGCTGCAATTAACGCGATAGCCAAGGCCATATCTGTAATGCAATCGTCATGCACGCTTCACTCCCTTCCCACCCCTGTCTAACCCAAAACTGCTATATCCGCATTACACGCAAAAGATGAGCGCAATCGCATGCGCAGCCTGATTGACCGCCCGCGTCGAAATCTGGTACTCGCCTGGCGGAGCCTGATCGTCAATGAGCACTACGCCCAAGCCTGGCAACCCGTACTACCTCCCACCCCGGCGGGCGCGCCGACGAACTGATCCGTTCGCGGGCTGGACTACACCGCTGCCCGGTATTCAACTCGGCCGTCGCGCCCGGCTGAGACGCTCATCCGTCTTTCTTCTGCTGACGGCGCTGCGCCTGTTGGGGATTCTGTCGTTGTTCGGCGGGCTCATCGCCGCCGGCGTGGTGCTAGGCCTGTTCGCCTTCGACGGCGCGCAAGCGCACGTCGTCGCCCCGACGCCGACGGCCACGCCCGCCCCCACGCGCACGCCGATCCCGACCCCCACCCCTAACCCCCCCACTCCCTCCCCTACCCTTCGCCCCCCGGCGATCGGCGTCGGGTATGGTCTGGCCTACATTTGGGAGTCCAAGAAGGCCCTGAGCGCAGTCGAAGGACCTGTCGTGAGCGGAGCCGAAGGGCCTGTCCTGAGCGGAGCCGAAGAGCAGGTCGATACGCTCGACAACGTTTTCTCGTGCATGACCTGCGGCGACGGCAAGCCGGACAAGCGAGAGTACTTCGTGTGTGCCACCGGCTACGAGGCGACACTGAAGGGCCGGGAATTGGGCGTCCTGGAGCGCGCGCCGGGCCGGGATAATCCCGGCGTGTGCATCGTCGGCGTGTGGGGAGCAACGTTCAAGCGCATGGCTATCGGCATCAGCTCGGACATGGCGATGGCGCTCGGCGTGACGCCAGGCAAGGTGCCGGAGATTGAGATTTACACCAACAACATCCCCGAGGGGTATTTGCTGGGGAGACCGGCGGGGCGCGAGGCGGGCCAAAATGACAACAGCTGGGGCACAAGGCCCCGGCAATCTCCCCAAATGGCAAAATAGCAGCTATGCAAGCGCGAGAAGGCCCGTCAGCACCGGCTGCGAGATGACCTCAACGTGCACCCCGTCTTCGTCAATACTGAGGATACGAAGATAGTCAATCACTGGCGGCCGGACAAGCATATCAAGCAGCATCTGGCGCTTATCATCGGGCATCTCAGCCAACTGGTCGAGCACGAGTGTGACGGGCTTCCCGGTTGCCAGGCCGATCACCTCTGAAAACCCGATGAACGTCAAGCCGGTTGCCTGTTTCAGCTCGCGATCGTAGCTGAGAACAATATTCAGTGACAAAGATTGTGTCACTGCTCGTTCGCTCTGCCGGAAGGACACGTACAGAACATCGCCTTCGTCATCGTAGGACAGGCTGTACTTCTTCATGGCTAACCTCTCTCGGGCAACTCGTCAAGATAAGCCGTCACGACAAATCGCTCATTCTGCGCCGGCGTCACAATTACAACGACGACAATACAGTTGTAATCCTCTGGAAGGTCGACATCCCATAGTCGATAATGATACCGATTGGGGTTGAGCGGATCCTGCCAGCGGCGACCCTCTTGTATCGTTCGGCGCACCTTCTCAAGTTGTCCCTCCATCGTTGGGTGACCTGGCAAAATGTGATCTTCCCAGCGTTCCCAGGTCAGGTATACCTCATTTCCATAGCGATCGCGTTCTGTCCAGATTTTACCACGATGGGGCATAGCCCAGCGCTCCTTAGTCCGTCGCTCTGATCATGATGGGCACAGTGAGAAATTGTAGCAGAGACGGGAGTTTCCCACCACATCGTAGGCTATCCTGACAATTCATACTCGACTCTTACCAATTCATAACACACAAATGCACGTTGTGCCCATATAATGTCCGCAAGGAGGCCGGGGAGGAAGCACGATGGTCGAGAAACTTCGCATAGCCGGCATCTTAATGCTGGTTCTTCTGCTTGCCTACACCGGGGCGGCAGCACAAGAGATCGGCCCGGAGGACATTTCCACCACGCCTGTCAGCCAATCCTATGTCGCCGATCAACTGCTCGTGCGCTTCCGGCCCTGGGTGGCGGCGCAGCGCGCAGATCAGGTGCTCGCCGAGCGCGGCCTGTCGCACATCCGCAGCATCGCTGCTCTCGATGTTCACGTCCTCCGGTTGCCCCCCGGCTTGTCCGTCGAGCGCGCGGCCGAGATCTTCAACCGCCTGCCCGAAGTCGAGTTTGCCGAACCTAACATCATTCTCTACGCTCTGTCACCGGCTCGGGAGATCGTCGATCAATGGGGTCTGGCTGCGATTCAGGCGCCGGCGGCGTGGGGCTTGATCGGCGTCCGGAATCCCGTGCTGATCGCTGTCACCGATACCGGCATAGATCGGACGCACTCCGACCTGGCACCCAACATCTGGCAGAACCCCGGCGAGATCGCAGGGGACGGCATCGACAACGACGGGAACGGCTACGTCGACGACACGTGGGGATGGGATTTCGCGAACGGCGACAATGACCCATACGACGACAACGGGCACGGCACGATCGTCGGCAGCGTGACGGGCGCCGTCGATGATGGATCCGGCGTGGCCGGCGTATGTCCGTGGTGCACACTGGCGGCGGTGAAGGTCCTGGCGGCGAACGGCAGCGGCACGCTCGACGCCGTTGCCAATGGCATCGTCTACGCCACCGACATCGGCGCGCGCGTTATCAACCTGAGCCTGGCCGGCGCCACCGGCACCGCGACGCTGGAGAATGCCGTCAACTACGCCTGGAACAATGGCGTGCTCGTCGTCGCCGCCGCCGGCAACGACGGGACGTAACCGTTCAGTTGGTCTATGAACCTACGTAGCCGCCTTGACGACCGGTGTGTCAGGCAGCAGCGACGGGGGCGGGTCACCTCTCGCCGCCGCGGCACACGCTTCGGTGAGATAATCCAAGACGTCGCGGTTCTGTT
>DATEUJ010000039.1:0-6878 GCA_035283185.1 Anaerolineae bacterium | reverse complement strand
GCTTCATGCGCTACGGACGACTTCAAGTACAGATGGTGTTTGCAGGCTACACCCGAACGTGAGGCCTGTCTACTGGCATTGTTCCTGTGTTTTCAGGCCGTATGACAGTTGTCAAGGTTGACCCAACTGAACGGTTACCTTTATCGGCATCGAGGGCGCTGCGATCGACGGCGCGCTGCGCTACGAAGACGAGGTGGCGCGCGCCTCCGAGGCTGAGCCGGAACGCCCGCCACTGGTCGACGACGATACGTATGCCATCCTTTACACATCGGGCACCACGGGCCGGCCCAAGGGCGCGATGATTCCGCATCGCCAGGTGTTGTGGAACTGCATCAACACGGTCATCAGTTGGGGGCTGACCGAAGGCGACGTGTCGCCGATCCTGACGCCGGTGTTCCATGCGGGCGGCCTGTTCGCCTTCCTCACGCCGATCTTCTACGTCGGCGGGCGGATCGTTCTGGAGCGGACGTTCGCCGCGGAAGCCTCGCTGCGCGCGATCGAGCAGGAGCGGTGCACCGTCATTCTGGGCGTGCCGACGCTGTTCCAGATGTGGATGGATACCCCTGACTTCGCCGAGGTCGATTTCAGCCACGTCCGTTTTTTCATCAGCGGCGGCGCGCCGTGCCCGACCCCTCTCATGGAAGCGTGGCGCCGGCAGAAGGGCGTCGTCTTCCGGCAGGGCTATGGCCTGACCGAAGCAGGCGTGAATTGCTTTAGCATGACCGACGAAGAATCGGTGTCCAAGGCCGGCTCGGTCGGCAAACCCATCTTTCACAGCAGGGTGCGTCTGGTTGACGGCGCAGGCCAGGGCGTGCCGGTCGGCGAGACGGGCGAGCTGCTTATCGCCGGGCCGCACGTCTGCACCGGCTACTGGCACAATCCGCAGGCTACTGCCGAGGCGCTGCACGACGGCCCGAACGGGCCGTGGTTCCACACCGGCGACATGGCGCGCGCCGATGAAGATGGCTTCTACACCATCGCCGGGCGCTACAAGGATATGATTATCAGCGGCGGCGAAAACATCTACGCCGCCGAGGTCGAAGCCGTGTTTCGCGACCATCCTGCCGTGCTGGACGCGGCGCTGATCGGGCTGCCCGACGAGAGGTGGGGCGAGATCGGACTGATGATCGTCGCGCTCAAGCCCGGGCAGACTGCCACCCAAGAGGCGTTGTTGGCGTTCTGCCGGGAGCGGATGGCGAAGTACAAGATTCCCAAGCGCGTGGAGTTCGCCGAGGCACTGCCGTATTCGCCGTATGGCAAAGTGCTGAAGGCGGAGCTGAGGAAACAGTTTGTCAGTTATCAGTAATCGGTGATCAGTATGCCGAAAATACATGCGAACGGCATCGAGATTGCCTACGAGACACACGGCTCCGGTCGCCCGCTGCTGTTGATCACCGGCATAGGCTACGGCCGCTGGTTCTGGCATAGGATCGTGCCGGGATTGATCGCGCACTTTCAGGTGATCACGTTCGACAATCGCGGCGCGGGCGACAGCGATAAACCAGACGGGCCGTACACCGTGCCGATGATGGCTGCCGACACAGCCGGGCTTCTGGATGCGCTCGGCGTTAAGCCGGCCACCGTGCTGGGCCACTCGCTCGGCGGGTTCATCGCCCAAGAACTGGCGGTCACTCGGCCCGACCTGGTGGGCAAGTTGGTTCTCGCCAGTACGAATCACGGTGGACAGAATGTGATCCCGATCACGCCGGAAGCCTTGCAGGTGTTGACCAACCGTGAAGACGATCCTCTGGAGCTGGTCAAGCGCGGCCTTGCGGTCGCCTGCGCGCCGGGTTTCGCCGAGCGCCGACCGGATGTGGCGCAGGAGCTGATGAACTATAGGCTCACGAATCCCGTCCCGCTCGCGCAATATTCGGCGCAGGTGATGGCGGGTGCGGCCATGGTTACGCTCACCGACAAGCAGGTCGCGCAGCGCATGGCGTCGATCAAAGTGCCGGTGCTGATACTCTCCGGCGAACACGATAAGGTCGTGCCCCCGGGCAACGCCGATCTGATGGCGAGCAAACTGCCGGATGCACAGGTCAAGATTCTGCCGGGCGTGGGGCATATCTTCCCGATCGAAGACCCGGCGGCGACGGTTAAAGCCGTTGTTGAGTTTCTGGAAACGTGAAACGTAAAACGTGAAGCGTGAAGCGTAAAACGTGAAGCGTGAACGCTAGGCGATAAGCGATATGCGATATGCGATATGCAATAAGCGATATGCGATATGCGCAGATTTTGAGCACCGGCAGCTACGTCCCCGACCGCGTGGTCACCAACGCCGAAGTGGACGCCCTCATCGGCGAGCCGACCGGCGAGTGGCTGATCGAGAACGTCGGCATTCACGAGCGCCGCTGGATGGCGTCTGACCAGACCACCTCAGATTTGGTGGTTCACGCCGCTCAGCGCGCGCTCGAACGCGCGGGCATCACGCCCGACGACCTCGATCTGATCATCGTCTCCACCGATACACCGGATTATCTGTCACCGGGCACGTCCGTTGTCGTCGAGCACAAGCTCGGCGCAGCCAAAGCAGGCTGCTACGACGTGAACAGCGCGTGTGCCGGCTGGGTGACGGCGCTCGATCAAGGCGCGCGCTATTTGCTCACAGAGCCGGCAGCCCGTTACCTGCTCGTCGCAGGCGGCTATGGCATGAGCCGCTTCCTTGACTTCAAAGACAAGAAGACCGCCAACCTGTTCGCCGACGGCGCAGGTGCGGTAGTGCTGGGTGTGGGCGATGCGCCTGGATGGCTGGGCAGCAATCTGCTGGCGGTCGGTAGTTTCCACGACGCGCTCGGCATCTACGGTGGCGGCGCATTCCGCCCCTGCACGCCGGAGAACCTCGCAACGTATGGCCCGCCAAAAGTGGAGTTCGTTAAGAAATTTCCCAAGACCTTCAACACCGAATACTGGCCCAAACTGATTCAGGGTGCGCTGGAAAAGGCCGCCCTGGCGTTCGACGACGTTGACCTGTATCTGTTTACGCAATTGAACCTGCGCACCATAGAGCATGTGATGGAGACACTCGGCCAGCCAATCTCCAAAACGCACTGGGTGATGGACAAGTGGGGCTACACCGGCTCGCCGTGTGTGGCGATGGCGCTGGACGACGCGATCGCGCAGGGTCGCGGCCCAGAGTCGGGGCAGATCGTCGTCTTCTGCGCCTCCGGCGGTGGGATCACGATGGCGGCATCCGTGTGGAAGTGGACAGTGAGCAGTCATCAGTGAACAGTCATCAGTGAGCAGTCATCGGTGAACAGCCATCAGTGAGCAGTCATCAGTGAGCAGTCATCAATGAGCCGTAAACACCGCTTACTGACGACCGATCTACTGATGACTGATGACTGATTACTGATTACTGGACACGGACTGCAAGAAGAGCGAGCGATGTACATCGGCGACTGGATGGAACGCGGCGAGCGCTACTGGCCTGACGCTTTGGCTGTGGTGGACGTGGCAAAGGGCGAGGGAGGGCGATTCACTTACCGCCATTTGAATCAGCGCGCAAACCGGCTGGCGAACTGGCTGCGCGACGTGGCCGGCGTCGGGCGCGGTGAGCGGGTCGGCATGATCGCGCTGAACGGCGTCGAATTCCTCGACGCGTTCTTTGCCTCCGGCAAGCTCGGCGCGATCTTCGTGCCGTACAACTGGCGCAGCCACTGGCGCGAGCTGGTCGAGTTGATCCGGAACACCCGACCCAAAGTGATGATCTACTCTGACGAGTTCAGAGCCAACATTGTCGAGATTCAGGCCGCGATACGCGATAAACCCTATGCGATAAGCCACTTCCTGCACGTCGAAGGCGAAGGCATATCGGGCAGTTTGCACTACGAGAGCACGCCTCAGGCGCATTCCGGCGCGCCCGTGCGCAACGAAGCTGTCGATGCAGAAGACATCGTCTGCCTGCTGTTCACGGGCGGGACAACCGGCCTGCCCAAAGCTGCGCAAGTCTCGTATCGCATGATTGCCTGGAATACGCTCAACACGATTATCCACGAATTGCAGCGCGGCGACGTCACGATCACCCACACGCCGATGTTCCACACCGGCGGGCTGCTGGTGTATACGCTGCCGCTGCTGACGCTGGGCGGAACGGTCGTCATCATGCGCAAGTGGACGCCGGACGAGATGCTCGAACTGATCGAGCGCGAGAAGGCGACGATGTTCTTTTGCGTGCCGACGCAGTACCAGATGATGCTGCAGTCGCCGCGCTTCGCGGCGACCTCCTTCAAGAGTGTGCGCTTCATGACGAGCGGCGGCGCGCCGCTGCCGCTGGCGATCATCAAAGCCTACCGTGAGCAGCACGGCGTCGTCTTCAAGCAGGGCTTTGGCATGACCGAGTTCGGGCCGGGTGTCTTTTCGATGGGGCCGGAGCACGCCGAGACGAAAGCGGGCAGCATCGGCATGCCCAACACCTTCGTCGATGCGCGCGTGGTCGACGACAGCAACCGGCCCGTGCCGCCGAACGCCGTCGGCGAGCTTACCCTGAAAGGCCCGTCGATGTGCTCTGGCTATTTCAATAACCCGGAAGCCAGCCGCGAGGCTGTCGACGCGGAAGGCTGGTTCCATACCGGCGACCTGGCGCGCGTCGATGAAGACGGCTTCACCTTCATCGTCGATCGCAAGAAGGACATGTTCATCTCCGGCGGCGAGAACGTATACCCGGCCGAGATCGAGAAGGCGCTGTACGAGCATCCGGCGGTGGCGCAGTGCGCCGTGATCGGCGTGCCCGACGAGAAGTGGGGCGAAGCCGGCATGGCGGTCGTCGTGCTGAAGCCTGACATGACGGCGACCGAAGATGAATTGCTTGAGCATTGCCGTGCCCGGCTGGCCCGCTACAAAGTGCCGAAGAGCGTGGTGTTCGTGGATGCACTGCCTCTGTCGGCAGCGGGGAAGATTCTGAAACGCGAGTTGAAAGAGCAGTTTTCAGTAATCAGTGATCAGTAACCAGTAATCAGTAACCAGAGCATTGGCTTCTGATGACTGACGACTGATGACCGATGACTGACGACTGATGACTGACGACTGATGACTGATCACTGATCACTAACAAAGGAGCCCTACCATGAGCAGCATTCCCACTTTACCCGGTATCACTTCGAAGATGATCGACACGCCGCGCCTGAAGATGCACGCGCTGTTCAGCGGCCCGGAGAATGGCACGCCCGTGCTGTTCGTCCACGGAAACGCCTCGTCGGCGACGTTCTGGGAAGAGACGATGCTCAAACTACCCGGCGAGTATCGCGGTATCGCCGTCGATCTGCGCGGCTACGGCGACACGGAAGACAAGCTGATCGACGCGACGCGCGGCTATGGCGATTGGGTGGACGACATCATCGGTTTCACGCAGGCAATCGGCGCCAACCGCTATCACGTCGTCGGCCACTCGCTTGGCGGCTCGCTACTGTTCAGCCTGATTCCGGCGGTGGGCGCAAGCATCATCTCCGCTACACTCGTCGATCCCGGCTCGCCCTACGGCTTCGGCGGGATAAAAGACGCGGACGGCATGCCCTGCTACGATGACTTCGCCGGGTCGGGCGGCGGGGTGGTCAACCCGGAGTTTCCCAAACTCATTGCCGCTCAGGATCGCGGCAGCGACAACCCGCAGGCCTCGCCGCGCGTGGTGATGAACTCCTTTTACTGGAAGCCGCCGTTCAAGCCGGCGCGCGAAGAAGACTTGCTCTCGTCGCTGCTCAGCGAGAAGATCGGGCCGGAGCGGTATCCGGGTGACTTTGTCCCGTCGCCCAACTGGCCGAACGTCGCGCCGGGCAAGTGGGGACCGATCAACGCTTCGTCGCCCAAGTACGTTGGCGACAGCGTGCAGCGATTCCTCGCCGCGTCTCCCAAGCCGCCCATCCTGTGGGTGCGCGGATCGGACGATCAGATCGTGTCGGACAACTCGTTTTTCGATTTGGGCATGCTGGGCAAGCTAGGCTTCGTGCCGGGCTGGCCGGGTGCGGAGGTGTATCCACCGCAACCGATGGTCAGCCAGACGCGCGCGGTGCTGGAGACGTACAAGGCCACCGGCGGCGCATACTGGGCGAAAGTTATCGCCGACACAGGCCACACGCCGTTTGTCGAGAAACCAGACGAGTTCACGGCGCTGCTTGCCGAGCATCTGCATAAAGCCGTGATCTGAGCGGCAACACGATACGACACACCGATTTCCCTGTGAGCTATTTTGGGTGTTCGAAATGGCAAGTAACTCTGTCAACGAATGTCCAACGAATAAACGAATAACGCCAGCGGCCATAGGTCATTCGTTTATTCGTTTCCCCATTCGTTGACAGACTGGAGCGGGAATTCTTGCCAATCCGTGTAATCCGTGGGAAATCCGCGTGGCATTCGCGTGAGAAGGAGGTGAGGCCGCGTAGCTGAACGCTTTGTCTTATCCGATCGAACACCGGCGACATGAGAGACACTCGCCGGTCGTGAACCTCAACCCGAAATAAATCAGGAGGAGAAAAGTGAACACACGCATTCGCATCACATGGTTCGCCGCCAGCCTGCTTGTGGTGGCTGCGCTCATTCTGTCGGCCTGCGGCGGCCCGGCGACGACCCCCGCTCCGACGACTGCGCCGACCCAACCGCCGCCAACCGAGCCGCCCGAACCGACGGCGACGCCTGAGCCGACCGCGGTACCGCTTGGCGAGCCGCTGAAGATCGGCGTGATGTCCGACTTATCCGGCGGCCTGGCGCTGTTCGGCAACGAGATGTGGGAAGGATTGCAGCTTGGATTCGACGTAACCGTTCAGTTGGTCTATGAACCTACGTAGCCGCCTTGACGACCGGTGTGTCAGGCAGCAGCGACGGGGGCGGGTCACCTCTCGCCGCCGCGGCACACGCTTCGGTGAGATAATCCAAGACGTCGCGGTTCTGTT
>DATEUJ010000038.1:0-3010 GCA_035283185.1 Anaerolineae bacterium | reverse complement strand
TCCTCGCACGGATAGGGAACCTGCGCCGACTTCATCTACCCGCCGTCACACACTACGACGTCGGGGCCGAGCCACTTGTAGATCCACAGCAGCAACCACAGCGCCAGCAACCCGCTGGAAAGAAGCAATGGGGCCTCCTGGCTGAGACAGCTCCAACAGCATGAAATACTCATCATGTATCTGCTGAAGTGAATCGCTGGTATTCTTGAAGATGCGCTTCATTTCGAGATCGTCTTCGCTCACGTTTCCCTCCGCTCTGCTTCGCTAGCTCAACGCGACTCTGATCCTTGATCGGATACTTCCTGCGCCAGGGCGCTGATGACTGGCGCCCCAACCCGATTCAGGTTCAGGCCCTTCGAGGGGTCAGCCCCACACTTCTCGAGAATCTTCCTGCTCATAAACCAGTGGAATTCCTGCCCGGAGTCGCTGCGAGTTGTCCTCACGAACTCGCGCCCGAGCTCTTGGCCGCGTCTGTCGGCGTAGACCAGGAATGCGGCCAGGTCGCCCTTGACGGCCTTCTCTCGCACGGGGTCGGCGTCGTCCTGCTCCTCCTTGAGCGCGCGTTGATCCATTTCCGCGATCAGGTTTTCGAGGGTCTCGGGGTCAACGCGGTTCCAATCCTTGATCGGATAGCCGAGCTCCTCGTAGAGTGCCCGGCGCGCCGCTGAGCCTACCTCCGCGTCGGCCTTCTGGACGTCGCGCAGATCGACCGCGCCGATTCTGAGGACCCCGCGCCCGATGAGGTTCTCCAGCGTGGCGAAGAACTTGCGGCGCAGCTTCGTATGCACCTCGTCACCTAGCAGGGGATGGCGCCCGTCCGCGTCCGGCTCCGGCGTCTTCTTCTTCGTCGTGGTCGCCCGCGTCCGTCCTGGCGGCTTCACGGGGGCCGAGCCCGCCGTGGCCTTGGCGGGCGATGGGCGCTCGCTAGGTGCAGCGGCGGGACGCGGCGCCCCTTTCTCGACCGGAGCGTCCTGCGACGGATGCTCCACGAGCCCCTGCGGGCCATCCTTCGTCAGCTTCGCGACGGCGTCCTCGAGCCGCTGCAAGAACTCGGGCATCACGCTGTCGAGCGCCGTGAAGACTTCCGTGTCCGGGTAGCATCGGACCAGTGCGGGTGGCAGCTCCGGATTGTAGGAGAGGATGTCCCACCACTGGCGCCGCGTGATCCAAAGCGCGCCCTGGACCTGGAGCCGGTACTTGTTCGCGATCCCCTCGAGCAGATACCCGACGTGGATGGCGGCCGAGGGACACTTGATCTCAAGCCCGCCCTTCTCGCCGATCAGCCGGTCGGGAGAACACCCCGCGAGCCCGCTCGGCACCGTGCAGAATCCACCCGCCGATGCCGTCTCGCCAGACTGAAACTCGTAGTAGCGCACCGCTTCCTCTTCGAGCGCCGTGCCGCGTTCCATGAATTGCGTGGCCTCGGGCGAGATGTCGCGTCCGAGTAGCCGCGAAGCCACCAACTCGCACAGGTAGCTGAACGACGAGTCCGACAGGGCCAGCTTCCCGGGCGTCAGGATGCGATGGAACTGTGACGCAGTTGGGATGCCGCGACGGGCTTCCCGCCATTCCTCTGATCCCTGTGCGACTGCGAGGAATCTCATTGCGGCCTCCTTCGTTTGGCCTCCAGCGCGCTGACCGCACGCTGGTAATCGGTTTGGAGCATGTCCTCAAGGCGCTCGATCTTCATGTACTTGAGAAACATCGCCGTTACAGACTTCGTCTCTTCGATCAACGTCCAAAGGGTCTCCATTTGATCGCGCGTGATCTTAGAAGCGTCCGGAATGTCCTCGATCGCCTTGTCGTCAGCAGTGGAGAGACCGAGCACCTGAATCAGCGCGTACCGGCAGGCGTAGCCGCGCGAGCTGGCAAACTGCTGCATCGGATTCATGTGCGCTGAGGCGTCGACCGGGCAAGAGAAGTTGGCAGTGATCGCATGCCCGTTGCGATGACGCAGCACGCAGGTGGCGTGGACCATCTTGTCCGAGAACGTCGTGTCCCAGGTGTACGAGAGGCCGTGCTTGTAGAGATGGGGGCCGATCGTCTCCGCAATCTGCTCCAGTGCTGCGTATCTAAATTGGAATCCTGTCCCTGACCGATTCGTGCTTGGCTTGCTCGCACTCGAGCGCGGGATCGGCGGACACTCCTGCTGAAAGCCCGCGAGCGCCTCGAAAAACTCGGCCGCGCGACGGCGATCATCCATGCGCTCGTACAGCGTGACGAGTTTCTCCAGTGCCTCGACGCTCGTGCCCTTGTCGATCGCGCGCGAGAGTAACTGCTCGATCGAAGTCGGCTCCTGCGAGGCCGTGAGCGGCGCCTCACGGCGCGCCGGCAGGGTCTCGAGGACTTCGCCTTCATCGGCGGTCGCGGGTGGCATCTCTGCTGCCATCATCGCATTTCCTTCCTGGTGGGCGTTGTCGAGCGGGGTCACGGCTGATCGTTCGACCGGATCATGGGCGATCTCCGCACAAGAGCACGAAGAAGGCAAAGACGCTGATCAGGATGATAAACAACGCGCAGGCCGCGGTCACGATGCCCTCGACGCGGCGGTGCCGGGCGTAGCGTTCCAGGCGCAAGCCGTACTGAGGGCGGCGGCTCACGCGAGGCCCCGCAGGTACGCGATCACCTCGCTACGAACCCGCCCCAGCACCTGTATGCGTGCTTCGTAGCGCCGATACGCGGCGGCGTACGACTGACGGTTGTGGCCGTGCTCGGCGCGCTCGGCAGCGACGCCGACCGCACGGGCCGCGCGCTGGAGGCGATTGATGAGCCGGTACGCCTGGACGCTGCGCTCGAGCTGCTCGGCGAGGCGGTCGGGCACCGGCACGATGCGCAGCGCGGGGGTGGTCACGACGCCACCCGCTCGTCGTCGTACTCGTGCGCCTCGTGCCGCGCGTCGTCTTCTCCGGGCTTCCCGATCAGCTCGAGCTCCTCGGCCGTCAGGAACCGTGCACCCGCGGCTTCGCGGGCGTCGGCGCAGCCCGTGCACAGGCTGCCCTTGCAGCGGTCG
>DATEUJ010000037.1:0-16690 GCA_035283185.1 Anaerolineae bacterium | reverse complement strand
CAGGGTATCCTTCGACATGGGCTTGTCCTCCTGAGATTGTGGCTGAGCACCTCCAATCTTACAGGAATGGGGCAAGCCCCGCTACTTTTCACGCCGTCACGCGGCTCATACACGGAAATTCGGATCTACTGAGACTTCGGAGGTCTTAATTGCTCCCGCTCCGCTTCGCGTGATCCATCCGGCGGCTAAAACGGCGGATTGATCACCCGAAGGGGCCTTGAGCCGAAATTATTGCTCTGGCTGGACTGTCAAGTTAAGCCGCAAACGCGGACTTGGCAGTCCGCTTCGAGCGGTTTTGACATGAGTTCTGTTTGACTGTGCTGGTGCGCAGTGCTACAATGCGCCGCGTCCACGCAACGGTTGTCAAAGGAGGTGGGAAGTCATGGGACAGGCCGAGGATTTGCTCGCGCGAGGATTCGTGTGTGCGCGGTGCAGGCAGGTGGGCGCCCACGTCGAGCGGCTGGCGATGTCCGGAACCGGGTTCTCCCGCTTCTTCGATATTCAGCCCTACCGCTACGCGTTTGTCTCCTGTAACAATTGCGGATATACGGAGATCTTCAACCTGAAGGTGCTGGAAGGCAAGGACGATCTCGGCACATTCATCGACATTCTGTTTTCAGGTTGATTGACGTTCGATCAGGCTTGCCTCACCCCCGGCCCCTCTCCTGACGACACGCTTCGCGAGCGGTCGTCAGGAGAGGGGAGTGCCGTCGCTCCCCCTCTAATGAGCGCGCTTTCCCGCTCAGGAGAGGGGGAAGGGGGTGAGGCTGATTGGAGAACACGCATGCGCGTCTCACGCAGCTCATTGGCCTGGGGCCTGACGCTGATTCTTCTGGGCGTCTTCTTGTTCGCCCAGCAACAGGGTATGATCCGCGTACCGGTTCCTGCCTGGTCGCTGCTGTTCGGCGCGGCCGGGCTGCTCTTCCTGCTCGGCGCGCTGACCGATCTCTCGAAGTGGGGACTGCTCTTCCCCGGCTTCATTCTGCTGGGTATCGGCGTCGTGATTTTTCTTTCTGAGAGCACCTCGGCATCCGGCAACGTGATCGGCTCTGTCTTCCTCGCCAGCGTCGCCTTGCCGTTCTGGGTCGTGGCGCTCGTCCGGCGTGCGAACTGGTGGGCGCTCATCCCGGCGGGCGTGATCACGACTGTGGGGATGATGCCCCTCCTGGCCGAGACTCAAGTGCGAGACGAGGTCGTGGCCGGGATACTCTTTCTGGGATTAGGCGCCACGTTCGGCCTGGTGCGCCTGGCGACGATCGGCCAGGGCGGCATGAGCTGGGCGTGGTATCCGGCGGTGATCCTGGGCGGCATCGGCCTGACGCTGATGGTGTCGAACAACCCGCAGGCCTGGCCGCTGGTGTTGATCGGCGCCGGCGTCTTGCTGCTCGTCCGGTCGTTTCTGCCGCGCCGCCGAACAGATCGGCCGGAGGCGAAAGGGTAACGTCCGGCAGGCCACAGGCCGTTCCTATCTCCTCACCTACCCGCGAAGCAATTGCCCGGCTGCGTGGCTCGTTCAAAGGGCGAGGCTTGCTGAAAGCGCTCATCGAGGAACGTGCGAAAGACCTCGAACGAGAAGAGGCCAAGTTGGATAAGATTCGGCAAGCGGAAGAGTTGTAGCAAATGCTTCACCCCTGGAACCTCTCCCCCGACGCAGCCATCGCGCTGCAAAAAGAGCTGCGCGACCGTCTCGTGCTCAAGTGGGATAATCGCTCTGTCGCCACCGTCGGCGGTGTCGATGTCTCCATCATAGGTGATATCGCCCGCGCCGCGATCGTCGTTCTGCGCTATCCCGACCTGGCGCCGCTGGCATCCGCCACCGCCGACGTTCCGCTCACTTTTCCCTACATCCCCGGCCTGCTCGCCTTCCGCGAGATACCCGCCGTCCTCGCCGCTTGGGACACGTTGACGCTCAAGCCTGACCTGGTGATGGTCGACGGGCAGGGTATCGCGCATCCGCGCGGGATGGGTATCGCGTCGCACCTGGGCCTGTGGATCGAGCGCCCGACGATCGGCGTCGCCAAGTCGCGGCTGTACGGCACGCACGCCGAGCCAGGCCCCGGCAAGGGCGACCACGTGCCCCTTTACCACGAGCGCGATCCGAAGCAGGTCATCGGCGCCGTCCTGCGCTCCCGCCCGGGCACGACGCCGCTATACGTCTCGCCCGGCCATCTGATCGACCTCGAGCACAGCACCCGCTTCGTCCTCGACAGCGTCACGCAGTATCGCCTGCCGGAACCGACACGCTGGGCGCACAATGTGGGCGCGGGACGGCAGCTCCCTGTCGGAGAAGATCGCCAGCCCCGGTTGTTGTGACTGTCGAGATTCCTCGCTTCGCTCGGAATGACAAACTGCCGCTCCCGGACTCCTCTCACTTCCGCATGTGGTATACTTCCGCCGTTCTAAATATCACGGATTGGTGCATCACTGGTCACTGGTCACTGATCACCGACACGGAGCACGTATGCGCGTCCTCATCACCGGCGGCGCCGGCTTCCTCGGTTCACATCTCTGCGATCGCTTCCTGGCCGAAAAGCATAGCGTCATCTGCATGGACAACCTGATCACGGGCAGCACCCGCAACATCGAGCATCTGGCCGGCCGTGACAATTTTCTGTTCGTCAAGCACGACGTGACGAACTACATCTACGTCGAGGGACCGCTCGACGCCGTGCTGCACTTCGCCTCGCCGGCCAGCCCGATCGACTATCTCAACCTGCCGATCCAGACGCTCAAGGTCGGCGCGCTCGGGACGCACAAGACACTCGGCCTGGCGAAGGACAAGGGCGCGAAATACCTTCTCGCCTCGACGAGTGAGGTCTACGGCGACCCGCAGGTGCATCCGCAGCCGGAGAGCTACTGGGGCCACGTCAACCCCATCGGCCCACGTGGCGTCTACGATGAGTCCAAGCGTTTCGCCGAAGCGATGACGATGGCCTACCACCGATACCACGGCGTGGATACACGCATTGTAAGGATCTTCAACACCCAAGGGCCTAGAATGAGGCTTGAAGACGGCCGCGTCGTGCCGAACTTCGTAGCGCAGGCGCTGCGAGGCGAACCACTTACGATTTACGGCGATGGCCAGCAAACCCGCTCATTCTGCTATGTAGACGACCTGATCGAAGGCATCTACCGGTTGTTGTTCAGCGACGAACACGAGCCGGTCAACCTTGGCAACCCGACCGAGCTTTCGATCCTCGAATTCGCCGAGGTGATCAACCGCCTGACGGGCAGCACGGCGGGCGTGGTCTATCAGCCCGAGAAACGCATCCAGGACGATCCGCAGACGCGGCAGCCGGACATCTCCAAAGCGAAGCAGTTGCTCGGCTGGGAGCCGAAAGTCCCGCTCGAAGACGGGCTGCGCCGGACGATCGAGCATTTCCGAACGCGCATTTAGCCAATCGCGTATCGCGTATCGCCTATCGCGTATCGCTAATCGCATAGCGGATTCACGTGTCACGCATCGCGTATCACTCATCACGTCATCACGCCTCACGTTTCACGCTTCCGCTGCTGGCAGTGCTCGGAGGCGTTCTCATTGCGTGTCTGCCGCTGTCTACGGCTGTCGTCGCGCTTGGCGTTGGCTCCGTCGTCGCCGGCGCGCTGATCGAGCCGGCACTCGGATTGATCGCCTTACTCGTCGTCGCGCCGTGGGCGGCGTGGCAAAACACGTACCTGCCCGGCCTGCTGCCGACCGACGCCGGACAATTGACCGTCGCGCTCGTGCTCGGCGCGTGGATCGGACGGGGCCTGATCCGGCGCGAGCTTGATATCCCGCGCATGGCGCTGCTCATCCCCTTGTCGATCTTCACTGGCTGGGCGGCGATCACGATGCTGTGGGCGCCCGACTATTCGTTCGGGCTGCCGGAGGTCCTGAAGTGGATCGAGCTGATCCTGATCGCGCTGTTCGCCGTCGACGTCGTGCGGCGGCGCGGGGCGAAGTGGATCGTCGCCGGCCTTCTGCTCTCTGCCGCCGTGCAGGCGCTGGTCGGAATTTACGAGGCGCGCATTCGAGGCGTCGGGCCGGAAGGCTTCCTGCTGTCTGACGGCGTGTATCGCGCGTATGGCACGTTCGAGCAGCCCAACCCGTTCGGCGGATTCATCGGCCTGAATCTTCCGATCGCCATCGGCCTGATGCTGGCCGTGTGGGGAAGCACCTGGCAGGCACGTGCCACGTATCATGTGCCAGGTATCAGGTGGCGGATATTACGTTTTACGTTTCATGCTTTACTCGTCTCGTTCACAGCCCTCCTCCTGGCCATCGCACTCTACCTGTCATTTTCACGCGGGGCGTGGCTCGGCGCGGTGGCCGCGTTGTTGGCGATGGGGCTGTTTTTGCCCCGGCGCCGGTGGATCGGGCTGGCGGTGATCGGCGGTTTGATCGCCATCGGGATGGGATTGTACGGCGCGAACCTGCTGCCGGCCTCGATCGCCGACCGCTTCGCAGACGTGGGCGCGCTGGTCGACTTTCGCGATGTGCGCGGCGTGAAGATCAACGACGCCAACTACGCCGTCGTCGAGCGGCTGGCGCACTGGCAGGCCGCCGTGCGAATGATCGAGACACATCCGTGGACGGGTGTGGGTTTCTCTAATTACCAGCCCGTGTACGAGCCGTATCGCCTGTTGAACTGGCCGATGCCGCTCGGGCACGCGCACAACATCTATTTGAACGTCGCGGCAGAGACCGGCCTGCCGGGCCTGCTCGCCTATCTCGGCCTGTGGACTGCCATCTTCGCGCTGACGATCCGCACGTTGGAAAGGCCGTCGGGTGCATATCGCTGGCTGGCGCTGGGCCTGCTCGGCGCGTGGGTCGATTTGTCCGTGCACCACTTGTTCGACAACCTGTACGTGAACAACGTCCATCTCCACATCGGCGCGATGATCGGCTTGTTGAGCGCGATCGGCGCGGCGGCCCTCACCCCTGGCCCCTCTCCCGTCGCGGACGACAGGAGAGGGGAGGCCGGATGAGCACGCCACCCGTTGAGCGGAAATCGTTCCGGGCACAGGTCGCCGACTTTCACACGCCGCTTCATATCCGCGAGCGCGTGCGCCGCCGCGTCCCGCCGGCCCATCGCAAAGAAGCCAAGCGCATCATGAAGTTCGCCATCGTCGGCGGTATCGGCTTCGTCATCGACACGGGCGCGCTGACGCTGCTCGTCTTCCTGTTCGGCTTGACCGAGGACTGGCAGCGCTTGATCGCCAAAGCCATCTCGTTCACGCTGGCGGTGATCAGCAACTTCCTGTGGAATCGCTACTGGACCTACCCCGAGTCGCGCTCGAAGCCGATCGGCCGGCAGATGACGCAGTTCTTCGTGCTCAACCTGATGGGGCTGGGCATCAATCTGATCGTGTTCGGCTTCGCGGACGCGCTGCTCACACCTATCGTCGGGCCGGCCCCGGCGCTGTACGGCGCGCAAGTCTCGGCTGTGACCGTGGCGATGTTCTGGAACTTCGCGGCGAACCGGCTCATCACGTACAACGACGTCAAGTTGGGACATTGACGAAGGACTACGTGCCTATCCGAAGATGAGCGGGCTGGGCTCCCACGCCCAGCCATCCGGCGGCATGGGAGCCGCCTCCGCTATGGCTGCCTCCGACGCACTCTCCACCGCCGCGCGCCGCGAGTCGAGGCGCTTCGCCAAGTTCCTCGTCGTCGGCGCCATCGGCGCCGTCGTCGACTTCGGCGCTTTCAACCTGCTGTTCCGCGTGTTCCACGTCGATGCGCGACTGGCGCAGGCCATGTCCTTCAGCCTGGCCGTGACGAGCAACTTCACCTGGAACCGTTATTGGACGTACCCCGAATCGCGCTCCAAGCCGCTCGCCCGACAGTACGCGCAGTTCTTCGTTCTCAACCTCATCGCCTTGTTAGTGCGCACGCTGATTTTCGATGCGCTCAACGAGCCGCTGATCATGCTGGCGGCCGCATCGCTCGACGGCCCGCTCGGCTTCATCGCACGCTTCGCCGTCGACACGCTGAACATGACCGTCGAGCAGTTGGGGAACAATCTCGCGCTCGCCTGCGCCGTGGTGACGATGATGCTCTGGAACTTCTTCGCCAATCGTTTCATCACCTACAGCGACGTAAAGTTCGGGCACTGACATTCAACAAGGCCGAGCTCCTTTAGTTCCCTCAGTTTCCCGCACTGGGAGACAGGGCGCTGAGGGAACTCAGGGATCTGGTATGCGCATCGGCATCGACGTCACCTCGGCCGTCACACAGTCCGCCGGCATCGGGCGCTACACGCGCGAGCTTGTCCGCGCGCTGTTCGCGCTGGGCGCGCCGCACCGCTACACGTTGTTCTACGCGACCGAAAAAAAGGTCGAGCAGCCAATCGCCCCTCTCCCGCCGGGTGCGCGCCTGCGCCGCCTGCCCATTCACGACAAGTGGCTTGCCCGCGTCTGGCACCGCTTTCGGCTTCCCATCCCAGTCGAGCTGGCGACCGGCCGCCTCGATCTGTTCCATTCGCCCGACTTCACGCTGCCGCCGGTGCTTCCCGGCGCGCGCACGCTCCTCACCGTTCACGATTTGTCGTTCATCCGCGATCCCGACTCGGCCGTGCCATCGCTGCGCAAGTTTCTCGATCGCGCCGTGCGCCGATCGGTTGCGCGCGCCGGCCGCGTGCTGGCCGACTCGCAGGCGACGAAAGACGATCTCGTCGAATTGTTCGGCGTCCCCGCCGGGAAGATCGACGTGCTGCTCAGCGGCGTCGACGCGCGCTTCAGGCCGATTCGCGATCCGTCGGCGCTCGCCGCCGTGCGCGCGAAGTACCATTTGGGCAATGGGCGGCTCATTCTGTCTGTCGGCACAATTCAGCCGCGCAAGAATTACGTTCGCCTGATCCAGGCCTTCGGCCGGGTGGCGGGGCGTTGGGGGCAAATCGGTTCAGACCTGTTGGGCGATGTGAACCTGGTGATCGCGGGCGGCAAAGGCTGGATGTTCGACGACATCTTCGCCGAAGTGACGCGCCTCGGGCTGGAAGGGCGCGTGAAGTTCACCGGTTTCGTCGACGAATCTGACCTGCCGGCGCTGTACTCGGCGGCGACGGTCTTCGCCTATGTGTCTCTGTACGAGGGTTTCGGGCTGCCCGTGCTGGAAGCGATGGCCTGCGGCGCGCCGATCATCGGCTCGAGCGCGTCGTCGATTCCCGAAGTCGTAGGCGACGCCGGCCTGCTGGTCGATCCGACGGACGTGGACGCGATCGCCGCCGGGCTGATCGGGCTGCTGAGGGACCCGTCGGCGCGCGACGCGTACATGCGCGACGGCCTGCGGCGCGCCTCGAAGTTCACCTGGGACGCCGCCGCGCGCCAACTGCTGTCGATATACGGCGAGATGGCTGCACGGTGAAAATGCTCTGAGGGGATTGCCAAATCCCCGGTGTGGGCCTGGATTTGGCAATCCAGGCCGAGCAAAATTGGATCTACTGAGACTCGCTCCCAAACGAGGGTATAATGAGCATTGCCACACACGCACGCTATGTTCGAATTCATCGGAAAGAAACTCGGCGCATACGAAATCGGCGAGCCGATCGGCCAGGGCGGGATGGCGACGGTGTACAAAGCCTTCCAGCCCGGCATGAACCGGACGGTCGCCGTCAAGGTCCTGCCGCCCCTGCTGGCGCAGAACGCGACGTTCCTGGCGCGCTTCCGCCAGGAGGCGCAGGTTATCGCGCGGCTCGAGCACGCTCACATTCTGCCGGTCTACGATTACGGCGAGAGCGACCCCACTCCTGCGTCGGGGGCAGGCGGCGTCATCTACATCGTCATGCGCTACCTCGACGGCGGGTCGCTGCAAAAAAAGATCGACGCCGGGCGCATGCCTCTGCGCGACGTGAGCAAGATCCTCTCCCAGATCGCTTCGGCGCTGGATCACGCGCACCGGCAGGGCGTGATTCATCGCGACATCAAGCCAAGCAACGTGCTGCTCGACCGGCAGGGGGATGCGTTCCTCACCGACTTCGGCATCGCCAAGATGGTGGCCGGCACGCTCGACCTCACGGGCACCGGCGTGATCGGCACGCCGCAGTACATGTCGCCGGAGCAGGGACAGGGGTTCGAGATCGACGGCCGCAGTGACGTGTACTCGCTCGGCGTGATGCTGTACGAAGCGCTCACCGGGCGCGTGCCCTTCGACGCGGAAACGCCGCTGGCGGTAGTCCTCAAGCATGTCACCGAGCCTCTGCCTTCGGCTCGCACGCACGCGCCCGACCTGCCCGAATCCGTCGAGACGGTGCTCGACGCGGCGCTGGCGAAGAAACCCGGCGATCGACATGCCACTGCCGGCGAGCTGGCCGCCGCGTTCGACAACGCGATCCGAACAGGGCTGAATCCCGCCACACAGCCGCGCGTCGCGAGGCAAGCGCCGACACAACCAGCCGCTCCGCTCCGCCCGACTATCGTCGCCCGCAGACCGATTCGCCTGTCCCGACCCGCGCTCGCGGGCGTGCTCGTCGCGGTCGTCTTCTTCGCGCTCATCGGACTCCTGGCCGTCGTGGTCGGCAGCCAGCCGCCGCCAGATAGCCCGTCCGGCGGCGTCACGTTCGAGCCGAACATTCTCCCTCTCTTCGACGGCACGCCGACCCCGCTGGGCGGGGCGTCCCCTACGCTGCGCTACGAGGATCTGCGTCAAGCAGCGGCCACGCCAGGCAGTCCGACGCCGACCGCCGCGCTCGCCGCCGCCTGTGAGCCGATCGTGTTTGACGATTTCAGCGATCCGGGCGGCGGCTTCCCACGCGGCGAGAACAACCACGCCGCGTGGGGGTACGCGGACGGCGAATACCAGATGCTGATCAAGCTCGCCAACGAGTTCGAGGCGCGCGCGCTGCGCCAGGATTTCGCCGATTACGCGGTCGAGGTCGATGCTTACCTGGCGTCGGAAGCGCCGGGCCACTACGGGCTGGTCCTCGGCGCCGACGCGGCGGTGAACACTTACACTGCTTTCGTCGTGGACAGCGCGCGGAATTTCGCCGTGATGCGCCGCGACCCGGACGGCGCCAGGAGCGCCCGCGACTGGACCTTCGCACCGTCTCTCCATACGGGCAACATCGTCAACCGCCTGCGCGCCGTTCACAAGGGAGACACGCTGGCGCTATACGGCAACGGCGTGCTGCTCGCGGTGATCGGCGACACGCCAGGCGCGTCCTCATTCGGGTCACGCATTGGCCTGACGGCCGCGTCGTTCGAGAAGGGCGGTGTGGATGCCCGCTTCGACAACTTCCGCGTCTGCCCCGCGCCCGAGTCGCTCTCGCCGACCGAGGTCTCACTCGTGGATGCGTTCGACGACAATCGCAACTTGTGGGGCGCGGTGCGCTACCCGGGTGGGCTGGCCGCCTTCATCGAAGACGGCCAGTTCCAGTTGAGCGTGCCCTCTCTGGAGCCGCGCCAGGCGCTCCTGCAGTGGAACCCGATGTTCGCCGCCAGCAGCTTCGAGCTGGAGGTGGACAGCCGCGTCCTCGAAGGATCGGGCGGCAGCCGGGCCGGCGTCATGTTCGGCATTCAGGACCTCGACAACAGCTACATCGTCTACGCCTCGGCCGACGGGCTGCTCTCGTTCTACAAGCGCATCGAGGGGGAGCAGCAGGCCATCGTCCTCGATCGGCCGAGCGAAGCGATTCGAACCGGCGACGCCGTCAACCATTGGAAGATCATCGTCGCCGGCGACCTCCTGAGCGTCTGGTTGAACGGCGTGCAGGTGCTCCAGGCGTCGATCGCGTATACGCCGGGCGCGATCGGGTTTGCGTGCGAGCCGGATGCTTCGCGCCCGCCGCTCGCGCGCTGCGCGTTCGATAACCTGTCGGTGCACGGCCAGCCGTCGACCGGCGACGTGGTCGTCTCGCCGTTATGCAATTGCACGCGCGAGGTGCGACAGGGTCAGCCGGTGCGCGTCGTGTGGCTGTGGAAGGCCAGCGAGGGGCCTCTCGTCGACACTTTCCTTTCGTCGATCGGCATGAGCGTGTCCGTCGACGGAAAGCCGCTCGAAGACCCGGGGCAATACTGGGGACCGGTCGAGTCGATCGAAGAGGGGGCGCAGACACGATGGTCGTACAGCATGCCGCAGCTCGAGCCGGGCAGTCACATTGTCGAAGTCAGCGCCAGCGCCGATGCCGAATTGACCGACGGCCGTGACGCCAACGCCGACGGCCGGCCGGACACTTTCGGGCCGGGGCAATTGTTCACGGGCTTCGTGCAAATTATCGTCGAGCCGTAAAGGCTCATGTGTAGAACGAGTATGGAACTTTCACTATGGTTTGCACGTTATGAATGGGGAAATACAGCTCGAACCAGGCCGAACAGTTGAGTTAAGTCAAGTTGACGCCACTTTGAGGAGCCTTTCGTTGGTTTAGCGTAGGTTTGGCGGCATCTGCCTGTTCAGATTCTTTAATCACTTCCTCATACTCTATTCACGCGCTCCGCCTACACTTAGAGCCTATCCGGAAACCCCGGAGTGCGGGGCTTTAGCCCGTTTGGGCCATGCAGACTGAAGTCTGCACTCCACTTTTCGGATAGGTTCTTAGCCCTGGTTGGATCGGCGCGAAACCCAAGAAACACGTTGGAGGAGAACCATGAGCTTAGACCGCCTGACGGTTGGACGAGCCGCGTCTGTATCTGAAAACGACCGGGAGCTTCGCCGGGACTTGGGCGCGCGGAACCCCTTCGCGTTCGTCCGGCACAGCATCGCCTCGTGGCGAGGCTTTCGCAGACCGGAGCGCGGCGTGCTCGAGGGCGCGCTCGCCCTGGCGCGCCGGGGGAACGGCCAGACCGTGTTCGTCGCCACGCGGAGCTTGCACTCGTTCGCCGACCGGCGCCTGGACATGATCGAAGCGAAGGCGATCGGGCCGGTGTGCCCGTATGGACTGATCCGCGACCTCCTCAATGCGGCGCTACCCCGTTCCGATGCGCGAGCCGCCGGCGCGACGCTCCCCGCCGATCTGCTGGCCTACCTCAAGAATCCAGCCTCTCTTACAGGGGAGCCTGACGGCGTGGCGTGGACGGATGCCGTGGTCGACTTCTTTGCGGCGCTGCCTGCGCGCGCGCCGCTGACGATCCTCGTTCAGCGCGCGCACCACGCCGATCCAGAGAGCGTGCGCGCCCTCGAGGCGCTCGCGCGCCGCGTCGCCACGTCGCGCATTCTGCTTCTCGTCACGCACCGCATCGATGCGCCGATCAACGCGCCGCTCGAAACGACGATGCGCGCGCTGCTCGAGGCTCGCCTGGCCCGAGCTATGGCGCTGGCCGCGCCGCAGACAGACGATGCGCGCCTGCTGTTCCTGTCCGCTTTCGGACGCTCCGTGAGGTCCGAAGCCGCCGCAGCGTCGATGGCCGAGGGTGAAGCGGAATTGCTCACATATGGAATGCTCGGCGTCGAGGCCTGCCGGCGCGCCGGACGCTGGGCGGAGGCCAAGGCGCTCGCCGAGCGCGTCGCCCGGGCCGGCGAATCGCATCAGGCCGACTACGTCGCGTGTTCGGCCGCGATCGCGCTCGGGCATATCCTGGCCGACCAGGGCAAGTGGGACGACAGCCGCGAACGGCTCGAGCCTATCCAGGCGACTGTCGAGGCGACCAAAGAGGACGATCTGATCGCGTGGCTGTACTGGGGCCTAGCGCGGGTGTACTGGGGCCTGTCTCAGCGGCGGCGCGCGTTCGAGATGCTGCGCCTGGCACAGACGGTGAGCCTGCGCACTTCCGACGCGTCGCTCGCCGCCGCGATTGCAGCGTGCGGCGCCGAATGGCTGGCCGATAACCGGCGCGTGAGCGCGTCGCAGGACTGGCTCGATTCGCTCGAGCAAATTGCCGGGCGCGCAGACAGCCCGCCGGCCCAGGCGGCGCTCGCGCTGGGCAGCGGCGTCGTCGCGCTGGCCGAGCACGACGCCATCACCGCGGCCGGCTTCTTCCGCGCGGCGCTGCGCCGCTATACCGAGCTGGGCGACGACTATGCCTCGGCCCGCGCCCGGGCGCGGCTGGCCGCCGCGCTGCTCGAGCAGGACGCCGCCGACAGCCGCCGGGAAGGGCGCGAAGAGCTGAGCGAGGCGCACGCGGCTTTCACGCAGTTGAGCGCTGCCGACGACGTGAGCGCCGTCGAAGTGCTCGGCGCGAAGCACGGCGTTCGCCCGCGCGCCCGCCGCGTGTCATCCGGCAACTCGACCTCGCCGGGTGGCATCACCCCGCGCGAGCGCGAAGTGTTGGAGCTGCTCGTGCGCGGTTTGACCAACCGGCAGATCGCGGCGACGCTCTCCATTACAGAAAAGACGGCGGAAGGTCACGTCAGCAACATCCTGGCGAAGCTGGGAGTAGCCTCACGCGGGCAGGCGGCCGGATATGCTGTTGCAAACGGACTGCTGGAGCCGGCTGAGGCGTGACACAGAGCCTCTGAAGCAGTTTAACAAACAAGAGTGTATATCTGCGCCCTGATGGTTGACTTCGGGGCGCTTTTTGTTGAAGCGCGGCCTTCTCAAAGCCGGACACAGAGCGGTGGAGGTGTCTGGTGCCAAGCGCCTGGATTGTTACGACAGCATCCCCGGAATGGGTCGAAGCCTTTCGCGAAGCCGGGTGGGAGGTTGAGGCTTTCACGCCGCCTGAACTCGTTCCTGCGACTCAATCTCAGGTACGAGAGCTTGACGTGATCGTCTTCGAAGTGAGCGAAGGGCGATTCTTTGACACATTCGAGGAAATCTGCCGGGACAAGCTCGCGCCCGTGTTAGCCGTCGTCCCGAACTGGACGTTTGTCGATCAGGTGTTTGAGGCGGGCGCGGACGACGTGCTAGCCGTGCCGGTTCATCTCGTCGAGCTGCTCGTCCGCGCACGCTGGCTGGCTCACGCCGTGAAGGTGATCCGCACCGGCAAGCTGAGGATTGACCTGTCTGCCGAAACGGTGAAAGGTGGCGAGCGCGTTATCCATCTGCCGCCGCTGGAGTACCGGCTGCTGGCCTGCCTGGTGGAGCACATTGGACAGGCCGTCAGCCACGACGATATTGCGCTGGACGTGTGGCGGTATCACCCCAAGTGGGGCGGGACGCTGGAGCAGGTGAAGACTTGCGTAAAGCGGCTGCGGCAGGCGATTGAGCCTGATCCGCATCATCCACAATACATCATCACCATCAGGCGAGTGGGCTACCAACTGAGGAACCAAGCACAGTGGCGAGCCGCCACGCGTTCGTCCTAAAGTGACAAAACTGCCACTTTGGGCGCCCAAATTGCCACCCACGGTCACCCATCGCGTGAGGATTTTTGATATGATAATGCCAGTAGCATAAGCATTATCACCCCTCCACTTTGGCGTAAAATGGTATCGTAAGCGAGAATGACTGCGGCCCTCACGTCGTCTTACAGGCCTCATCAACCATTGCTCTTAAAGCGTCAGTTCGCTCGTAACTTCGATTGGAGCCTAACGATGAGCACTCAACCGAATATTCTCAAAGTCTCGCTGCTGCCAGCAGCCATCGCCATACTCACAGTCTTAGCCAGTTGCCAGCCGGAGGAATTAGTATTCGATCCGCAGAGCGGGCGATGGGTATCACCGCTCCCGACCGCCACCTCACCGACCTCTCCACTGCCAACACCGACCGTGACCAGCGGACCAACACCCATGCCCCCTCCGACCCCCTGGCCACCGGATTTCACGCCTTCGCCCACACCGACGCCGTCCCCAACACCTGAAGGGACTCCCGCCATCATCTATGACCCCTTAAATCGTTTTAGCGTAACACTACTTCCCGGTTGGTATGCCTATACGCCGGATGCAAAAGCTATCGTCGGAGTTACATCTATATCCAACTATGACACGCGTCTTATCGACGAGCCGCCACCCGGTAGCCTGTACATTCAGATTAGCATTGGAGTTCTTGACGCCGGACAATCTTTTGAGCAATGGCTATCGGATCGACGGGTCCTTGAAACATCTCCGGAATATGGCGCAAGTGGTAACATCCTCACGGAACCTCAGCCCTATACACTTGGGCGCTACACAGGTGTTACTTACACGGCACGCGATTCATATTCCAATGAAGGTGTTACGGTAATTTACCTGCTGACGAGCGACAGGCGAATCGTAGGTATCGGGTTGAAGCCTGCTGATAGCCCGATGCTCTCAGATGCCCTGTCAATACTGTCTACTTTGGACGTGTCACCAGTAACAGCTCCATAAGCTCGCAAAACAAGACCTCTGAAAAGCAACTGTTTTGCCCAAATCGAAATGAGAGAAACCGACCCTGAAATTAACCAATACTTGCTTGCACGTGGCAGAAGAACCTCACTATGATTCAGCTAGGAGGGATTACCAATGTGTTGCATTTTCCTCATGAAGTTAGTGCGTAGATCGCTGCTCGCTCTATTAACTGTTTTCTTGTTACAGGTGCTTCTCGTCTCGTCACCATCATTGGCCTCGACATCTCGCGTACCCCTTGCTGACTGTCCCCCTGGTACATTTCCCGGCACGGAAGCGTTTGCCAGCACGATAATCTTGCAGATGCCGTTTATTGCGGGTGAAACATGGACGGTGGGAGGGGCCGGCTCCTTCTACGGCAATGGCAAACACTGCAATGAGTTTAATGACTACTACGCCACGGACTGGAATCGAACAAATGACGATGGTGCAAATGTATTGCCAGTAGCGGATGGAGTTGTTTCCGATATTCTGGCTCCTCCTTGCCCGGCAGGTACTGGCTACGGATGTTACGTACAGATAGACCATGCGAACGGCTATCGTACGCTGTATGCGCATCTATCACAGGTATTGGTAGCCAATCAGGCTTCGGTTCACACTTGGACTTTGATCGGGGAGGTCGGACAGACTGGCGTTCCTCCTGGCGGTGGTCCACATCTACACTTGACTTTCAAGCACAATGATAATGGCTACTTCTCCTACTGCTGGAACAACGGCCAAACCTGTCTCAATACCGAAAATCCCCAGTGGCCGCAGGGACACCGGCCCAGCCCCATGATGACCGCGTCAGGCGCTACCATCCTTGAGGACTTCCAATCTTACACCAGTGTGAACGGACGAATTTACCTGCCCGACCTGCGCAATAACGACAATGGCTGGACCTCGGAGTTCTACGTGCGTAACGACGGGACGGAAAGCCGCAACGTCAAGATCGCCTACTACACCGCATTTGGCACAAATACAACCGTTGAAACATGTCCAAACGTAGATCCTAACGAACGCTGCTGGATTCCGATGAACGTCAGTCAACGCCTGCCGCCTGGCACGACCGGTTCAGCCTATATCGACGGCGGGGAGGCGGTGTCAGTGGTGGTGATACAATGGCGCGCCTCCCCCGAAGCCCGGGCAGCCTATCTCGGCGTAAGCCAGCCCAGTACCCGGGTCCACGTGCCGCTTCTGCATAGGAACAACTATGGGCTGTATAGCGAGATTTACGTACAGAACAACTGGCCGACATCCACCAACGTCACGCTGCAATACAAAGTCTCGCCCGGCCAACCCGGTGGTAATTGCATACAAACCATCTACAATGTCCCGGCCCGAGGTCTCCAAGTGATCCGGCTCAGCGAGGTCGACTGCATTGGCACCACCTTTGTCGGCTCCGCCTACGTCACCAATAGTGCGAACAATGCGTTGGCGGTGGCTTCCACCCAACGCAAGTCGGATCATAGCAATATGGCTGAGTCGAGCGGCGCTGGCGGCACGGCCAACACGGCTTACGCGCCCCTCATCCAGAATAACAACTATGGCTGGATCTCGGGCATCGCCCTACAAAACGCCAGCAGCAGCACCAACAACTTGACCGCCAACGTCTACAACCAGACGGGCGGCTCGCCCTGTCGCACCGATACCTATTTCAACATCGGCGCTCGTAGATCTCAAATCATCTCGACGCCTGGCGGCGCCTGCACCTCGGTGGCCTCGGCGGTCTACGGCGGCGGCAGCCAGCCGGTCGCCGCCATCGTGAACCAGGTTTTGCCGGGCACGCCTTCGTCGACGGACTACGAGGCGATCGCGGCTCCCAGCAAAAAGGTCGTCGTTCCACTATGGAGTAACCAACCGGGCTGGATCAGCGGGCTCGTCGTGCAAAACGTGAACACCCAGTCGGCGAATATTACGATTACCTTCTACGATGCCGCCGGCAACCCGTCGGGGTCACCCTTGACGGCAGTGATACAGCCTCGCACGCTGTACATCGCGAGCAGCACCGGCGTCGCCGACGGTTCCGCGGTGGTCACTGCCGACCGGCCGGTGGCCGTGGCGGTCAATCACTTCCTGAGCATCAGTGGCGATGGAAGCATGAGTCACATCGGGGTTCAGCGCTAGACAACGCGTACGCACCACCTAACCACGCTCACAGGTGAATAGAAAACAAGACGCCAGATCGAATAGTAAGGCGCGCAGCGGCTTGAACCGTATCTGTAACCCTTTAAACACCTCGTGATGCGGAGGCTATATGGGAGTTCGAACCAGTCGTTTGCGGCTACTGACCATCGGGATTGTAGTATTGACCGTTGGTCTCATTGGCTTGCTACTGCTGGTCACCCCATCAAAGGCAGATGAGACCGGGTCCGCTCAGGAAACAGCGGTGAGCAACCCTGACGACTTACCTTTTTGGTTCATTGGGAATTGCCGTGATGACGGGCATATCTGGCGGTTGACTCAGGCAAACAGTCGGTAGCCTTCCAGATCAAGGAAAATGCGCTGGAACAGATGGCCGAGATTGAACAGGCCGTAACACCGCCGCTTCAGCAC
>DATEUJ010000036.1:0-8017 GCA_035283185.1 Anaerolineae bacterium | reverse complement strand
CCCATCGAGTCGGTGTGGTCGATGGTATCCCGCGACAACACTGGCTGGCCCGGCTACAAACGCCGAGACCTGGGTCTGGCCGATCGGCTGTTCATCGGCGCGGTGGTCAATCTGCCCGCGGCGCGGCGTCCGTGGGGCTGCCTGACCTGGCTGGCACAGATGTTTGCCACCAGTCGGACCACCATCTATGCCATCGGTGAACGGGCACGGACGAGCCTGACCGCCCGGCGCGCGGGGCGACCCGCGCGCGCGCCGACTTCGGCGACTCCCGCTGCCGCCGTGAGTCAGGCGCCGGCCATCACGGTGACGCCGAATCGACTGGCGCGTACCGTCTTGACCTTGCTGATGCCGGGCGGCGTGTCGGGGCGCACCGTCGATGACTGTCTGCACGTCGCTTTCGACCGAGGCCGGTCGACGGGCAGTATTTCTGAACTGCTGCATCGGGCCGGTCAACGGGCGGGCGAGGTACTGGAACAGGTCAATCACGCGCCCTTGGGCGCGGTGGTGCTGGCCCGCGACGAACTGTTCACGGGCAAGGATCCTAACCTGCTGCTGGTCGAGCCGCGCAGTTTGGTCATCACCGGGCTGTATGCCACGACCGACCGTGACGCCGAGACCTGGGCCTGTGCGCTCCTGCTCACCCAAGATCGTCAAGTGCAGATTCAGGGGCTGGCCGAAGACGGCTGCCTTCCGTATGCGGCGTCGTGTCGCCTGGCGCAGCTGGACGCCGCTATCCAGAAAGATGTGTGGCACCCACTGGCAGACGCTGGGCAAGTCATCACCGATGTGGAACGGGAGGCCTTGCGCGAGATGACGGCCGCCGAGAAACTCGAAAAGCGCTTGCGCCGACGTTGGACGGAGGCGGAGTTCGAGCAGTGGGTGACGGTGACTCAACGGGCCGAACGCCTGCTGGAGCAGAGCCCCCAATTGCGCTTTTGGCACGAGTGCCTGTGGGATGCCGTGGAAGTGGTCGACCTGCGCAGTGGCGAAATCCGTGACCGCGCCATCAATCAGTGGCTGCTGGAGGAAACGCTGGCCGGTCTGCGGCAGCTGGCGCATCCCCGGATTCAGAAGTTGGTCGAGCGGCTCGACGCGCAGGCGCCGGAGTTGCTCACCTTCCTGGACGGCTTGGCCCAGCCCCTGGCGGCTTGGCGCGCCCGGCTGGCCCAGCATGTCCCGGATCAGAAGTGGGCCGACTTCTTCCAAGCCCGCGTCGCCCGCCTGTGGCGCTTGGAACACGCCCTGCGCAATGGACACCCGCACTTCCAGGCAGCGACGGTCACCGCCCGCCAGTGGGTCGCCGAACTCGTGGCGGAGGACCCCCAGGCGCACCGCTTGGCCGAAGCACTCGTGACGCTGTTGGAGCGCACCGTGCGGACCAGTTGTGCCGCCGAGACGATTAACAGTGTCCTGCGGCCCTACCTGAACGGGCGACGCGAGTGCACCGATCTGCTCAGCCGACAACGGTTCCTGAATCTGTTCGCGCTGTGGTTCAATCTGCATCAGTTCGATCGCGGTCCGCGCCAGGGCCAAAGCCCCTATGAACTGGCGGGGATTGAGGTCGGCACAGACGACTGGTTGACCTTGTTGGGTTACCCGCCCGACTGACCGCGCGGCGATTCTGTCCGGCCGCATGACCTGGCCCGACGATGTCGGGGATGTTGGCTTGGCCCCACCGTCATCCGGTCAGCCAATTTGTAAAGGTGTTTCCGGCCCTCGGATAGGGTCTATTGAACCGTGCCCGAATGTGACAATTAGGACGGCAGGAACACACGCGCCTCGACAACGACATGCGCGCGGCTTTCTGCGCGTGGTAGGTTGGCGAAAGGCAAGGTGTCTTCACGTCGGAGCGTGCCGTTGCGGAGGGCTTGAGCGTTTGCGGACACGCCGTTGCAAGACGAGCGTTGCGATTGACCGCAGGTTGGGCGGGCGTATAATGCAATAGCAAGGAGAGTGCAACTATGGCATCTACAGCGATTGCTACGATGATAAAAATGGTGGAGTCTTTGCCAGAACCTATGCAAGACCAAGTGGTAGAGCATCTGCGAGAGTATCTCGAAGACCTACAAGACGAACTGCAATGGGATACTCTCTTCAAGAAAACGCAACCACAACTGATTGCTGCAGCACAACGCGCCAAGCAGGAAATTGCTCAAGGTCTCGCAAAATCGATGGACCATGACCAATTATGAAATCCGCGACCTTGCCATCGTTTTGGTCCACCTACGCGCGTCTGGATGAAAATATCAAACGCAGTGCGAGAAAAGCCTACCGCTTGTGGGCCGAGAATCCTTTTCACCCCTCTCTGCACTTTGAATGTATCAACCGTGAAGAAGACATCTGGTCGGTAAGGGTAACGCGCGGCTATCGTGCTATTGGCACTCTGGGAGGCGATACGGTCACGTGGTTTTGGATTGGTAAGCACGACGATTATGAGCGTTTCTTCTCGTAGAAGAAGATGATTCGGTATGAAGTTATCATCTACTGGAGCGAAGAAGACCAAGCCTTCATCGCAGAAGTGCCAGAACTGCCAGGTTGTATGGCAGATGGCGCAACATATCAGGAGGCACTCGCCAATGGTGAAGTAATCATTCAGGAATGGATTGAAACCGCGAAGGAATTGGGACGACCAATTCCAGAGCCGAAGGGGCGACTGGTCTACGCGTAAGACTCTTGAGAGAACAACGGCTGCTAACACACGCCTCCCGACAAGAGCACGCGCGGCTTTTGACCACTTTGGTTTGCGAGACCCAACGCGTCATCCATTTGGGAGCACGGCGGACGGATCGGGAAAGAATCGCCTGTCTATTCAACGTTCACGAACATCTGAACAGCATTGCCGCCATCGAGCGCAAACGTCACCACATATTTTCCGATGGCGGTGCCGGCCCGGAAGAAGGCTGTCAACCGAGCTGTGGGCACGCCAGTGACAGGCGAGTTGACCAGCGAGGACGGCCCAGTGGTAAACACCTCCTGCCCTGTGGCACCAGGAGGCGTCCTGATCACGACATAACCTACAACCTTCTCCCCCTGTTTGATCTGCCCATAGTGCGGATGGACCATCTCGACACTCACGTCTTCAAACGGATCGCCGGTACGATCCCAAAGCAGAAAATCGTAAGGCAGCGGCGTCAGCTCGCCAGGGACGGTTGTCTGGTAGATCGTATTCGGGGCGCCTGAGTTGAAAGCACTGGTGACATTGATACTCGGCCTGATCCGCGGTCGAATGTGTACTAGTCCGATCCCTCTTTCCACTTCGCCATTGACACCTGTTTCGGCTTCGACGGCGATCCGGTAGAGGCCGGGACGCGACGAATTTCTGAACCCGTTGAGGATCAAATGAATCTGCTTAATACCCGGGCCGGAAAGCGGCACGCCTGGAACGAGGTTTACATTCGCCGTGAACACAATCGTATTCGATCCCTCGAGGCTCAGAGAGTACTGCGGTACACCGGTACCGGGTGGAGCAGGTGGCGCTCTCGGCAGAATCGGGCGTTGCGGCCAGCCCTGAAGCAACACAGCCGTACTACATTGCAAGTTGCCCGGTACACAGGTCGGCGAACTGAAGACGTCCCGCAACGGTATCGAACCGGTGTTGACGAACTCATCGGGGAGGGTTACCTTGATCGTGTGTCCCGCGAGCAAGGTGCGGCCCGGCACGGCTGGATCGAGGGATGTGTCCAGGTTGATTACCACGTCGGTTGCCGCGTCAACAACATCTCCGTCGGCTACGACGGGCGCCTTCACCACCGCACTGACGATATTGTCCCTGCCTCTCGCCTGCGTCGGGAGCGCCGTCGTGAGGAGAGCGATCATGACAGCGACAAGAATTCGATGAGCTTTCATCTTTGTGCCTCCGGTTATTTGTTTTGCCTTGAACTACCCACGCTCGAACTCCGCTTCGATCACCGCAATCCGGTCTTCAGCCAGATTCCGTACCTGATTCTTGAACGCTAGACCGAAGTTCTCCCCCAACAAGAGGTGGAGTCCCAGGGGCGGCAGTGCTCCGCCTGCAAAGGCGGCCGCGCGTTGCTGAAACCATTCGAGAGAAGGCCTTGAAACATCCACCCAAGATACTTCGCGAAAACCTGTTGCCTTAATCAAAGTTCGTATTGCTTCGGCAGGTCGTAAGAAACTGATCGCGGAACCAGACGCCCACGGTACCGGAAAGTGAATCGGCTGAACCGCGCTCGCCATAATCTCATACAAAGCCAACCGTCCGCGCGGCTTCAGCACCCGATAGATCTCGGCATAAAGCTGCTGTTTGTCTTCGATGTTCATCGAGCTATGTTGGGTCCAGACCACGTCAAAGCTTCCGTCCGGGAAGGGCATCACCAGAGCACTGCCATGCTCGAAGGCAACCCGGTCAGTTAAGCCGGTACGCGCCGTCAGCATCTCGCCGACCCGACAGTATTCTTCCGTCAAATCGAGGACTGTAACGCGACATCCGAACTCCGCCGCGAGTGTTCGGGCTGCCCCGCCCAGACCACCGCCCACGTCCAAGACATGCAAATCGTTCCGCAATCCGACTTGAGCGGCTAATTTCAATGTGGCGTCCTTGCCCCGGATGTGAAAATGATCCACCGGCGCGAGGTCGTCGTGGCTGAGCTGATTGAGGTCCTTCCCTGCGGCTTGGAGCCCTACGAGAATAGCCGAACCGAGGTCTTGACGGCCATAATGCTGATTGACATCTTGAGCGTAGTCAAAAGTAACCATGGTCATACTCCTTGTGTGATAGCCTACAGCGCCTCACACTAATCAACGCCTGGCAGTATAGATCGCCGCATTCAGCCAGTCCAGTTCAACAAATGAACTAGCCCATGCCGATATGTGTGCTATACTGTATGTATGAACAAGTATGGACAATACTGCCCCGTCGCGCGCGCCGTCGAAATCTTGGGTGATCGGTGGACGTTGCTCATCGTGCGGGACGTGTTGTATGGCACGCACCATTTCAACGAGTTGGAGCGCGGGCTGCCTGGCATCCCACGTGCACTCTTGGCTGAGCGACTGCGCCGCTTGCAGCAGGTCGGCGTACTCGATCGGCGGGTTGGATCCGATGGCCGGCAGGTCAGCTATCAACTGACTGAAGCAGGCAAGGAACTCAAACAAGTCATCGATGTCTTGATGCAGTGGGGCGCGAAGTGGGCCTTCGGCGAACCTGAGCCAGCCGAACTCGATCCGGTCTTGCTGCTCTGGTGGATGCACGATCGGGTCTGCTCCGAGCAGCTACCTCGACGGCGGATCGTGGTGCAGTTTGCCTTTCGCGGCGCGCAAAAACGAAACTTCTGGCTGGTGCTGAGACCCGGCGACACTTCGGTGTGCCTCAAGCATCCGGGCTTCGATAGTGATGTGCTGGTCACTGCGGATCTGGCGGCCTTCTATCAGGTGTGGTTAGGGCGCATCACCCTTGCAGACGCCATGCGCGATCAGCGGGTCGAACTGGATGGGACGCCAGCACTGATCCGCGGTTTCCCGCGTTGGTTCGCCTTGGGCCCCTCAGCTGCCGTTGTGCGTGAGGTGGCCGATCGCCAGCGGTTCACACGCAATAGAAGCGAAGGGCGATGAACGGCTACCACTGGCGCATGAGGCAGAGCCGCGTTGCAGAGATTGGTAAGTGCGTGACCATACGACTATCCGACCGCACGACTATTCGACTCTTTGACCTTCACCTGTATCTCGTTCAGAAAGTTTAGCGCCTGCAGCGGCGTCATGTTCGCAATATCCACGACCATCAGTTGCTGCAAAACCTCCCGCCACACCTCGATCTGCGCCTCGTAAATCGCTCGCTCTTCCCGCGCCAGCGCGCGCCCATCAGCCGCCAGCGCATATTCATCACGACCGCCGGCCACCGGCGACTGCTCACTGATCACTGACGACTGATCACTGATCACTATCCGTGGGCTGCCAACCGCCGTCTCCCTATCCCTCAGTTCCTTCAGTTCCCTGAGTTCCCCGATCTCCTTTCCTCCCGTTCGGTCTTCTTCCAGCTCTCGCAGCATCTCCTCCGCTCGTCCGATCACCCGCGTGGGCAGACCCGCCATGCGCGCCACGTGGATGCCGAAACTCTTCTCCGCGCTGCCCGGGATCACCTGCCGCAAGAAAATCACTTCATTCCCTTGTTCGCTCACCGCCATCGTATAGTTCTTGACCGCCGCACCGAGAGCCTGCTCCAGGCGCGTCAGCTCGTGATAGTGCGTGGCGAACAAGGTCTTGGCGCCGACGACGCCGTGCAGCTCTTCGGCGATCGCCCAGGCGAGCGAGATGCCGTCGTAGGTCGACGTGCCGCGCCCGACCTCGTCGAGCACGACCAGGCTGCGCGGCGTGGCGTGCCGCAGGATGGTGCTGGCTTCGCTCATCTCGACCAGAAAAGTGGAGCGTCCCTGTGCGATGTCGTCGCTGGCGCCAACGCGCGTGAAAATCCGATCGGTCAGGCCGACA
The DNA here is from genome assembly GCA_035283185.1 of Anaerolineae bacterium. Classification (GTDB taxonomy): domain Bacteria; phylum Chloroflexota; class Anaerolineae; order Fen-1058; family Fen-1058; genus DASSFZ01. The sequence goes on along the minus strand of DATEUJ010000036.1, from coordinate 1,576 downwards.
CGCGCGAAGCTGGCCGGGACGAAACTGCCGATCTGCGCCATCAGGACGATCAAGGCCACCTGGCGCACGAACACGCTCTTGCCCGACATATTCGGCCCGGTGAGGACGATCACGCGCTGCGCGTCGCCGTCGAGCCGCGCGTCGTTCGGGACGAAGCTCTCCTCGCGCAAGAACCGCTCGACGACCGGATGCCGCCCCTCGCGAATGTCGATCGCGCCGCCTTCGTCCACGATCGGCTTGGCGTAGTGATAGCGCGCGGCGGCTTCGGCCAGCGCGGCGAGCGCATCGATCTGCGCCAGGATGCGCGCCGCCGTTTGCAGGCGCGCCGCGTGCTCGGCGACCCTGCGGCGCACCTGGACGAACAGGTCATACTCCAGGTCCTTCACCCGATCTTCGGTCGCCAGAATGTGCGTCTCTTGCGCTTTCAGCTCGGGGGTGACGTAGCGCTCGGCGTGCGTGATCGTCGCGCGGCGCTCGTATTCCGGCGGCACCAGATGCGCAGCGCTGCGCGGCACCTCGATGAAGAAGCCGAACACCTCGTTGTAACGCACCCGCAGACTCTTGATACCCGTGCGCTGGCGCTCCGTCTCTTCCAATGCGCCGAGCCACTCCTTGCCGCGCGTAGCGTGCTCGCGCAATTCGTCGAGCGTCCCGTCGTGGCCGCGCTTGATGAGGCCGCCCTCGCGGATGAAAATCGGCGGATTGTCCACGATGGTCTGGTCGATCAGCCTGAACACATCCTGCAGCTCGTCCAGATTCTGCTCCAGCTCGCGGAGACGTGCCGATTGCGCCTGCGCGAGCCGCGCCTTGATCTGTGGCAGGCGGGCGAGCGTCTGTTTCAGCGCGATCAAATCGCGCGCGTTGGCGTTTCCAAACCCGATACGCCCCACCAGCCGTTCGACATCGTACAGACCGTCGAGCAGCTTGCGCAAATCCTCGCGCAGGAACGCGTCGCGATGCAGATCGTCCACCGCGTCGAGCCGGGCGTGAATCTGAGCCAGGTCGAGGAGCGGCTGCTGAATCCAGCGTTTGAGCAGCCGCGCGCCCATCGCCGTCACGGTCTGATCGAGCACGCCGAGCAGGCTGCGCGGCGACTTGCCGTCTGCCTGCAGCGACGCGGTCAGTTCGAGATTCCGGCGCGTCGCCGCGTCGAGCGTCATATAGTCGGCGAGGGAAAATGTCCAGAGGTGATTGACGTGCAGCAGCGGCGAAGTGTTCTCGTTATTGGGTTGATTGCTCTTGAGGTAATGCAGTGCTGCCCCCGCCGCCGACACGGCCAACGGCAGGTGCTCACAGCCAAACCCGTCGAGCGTCGTCACGCGGAAATGCTCGGTCAAGGCGCGCCGCGCCGTCTCGACCTCGCCGAGGTGCTCCTCGATAGGCGAAAGCCGCGCGGGGCGAATCGCCTTGAGGCGTGCGACAAACTGCTCATCGTTCAGCAGCGAGGGCGGCAGCACGTATTCGCTGGCCTGCACGCGCTGCAATTCGTCCATTAGTTTCGTTTCCGCGTCCGCGCCCTCAATCTGCGTCGTCGCAAATTCACCGGTTGAGAGATCGACAATGGCCAGGCCAAAAC
>DATEUJ010000035.1:0-10804 GCA_035283185.1 Anaerolineae bacterium | reverse complement strand
GTCATGTTCACGTTGTCCCCCGGCATCACCATCTCCACCCCGGCCGGCAACTGAATCTCACCCGTCACGTCCATCGTCCGAATGTAGAACTGCGGCCGATACCCCGGAAAGAACGCCTTGTGCCGCCCCCCTTCTTCCTTCTTCAGCACGTACACCTCCGCGTCGAACGTGGTGTGCGGCCGGATCGACCCCGGCTTGGCCAGCACCATCCCGCGCTCCACGTCCGTGCGCTCGATGCCCCGCAGCAGGATCCCCGCGTTGTCCCCCGCCTCCACATCGTCCAACTCCTTGTGGAACATCTCCGTGCCCGTGATCACCGTCTTGCGCGTCTCGTCGCGCAGCCCGATGATCTCGATCTCGTCGCCCTTCTTGGCCACCCCGCGCTCCACGCGCCCCGTGACCACCGTCCCGCGCCCCTTGATGCTGAACACGTCTTCGATCGGCATCAGGAACGGCTTGTCCATCGCCCGAATCGGCGTCGGGACGTACTCGTCCACCGCCGTCATCAACTCCCAGATCGACGCGTACGCCGGCGCGCTCGGATCGGGGCTCGCCTCGTTGAGCGCCGCCAGCGCCGACCCCCGGATGATGGGCGTGCTGTCCCCCGGAAAGCCGTAGCTGCTCAGCAGCTCCCGCAGCTCCAACTCCACCAACTCCAAAAGCTCCGGGTCGTCCATCATATCCACTTTGTTCAGGTACACCACCATGGCCGGCACTTCCACCTGCCGCGCCAGCAGCACGTGCTCCCGCGTCTGCGGCATCGGCCCGTCCGGCGCGGCCACCACCAGGATCGCCCCGTCCATCTGCGCCGCTCCGGTGATCATGTTCTTGATGTAGTCCCGATGCCCCGGACAGTCCACGTGTGCGTAGTGCCGCTTGTCCGTCTCGTATTCCACGTGCGCGATGGCGATCGTGATCCCCCGTTCGCGCTCCTCCGGCGCGTTGTCGATCGAGTCGAACGACCGAAACTCCGCCATCTTCTTCAGCGCCAGCGTCTTGGTGATCGCTGCCGTCAGCGTCGTCTTGCCGTGGTCGATGTGCCCGATCGTCCCCACGTTCACGTGCGGCTTCGTTCGCTCAAAATGCCCTTTCGACATGAATGACGACCTCCCTGATGTTTAGAAAAACTGCCGCGCTTGCGCGCGGGCGGTAGGTAACGTTCTGCTCTGCAGGCAAAGCCCACGATGGGAATCGAACCCATGACCACACCCTTACCAAGGGTGTGCTCTACCGACTGAGCTACGTGGGCAAATTGCGACCGCGCCAATCTCCGGCAACCGGCTGAGCGTAAGAATTATAGCGAAAATCCCAAAATGCGCAAGATATGGACTCTTGCCTCGATCCACTGCTTCGCTTGAGACGGGATCTGAGAGGCGCGCAAAATACATCGCCCCTCCGGGAGGGGCGATGTGGGCGGTGACGGATTCGAACCGCCGAAGGCTTGGCCAGCTGATTTCATCCCAGCTACAGCTTTCGCTGCCAGCGCTGCGCTGTTTGTGGGCTGGACTTTGTCTTCATCCGTTCTGGATGCTCCCCGTCAAGTCTCTACACCTTCCCCTCGCCAAGGGCTTGGCTCGGCGTTGCCACTCTCAGAGGTTTCGCCGAATTTGGGGAGTTTTCACCTGCGGATTCCTCCGCAGGGCTGCGATTCTCGTCACAGTCAGCCCCCTTTGTCCACTTGGGTAACCGCCCAGGATGCGACGTCGCGTCGCGACTCGCCTCCAAGCCGACAGCGGGAATCGAACCCGCGACCCATCGCTTACAAGGCGATTGCTCTGCCGGCTGAGCTATGTCGGCGCTTGCTGACCCATCGCGCGCGCATTATACCATCCGCATGCGCGCGGGTCAAGACAAAGTAACTGGTGATTGCTCATGTTGGGTGACAGTTGCACCCTGGCCCGCTGGCGCAAGCCAGGGCGGGCTGCCGCCCAGCGTCCGCAGTGCAACTGCGGACGAACGGATTTGTAGATAATCACCAGAAAGTAATATACGAACCTTGACCGAATAGATCAAGGCTGGTAGAATCCGCTCGCTTCAGTCCGTCGACTGGCGCGGCTGCCCCCATCGTCTAGTGGACCAGGACGTGGCCCTTTCAAGGCCAAGACCGGGATTCGAATTCCCGTGGGGGCACTGTGCAACATGTCCATCTCCTCTTGAAGCGCCTGCCTCAAGAGGATTTTGTTGTGCCCGCCGTGCAGTTACCCAACGGAATGATATAATCGTCACCCACATACTTCCACACCCGGAGGAGCGAACACATGCATTATCGCAATCTCGGACGCTCCGGCCTCAAAGTATCCGCCGTCGGGCTGGGCGCGAACCGTTTTGGCAACAAGTGCGATCTGGAAACGACACGGCGCATCCTGCACCACGCGCTTGACCTCGGCCTGAACCTCGTCGACACCGCAGATGTGTATGCCGGCGGCAAGTCGGAGGAGTTCATCGGCGAGTCGATCCGCGATCGGCGTGACCGGTACGTGATTGCTACCAAGGTGCGCTCCAGAGTGGGCGACGGCCCGAACGACGCCGGCGCATCGCGCTACCGCATCCTGAACGGCGTTGAGGTCAGCTTGCGGCGTTTGCAGACCGACTACATCGATCTGTACCAGATTCACAGTTGGGATGACGAGACGCCGATCGAAGAAACGATGCGCGCACTGGATGACCTGGTGCGAATGGGCAAGGTGCGCTACGTCGGCGCGTCGAACTTCGCCGCGTGGCAGCTCTGTCGCGCGAATGACCTGGCTGAGATGCATCGCTGGACGGCGTTTGTCTCGGTTCAGCCGGAATACCATATCCTCGAGCGCGGCATCGAAGCTGAGCTGATTCCGTATTGCCATGCGTTCGACATCGGCGTCCTTCCGTACTTCCCGCTGGCGGGCGGGTTCCTCACCGGCAAGTACAAGCGCGGCCAGGGTGCGCCACCCGGATCGCGCGGCGAGAGCAGCAAGTACGTGCAAAAGTACATGACCGACGCGAATTACCTCATCGTCGAAAGGTTGGCGCAGTTCGCCGAGGCGCGCGGGCACACGATGACTGAGCTTGCCGTCGCCTGGCTGCTAGCTCAACCCCAGGTCTCGTCCGTCATCTCAGGCGCGACGAAGCCCGAACACGTCGAGGCGAATGTCAAAGGGGCAGAGTGGATGTTGAGCGAGGATGAAGTAAGCGAAGTCGACGAGATACTGAGCGTAAAACGTGAAGCGTGAAACGTAAGGCGATCAGCCATCAGCCATCTGCCATCAGCCATCTGCGATCAGCCCCATGAACACAGAATTCGCAATCGCACTCGATTGGCGTTCCGATCAGCGCACGCCGCTGCGTTGGGTCTTCTCGCACCTGCTGCGCAGCAAGCTGCTGATCCTGATCGTGATCGTCGGCGCGTTCGGCAACGCGGCGCTCGCGGCGGCGGTTCCGCTGTACACCGGCATCGCCTTCGACGCGATCCTGAAATCGCCGCCCGACCTCGCCACGGTGGGCGCCGCCGCGCTGGCCATCGTCATCTCCCAGGCCGTGCGGGGCGTCCTGCAGTTCGGGCGTAACTACGGCAACGAGATCATCGGCCAGCGGCTGGAGCGCGACGCGCGCGCCGAGCTGTACACCGGCCTGCTTGGCAAGAGCATGACGTTCCACGACATGCAGTCGACCGGCGACATCATGGCGCGCGCGACGAACGACGTGCGCGAGATGAACCTGATGCTCAACCCGGGCGTCAACCTCGTGATCGGATCGGCGATGTTCCTCGTGGTGCCGATCCTCGCCGCGCCGCGCATTCACCCTCAACTGATCCTCGTGCCGCTGCTGTTCTGCGCCGGTTATTTCCTCGCGCTGTGGCGCTTCCTCGTCGAGCTGAGGCCGGTCACCGAGCGCGTCCGCCGCCGCTTCGGCGGGATGAATGCCATCCTGGCCGAGACCATCGAAGGCATCGAGACGGTCAAAGGCGCGGCGAAGGAAGAATACGAGATCGCAAGATTCGACGAAGGCGCGACCGCGTATCGCGACGCTTTCGTGCGCCAGGGCGACATCGAAGCGCGCTTCGTGCCACTGCTGCTGATGGGGCTGGCGACCGGCGCCGGCCTGTTTCAGGCGTTGGCGCTGCACCGCGCGGGCGAAGTCAGCGTTGGCGACATCGTCGCCACCATGGGGCTGCTGGGCCTCTTCGGCTTCCCGACTTTCATCTCGCTCTTCGCCTACGCGCAGATCTCGACCGGCTTCGCCAGCGCGCGCCGCATCCTGGAGCTGATCCACGCTAGGACCGAGCTGGACGAAAACAAAGAAGGCCACGCCGCGCCGATGCAGGGCGCGATCCGGTTCGAGCACGTCTCCTTCTTCTATCGCGGTAAGGCGCAGGCCGTCGAGGACGTGTCGTGCGAGGTCAGGCCGGGCCAGACGCTGGCCATCGTCGGGCAGACGGGATCGGGCAAGAGCACCATCGTCAAGCTGATTAACCGCATCTACGACGCGAGCGCGGGGCGCGTGTTGATCGACGGCGTCGACGTGCGCGACTGGAACCTGGAATCGCTGCGCAGGCAGATTTCGATCATCGAGCAGGACCTGTTTCTCTTCTCCCGCACGATCGCCGAGAACATCGCCTTCGGCTGTCCCGGCGCGACGCGTGAGGAGATCGAGCGCGCGGCGCAAGAAGCGCAGGCGCACGAGTTCATCACGTCCTTCGCCGACGGCTACGACACCGTCGTCGGCGAGCGCGGCGTGACGCTGAGCGGCGGGCAGCGGCAGCGCATCGCCATCGCGCGTGCCTTCCTCACCGACCCGCGCATCCTGATCCTCGACGATTCGACGAGCGCTATCGACAGCGCGACCGAAGATCACATCCAGCAGGCGATCGAGCGCGCCTCGCAGAACCGCACGACGATCCTGATCACGCACCGCTTGTCGCAGATCCGATGGGCGGACGTGATCCTGGTGATGCGCAACGGGCGCGTGGCGGCGATCGGCGCGCACGAGGAGCTGATGCGCACGTCGGAGTCGTATCGTCGGATATTCGCGAGGTACGAATAACCCATGTCTATGTTTGCCGGCCTCGACGCCGAGGCCTACGATCGTGAATATTCCGACCGCGTCCTGATACGTCGCATCGCGCTTTACTTTGCGGCGTATCGTGGCAAGGTCGCGTCGATCTCGCTGCTCGTCACGGCGATGGCCATCTTCGGCGCGGCGCTGCCCATCGTCATCGCGCGCGGCGTCGACGCGCTGGAAGAGCAGCTATCCGACTTGCTGGTCGTCGCGCTGCCCGCCTTCGTCGCGCTGGTCGGCGTTCTGAACTGGGCGGCGAACTGGGCGCGCCGCCGCCTGACGCAGCGCGTGACGGGCGACGTGATGCTCAGCCTGCGGCGCGACGCCTTCCGCGCGTCGGTGCAGCACGACCTGTCGTTCTACGACGAGTTCAAGACGGGCCGCATCGTCAGCCGCATCACGTCCGACACGCAGGAGTTCGCGCAGGTCGTCGTGCTCGTCACCGACCTGATCAGCCAGGTGCTGGTCGTGCTGATCCTCCTGCCGATCCTGTTCAGCATCGAGTGGCGGCTGACGCTCCTGCTCTTGGCGACGACGCCGGTCGTGTACGTCGCCGCCGCCGGCTTCCGCAAGCTCGCGCGCCACGTCACGCGGCAGGGATCGCGCGCGATGGCCGAGGTGAATGCGGCGATCCAGGAAGCCGTGACCGGCATCCACATCGCCAAGAACTTCCGGCAAGAGCAGGCCATCTACGAATCATTCAACCGCGTGAACGCGCTATCGTATCGCATCAACCTGCGGCGCGGGATGGTGCTGGCGACGATCTTTCCCGTGCTCAACGCGCTGGGCGGCGTGGGGACGGCGCTGTTGGTGTATTTCGGTGGGCAGGCCGCCGTTGCCGGCGCGATCACGGCGGGCGCCTGGTTCCTGTTCGTCACGAGCGTAGAGCGCTTCTGGTTCCCGATGATCAACATCGCCGCGTTTTGGTCGCAGTTCCAGGGTGGGCTGTCGGCGGCAGAGCGCATCTTCGCGCTGATCGACGCCGAGCCGGCCGTGCGGCAGACCGGCGGCCGGCCCGCTCCCAGGCTGCGCGGCGCGATCCGTTTCGACCACGTCGATTTCCGTTACTCGAAGCAGGAGACCGTGCTGGAGAGTTTCTCGCTGCGCATCGCCGCCGGCGAGAACGTCGCGCTCGTCGGTCACACCGGCGCGGGCAAGAGCAGCATCGCCAAGCTCATCGCGCGCTTCTACGAGTTCCAGTCCGGCCGCCTGACGATCGACGGTCACGACATCCGCTCGTTCGATCTCCAGTCGTATCGGCGGCAGTTGGGCATCGTCTCGCAGACGCCATTCCTGTTCTCGGGCACGGTCGCCGACAACATCCGCTACGGCAGTCTCGAGCTGAGCGACGGCGACATCGAAGCGATCGCGCGGCGCATCGGCGGCGGCGAGTGGCTCGACTCGCTGCCCGACGGCCTGCGCGCCGACGTCGGCGAGCGCGGCGATCGGCTGTCGATGGGCCAGCGCCAGCTCGTCGCGCTGACGCGCGTGCTCGCGCAGCAGCCCGCCATCTTCATCCTCGACGAGGCGACGGCGAGCGTCGATCCGTTCACCGAGTCGCAGATCAGGGAAGCGCTCGACCTGATCCTGGCCGGCTGCACGTCGATCCTGATCGCGCACCGCCTGTCGACCGTCAAGTCCGCCGACCGGATCATCGTGCTGCGCGAAGGCGAGATCATCGAAGAGGGAAACCATGCCGCGCTGATGGCGCAGGGCGGCCACTACGCCGAGCTGTACGACACGTACTTCCGGCACCAGTCGCTGGAGTACATCCTCTCAGGCCCCAAACAACGCGCGCCGGCGTTCGCGCGCGAGGCACGAGCCGCCGTCGTCGGCAATCAAGACTTCGGAAGTCTTTGAAGACTTCCGAAGTCTCAAATGAGCGTATAATAGCGCGAAAACGGGAGGGGAGGCGCATCATGGAGGAATTGGAGATTTCCGTCTCGCAGGAGCAAGGCCGCGCGCCGGTCACCATCTTTCACCTGAAGGGCCGCATGAATCTCGGCACCGCCGAGCAGTTGCAGGCGAGGGCGCAGGAGACCGTCCAGGCCGGCGCGCGCTATCTGCTGCTCGATCTGACCGGCGTTCAGTCCCTGACCAGCGCCGGGCTTCGAGCAATCCATCAAATCTACCAACTGCTCCGCGACGCTTCGACTGCAGAGGGAGATGAGGCGGCGCGGAAGGCGCAGGCGGGCGCGCTCAAGTCGCCTCATCTCAAGCTGCTCAACCCCACGCCAGAGGTTCGAAGAGTGCTCCAGATAGCAGGCTTCGATATGTTTCTGGAGGTTCACGACAACTTGAAAGACGCGATCGTGTCTTTCTAAGTTAGGCGCGCTCTCCAACCGGTGGGTTAGAAAGAAGAGATTGCCTTGAGCCAGGCAGGTCCAGTATTCTACGACAATGACGAGGTCTTCCAGACTTACCTGCATCATCGCCACCGCCCAGAAAACCCGAATGACACGCTCGAAAAGCCGGTCTTGTTGGAACTGCTCGGCAATGTCGGAGGGGCTCATATCCTCGACCTGGGATGTGGTGAGGCTTCGCTTGCCAAAGAACTCCTGGATCAAGGAGCCGCTTCGTATCTGGGTCTGGACGGCTCCCGGAACATGGTCGAGCGCGCCAAACACAACCTCGCCGGAACGACGGGCCGGGTCGTTCAGGCTGACATTCAAGCGTGGCCATATCCCTCCAGTACCTTCGACCGCGTCATCTCGCGGTTAGTATTCCACTATCTTCAAGATGTGGACTTTGTCTTTCAGCAAGTCTTCCAGACCTTGCAGCCGGATGGCCGGTTTGTGTTTTCTGTGGAGCATCCGGTCATTACCTCGTGTAACCGAGCCTGGCAAGCTGGGGGCGCGCGTCAAGACTGGATTGTGGATGACTATTTTGAAGTGGGTCCACGGCTGACCCAATGGTTGGGCGGGCAGGTAGTCAAGTATCATCGGACGGTGGAGGATTATTTCCGAGGCTTGCAAAGGGCCGGGTTTCAGGTCGAGAGTGTGCGCGAGTCGCGGCCTGAGCGAAAATGGTTTCAAAGGGAGGAGACGTATCAACGCCGGAAACGGATTCCGCTGTTTTTGTTCTTTGCAGCCAGGAAGTCGTCAGGATGAAACGGAGCGCATCCAGTGTATTCCGCTGAAACATTAAACCTCGTCGGCTATCGAAACGAGGCTGTCCCTAACACGTTCTTCCGCCAAAAGGGCGAGACACGCCACGTCGCGATTCTGTTCCCTGGTCTCGGTTACACGGCGCACATGCCGGTCGTGTATTACCCCGGACGCTTGCTCGCCGCACGCGGCGCAGATGTCCTTCGTGTGGAGTACACTTACAACCGGCGGCCAGACTTTCAGGCACTGCCGGATGAAGAGCAAGACCGCTGGTTCCATGCAGACGTCACGGCGGCATGTGACGCGGCCCTGGCTCAACGGAGCTACGAGCAAGTGACGCTCGTCGGCAAGTCCATCGGCACGCTCGCCATGGGCTACCTCCTGACGACAGAGCCACGGCTGCCGCGACCGCAGTGCGTATGGCTGACGCCCTTGCTGCGAAATGAGCAGTTGTGCGTCCAGATCAAGCAGGTCAGTCACCGGGCGCTCTTCGTGATCGGCACAGCAGATCCACAGTATGATCCGGCGAAACTCGCTGAGGTTCAGCAGGCAACAGAGGGAGACAGCATCGTCATCGACGGCGCAAATCACAGCCTGGAGATCGCGGGCGACGTCGTCCAGTCGATCCGCGCGCTCGAGCGGATCATCGAGGGCATGCAGAAGTTCCTCGACTAATCCTTCTGTCCTGAGGCATGATTTCACAGCAAACCGTCGCCGAGCAATATGGAAAAAATGAGGAGTGCACGGCGTGAACCATTGGGGGCTTTTCAAGCAATCGTGGTCCATCTTATGGCGGCACAAGGCGCTTTGGGTGTTCGGTCTGCTGGTCACGCTCGGCGGCGGCTTCAACTTCAATTTCAGCTTCGCCGACGTGCGCTCGATGACGAGCTTGACGCCCGGCGCACAGACACTACTGTTTGACCTGTTCGCCAACATCGATCTGGCGCCGCTGATCATCGGCGGTCTGATCATTGGCGCTATTAGCCTTATCCTGGGCACTTTCGGCGAGGCGGCCCTGATCAGCATGGTCGACGACCTCGCCAGCGGCCGGTCGGTTAACGTGGCCGATGGCGCGCGCGCCGCCCGCCGCCGTTTCTGGCCGCTGCTGTTGACGCGGCTGCTGCTCGTCCTGCCCGTATTCATCATCGGCGTGTTGGCAGCCGGATCATTCCTTTCCGCTTTCTCAGACTTACTGCGCGGTGGCCCGCGGGATGAGAGATCTATCCTCGGTGGACTGGGGGTGCTGTCTGCGCTCGGCGCGCTCGGATTCGTAGTCGGTTTGCTGTCGTGGGCGGTGAGCATTAGCGCCCAGCGAGCCGTTGTGCTGGATCACATGTCACCCGGGCCGGCGCTCGTGCGCGGCTGGAAGTGGCTATGGACCAGGGTTGTCGATTACCTCGTCATCACCGTTATTTTCCTGGCCCTGGGCATCGCCGCCGGCGCGGTATTGGCGTGCGTGCTTGCGCCGATCCTATGTGGCGTGTTCCTGTCGAGCCTGTCCAGCCTCGGCCAGCTACGGCCTGGAGTCCAAGTGTTTGAGTCTACCTTCACGATTGCGGGCGGGACAGGTCAAAATTTCGCGACTGTAACTTAAACGAAACGCAAACCGCGGAACTCGGATGCTATAATGCGTGCACGTAACCGAGACGCGCAGCAGCTTATCGTCCTTGCACGACCCTCAACGCGCCGTGGCTCCAGATCGCAGAAACTGAGCGCCTATGAACACGCGTCTGGCCAACCCCTACGTCGTCGGCGCGCCGCTCGCCGGCGGGCACGGATTTTACGGCCGCGAAGACGTCTTCACATTCGTGACCGAGACGCTGGCCGTGCCTTCTCAGAACGTCATCGTCCTGTACGGCCAGCGGCGCATCGGCAAGACCTCCCTCCTGCACCAGCTCATCACGCGGACGGGAGAGGGCTTCCACGGCGTGCTTTTCGATCTGCAGGGCAAGGGCCAGCACGACCTGCCCACGCTGCTGCGCGATCTCTCGTCGGCGATTGCCCGCTCACTGAAACTCTCTGCCCCCGACTCGGCCCTGTTCAACTCCGGCCGGGATACGTTCCGTGAGGCATTTCTGCCGGGGGTCTACGGGGCACTAGACTCCCGACGCCTGCTGATTCTGTTCGATGAATTCGACGTGCTGGGCGACGAGTCGTCTTCGGGAGACGAGCTGGCGGGCAGCCAATTATTCGGCTTCCTGCGCGCCTGGCTCGAGCAAGATGCGCGCCTCGCCTGCATCTTCGTCGTCGGCCGCCGGCTCGACGAGCTGCCCATCCACTATCGCTCGCTGTTCAAGCAGGCTGTGTTCCGGCGCATCTCTGTCCTGCCCCGCCACGAAGCCGTCGAGCTGATCACGCAGCCGGCGGCCGGCGAGTTCAGCTACTCACCTGAAGCCATCGACGCGATACTCGAACTGACCTCCGGCCATCCCTACCTGACGCAGCTCATCTGCCACGTGATTTACAAGCGCTTGATCGCCATACCGCGCCGCGCCGTCGACGCGGACGACGTGCGCGACTGCCTGGATGAGGCGATGGAGCTTGGCACTGGCGGGCTTGACTGGTTCTGGGAAGGCCTGCCGCGCGCCGAGCGCATTATGCTCTCGGCGCTGGCCGAAACGCTGCGGACGGCGCGCCCCCCCTCCGGCTCCCCCCGTTCTGACGGG
>DATEUJ010000034.1:0-21681 GCA_035283185.1 Anaerolineae bacterium | reverse complement strand
AACCGCCGGGTCGCGCGGCTCAGCAGCCCGCGCAGTGGCGAGTGGGCGACGGTTCGCTTGAGCGCGCCCTCCCAGTAATGCTTGAAGTAACGATGCCGCCAGCGCCAGCGCAGCAAGCCGTAATACGGCGCGAGTAGCCAGTGCCCCTTAGAACGCCCGACGAACAGAATGTCGTTGATTCCGCTCATCACCTGCGCTTCGGCGTCGCTGACCCACGGCGTGTTGCCGCGGTTCAGGTCCATGTCGCACCAGCCCTCCTGCCTGTCGGGTGGGACAAAGCCGAGTTCGAGCGCCTGGGGCCACAGCGGTGTGCCCGGGTACGGCATATACACACATACCGAGCATCGCGCCTTCTGGTTTATGTCGCACAGCTTCTCGATCAGGTCCATCGTGATCTGGGTGTCGGCGGGTATCTCGCCGGGCAAGCCGACGATGAACGACAGGTTGGCTTCGATGTTCGGCGCGCCGTCGGTGAGATTGCGGATGCCCCACTCGATCTGCCACGCCTTTTGATCCTTGTGCATGTTGTCGAGCACGGCCTGCGATCCCGACTCGGCGCCGATATTCACCCACTGGCAGCCGGTGTCGCGCATCCACGTGACGAACTCCGGTGAGAGCAACTGCACACGCACCTGGCCGCTCCACGGCATGCCCACCTTCTCGATGAGTCGCTGCATCGGCTTGATACGGCCGAATAAATAATCGTCCGCGTAATCGACGGCCTCGACGCGGTAGTTGTCCTTCAGCCATTGAATCTGGTCGAGGATGAACGCGTCGGAGTGCTGCCGCCACGTGCGCTTCATCACGACTTCGTTGTAACAGAAGCCGCAGCGGAACGGGCAGCCGCGCGAGATGTACACAGGGATCGCCCGTTGGTACGGCCCACTGGGAATGAGATATCGCTCGACGTCGATGAGTTCCCAGCGCGGCCGGAAGCGGTCGAGATCGTCGATGAAGGGGCGTTCCTGATGGAACATCGGCGCGCCGCCGACGTCCTTGTAGGCCAGCCCTGCCACACCCTGCCAGAAGCGCGGGCTGTCATTCGCCAGCATGCGCGCCAGTTCCTGGACGGTCTCCTCGCCCTCGTTGACGACGACGAAATCGACATAGTCTTCTTTCAGCACGTCGAGCGGCATGATCGTGGCATGCACACCTCCCCACACGACCGGAACGCCGAGCGCGTGCACTTTCTTCGAGGCTTCGATCGTCGGCCTCAATTGCGGGCCGGTGATCGTGCTGAACCCGACGAACAGCGGCTTCTCGGCGGCGACCTTCCGCACGAACGGCTCGACGAATTCTTCCGTGTCGTGGAATAGCCTGACCCTGAATCCAGCCTGCATCAGCGCGTCGGCGACATACATGACGCCGAAGGGCGGATAGATGTCGCGGTGGTTGCGGAAGTTGATCAAGAAGATTGTTTCGCTCGCCATCTCTCCCCCGGTTAGCCAGTAATCAGTTATCAGTAATCAGTTGTCAGTGAACAGTGATCACTGATTACTGTTCACTGATCACTGTTCACTGATCACTGTTCACTGATCACTGCACGCCGAGTAGCTGTTAGTCATGCGCCGCGCCGACCGGCAGGTGGTATGGGCTGGCCTCTGGCAAATGCTGCCGGATAATCTCCGGGATGTGGCGCCACGTCTGGCGGACACCGTGGCGTCGAAGATAGTTGACCCCGTCGTGCGCGAGTTGCAGCGGATACCGGAGCGGGTGGCGGCGCAGGTGATGACGCAGGATTTCGCGCCGGCCCCATTCGCGCCAGTCGCGCAGCTCTTCGTCAGACATCTCGGTCAGGTTGACCAGAAGCTTGTCGAACGTCGTCAGCCCGGCGAAGGTCTTGCCCGCTTCTTCAATGTACGCTTTCTCATCCTGAATCAGCCCCTTCACCTTGGCGTACTCGTACAGTTGCGTGCCGGGCAGCGGCGTGACGTAGCGGAACCAGCCGGCGAAAGAGCCGACGTCCATCTGGCATACGAGATCGACCGTTTCGCGGATGGTTTCCGGCGTCTCGCCGATGTAACCGATCATGAACGAAGGCAGATGGGTCAACTTGTATTTCTTGACGATGTTCCAGCCTCGAACGATGACCTCCCGTTTCATGCGCCGGTTCATGTTGATCAATATCTCTTCGCTGCCGGACTCCACGCCGAAGGAGACGAAGACGCAGCCGGACTCGACCATCATGCGGATCATCTCTTCGTCGATCACGTTCAGTCGAATCGAGCAGCCCCAGGTGATGTTCCAACCCGTGGCTTTGAGCGCCTGGCAGAATTCCTTGGCCCGTTGCTTGGATAAGCCCCAAAGCTCATCCTGGAAGTCGACGTACTCGATGTCGTAGATCGCGCGCCAGTGATCGATCTCGGCCAGCACAGATTCGGTGCTCCGCTGGCGCAGGCGGTCGTCGGCAAAGCGGTGGCAGTAGTTGCAGCGGTAGGGGCAGCCGCGCGTCGCCAGCAGCGGGATGAATCGCTTGTTCTTGTAGATCAGGTGCATCTCGCGGGCACGCGCCCGGCTTTGCCAGTAAGCGGGGATATCCACCAGATCCCAGGCCGGGTACGGCAGTGGGTCGACGTCCGGCATGTCGGGGCGATGGCCGGTGACGATCAACTTGCCGGGCTGCGCCGGGTCATGGTACCACAACCCCTTCACACTCTGGAGTGGCCGATGTCCTTCCAGTGCGTCGGCCAGTTCGACGAGTGTCTGCTCGCCCTCGCCGACGACGACGAAGTCGGTGCTCGGGCTTTCCTCCAGCATGATCTTCGGCATGGCGCTGACCATCATGCCACCCTGGATCACCGGTCGGTCGGGATATTCTTCCTTGATGGTGTCGGCCAGCCACTTGTTATAGGTGTACTGCGAGATCAGACCTGTGATTCCAAAGGCATCGGCGTCGCTGGCCGCGAGACGGCGGCGCACTTCATCCGGTGGCCAGCGCCATAGGTTGATGTCCAGGATTTCCGCCTGGTGCCCCGCCTGTCGCAGCGCGGCTGCCAGATAGGCGAGACCGATCGGTGGCACGACTGCCTCGTAGAACACGCCAATCGGTGGATTGATCAACAGGAATTTCATGTCAGCCTCCCCCCGCTAATTGTGATTCGCGTCTTTCCGGCGTCCAATGCTCACGACGCCCGGTTGGGCCTCGCTGCGGCGCCGCAAGTAGTGCGCCTTGCGCATTGTACTACTTCCGCTCTGCGAATACCAATGCCAATTGGTTCCATCTACCCGAATTTCAAAGTGCGGCGTAACTACTCAGCCGTCGTCATTGCGAGCGCTTCCTTCGACTCCGCTCAGGACAGGTTTTGCGAAGCAATCTCCGCGCCAATCAGCAAGCATAGCCATCTATGAGGGAGATTGCTTCGTCGCACACGGCGCTCACCTGCCCCGCACGTCATTGCGAGCGCCTTTTTGCGAAGCAATCTCAGCGGGGTCGCGATGACGGCTGAGCAGTTACGTGCGGCCAGCATTGCACACACTGAGTAAGACGAGTCCTATGGCTGCCCCGATTCCGAAACTCCTCAGCGCCTCCTTCCCCGTGATTTCAAGCGTGCGTTCCGGCCTACGGAAACCGACCAACCCAAAGGCACTCCCAATCATACCGAGGATCGCTGCTCCTGCCGCCAGGTCACGACGGCCCCGGCTCGCCAGAACGATGCTCAGCGCCGTTCCGCTGGGAGACAGGCCTGCCCACTTGCGCGCGGGCTGCGGGCCAAACGCAATCTTCGCATCGCCGATCGTGCGCTGCGCTGCCGACAGATGATGCGTGTGCCCCTCGGCGTGCGCCGGATCGAACTGCGCGAGCACGTCGAGGCGGCGGTAGTTGGCGATAGCCCACGCGCCGGCCAGCGTCGCCAGCGCGCTCAGGCGCAGGCTCCTGTCCGGGATCGTCCGCGCCGCCGCAAGCATCGGGAGCAGCCAGTCGAGGTTGAAGCCGCGATACTCTTCGATGCGAAGGTGATAGTCTTGGCCGCTCGTCACGGCGGCGAGGGCGGCCGCCGCCCTCGCCTGGATGACCAGCCCGTTGAGCCAGCCTGCCCGGCTTCGATCGAGCGCCGTGACCGGCGCGAGTGAAGCGGCGGCCAGCGCCAGCGCCTTCGGGGCGTACGACGGCGGGTATTGTTCTTCGAGGCGGCCGCGTGGCCGTTCCAGGTAGGGCAGGGCGGCCGCACCCGCCGCCGCCGAGATCGTCAGAGGCAGCGCGACCGCATCGGGCAGGTCGAGTAGCGCCGTCACCGCCGAAGCCATGATGCCTGCCGAGGCCAGACCGATCATCGCCAGTTCCTTCTTATGCGGAGCCGGGACCGGCGCCGGCATACCCACCTCTTGCGTTACGACGAAGCCGTCGTGCTCCAGTGCCTCCTTGATGTGCTCGACGTAATGCAGGCCCTCCAGCGGCTCGGTGGCGTGGAGCACCTTGAAGAAGTTCACGTAGCACAGGCGGATGCCGCGCTCGCGCGCCAGGTGCGCCCAGACATGCGCGGCGGCGTGGAAGTCGAGCGGGATCATCTCTTGCGGTGTGAAGCGGTGCGCCAATACCACGTGGGGCGCGCGGCGCTTGGCGATGAACCAGTCGCCTTTCTGGTGGCGCGACTCGGCGAAGTAGACGAACGTGAGTCTTTCGCGCTCCATCACCGCCAGCGTCTCGCCGAGGTGCATCTCGTGGCCGAGGATCATGTCCCCGTCGAATGCGACCAGCCGGCCAAGCGATGCGGCCTGCGCGAGCGTGCGCTCGATCAGCGCCTTTTCGGGCCACGCGTAACTCACCGGCCGGGGCACGACGCCCAGCCCGTGCGCGCCGATCCGCTCGGCGATCGACGTATCAAAGCTGAGGCCGATCTCGCCAATCGTGGGCAGGTCGCCGGCGAAGGCCAGCGTATCGCCATCAATCGTCTGCGCTTCGGTGTAAGGGAGCCGGATCGATAGCTCGACGGCGAGACGCGCGACAAGCTCGCTTGGGCCGTGCAGATAGTTCCAGTGGCCGACGCGCGGCGGCGCAGCGCGAAGGTGGCCGGGCGCTCGCGGCGCGAGCTGTCCCGACCGCGCCAGGCGATCGAGCGTCAGCTCGGGCAGCGAAACGTGCGTCGCGCCATGATGCGCCAGCTCCTGCAGCAGATCGTCGAACGGCAGGCCGGCGCGGATGGCGGCGGCGTAGGCGTCGTCAAAGTCCGCGCAGATCGCGACGCGGTTGTGCTCGCGTTCCCAGCGATGGCGGCGGGCCAGCACGCGCGCCGCCGACAGCCCTCCGGCAAGCGTGAGCGACAGCGCGAGAAGTCGGGAAAGTTTCAAAGGTCAAGACTCGAAGTCGGAATAGTTATCACGCTTTACCTTTTACGCTTTACGTTTTGCGCTTTACGTTTCACGCATCACTTGTCACGCACCATGCGCCACGTGTCCGTGCTGCCGACTCTGAGCGCCGTCTTCCACACCCCCCACTTGCCGGGCCAGTCGACGGCCCAGCGCGCGGTCTCGGCGCGATCGACCAGGCCGCGCCGGATGCGCTGCGGGATCGACGTGAGCGGCTTCTGCTGCGTGCGGCGCAGCACGTCGGCGAGGCTGAGCCGATCGATGCGTCGTCGCAGTGCAGCAGGCGTGGCGCGGCTCAGCGTGTCTATCACATCGTTCGGAACGGGCGCATCGAGCAGCTTGCGCGAAAGCATCAGCGCAGCCAGCGTGTAGGGCGCGGCGCGATCCGAAACGGCGCGCTCGGCAAAGGCTTGCCGGTCGACGCCGCCTGCCGAGGTCACGGCGAGCAGGTCGGCGAGCTGCACCATCGACGGCGCGCCCATGATCAGGTGGAAGCAGAAGTGCACGCACAGATGAAGGAGCAGGTCTTCGCGGGCCAGGACGCGACACGGTTGGCCGGCGAGCGTCGCTTCGTTTGACCGGTCACGCACGCCCGGTGTGACGTCAACCTTCAGGCCGAACCACGACTCTTCGAGCGACGTGTGCGGCTCGATCGTGCGGTCGGCGCCGGTCGAAAGGTACGGGTTGGGTGTGGCGGCTTCCGAGCCGGCCCGGCGGAACGTGCTGGTATGCTTGGTCACGCCGGGACCGAGGTCGGCGGGCTTGCGCCGGCCGCCGTAGCCTAGCGCTTCGAGCATGGCTTCGGCGGCCGGCAGTTCTTCGGGCGTGAACAGCAGGTCGATGTCGTTCATCGGGCGCATTGCCGGATCGGAATACACGAGCGCGGCGAGGTGAACACCCTTGAGCGCGATGGGTCGCAGGCCGCGGTGCACGCAGGCGATCAACGCCTCGCTCAACTGCGCGAAGATCGCTTCGTTGCGCAGGGCCTGCGCCTGATAGTTCGCGCTTAGCTTCTCCGAGGCGCGCGCCCCAATATCCAATCCCCAATTATTCAGCCGTATGTGAAACTGCGGCGCCAACCCCAGCACAATCGCCCGCACAGCCAGATCGTCCCAGTCGGCCTGCAGCCGGGTAACATCAGACTCCCAGGTCGTGGGAGTCTGATGGGGCCGCAAGGCGTCGAGGATGAGCTGCGTCGCAGACAGGCCGGAAGCCATGTGCGCTGTTGACCAGAGGGAGGCGCGCTACGAGTGCAACGGCTGGCCGGTCATGTGACCGGGTCCTTCGGTTATCCTGCGATCGTGTCGGGTGGCGACGCCACCGCACGATGAGAGCCTATCCAAAGCCACAGCGGAGGCGGCTCCCATGCCGCCGGGTGGCTGGGCGTGGGAGCCTAGCCCGCTAGTTTTGGATAGACGATTAGTGGCTGCTGAAGGTGACCTGGGACAGGTCTTCGTGCTTGGTGATCTCGGGCTTGGTGTACATTGAGAATCTCCTCACGGATCTCGAACCTAGACTGATCGCTGGCGGTAGCGCGCCTCCCTCTGGCGCGAACGCGGTAGGCCGGGTTCGACGGCGCAATGGGCTTCTCAGTTGACGGCACAGTAGCGGGTCGGATAGGAATGAGTATAACCAGAACGATGAGAATGTCAATAATCCCTTAGCCAGTCTTCCAGGGATTCCAGGTCGCGGTCGTTCCGCCACAAACCGAAAGCGGCCATCGCCGGATGCAATTCTCGCCGCTCGACCTTTTCCAGCAGCGCCATGTCTTGTCCAAGTGCCAGCGCAAGATGGCGGGCTGCTTGAGCCGAGCGCTCCAAACGTTCCATTTCGCCTGAGCCGATCAATACGGCGACCGGCCGTTCTCTCCTGTGGATCACAAACCGTTCCCCGGAGGCGGCGCGGCTGATCAGTTCGGAGAAGGGTCCTCTGGCTCATTCTACACGCCCGGAGATGACGTGCAGTTGCGTCGCACGCGCACGGTATTCCTCTCCGAATATGCCCGGATCGGTCGTCGTCGTCAACGATTGGTTCACGTCACCCAGACGCGCGAGCAGGTAGGCGCGCCGCCGTGAATCAAGCTCGGACATCACTTCGTCGAGCAGCAGGATCGGCCAGTCGCCGGTTTTCTGGTGACCCCACTCGACCTCGGCGAGCTTGAGCGAAAGGATCGCCGTTCGCTGCTGGCCGCGCGAGCCGTACGTGCCGAGGTCGATCTGATCAGAGATGAAGCGGAACTCGTCGCGGTGCGGGCCGACGAGCGTCACGCCGGCGTTGATCTCGTCGCGGCGCCGTTCCTGCAATTGCGCCTGGAACGCCGATTCGAGCCGCCGCGCGTCCGTCATGGCAACCTGCGGCACGTC
This sequence comes from Anaerolineae bacterium, assembly GCA_035283185.1. Lineage (GTDB taxonomy): Bacteria > Chloroflexota > Anaerolineae > Fen-1058 > Fen-1058 > DASSFZ01. The sequence continues at coordinate 14,014 of DATEUJ010000034.1, read as the reverse complement.
GAGGCGCATGGCGATCTGGAACTCGGGGACGGAGGAGCGGGCCGTATCGAAGGCCGGCTGGTACCGCAGCCGCAGGTCGGCCCGGCCGCCGGTCAGATCGCGATGGACGCGATCGGCCAGCCGGCTCAGCTCGTCGAGCGCGATCTGCCGCTTGAGCGTGATCGCCGCGCCGTCGGCGGCGAGCCGATCGTCCCAGTAGGCGAGCTGATCGGCGCCGTCAGGCGTGCCTTCGCTCTCCTGCAGTTGCTTGAGCAGCGCGTTGCGCTGCGCCAGCACGTCGGCGTAGCGGTCGATCGCGCGCGCATAGTCGGGATCGACCTGACTGACGGCGTTATCCAGGTAGCGGCGGCGCTCGCCCGGCGAGCCGGCGACCGCGTCCACGTCCTGCGGCTGGAAGAGCACTGCGCTGACCTGGCCGGCCAGGTCGGCGAGGCGCGCGTGACTGCCGTTGAGCTTGATCTGCTTGCGGAAGCGGTAGCCGTCGATCGTGCTTGCCGGCTCGAGCAAGAGCGTCACGTCGAGGTGGATGGCGCGATCGGCGCGCTGAACGTCGCCGACGAGGCGCGCGTAGGGCGTGCCGCTCTCTTCGGCGGCCAGCCAGTGGATCAACTGCCGGTCGCTGCCGGTGTGCGGCGACTTGCCGGTGGCGAGGTAGTAAACGGCTTCGAGCAGGCTGGTCTTGCCCTGCGCGTTGTCGCCGTGAATGAGAATCGAGCCGGCGGGCAGCTCGAGTTCGAGCCGCGCGTAGGCGCGGAAGTTGGTGAGCGAGAGATGGCGCAGATACATGAGCGTTGCCGCAGCGGAGATCACGACAATTGTAACACGAATGCGCGGCTCGAACCGTAGGGCAGGTTTCCATACCTGCCCGTTCGGCTGCCCGTTCTGCGGCTGCCCGTTCTGCGGCGGCTATGGAAAGCCGCCCAACGTCGCATCCACGTAGGGCAGGTTTCCATACCTGCCCTCCTACTCCCCCGTCTGCAGGTCTCCATATCTGCCCTACTCAAAGCTCATATCTACGATGTTCGGAGGCTCGCCGGCATGTCCCCAGCCCAACTCGTAGTACCCTCGATCCAGCCAGTGTCGATACGTGGAATGCGGCCAATCTTCCGGCCTCTGGACGTAACCGTGTTTGACCGGATTCCAGTGTATATAGTCGAAGTGGTTGTGGAAGTCGCGTACGTCGCGAACGATGTGATCCCAGAAGCGCTCCTGCCACAAGTTGAGCGAGCCAGTGATCCCACGCGCCTTCTTGTAGTTGAGCGTAGTATTGCGCTTGATGCTGTGCATCGCGATAGAGAAATTGCCACTCTCCTCATCGACGCGCATCAGCCAGTGGAAGTGATCCGGCAAGATGACGTAGGCAAGGAGGCGAAATGGGTGAATCTCCTGCACGCGGTGCATAGTCTCAAACAGCAGATCGACGATGTCTTCCGCCGCGAAGAATGGGAATCGACCGCCGGTCACGCCCGTGATGAACACAATGGCGTTCGGAAGGTAGTATCGGCGAAAGTTCGGCATGCGCAACCCCCGTCGCATTCACGTAGGGAAGGTTTCCATACCTGCCCGATCAGCAGGTTTCCGTAGCTGCCCGACCTGCGGCGGCTATGGAAAGCCGCCCTACGTCTCATTCGCGGTGGAGGTTTCTTCCTCCACGATGGTTCCGTCCTCGTGAATTCTCACCCGCGCGCCTGTTCGCAGTCTTGCAAAGTCACCTGGCTCCAGGGCGAGCAGCGGGATGGGCTTCGCGTACATTTCGTCGGCGACGATCGACGCCAGCGCGAAAAACGAGTCGGCGCTGGTCGTCAGGATAGCCGCCGGCGCGGTTCCGGCGCGCACGGCCTCCAGCAGCACGGCCGTCGTCGTCGACGACCCGCGTGCGAAGGGCACGGCCAGTACCCGACCCGATGCGATGTGGCCGGACAGCGGATGCCGCCGGTCGATGATCTCACCGGTTCGATAATCGTAGCCGCCCCAGAAGGACAGCGGCTCGCGACTGACCAGGACCTCGCCCTTGGCTCTCCCCCTGATAATGACTCGACCTCGTATCACATTTCCCACAGCGATTCATCTCTCACGACTCGACCGGCCACGGCAGAGCGCACGCAATCCTCCAGGCTGCCGAAGGTGACGCGCGCACCGAGCAGGCCGGGGATGTAATAGGCGTACTTCGCAGAGTTCGTCATCAGCAGCTTGACCTCCGGTGGCAGCATCGGCGAGGCCAGGATGCACGTGTCGACGGTCACGCGCCCGCCGAATACCTCCAGCGCTTGAAGATAACCGTATTGCCTGGCGAGCAGCGCCATCGCGCGGCTCGAGGTGACCAGGAATCTCACGTCCGGGTGGGCGCGCTTCCCGATCAGCAGCGGCGCGAGCCGCTTGAACTCGGCGAGTGAGAAGTGCGGACTGCCCAGCACGACCATGTGCAACTGCTCGCCGCCGGCGGTCGTCAGCTCGCGGCGCGCCTGGCGCAGGTCGTCCAGTGTTACGTCGATCTCCCGCTTCGGTGCGCGGTGCTGAAATGCCGCCTCCAATGTCGGCGCTTCGGGCGTCACGCCGACGAGGTGGAACAGCGCGACGGCGCCGGAAGAAGACGCCGCCGCGCCGAGTGCTTTGAGCTGATCCTCGCTCGGCTGCGCCGCCAGGCCGTCGATAACCGGGATGCGATCCTGCGCGATCTTCCCGACGAGGTGGCCGAGCACGGGATAGAAGCTATCGTCTTTCTGAAGTGCGGGCGGCACGTCGACCAGGCGCATCAGAATCTCGCCGGCGCGGTTCTCGGTGAGGTGCAGCCCGACGGCGGGCACGCGCCCGGTGATCGCGCAGCAGATGTCGAGCAGGTCGGGATAGCGCTCGGTGCGTGCGCCGAGGACGGAGTTGGCGAACACGATCGCGTTCGACTCGCCCCAGGCGATCTGCTGGCCGAATGAGGGTCGCATCTCAGTTTGGTATGGCGCGCACGTCCAGGTGGGGAGGCAGCCCATGCTCTGATAAGCGATCATTTGCCGATGCGCCTTGTGTGCCCAGTCGGCGGGCACCGCCCATTCCTGCCAGTGGTGCTCGTCGAGTCCGCTCACGTTCAGCGTCGTCGGCACGGCGACCTGCGCGCCGAGGCTCGCCAGCCGCTCGGCGAACTCGAGTCCGGCTTCGCCGATGTAGATCGTGCTGTCGATGTGCGCGCCGGTGATGTCCATCAGGTCGGACGCGCCGTGCACCTCGGCCATGCGCGTGACGATCGACATCGCCCGTTGCGCGGCCGGGCCGTGTTTGCCAGTGAGCAAGGCATCGTCTGAGCGGCTCAGTTTCAGGGCCATATTGCGGTTCGTGAATGCCTGGTCTCGGCGAAGTATAAAGCACGTCCCGTGGGCGTTCAACCTGAAGAGGGGCTTCGGGAGAAAGGATAGCCTCGCCTGCGGGACGGCCCTGGTCGGCAGACACCCTTGCCTGCCAGGTCACGCCTTGAGACTTCCGAAGTCCTCAATCGAGGGGGCTGCGCACGGCCAGTCCGCCCCGGTTGAGGACATGGGTGTAAATCATCGTGGTCCTCACGTCTTTGTGGCCGAGGAGTTCTTGGACGGTTCTAATGTCGTAGCCGGATTCGAGCAAATGCGTAGCGAAGCTATGTCTGAACGTGTGGCAGCTAGCGGGCTTAGCGAGGCGGGCCAAACGCACAGCGTCTTTGACGGCGCGTTGGAGATTGCTTTCGTCCATGTGGTGGCGGCGCGTGATGCCGGTGCGCGGGTCGGTAGACAATCGCTCGGACGGGAACACGTACTGCCAGCCCCATTCTGTGGCAGCATTGGGATATTTGCGGTCGAGTGCGTAGGGCAGGTAGACCTGTCCATAGCCCGTGGCCAAGTCTTGCTCGTGCAACAGCTTGACGCGCTTGAGATGTTCTTGCAGCGGCGTGACGAGGCTGGCCGGCAGCATGGTGACGCGTTCGTGGCCGCCTTTGGCGTCGCGCACGGTGATTTCGCGCCGCTCAAAGTCAATGTCCTTGACGCGCAGGCGCAGGCACTCCATCAAGCGCAGGCCGCTGCCATACAACAGTTTGGCCATTAATTGGTACGTGCCCGACATACCGTCAATCACCTGGTGCGCTTCGGCGCGGGTGAGCACGACGGGCAAGCGGGCGGGCTTTTTGGCGCGGACTGAATCCAGCGGCGCGTCGAATTCGACCTTGAGCACCTCATGATAAAGAAAGAGCAGCGCACTGAGCGCCTGGTTTTGCGTGGAGGCGGCGACGTTGCCTTCCACGGCCAGATGGGTAAGGAAGGCTTCCACTTCGGCGCGGCCCATGTCTTTGGGGTGACGCTTTTTATGAAATAGGATAAAGCGCCTGATCCAGTCCACGTAGGAGTCTTCGGTGCGGATGGAATAATGCTTGAGGCGCAGGACGTCGCGCACCTGGTCGAGCAGTTTCTTAGGTTGTTCCACAGCGCACTCCTTTTCTTGACAGGCAAGGGATTCAGGTCTATATTATGGGCATCCTCGCTCTTCGTCGGATCTGCACGATGTACTCGGTGTGACAAGGTTGATCAAGGCGAAGGAGCATGACCTGAGCCACGCCGTATTTTACCATCAAGACGGTTACAGCCTAATGTGCCCCAGGAGGAGATTAGACTGTAAAAATGCCGTCTACATTCCCCCACAGGGCGAAAAGGCTGCAAATTCTGAGGAGGGAATAGATCGTAAATTTGCAGCCGACTTCTTGTTGGGCGGCTTGGTTCAACTGGAGCGTTCTGGGAGTTGCATTCAGCCTCGTTTTCAGTCCGAATTGTGGTGAGACAGGGAGACCAATGGCCTTGACTTGAATAGACGATTCTGGCAAGAACTAAATTGCCCCGACTGGTCGATGCAGGCGGCGCATTCGGGTCTCTTAACGGACTCGAGTTCAACCTCACGAAACCCATCCCCATACTCCAAGAAACGGAGAGAAACCCAATGAAGACAAGAGCCTCAAATCTCATCCGTTGGTCAGGTCTATCGGCGATGGCGGCAGGGATCATTTTTATAGCCATCCAGCCGATCCATCCACCTGACGTTCTTTCGTCAGTCACCACCGGCACATGGGCAATCGTCACCGCATTGAAGACGGCCATGTGCCTCCTCGGGTTGCTAGGCATTACGGGGCTCTACGCCAGGCAAGCGGAAAAGGCCGGTTGGCTGGGTCTAGCCGGCTATCTCCTGTTTAGCCTCTTCTTTGCGCTCACATTGCCCTTTGCCTTCGCTGAAGCCTTCATCTTGCCGCTGTTGGCGACCGAGTCGCCGAAGTTTGTAGAAAGCATCTTGGGGTTGGCCAGTGGGGCTACCGGCGGGATGAACCTCGGAGCCCTCGCAGTGTTATATAGGCTAGGAGGGTTTGTGGGGTATATAATCGGCGGCCTGTTGTTTGGCATCGCGACGATACGCGCCCGGGTCCTACCACGCTGGGCGGCCGCCCTGCTTTCTTTCTCAGCCGTGTTGGTCCTCGCAGGAGCTGTGATCCCACACCCGTTCGATCGGATTATGGCGCTGCCGATGGGGATAGCTATTGCCTGGCTGGGGTATTCGCTCTTGTCTGAACGCCGAGAGCAATCCTCTTAGCCCTCGAGCCGAAAACAGAGAAAGCATACGAACACCAACAGTAAGACCGCAGCCAGTGCAGAAGGGTAGACTGCAATGACCTCCTCGAGTGAAATTGCAATAGCGGCGGGTGTGCTCTACCTGCTCACCTTTGTCTCGATCCCGACCGCCTTTCTCTACAGATCTGTACTGAAGGACCCCAACTATATCGTCGGCTCCGGGCCGGACACTCCTGTCATCTTCGGCGGCATCCTGGAGATCATCGTGGCCCTGGCCGGCATCGGTACCGCCGTCGCGCTGTTCCCGGTTGTCAAGATGCAGAACGAAGCGGTCGCGCTGGGCTTAATCGGCGCGCGGGTTATGGAAGCGGGCACGATCTTCGCTGATGTCGTCTGCCTCCTGGCGGTTGTGACCTTGCGGCGGGCCGGAGCCGGAGCAGATGCGTTGGTCACCGGCAAGGCACTGGTCGCCCTATATCGCTGGTTCCGCCTCGGACAAAACCTCATGCCACCTGTGAACGCCCTGTTGCTGGGCTCCCTGCTCTATCAGTCGGGCCTGGTGCCGCAGATTCTTCCCCTGCTCGGACTGATCGGAGCGCCTCTGCTCATCGCTAACACCATCGTCGTTATGTTCGGCATCACCACCGGGCCGATCTATGTTCTGACGGGGATCGGCGTTCTCCCGATCGCGCTGTGGGAGTTTTCGCTGGGCGTCTGGCTCGTTGCTAAAGGGTTCAATCCATCGGCGATCAACCAGCTCTTGGGCGCACCATAGATATGCAACACGTCTTCACTTCCGCAAGGGCTACCTACTCTGAGAGACGGAAACACCATCCCCCAGAGTGAACTTTCCAGCCGCCCAACAACTCGATGGAGCCGACCCGGCCAGCTGCGGCGAAACGGGTCTAAGATAGGTTCGAAGCGCTGGCCGGGCGGCTCATCTCGAGGCCGTTAGCCGTGCTTTCATAGATGGCAACGGGAGAGCGAAACATGAGATAGAACAAAAGAGGTCAAGTATGATCAGCGCACGCTGTGTTATAAATGGATGTGTTCATGGCGCAGAACACGCCACGTATTAAACCTCGGTCGTTCTTGCACTATTCGCTCTATCCTCTTTGGAAATGGGTATTGGCAGGCCCACCATTTATCTATGGTTGGTTTGCTTTCATACGCGATGACCTTCTGCCAGCCGATGTTGCGTCAAAGTTACGGCTCGGAGGCGTGTTCGCTATGATTGAATGGTATTGGTGGGTAATTATTGCACTCGCCATCATGTTTATATCAACTGCGTGGAGCGCATCGCGTAGGGACAAAGAGTTATTAGCATTATTTGAAAAGCCAAAACTGGAAATTTACTACGACGACAACGATCCACAGTGTAGAAAATTAGAACCACCTGAAAAGCCGGAGAGAATGTATATTCGGCTGAAGATCATAAACAGCGCAGATATTCCCGCAAAAGAATGTCGGGGATGGCTAGTGTCTATATTACAAAATGACGGTAAGCCGCACCCGAAATGGAATAATCAGATGATTGGTTGGGAGGGCGATCCTATTCCCAAACCAGCATACATAGCCAAGAAGATAGGCTCTCGTTTTTTAGATGTTGTGTATACCATTGATGGAGACAATATTTTCAGAGTAAGAACTGATGTGTCTGCTGGAAAGAAAGGGTACGATTGGGAATACCCCATTGGGCGATATTATTTTCACATCGTCATTGAAGACGAAGACTTCGACCAGTCCGAACAATGGTTTTGGGTTAATTGGAATGGCAACTTCAAAGAGTTGACTATGGAGAAGATAGATCATGCTCCGGACCCGCCCGCCTAACCCCGGCTTGCACCCGACCGCCACCGCTGCCGCGTTCATAAGTGGTTCTTGACGGCGGTCGCGCCTCTGGGTGGCGGCGGGTGAAGCCGACCGTTAGGCCGCCATTTCCGACAGCAAGTTGGATTAAGAATGGCTGGTCAATCGATAGAAGGTGACGATGGAAGCCGGACAGCTCACGAAAATACTGGATACCGCCATTGACGAACGGGCTTTCTCCGGGGTGATTGATATTCGCCACCAGGACACCGTGCTCTATGCGCGCGCAGCCGGCTATGCCGACCGGAGTAACAAGCTCGCCAATACGTTAGCGACACGCTTTGGCATCGCTTCCGGCACCAAATTCCTTACAGCCTTAGCCATCGGTAAGCTCCTTGAAGCCCAGCAACTCTCGTTCTCGACGAACTTGAAGGACTGTCTCGCGCTTGATTTCCCGCACTACTCACCGGAGATCACCATCCGGCATTTGCTTACCCATACATCGGGGATTCCGGACTACTTTGACGAAGACAAAGTCGCGGACTTCGATAACTTCAGCCTGAGCGTTCCGTGGTACGAATTGCGAGGACCCCGAGATTACTTGGCTGTGTTTCCAGATGAAGAGATGAAGTTCACGCCGGGAGAACGCTTCGCCTATTCGAATGCCGGGTATATTCTCCTGGGGGTGGTGGTTGAAGAACTGACCGGCATGAAGTATCAGGATTTCGTAGAGCAGGCAATCTTCCGGGCGATTGGCATGCACCAGTCCGGATACTTTGCGCTGAATCAACTTCCCGAGAAGACGGCGCTGGGCTATGTAGAAGAAGTGGGAGGTTGGCGAACGAATATCTACAATCTGCCGATCGTCGGGGCCTCGGACGGAGGCGCGTTTACCACGTTGCAGGATTTGACGACCTTATGGACGGCCTTCTGGCAGTGTGAGATTCTACCGAAAGAGTTAGTCGACATCTATACGATGCCTTTCGTGAAGGCCGAGGCGGAGGGAGCGCATACGTATTATGGTCACGGGCTTTGGATCAACGAAGTCCCTGGGAAACAGCGGGAAGTCTATTTCACGGGTTGCGACGCCGGGGTATCATTCAAGTCGAGCGTGAATCGAGATACCGAGCTGCAAGTCACGGTGATCTCCAACACCACCCAGGGCGCTTGGCCCATATTGCGAGATATCGATACCGTATTGCAGAGATTCAGCGGGCGGGCGGCCTAACCCTGCATGCAGGCGACAACGCTCCGCTGCGCTTCGCGTTGCGCCTGATGCCCCCGTTCGGCGGCCCCAGCAGATGCTTTCGATGGTGACGTACTGATCGGAGATGAATGATGCAGTCGAGCGCCGGATCCGCGCACGGTACCCCTTCTACCGAATCAGGCCTGCCTGTTGAAGTGTTCGAAGTATTGCGAAAGTCTGACCGGGCGGCTAATCCAGTAGTCACGGTGGCGACCGTCGATCTGGATGGGAGTCCTCACACGGCGCCCTTTGGTAGCCTCAGGGCCATCTCTCCGCAAATTCTTCGCTTCGGCTGCGACCGGCGGCACACTACATACTCCAATATCCTGAGACACGGTCGTGTCGTCGTGAACTTACTTCATCCTCCCAGCATCGCAGTCAGCATTAGTGGGCGAGCGAACGTGACGAAGGAACGTATGGTCGTGTCTGAGACGGATGCCGTCATTGAAGTGCAGGTGCAAGAGGTCAAGGATGACTCGATCTCGGGCATTGCGTTCAGCATCGAAAGCGGAATTACCTTGGCCTACCCTGCTGATCTCCGGTCAGCTATTGAGCAGTACGTGGCGGAAGTGGAGCAGGATTGAGGAATGAAATGGCGCCGCCGAACCCCTCGCTGGAGCGGACGCCGCCACGGGCCGAATTCATGTTCGGAGTAGCTCAGCGGCGCCGCTCAGCTCGAGGCCGTTAGGCAGCCTGACGGATCTCCCGTTCCAAGGTGGACCCTATGCGCAAACTCGTGTATGCGACCTCCCTCTCACTCGACGGCTACATCGATGCCGAAGCCGGAGACCCGAGTTGGGTAATTCCCGACGAGGAGCTTCACAGGCACTTCAACGATATTGAGCGGGAGATCGATACCTTACTGTACGGTCGCCGCATGTACGAACTCATGGCTGGATATTGGCCCACGGCCGATCAGGATCCTTCGGCGCCTGACTTCATCGTCGAGTACGCCCAGATCTGGAAGCCAATCCCCAAAGTCGTCTTCTCGTCAACACTCGAAAGCGTCGACTGGAATTCGCGGCTCGTAAGAGGCGATGCGATCACCGAAGTCGCTAAGCTGAAGGCCCAACCCGGCAGGGCCATGGGCGTCGGCGGCCTCATCCTGGCTTCAAGCTTGGCATCCGCTGGCCTAATCGACGAGTACCGCCTCTACTATGTCCCAGTCTTCTTGGGTTCGGGCAAGGCAGCCTTCTCCCGGATTCAGAACAGGGTCAGGCTCAAGCCTGTGGAGACCCGCACTTTCTCCTCCGGCACGGTACTTCTAAGATGCGTCCCCGTCAGCGCCTAGGAGGTGTCTACAGGCTGCCTAAGCTACGGTCGGCGGGACGGTCGCCCGCCCCGCCGCCGTTACAAAACCGTGCGTGAACCGTTAAGTTCACACGGCTCCTCAGTTCGCGGGTCATTGTCATTGATACCTGCACCGTGGACTTGATCGTGGCAGTGCGCGTGGAGCAACCCCAGGTTGGTATACCGGTTGTTCATCCGGTCGCCATCCCAGTGGTGCACCTCTAGCACGTCCGCGATCCCCAGGCGCAGTCCGCACCACTGACACCGGCCTTGCTGTCGCTTCAGTAGTCTGACCATCCGCTGTGGTTTCGTTGGATCGCGCCCCAAGCGTTCTCCCCAGTACACCCAGTCGCCATCATATGGGCTTTTCTCACTCCGCACCTTTACGTGACGGCGGATGGCCGTGTCCTCGTGAAAGTTGAGCGTGCTGGTCTCATCGCTAAAGGTCATGCGCCCGTTGCGGCGCTGCCAGTAGCGACGGTACTGCCAGGCGACGGTCTTATGTGGATGTCGAAAGTGTGCCCATTGACGCAGCAAGCGATACACCTGATCATCCATTCGACTGAAGGCGCGTTTAGCGACACAAGCACGATAGTACATCGACCAGCCCCGGATGATCGGGTTGAGCACCGCGATCAGCGCGGCTTGCGGTGCGCCCCGGTACTGATAGATGACTTCCCGTATCTTGCGTCGGTGACGTTCCACCGCCGTGCGACTGGGTTGGATGAGCGTCTTGAAGCCCGGTCGTCCTCGGTAGGTGCGAGTTTGGTGCGGGCCAACCCGGAACTGCCGGATGTGGAAACCCAGAAAGTCAAACCCCACACGCCCTTCATGCTCGTTCAGGGTGTGCGTGATATGCGTCTTGCTGACTTTGAGATTCAGCCCCATCTCGGCTAACCAGGCTTCAGCGCGCGCTTTCAGTTGATGCAGGATGTCCAGGTCTTCGTGCAGAATGACCAGATCATCGGCATAGCGAATGACAGCGGGTTTGGATGCATAGGGAACAGCGTTGACCAGGGTTTCTTCCAGACCATGCAGCGCGATGCGCTTCGCGGCCAGCAGCGGTGACAACACGCCGCCCTGCGGCGTGCCCGCCTCTGGGAACAGGTACTCGCCTTTGTCCAGGATGCCTGCTTTCAGCCAACCGCGCACCAGCCGTTCGACCGGGCGGAGGGTGTGGAGTTTCGCTAAGAGCGCTTCCTGATCGATGCGGTCGAAGCATTTCTCGATATCCGCATCCAGCGCATACTTCGGCTTGAGGCGGATGTAGTTAAAGATGGCTTCAATCGCGTCGTGGGTCGAGCGTCCCGGTCGAAACCCATACGAGTTCGGTTCAAACCGCGCTTCCCATTCTGGTTCAAGCGCCTGCTTGACCAACGCTTGCCGGGCGCGCTCGCGCATGGTCGGAATTCCCAAAGCCCTTTGTTCGCCGTTCGGCTTGGGAATGTACGTGCGGCGGATGGTATCCGCTGTCCAGCGGTTTAGGTGATGTAGGTTCTTGGCAAGCGCCAGCCGTTGCGATGGCGTCAACGACGCAACACCATCCACACCGGGCGTGCGCTTGCCGCGATTGTCTTGACTCACCTGTCGCACCGCCAAACAACGGGCCGACCACGAACGAAGCAGTAGCCGTTGTAAGTTGCGGACACGCTTGTGGTCGCCACGGCGCGCGGCTCGGTAAATGCGCTGTTGGAGTCGGTAGACGTTGCGTTGATACATCTTCCAGGGCAACGTCCGCCAGCCTTCAGTGTGTCGTCGGACACCTGTCATAAGACCTGAACTCCGCGAGTCCCTTTACCTTCCCGTGTACCGGACTCACGTCAGCGTATCCCTGGCATTACCCAGGGCCTTTGCTTCTTGAGTCATCCCTCCCCATGACGGCCTGCGGTTGGTTGCCTGCTCCGATGACCTGGAGAACCGCCACAGGGTTATCCCGTTCCGTGTATCCAGTTGGCGTGACGTTAGGATGGTACTTTGCGCCGGAGTCCGTTCGGATGGATGTCATCCATGAGTAGGGTGGATGACCTGAACTCAGTCCCGTTTTGGGTCTGGCTTGTCAACCAGCGTTAGCCAGTTCTCCATGACGACGCCTGCATACCTTCACTTGCGTTGTCCATAGTCACTTGCTCGACGGTGTGGCGTTGTCTGGTTCAACGTTGATCGCCTTTCCGCCCCGCTTCTGACAGTTGATAACCAGTCGCATGCCAGGGGGTGGTGCTGTCTCCCATCCATCGGGGAGGTCAGAGTTGACAACACGGGTGGTCAGGCCGTATCATCTTACTGACATGGATACACAGTTGTTAAAGGTCACGCGACCTTTACCGCTCTACCCCCGCACTTTTCGGTGCGGTTTCGAGCGAACGGGTCGCAGCAACTCGATGGAGCCGACCCGGCCAGCCATGCGTTTGGTTTTGGCGCGATACTAGTCTTGGGCTGGCCGGGCGGCTCATCTCGAGGCCGTTGGGTGGCCGCTAAGCACACACTTAATCATCACAATGATACTGGCTCGGGCAATTTGTTGATTAGCATTTGATGTGGGAGAGGTATAATCACGACCAAAAGTATCTGAAAATGTCAACAATAACCCAGCGCGGATATCTTCTGCTTGCCGATATCTCAGGCTACACCTCTTTCGTGGCGGGGACGGAGCTGGAGCACTCGCAAGAAATTCTGAGTGATTTGCTCGCGACGCTCTGCGAGAAAATCGAATCCCTGCTCACCATCCACAAACTGGAAGGCGACGCAGTCTTCGCTTATTCGCCCGAATCAAAAATCCCGCGCGGCGAGACGCTGTTGGAGTTAATCGAATCCACGTATACCGCGTTCCGCGATAATCAGGTCTCGATGAAGCGCGCCACGACCTGCACTTGTAGAGCCTGTCAGAACATCCCTTCGCTCGACCTCAAGTTCATTGCTCATTACGGCGAATACATAATTCAGCATATCCGCGACATCAAAGAGTTGGTTGGCTCGGATGTCAATCTCGTTCATCGCCTGCTCAAGAATCGCGTGAGTGAATCCACGGGCTGGCGCGCATACGCGATGTTTACCCAGCCATGTCTCGAACACATGCAGTTAAATCTGGAGGATACTCACGAGCAGGTCGAATCCTACGAGCATCTTCCAGAGGTCAAAACCTTCAGCCTGGATTTGCACAAACGCTACAAGGAAATCATCGAAGCGCGGCGGGTCTTCGTAGACAAAGACGAAGCCGACGCTCTTCTCGTTTGCGATTTCAACGTTTCGTCGCCCGTTGCATGGGATTGGATTCAAGACCCCATGAAGGTGAATCAGTGGGCGGGCGATGGCGTTTGGTCAAGTGGAGACAGGCCCAAAGGTCGGACAGGAATCGGGGCGTCCAATCACTGCGCGCATGGGGATGGGACAACATCACTGCACGTCGTGCTGGATTGGCGTCCGTTTGAATACTCCACGACCGAATCTTTCCGATGGGGAATGAAGCTTAATACGATGACCACCCGCTTTGAGCCTTTGGCGAATGGGGGTACACGCGTCTACATGATTATGAAAGTGGAGATACCTTTGCTGCGTCCGCTTCACCGCATTCTGGGAAAGATATTCACAAAGATATTCGCAAAGCCCATGGAGGAGATGTTGCAAACAGCCGCGCGGTTGGCGAAAGAAGATTACGCAAAGTCGCGGAGGGAATTGCAGTGAACGAGACTCAACACGGACACCTCCTGCTCGCTGACATCTCAGGCTATACATCCTATGTCGCTTCGACAGAGTTGACTCATTCACAGGAAATCCTCACCGAACTGCTCGAAACCATCATCGAGAAGTTCAAGTCTTTGATGACCTCTCTGAATCCGAAAGCGATGATGGCTCGCTACTTTTAGTGAATGATTTTCCGAACTACAAATGGTAAACGACCTTGAGGTTCAAAGAGCCACCCAACACGGCGTGCACCCGACAAGTGGGATTCGCCGCGTTTTACAAACATCTTTCGCAACACGGCAAAACTAGCACATTAAAGACCAAGTGGCATACTTCGCGATCGATACAGGTTGCGAGGTGTGGCCATGCGAACCGCGAAGTCTCTGGAATGCAGTGATCGGCGCTACTATCTGCCCGAACTCAGCACCTG
>DATEUJ010000033.1:0-55611 GCA_035283185.1 Anaerolineae bacterium | reverse complement strand
CTTCTCAAGTGCGTCGCACGTCCACTCAGATTGCACGCGGGTGCATGCTTGAGGCAGGTATAATGGGGTAGTATGTATCAGACGTGGGTGACGAGCGCATGACTTCGTCACAGGCAATCGAGACGGCGAATCTCCGCAAGGTCTACAACGGCAAGGTGGCCGTGGCCGACCTGAGCCTGAGCGTGCCGTGCGGCGAAGTGTTCGGTTTCCTTGGGCCGAACGGCGCTGGCAAGACGACGGCGATCAAGATGCTGCTGGGACTGGCTGCGCCGACCAGCGGGACGGGCCGCCTGCTCGGCAGGCCAATTGGCGATCCGGCCGCCCGCGCCCGCGCCGGTTTCCTGCCCGAGCATTTCCGCTTCCACGACTGGCTGACGGGCGCCGAGTTCCTCCATCTGCACGGACAGTTGTATCGCATGAAAGAGGCCGATCGGCGGCAGCGCGTGCCCGAGCTGCTGGCGCGCGTCGGGCTTGCCGAGCATGGCGACAAACGCCTGCGCGGCTACTCGAAGGGGATGCTGCAACGAATCGGCCTGGCGCAGGCGCTCCTGAACCGGCCGGAGATCGTGTTCCTCGACGAGCCGACATCGGGACTCGATCCGGTCGGCCGCATCCTGGTACGCGACATCATCCGCGAGCTGCGCGAGCAAGGGACGACCGTCTTTCTCAACTCGCACCTGTTGTCCGAGGTCGAAATCACGTGCGACCGCGTGATCTTCATCAAGCACGGCGCCGTCGTCCGATCGGTGTCGCTCGGCGAAATAGGGCAGGGGGCGCTGCCGGTCGAAATCCGTATCGGGGCGCTGCCGGCCGGCGCGCACGCGCAAGCGGATCTCCTGTCGGGGCTGTCGCGCTGGGGGCGCGACGCGCGCGTCGAAGACGGGCGCTTACACGTGATCGTCGACGACGAGGCAGCTCTTCCCGAGATCGCGCGCTGGCTGATCGACCTGGGTATCGACCTCTACGGACTGATCCCGCAGCGCATGTCGCTCGAGGACATGTTCCTGCAGATCGTCGGCACGGACGGGGGGCTGTGACGTGGCCGCGCGCATCATCACCGGGTTGACGATCCGCGAGGCGCGCCGCCGCAAGGTGCTGTGGGGGCTGCTCATCTTGAGCGCGCTCTTTCTCGGGTTGTACGCGCTGGGATTGAACTTCGTCTACACCGAGATCATGAGTCACGGCGGGCTGCCCAGAGGGGCGTCGCGTCTCTTCTCGCTGAACGACGTGTGGAACTTCTGGCTGACGGCGGCGCTGTACGGCGCGAATTTCCTGCTCGTCATGATGGCCGTGCTGATCTCGGTCGATACGCTGGCGGGCGAGATATCGAGCGGCACGATCCAGTCGATCGCGGTCAAGCCGCTCCGGCGTCACGAGATCCTGTTGGGCAAGTGGCTCGGCTTCGTCGTCATGCTCGCCGGTTACACGCTGCTCCTGGCCGGCGGCGTGATCGCGATCACCTCGCTGATCACCGGATACACGCTGGCGGCCTGGCTGCCGACGCTGGCGCTGATGTTTCTCGAGGCATTGGTTCTGTTGAGCGTGTCGTTCGTCGGCGGCACGCGCCTGTCGACGCTGGCGACGGGCGTGCTGGGGTTCGGCCTATTCGGCGTCGCGTTCATCGGCGGCTGGATCGAGCAGATCGGCAGTTTCGTCCTCGTGGAGAGCGAGGCAGCCGTCTCGATCGGTCGCCTGGCTTCGTTCGCCATGCCGAGCGAAGCATTGTGGCGGTACGCCTTGTCGGGGGTCACGACGAGCCGGAACCCGTTCAGCTTCATTTTCGGCGGCGCGTCGGCTCCCGATGCAGGCGTCGTCGTGTATGCCATCGGACATGCCGCTGCGCTGCTCGCGCTGGCCGTGCTGTCGTTCCGGCGCCGAGACCTGTAAGCGGTGGTCTGAGGGTCCACCACCTTCGATAATCACCACTCCAAGCTCTGGTAATTGCGCACAAGACACTTTAGCCACAGAGGCGCAGAGACACAGAGGATTTCATAGACTTCCGAAGTCTTGGAGACTTCGGAAGTCTGGAGTTTCTCCGTGGCAAGAGTTGACTTTTCTTGCGGCGGGAATACACTTGGCGGCATTCCGCGACCATCTCGGCATTGTCCACCAGGGGGAAATCCATGAACGACAGGCGAGAGATATTCGGCTGGTCGATGTACGACTGGGCCAACTCGGCCTTCTCGACGACGGTGGTGACGGTGTTTCTGGGGCCATATCTCACCGGCCTGATCGAGTCGCAGGTGGGCGAGGGCGGCACGTTTTACCTGCTGGGGATTCCGATTGCAGCCGAATCGTTCTTCGCATACTGCGTATCGGCCTCTGTGTTTTTGCAGATTTTCATTCTGCCGCTGCTCGGCGCGATCGCCGATTATTCACGCCTGAAGCGGCGCATGATGCTGTTATTCGCGACGATCGGCGCCGTCACGACGTTCGGCATGTTTTTCATCACCGGCGACCTGTACGTGCTGGGCGGCCTGATGTTCATCCTCGCCAACGTGGCTTTCGGCGCGTCGATCGTGTTTTACAACGCGTTCCTGCCGCAGATCGCCAGCCCGGATCAGCGCGATCGCGTGTCGTCTTTCGGCTGGGCGATGGGTTACCTGGGCGGCGGGCTGCTCTTGTTGCTGAACCTGATTTTCCTCCAGCTCGTCGCGCCCGCGCTCGGCGTAAGCCGGGGCGAGGCGGCGCGCATCAGTCTCGCCTCGGCCGGTGTGTGGTGGCTCGTCTTCGGCTATTTCGCGATCGGCCGATTGCGCGAGCGCGGCGCGCAGCGCGCGCTGCCGCCCGGCGACAACTACCTGAGCGTCGGCCTCAAGCAGTTGGGCCACACCATCGGCGAGCTGCGCAAGTATCCGAGCGCGCTGAAATACCTGCTGGCCTACCTGCTCTACAACGACGGCATTCAGACGGTCATCGCGATTTCTGCCGTGTTCGGCGATCAAGAGCTGGGCATGGACTTGAGCGAGCTGACGTTGTTGATCCTGATGGTGCAGTTCGTCGCCTTTTTCGGCGCGCTGCTGTTCGGACGCATCGCCGGCCGGCTGGGCGCGAAGCGGTCGATCATCCTCAGCCTGCTGATCTGGTCGGGCATCAGTATCTGGGCGCAGGTGAGCCTGCAGAGCAAGATCGAGTTCTGGGTGCTGGGCATCGTCGTCGGGATCGTGCTCGGCGGCAGTCAGGCGCTCAGCCGGTCGCTGTTCTCGCAGATGATCCCGAAAGAGCGCGAGGCGGAATTCTTCTCGTTCTACGAGATCAGCGAGCGCGGCACGTCGTGGACCGGGCCGCTGCTGTTCGGGCTGGTGACGCAGGCGACCGGCAGCATGCGCACGGCGATTTTTGCGCTGATCGTTCTGTTCGTCAGCGGCCTGTTGATTCTTGCGTCGGTCGACGTCAAGCGCGCGGTGCGTGAGAGCGGCAACGAGGAGGCGCCGCCCACGGAGCTGTCGCCGGCTGCAGCTTAGAAAATGTCAGAGGCCAGTAGTAACGACTTCAGTCGTTCCAGCAGCGACTGAAGTCGCCACTACGTTACAGGATAAACGCTTCCCCCGGTTTGCCGCTTGCAATGGCCGTTTGGCTTCTTGCAGCCCCTCGCGCGGCGCCTCGAGCGATTCGTCGCCACTAAAACGTGAATCGAAATTTGCCCATGCCACAGATGTCCCTGGCCGAATATATGGCGGGTTAGCCCGGCATTCGGCCTTCAGCACCCAGATATGGGGGTCTACGCAGAATACGCCTGCGGCTCACGCCCTCGCTGACTGGTGACTATTCACAAGTCCGTTCGTCCGCAGTTGCACTGCGGACGCCAGGCGACAGTTCAACTGTCGCTCCAACATGTGTGCAATCACCAGTCGCTGACAGTTGAAAACCCTGCGTTTTGTCGTTTATTGAAGTAAAGCGCATGAGTCGAGTTTTTCGCGCGCAGAGGGAATGTCATGCTTGATCGCCTGGAGACGATGAAGAGCAAGACGGATGCCAGCGTGCAGGGTAAATGGGATGTCGCGGCTGCCAACTTGGGCGTGATTGGCGTGCATATGGCGTTGTTGAACACCGGAAAGGTGCTGCTGTTCTCAGCCGATCATCACGATTACGAAACGATGGATAAAGGCAAGGCTGCGCTGTGGGATCCGGCAACCGATAGCGTCACCCATTCGGATTTGTCGCGTCATCTCCTCTGCAGCGGCCACTGTATGCTACCCGATGGGCGGGTGCTGGTGGTAGGCGGACAGGCGTACGGGCAGAACCTGGGGCAATTCCTTCGTGCGTTGCTCGGCCGTGGTCGTGGCGTTGACCACGACATCCATACGTTCGACCCGGCGACCGAAAAATGGTTCCGGCACGCAGACTTGCCGCGCGCGCGCTGGTATCCCACGTGCGTGACTCTGCCCGATGGCAGAGCGATGCTCGTGTGTGGCAACTGGAATCGCATCGTCGCTCAGATTGTGGAACGCCTGACAGGAAGCGATCGGTTCGGAATCAACGACACGTTCGAAATCTTCGATCCCGAGACCAACACGTTGACGGCTCCGCAGCCGTTCCTGCAAGACATCGGCGTGTATCTGTTCGTACACGTCTTGCCTGGGGGATTCCTTTACGTCCATTCCTGGAATAAGACTCGGCTGTTCGACCTGAACAGACAGGAATGGATTCCCCAAGTGTTTACGATGAACAGCCCGGGCACACGTATATATCCCGCTCCGGGAACCAGCGTGCTACTGCCGATCTCGCCGGACAACGCGCAGCCGGCCCGGGTGCTGATCGTGGGCGGCAGCACCGCATTCAGACCGACCGAGGAAACTCCGGCGACCGATAGAGTTGAGATCTTCGAGCTGAACGCTCAAGATCCTCGGCAAAGCCGCTGGAGAGAAACCGCGCCGTTGGCTCATCGCCGTTTTGTGTCCGAAACGCTGCTGCTGCCCGATGGCACCCTTCTAGTCCTCGGCGGAGCGGAACAAGGCACAGGCGATCATAACCACGGCGCCGTGATGGAACCGGAACTGTTCGATCCCGCAACCGAGACCTGGCAAACACTCGCCCGGGCAAGCATCAAACGACTCTACCACTCGACCGCAGCCCTGCTGCCCGATGGACGTGTCGTCGCCGCGGGCAGCACCGGACACGAATGGCCGCCGGACGAACAGGAGCTGCGCCTCGAAGTTTTCAGCCCGCCGTATCTCGCGAACGGCCCCCGGCCCGTCATCGACTGCGCTCCGCCGCAAGTGTCGTATGGAGCGAGTTTCGATGTCGAGACCGCCGATGCGCAGTCCATCCAGTCGGTCGCCTTCGTGCGCCCGACCACGACGACGCACAACAACAACATGGATCAGCGCTACGTCGGCCTGAAGATCGAGCGCAGAAACGCTGCTCAACTCACGCTGATTGCTCCACCCGATGGGAGTGTGGCGCCACCGGGCTACTACATGCTCTTCATCGTCAACACAGACGGGGTGCCTTCCATCGCGAAGTTTGTCCGAGTGCAGTGATCGCCTGGTTGTGCTCCCGCCGGGTGTGTGGCGCGCGCGGCTGCGCGTCGATCCGAGGGCTTTGCTCCAACGGAAAAAGATGTTGCGTTTTCTATCTTTGAGCAGGGGGTGTGCCGTGCTGCACTACATGGAGATCGTGGAAAGTGAAACAGAAGCCGTAGAAGGCGAATGGCAAATAGCAGCCAGCCTGAACATTGTCGGCGTCCACATGGCAGTGTTGAACACCGGGAAGGTGCTGTTATTCTCGGCCGATATGCATGACTATGCAGCCATCAACAGAGGTCAATCTGCGCTGTACGATCCCGTAAACGACGATGTCACGTACCCCGATCTGTCACGCAACCTCTTCTGCAGCGGCCACTGCATTCTCCCGGATGGACGCCTGCTCGCCGCCGGCGGACAGTCGTGCGCACAGGTTCCCTGGCAAATCATTATCTCGCTGCTTGGCTTCGGTCGAGGGGCCGACCACGATATCCATACGTTCGATCCGGTCACGGAAACGTGGTCGCGACACAGGGATATGCCACGCGCGCGCTGGTATCCGACGTGCGTCACGCTGCCCGACGGCAAAGCCCTGATCGTTGCCGGATACTGGCATCATTGTATTGCGCCCATGGCCGAACGATTGACGGGAAGCGATCGGCTCGCGATGAACGTCTCATGCGAAATCTTCGATCCCGTGACCAGCACGTTAACGGCTCCACAGCCTTTCCTGAAAGAGATCGGCCTGTATCCGTTCCTACATGTCTTGCCTGGGGGGTTCCTTTTCGTTCACTCCGGGAACAAGACTCGATTGTTCGATCTCAACAAAAAGGAATGGCTTCCCCAGGTGTTTACGATGAACAGCCCAGGCACGCGGACGTACCCCGGCCAGGGCAGCAGCGTGCTGCTGCCGATATTGCCCGACGATCCCACCGCGCGGGTCTTGATCGTGGGCGGCAGCACCGCACTCAAACCGGATGAAGACACTCCGGCAACTGACCGAGTTGAGATCTTCGAATTGAACATTCGACATCCGCACGAGAGCCGTTGGCGAGAAACCACGCCTCTTGCGAATCCACGCATTCTGGTGGATGCATCGCTCCTGCCCGATGGGTCTGTTTTGGTCATCAACGGCGCCGAGCGGGGCGTTGCCGATCATAACCACGGCGAGGTCCTAGAAGCGGAGCGATTTGACCCTGCAACCGAGACCTGGCAGAGAATGGCCCCGGCAGAGGTTGCGCGACTTTACCACTCGACCGCCGTCCTGCTGCCCGATGGGCGTGTGCTCACCGCGGGCAGCACGGGACACGAGTGGCCGCCGGATAGGAACGAGCTACGCCTCGAAGTTTTCAGCCCGCCCTATCTCGCGCGCGGCCCACGCCCGGTCATCGACCGGACTCCCTCGCAAGTCACGTACGGAGAAACGTTCGACGTCGAGACCGGCGATGCGCAGTCCATTACATCCGTGGCCCTCATTCGTCCGACCACGACAACGCACAACAACAACATGGATCAGCGCTACGTCGGGCTGCAGATCGACGAGAAAACCCCATGGCAGCTCACCGTCGTCGCTCCACCTGATCCGGCCCTTGCGCCGCCTGGAGATTATATGCTCTTCATCGTCAATTCAGATGGAGTGCCCTCGACTGCCAGGTTCTTTCGCCTGCATTCAGACTCGCCAGGCAACGCGGCGACTCGGGCCTCACGCCGACAAACTCGTCGACGACTCGCCCCTGCCGGAACATCTTGACTGCCGGGATGACCGTGTGCCGGCAGCAACTCGGAAGAGCTGCTGTTCCGGCAGCAGTTGCACTGGGCCGCCGGAACTGGCGCCGACGACCGCTTGAGCGGATTGAGTGTGCAAGCAACAGATTTCAATCGCTTCGCGTAAACGGACGGCGGCGGGCCCATCCGTTTATCCGCCCGCCCTCGCGCGAAGCGCGGAGGTTGCTCATTCGTTGACACCCCGCCACTCCGCCAGTTGCTTTCGCACTTTGGCGGCGTTGGGATCTTCAATCTGCTCGTATATCCCCAGCGCGGCTTCGGCGTGCGCAATAGCCTTCTCGCGCTCGCCGAGTTTATCCAGCGCCAGGCTCATGTTCCATAGCGCGGCGCCTTCGACGCGGCGGTCGACGATCTCGCGGGCAATCGCCAGCGCCTGCTGGTGGAACTCGATGGAGCGGCGCGTCTCGCCGAGGTCAGCGAAGGCCAGGCCCAGGTTGCCCAGCACAGCGCCTTCGCCGCGCCGGTCGCCGATCTCGCGGGCAATCGCCAGCGCCTGCTCGTAGAACTCGATGGCGCGCCGCGTCTCGCCGAGGGCGGCGTGGGCCCGGCCCAGGTTGCCCAGGTCAGCGCCTTCGCCCCGGCGGTCACCGATCTCGCGGGCAATCGCCAGCGCCTGCTCGTAGAACTCGATAGCGCGGCGGGTCTCGCCCAGGGCGGCGTGGGCCCGGCCCAAGTTGCCCAGCGCATTGCCTTCGTGCCGGAGGTCACCGATCTCGCGAGTGATGACCAACTGCTGCTCGTAGAACTCGATGGCGTGGTGGGTCTCGCCGAGGGCGGCGTAGGCCCGGCCTAGGTTGCCCAGCGTGTTGCCTTCGCCCCGGCGGTCACCGATCTCGCGATCGATAGTGAGTGTCTGCTCGTAGAATGCGATGGCGCGGCGGGTCTCGGCGAGGTCGGCGTGGGCATTGCCCAGGTTGCCTAACCACACGCCCTCGTTCCGACGATCTCGTCTTACACGAGCAATGCTTAATGCCTGCTCGTAATGCTCGATCGCGCGGCGAGTTTCGCCAAGATCACTGTAAGCAAGGCCAAGTATCCCGAGGTGAATACCCTCGTAGAACTGGTCTGTCAATCTTCGAGCAGCCACCAAAGCGGATTCTGCCCACTGGATTTGGTCGCGTGGATGTTGACGCAAGACCAGACAATTATGCCCGCCGAGAGGATATTCCTCACACAATTGTGCAGCATGATTACTGTCCCTGGCATAGTTTGCCGACCACGCTTGCCCGGCCTGAATGTTCGTCCATTCCAGATCGAACAGCGCCAGCCCGCGCAAGACGTTCTCACTCCCTTTGAGGTACAGATCATCGGCGGCGCTCAGCACATTCTTGAAGTGCTCCGCATGTCGCTTCTGCGCCTCGGCGCGCTCGGCGTCTCCCAACCGGCTGTCGGCGAACAGGCGGGTTAGGTCGTGCAGGCGGTAGCGGCCTCCAGTTCCTTCAGTTCCTTCTTCTGCCCCTTTCGGAGAGGCGAGGTAGTCAACTAAACTGTATTTCAATAACTCACTCAATGCATCCTGCGCCGGGTCGTCTTCGACATCCCACACGGCGGCGGCGGCATGACGGTCGAACGTGTCGGGGAAAACGGCCAACATGCGCCACAACTTCTGCAACTCGGCGCCGAGCAGGCCGTAGCTCAGGCTGAGCGAGGCGTCGATCAGCTCAAGGCGCTTCTTCGCATCAGTCAACCGACGCGCGTACTCGGACGGGCTGAGGTCGATGCGCTCGGCCAACGCTTTGCCAGCCAGTGTCAGCGCCAGCGGTAAGTATCCGCACAGTTTGGCGATTTCGTCGGCGTGCGCGCCGAGGCGATCGGCGATCTTCAGCAGCAGCGCGCATGCGTCGGCGTGCGGCAGCGCGTCGAGATTCGTTCGTCTCAGCCCGGACACGTGGAAGTGCTGGCGCGAGGTGACGATCAGCACACAAGTCGACGGAGGGATTAGCGGCTCGATCTGCGCCGCGTCGCGCGCGTTGTCCAACAGCAGCAGCGCGCGCTGCCCGTGCAGCACGGTGTGATACAGTCCGCGCAGTTCGGCTTCGCCGTCGGGCAGCTTGGCCGTCGGATGATAGGCACGGATGACGTGCGCCATCGCCTCGGCCGGCGTCAGCGGCTTCTGCTCGTGTGCGCCCTTCAGGTCGAGGAAGAATTGCGCGTCAGGATACTTCGGCGCGAGCACCTCGGCGAGCTTCAGCGCGAGCGCAGTCTTGCCTACGCCGCCCATGCCCTGCGCGCCGCAGATCGTGACGCCGCCGTGTTCTATCGCGTCCAGAAGTTCCTTCAATTCGTCTTCGCGGCCGGTGAAGTCGCGCGGCGGGGGCGGCAGTTGGTGCAGACCGACGACGCCGACGGCGGGCGCCTCTTGTATCGTCTTGACGATATCTCGACCGGCTACGTCGCCGCCGACCGTGACCTGATTCGCGTCGAGGTCTACACCGCCGCTTCGAACGACTTGTGCCGCGCCCGTGGAGTCGCGCTGTGTCTTTTTCCGTTTCGTCATGCTGCCTCCGAGAACAGGCGACGCAACGCCACGGCAAGTTTACACCCATCTGCGGCAAAGCAAAAAGGCGTCAACGAATGAGCAACGAACCCCGCGAGGCGGGGCGCAAGCAGTCAACGGATACGCCACGCCCGCCGATTCGCTGATTCGCTGACTCGCTGATTCGCTGATTCGCCGGTTCGCTCTCATTTCTGGTAGAATATATGACGACTTGCATGAGGGATACATCAATGAGCAACAACAAGCACATCATCGACGTGAACGAAACCACCTTCCAAACCGAAGTCGTCGAGCGTTCCAGGAAAACCCCCGTCCTGGTCGACTTCTGGGCGCCGTGGTGCGGGCCGTGCCGCGTACTAAGCCCCACTCTTGAGCGCGTCGCCGCAGATGGCGATGGCGCGTTCATCCTGGCGAAGGTGAACACCGACGAGAACCCGAACCTGGCGGCGCAGTACGACGTGCGCAGCATCCCGGCGGTCAAGATGTTTCGGCAGGGGCGCGTCGTCGACGAGTTTGTCGGCGCCATACCGGAGCGCGAAGTGCGTGATTTCGTCAAGGCGATCGCGCCGTCGCAGGTCGATCGCTGGATGATGGAAGCGCAATCGCTCGCCTACGGGCAGCGCTGGGACGAGGCGGCGGCGGCGTTTCGGCGCATCCTCGACGCGAAGCCCGACCACGCAGAAGCGGCGCTCGAGCTTGGCCGAATGTATCTTGCGGCGGGGCGGGGGGCCGAGGCCGAGGCGGCGCTGCGCGAAGTGCCGCCGAGCGCGCCGGAATACGCGACGGCCGAGGCTCTGCTGCCGCTGGCCTCGCTCGTGGCCTATGCGCAGTGGCCGAATGGGTCGGACGAGGGACTCGACACGTTATATCGGCGGGCGGGCGAGCTGGTCCTGGAGCGGCGCGCGCACGAGGCGATCGAGACGCTGCTCGACGTGCTGAGGAAGAATCGAAACTATCGCGACGGGGAAGCGAAACAGGCGCTGCTGGCGCTGTTCGAATACCTGGGCGACGACCCGGCGGTGAAAGACTACCGCCGCCAGTTGGCGAGCGTGTTATTCTGATACGTGTTCAAGACTTCCGAAGTCTGGATCACTACTGCCCCAGGAAATACGGCACCACTTCGAGCAGCAGCTTCGGATGCGATTTCAGCACGATCATCACCACGTCCTTTAGCGACATCTTCCGCGCGTCGAGCTTAGCCGCTTCGGCGATCATCTTGCCGAGCCTGTCGTCGGGCACGTTCAGGACGGCGTGCCGGATGCGCAGCAGGCGCCGATAGAGCTTGCCGAACTCCGCATCCCACATCTGCTCGTACTTCTTCAGAAACTTCTTCGAGACGTCGCCCTTCTTGATCCCCTCGGCGGCGACCTGCGCGGCGAACATGCCGCCGTACATGCCATTCGTGATGCCGCCCGCCGTGAGCGGATCGCTCTGGTGCGCCGCGTCGCCGACGGCCATGTATCCATCCGTGACCATCTCCGGCAGCACGTTCGTGATCGGGATGCCGCCGACGACCTGCGCCAGGATCGACTTGCCGGGAAAGCGCGCGGCGACGAACTCGTTGAGGTATTCGATCGCCGTCTTCGTCTCCTTCGGATCGACCCACATGACCAGCCCGACGTTCGCCTGTTTGTCGCCCTTGGGGAAGACCCAGCCATAGCCGCCGGGCGCGATCGTCCAGCCGATGTGGTACTGGCAAATGCGGGGGTTCACGTCGATATCCGTCATCAGGTACTGCGCGGCGGTGTAATAGTTCTTGAGCTGCGGGATCGACTTCAAGCCGGCCCAGCGCGGCGTCTGCGACTCGGTTCCGTCCGCACCGATGACGACCGTCGCGCGGGCATCGCGTGGCTCGCCCTGCACGACCATCCTGACGCCTTCGACGCCGCCGCCGTTCCGGATCATGCCGGTCGCGCGTGCCTTGACGGCGACCTCGGCGCCGGCTTTCGCCGCCGAGTGCGCCAGCTCGCGGTCGAATATCTTGCGCTCGAGCACGAGCGTGCGCTCAAGCGGCGGCAGCACGACGTGATCGCCCTGCGCGTTGTAGATGCTGAAGCAATCGATCTCGGCGGCGATCCATTTCGGATCGCGCGCGATGAATTTCTCGACGGTGTCGCGCCCGACGGCTTCGCCGCAGCGCACGGGCGAGCCGATCTCCTGCCGTTTCTCGATCAGCAGTGTCTCAAGCCCGGCTTCTGCCGCCGTGCGCGCGGCGATCGACCCGGCCGGCCCCGCGCCGACGACGACGACGTCGTAACGGTCCTTCACGCGACCGCCTCTACCATCGTCAGCGCGCCGGTCGGGCAGGCGGGAATGCACCGCCGGCACAGCGTGCACGCGTTCGTATCGACAATCAAGGTGGCGTCGTGCAGTGTGATGCAATCCGGCGGGCACACGGCCACGCACGCGCCGCAATAGGAGCAGTGATCGTAATCGACGGCGACGAAAGCGCGCGCCGCGACGGATGTGGTTGTGGGCATATCGGGACTCCGATCCCTGCGGGTAAATGTTAAGTTGTCAGAAGCCAGAGCTTATGCGGATGCGTGGATTATAGATGAGACATCCGGTTTGCGTCAAGAAGATTCGTGTGAATTCGTGGAAGAAAAAAGAAGACCCCGGCACTTCGCCGGGGTCTGGGGCTATTCCCGAAGGTAGTCGCGCAGCTTGCGGGAGTGTGTGGGATGGCGCAGGCGCGACAGGGCCTGCGCCTCGATCTGTCGCACGCGCTCGCGCGTGACTCCCAGCTTCTTGCCGACTTCCTCGAGCGTATACGACTGCCCGTCGAGCAGGCCGTACCGCAACTGCAAGATGCGCACTTCGCGCGGCGGCAGGGTGGACAGGATGTCCTGGATCTGCCTCTTGAGCAGGTTGTGGGTGACCACGTCGGAAGGCTGAACCGATTCCTCGTCCTCGATGAAATCGCCCAGCACCGAATCTTCGTCTTCGTCGGTCGGCGTCTCGAGCGAGATCGGGCGCCGCGCGACCTGGATCATCTGCTCGGCCTTCTTCACCGGGATCTGCAGCGCGTCGGCCAGCTCCTCCGGCGTCGGGTCGCGGCCCAACTCCTGCGTGAGCTGGTGGCTGACCCGGATCAGCTTGTTGATCTGATCGCCCATGTGAACGGGCACGCGGATCGTGCGTCCCTGGTCGGCGATCGCGCGCGTGACGGCCTGCCGAATCCACCACGTGGCGTACGTGCTGAACTTGTGGCCGCGCCGGTAGTCGAACTTGCGCGCGGCGCGTATCAGGCCGATGTTGCCTTCCTGGATCAAATCCAAAAACGGCACGCCACGGCCGATGTACTTCTTGGCGATGCTGATGACCAGTCGCGAGTTGGCCGTGATGAGATGCTCTCGGGCGGCGCGCCCATCGCGCATGGATTCTTCAAGCTCGCGGCGCTTCTTCGCGTCCAGGCCGTTCGACGACAGCCGCTTGATCGCGCCGAGGCCCTTCTCGATGCGCTTGGCCAGCGCGACTTCCTCTTCGGCAGTCAGCAGCGGAATGTGGCCGATCTCTTTCAGATACAGCCCGACCGTGTCGTCCGTTTCGATGGCGGCGATGGTGCCTTCGTCGAGCACGTCGAGCAGGTCTTCTTCTTCCGGGCCTTCTTCTTCGGGAGGCTCGCCCAGCTCGATGCCGTTCTCGACGAGCGTCGCGATCACCTCGTCCAACTGGTCGAGGTTGGTCTCGGCTTCCGGGAAGGCCTCCAGAACCTCGTCGTACGTCACGTAGCCGCGCTCGCGACCGATCGCAAACAGATGCTCCTCGGCTGCCGTCGTGACCGGATCTTCGATTACCGGAATGACCGGTGCGGCGGGTTTCTTATTTCGCGTTACCAATTTTCTCACTCATCATCGACAAACAAAGAGCACACGTGACGCCGGGAGCGCGGCACATGGTGCGCTACGAGTCTCCCGATAGGACTGATCCAACCGCTGGGGTAGTCCCTAGCATACTACAACAACAAAAGTTTGTTTGTCAAGCGACAAATTGCGCAAACCAGGTATTTTGGGGTTTCCATGCCTCTTTGCCGCCCGAAAAAGGCTCACCTCCAACCCGAGATGGAACATATGTTCCAGAATCGGGTCGATTCCTACATCGACAGACCGAGAGGACCGTTCCAAGCCGGCTGCCCGATCCTCCTCGACCCTGTATTCACTCGCGCAGGAATCGAATTACCTGAGCGTCCTTAAAGTGTATCGCGGTTCGCGACAACCGCCAAGCGGGTCCCGTGAGAGTCGAGACGAGCTACAGATCAACTTGACTTATCAATAGAATAGGCTAGAATGCGTACAATCATTCACAGACGCAAACACGTTCGCAAACCGATTTGAGATGCCCGTCGCTGCGGGCGTTTTTGTGCGTGTTTGCGTCGACTCTATTCTCGAAACGGGGAGTGGACCCATGGCCGGACTCGAACTGACACCCTTTGAGAACGTTGCGATCTGGGCCGTATTGGGAGTGGCGATCCTCGGACTGGCCTACGCGCTTTTCCTGCGCAACCAGATTCTGCGCGAAGATAAAGGCACGACGAAAATGCAGGAAGTGTGGGGCGCGATTCGCGAAGGCGCGGATGCTTATCTCGGCCGACAGTTGCGGGCGATTCTCCCGGTTATCGTGCTGCTGACGGGCGCCTTATTCTTGAGCGTGTATATCGTTCCACCGTCGCCTGAAGCGATTGAGCGCTTCGCCGGAATGGATGAGAGTCAGATTCGTTTGATTGTCGGCCTGGCTCGCGCCGTGGCGTTCGTGATGGGCGCCAGCTTCAGTTTGACGGTCGGCCAGTTGGGCATGCGCATGGCCGTGCAAGCCAACGTCCGCGTGGCAGCCGCCGCGCGCCGATCCTTCGGCGACGCGCTGCGCATCGCCTACCGCGCGGGCACGATCACGGGCATGTTGACCGACGGCCTGGGCCTGTTCGGCGGCACGATTATTTTCATCATCATGGGGAAAGCCGCTCCCGATGCGCTGCTCGGCTTCGGGTTCGGCGGCACGCTGCTGGCGCTGTTCATGCGCGTGGGCGGCGGTATCTTCACGAAGGCCGCCGACGTCGGCGCCGATCTGGTGGGCAAAGTCGAAGCCGGCATTCCGGAGGATGACCCGCGCAACCCTGCCGTCGTCGCCGATCTGGTGGGCGACAACGTCGGCGACTGCGCAGGCATGGCCGCCGATATTTTCGAGTCCTATGAAGTCACGATTGTCTCGGCGTTGATCCTCGGTCTGGCGCTGACTTCGATTACGGGACGCATCGAGTGGATTCTCTACCCGCTGATGGTGCGCGGCATTGGCGTGGTGTCGTCGATCATCGGCACGTACCTGGTACGCGGGGGGCCGGGCAAATCCGGCGATGCGATGAGGGCCATCTTCACCGGCTTCCTGTCGTCGGCGGCGATCTCGGTGTTGCTGTTTGGTCTCATGGCAGGCTTCTACCTCAGTGACAATGTCCCTGGCGGAACCACGATTCCACTGCTTGGGATCTATGTCGGCGGCTGGTGGCGGCCCTTCCTGGCGACGACAGTTGGCGTGCTGCTCGCCATCCTGATCGACCGGCTGACCGAATACTTCACGAGCACGCATAACATGCCGGTGAAGGGCATCAAGAAGGCCGCCGATACCGGCCCAGCCACGCTGATCCTGCAGGGCGTGTCTGTCGGCTACGAGTCGTCGGTGTGGGCGATCATCGTCATCGCGATCACCATCTTCGCGTCTATCCTTATATTTGGCAGCATCCCGGAGGTGTCGGCCACGGACCGGATCACCTTTATCCTGTATGGCGTAGCTATGACAGGCATTGGCATGCTGACCCTGACCGGCAACAACGTGGCGATGGATTCCTACGGGCCGATCTCAGACAATGCCAACGGCATCGGTGAGATGGCCTGGTCGGGCATGGAGGATGAGGAGACGAAGGCAGCTCAGCAAATCATGGCCGATTTGGACGCGGTTGGCAATACGACGAAGGCGATCACAAAGGGCGTAGCCATCGGCTCGGCCGTCATCGCCGCCGTGTCGCTGTTTGGCTCGTTCCTGGTGGATGTGAGTCGCGCACAGGCAACGCTCGGTGTGCCCGCACCTGACCGGATCCAGGCTATTGGCATTCGTGTGGACGTTCCTCAGATATTCGTCGGGATGCTGATCGGTGGCGCGCTGCCGTGGCTGTTCTCGTCATTCGCGATCCAGGCGGTTTCGCGCGCGGCCTCGCTCATCGTCCAGGAAGTGCGCCGCCAGTTTAAGTTGGGTGTATTGGAGGGGAAGGTCAAGCCGGACTACCAGCAGGCTGTATCGATCTCGACCGCGGCTGCGCAGAAAGAACTGGTGCCGCTTGCATTGATGGGTGTGATTACCCCGGTCCTCGTCGGCCTGGTGCTGCAGGTGGAAGCGCTGGGCGGTTTCCTGGCGGGTATAATTCTGTCCGGACAACTGCTCGCGGTGTTCATGAACAATGCCGGGGGCGCGTGGGACAACGCGAAGAAGCTTATCGAAGATGAGCCGAAAGATCCGACCAACAATCTGGGCAAGGGTTCGGAGCGGCACAAGGCCGCCGTCGTCGGTGACACGGTGGGCGATCCGATGAAAGACACCGCTGGCCCGGCGCTCAACCCGATGATCAAAGTGGTGAACCTGGTGTCCGTAATCATCGCCCCGATTGTCGTGCAGTACGCTAAGGCCACCGGCGCCGCCCAGACAGTGATATGGGTCGTGTCGCTGGTTCTGCTCGCCGTGCTGGCCTGGGCCATCCGCACGTCGAAGCGCGAAGCGCCGGCGCCGATTGCCGCGCAGCCGGCGACCGGCAAGTAGCGTTCGGCGGCACGTGGGGCGGCTCGAAGGGTCGCCCCTGTTCTTTTTTTGAGTCCAACCAGCCCATGGCAACCGCATACGTCTATCATCCAACTTATCTCGAGCACGATTGGTCCGGCCACGTGGAATGCCGCGAGCGGCTGGAGCAAGTGAATGGAGCGCTCGACCAGACCGGCATGCGCTCGCGGCTCCAACGGCTTGAGCCGCAGCCGATCATGCTCGAGCGCCTGGTCCGTGTCCACCTGCCTCGCTATGTGGAGCGCGTCGAGCGCGTGGCGCGGAGCGGCGGGGGCGGGCTGGCGGGCCGTGGTGATGAGACCTACGTCGCGCCCAGGTCATACGAGGCCGCGCTGCTCGCAGCGGGTGGTGTGGTGACTGCGGTCGAGGCTGTCGCGCGTGGTGAGTTCAAGAATGCCTTCGCGCTGGTGCGCCCCCCAGGCCATCACGCTTTCGCCGACCATGGCGAAGGATTTTGTCTGTTCAACAACGTCGCCGTGGCCGCGGCAACAGCCCGTCACGATCTCGGCATCGAACGGGTGCTGATCGTCGATTTTGACGTGCATCACGGTAACGGCACACAGTCGATTTTCTACGACGACGACTCGGTGCTGCTCTTCTCGACCCAGCAGTGGGGGATTTATCCAGGAACCGGGCATTGGAGCGAGACGGGAGTCGGGAAGGGCGCCGGGTTCACGGTGAACGTGCCGATGCTTCCCGGTTGGGGCGATTCGGCTTATGCGCGATTCTTCGACGACCTGCTTGCCCCGATCGCTCGCCGCTTCAGGCCGCACTTCATGCTGGCGTCGGCCGGATACGATCCCCACTGGACGGACCTGCTCGGCTCGATGACCGTCAGTGATCGGGGGTTCTTCGATCTGACTCGGCGGCTTGTCGCCTTGAGTGAGGAGCTGTGCGGCGGGCGATTGGTGCTCACGCTGGAGGGCGGCTACGGGCTGGAAGGGTTGTCTTATGGCGTGGTTGCCACTTTTGCGGCGCTTCTCGGCGACGAATCCTTCGCCGACCCGGTCGGCCCCTCTGCGCGCCCAGAACGCCCGTTTGACGAGCAATACCTGAGACAGCTCCGCGAGTTGCACGGCCTGGGCTGAAATAACCCGACTTGCATCACAATTTGAGTTATGCTAAGCTTAACGGTGAGGTTGTAAGGCGCGCATTCACCCTTGCGAAGGTTGGGACTGGATTTGCCGACGAAACGAGTGTGGCAAGCCAGACGATTTGCGCGGAGGAGCGCATTTGAAACCCTGCCCGTCGTTGGGGCGGCGAGGGTTGGCCTGAGTTACCTGCCGAGAAGGATTGTGCGATGGCCGACATAGCACTTCGAGATTATGTCACTGAGATAGAGTCGCTTATCGAGGGCAATGCTTACGACGAAGCCGTCGTCCATTGCCGCCACATCCTGGGCGTCTATCCGAAGTACCTGGAAGCCTACCGCCTGCTCGGCAAGGCCGCCCTGGAAAAGGAAGACGACCGCGCGGCGCTCGACATCTTCGAGCGCGTCTTGAGCGTCGATCCGGAGGACTTTGTCGCGCGCATTGGCCTGAGCATCGTACGCGATCGGCAGGACACGCTCGACGAAGCGCTGTGGCAAATGGAGCGCGGCTTCGAGCTGATGCCGAGCAACGACGTCATTCAGAGCGAGCTGCGGCGGCTCTATGGTCGGCGCGACGGCGCTGAGCCTCAGCACATCTCGCTCACGCGCGGCGCGCTGGCGCGCATGTACGCTCGAGGCGATTTGTACGACGAGGCTATCGCGGAGCTGCGCGCGCTGCTTCGAGAGTCGCCCGAGCGTCTCGACCTCCAGGTTCTCCTGGCCGAGACACTGTGGCGCAACGACCAGCGAAACGAAGCCGCCAGCGTAGCCGAAGGCATTCTCGAAAAGTTGCCCTACTGCCTGACAGCCAACTTGATCCTTGGCGAGATCTACCTCAACAGCGGTCTTGCAGACGAAGGCGAGATGCTCCTGCGCCGGGCGCAGGCCACCGATCCAGACAATCTGCGGGCGAATGCACTGCTCGGCCACGCCTCTCCTCTCGCCGAACAGAAGACGACAGTGGAGCGGCTAGAACGAGGGCCGCAATTCACGCCTGTCTCTCCCGAGGTCGCCGTGGACGAAGTGCCCGAATGGCTTTCAGGCTTAGCCGGACTGACGCTCGAGCAGCCAGAGTCCTTGTCTGCGCCTGGCCTTCCCCCGCCGACGTCAGGCCCGCCGATTGAGCTTGGTCCGCCTACCGAAGGCGAGATTCCCGAATGGCTGCAAAGCATGGAGCTTCCGGCGGAGCCATCCGCAGAAACGCCGGAGTGGATCGATACGCTCTGGCAGCAGGCGCAAGCGCCGGCCGAGGCCCCGGTGGAATCAGCAGGCGCCGGCGCAGAACCTGCGCCCGCCGGCGTGCAGCCGGGCGAACCCTTACCCGACTGGCTGCAGGCAGGGCTGTCGGAGATGCCCGAGCTTGCGGAAGAAGGTGCGCCTCCCGACTGGTTGTCCGAGATCCCCGCGCCGCCCGTCGCTGAGACTGCCGAACAGCCTGAATTGCCGAGCTGGTTGAGCGACCTCGAGACTTCGACTTCCGAAGTGGAGCAGATTGAGCAAGAAGCTCCCGATCTCGCTCAGGCTGACGTGCCGGATTGGTTGAAAGCACTGCGTCCACAGGTCGCCGAGGCGCCGCCGCCTGCCGTCGAATTACCCGAGGTGCAGGAGTCCGAGATTCCGGACTGGATGGCAGACCTGGAACAGAGACCCTCCGCCGATGAGGCATTCGACTTCTTGCGAAGGCTTGGCGAGGGCATGGAAGCCGAACCCGAAGCGCCGCCTGTCACGGAACAACCGGCGCAGCCTGCCGCCCCGGCTGAGATGGGGGCCATGCCCAGCGCGGACGAGGCACTGGCCTTCTTACAGGGCCTGACGGCAGGCAAGGAGGAGCAGTTAGTCACGGAGGCCGAACGGGCGGCTGAAGAGCGCATGGATGCCATCATGGGAGGCAAGCCAGGAACGTCGCCGCTGCAACCTCCTCCTCAAGTGGCTCCCGAGGCTCCGCCCGTCTCGGAACAGCCGGCGCAGCCTGCCGCCCCGGCTGAGATGGAGGCTATGCCCAGCGCGGACGAGGCACTGGCCTTCTTACAGGGTCTGACGGCAGGCCAGGAGGAGCAGTTACGCACGGAGGCCGAACGGGCGGCCGAGGAGCGTATGGAAGCGATCATGGTAGGCAGGCCGGGAACGTCGCCGCTGCAACCGCCTCCTCAGATGGCTCCCGAGGCTCTGCCCGTCTCAGAGCAGCCGGCGCAGCCTGCCGCCCCGGCTGAGATGGAGGCTATGCCCAGCGCAGACGAAGCACTGGCTTTCCTGGAGAGCCTGACCGCAGGCAAGGAGGAGCAATTGCGCGCCGAGGCCGAACGGGCGGGTGAGGAGCGCATGGACGCCATCATGGGGGGCAAGCCGGGAACGTCGCCATTGCGACCTCGGCCCGAGCCGGCGCCCCAGGAGATCGAGGTAGCGCCTGAGCCTGAAGCCGCTCCACTCGCGGAAGAGCTGCTCGCCGCGGACGAGGCGCTGGCGTTTCTCCAAGACTTGGCCGCGCCACCCGAAGCGCCTTCGGCCGGCGAGCTGGAACAGGTGGAAATGGTCGAAGCGCCTGGCGTGGCGCTCGATTTCTGGCTGCAGACCGCCGAGGACGAGGGGGCAGAGCCGATCCCGAGCGACTACTTCGAGCGCGGCGTGATACCACAACCTGCAGTCGCTCTTATGCCGGAAGCCGCGGCCATGGCGCCGATCGGAGCCGAGGAGCTCGTGGCGCGTCTGGAGGCCGATGCGTCGGATCACGAAGCGCGTCTGTCGTTGGCGCGCGTGTGGTGGGCGTTCGGCGATCGCGTGCGCCCGTTGGCGCTGTATCAGGAGCTGGTCGAAGAGGAAGCATTCTTGAGCGAAGTCGCAGGCGACTTGCAGCGCAACCTCGAGAGCTTCCCCGACGCCGGCTGGTATCGAACGCTGGGCGACGCGCATATGAAGCTCGGAAGACTCGCCGAGGCGCTGAACGCGTACCGGCAGGCGCTGGCCCATCTCTAAGCCAAGATTTCGCACCCGGCAAATACCGAGTGTTGAACGGCAGTTGCACTGCCGTTCGAAGCCGCCGCAGTTCAACTGCGGCGGGAACTGCGGAAAATAGGCTAGGAGCGCGTTTGCACGGGGAGACAGCCTGACGTGGAAAGGACGCTCGTTCTCCTGAAGCCTGACGCCGTTCAGCGCGGACTGATCGGCGTTATTATTGGCCGGCTCGAGCAGCGCGGTCTGAAGCTTGCCGGCATGAAGTTCATGAGCGTGCCGCTCGATCTGGCCGAGCGGCACTACGCCGTGCACAAGGGGCGGCCGTTCTACGATGGCTTGATTCGATACATCACCTCCACGCCGGTCGTGGCGATGGTGTGGGAAGGCAAGCGCGCGATAGAGGTTGTGCGCCGCACCGTCGGCTCGACGAACCCTGCCGATGCCGACCCCGGCACGATCCGATCCGATTTCGCCGTCGAGATCGGGCGCAATCTCGTCCACGCGTCTGACGGCGCAGAGACGGCGGATTACGAGATTCCATTGTGGTTCGGCGAGTCTGAGCTGGTGTCGTGGTCGCGTGATGTGGATCGCTGGATTGTGGAGTGAGAGTTAGAGTTAGAGGTCGAGTAGGTGTAACGCCCAGGCAAAGCCTCCGAAGTCGAGACGACTTTGGAGGCCTTATTGTGTGGACAACATGAGAGTGACAGTGGAGAGGAAGTTCCAATCAGGTATTCTCTAGTGCAAGCAACTCCGTCAACCCTTCCCAAAACTTAACATCGGTCGATGCCGTCGAAGTCAGGCGGATAAGGTCAATGACGAGACCAGCCATGAACACGCGGAATCCCTCATTCCCGAACCGTGAAAAATCTATCTGGCCTGCCCCAGCCCCCCCTTTCCTCCGTTCTATTGTCCAGATAAAGGCAATGTTCTCACGGCGAAAAAGCCTGTAGATTGGCCTACGCCATCGCGAGACAAGAAAGTATTCTATGTTGTCACCGAATGTTTTTCTCCAAAGCATCGAAAGAGAATCGAGACGTATGTACTCATCCTCAGGGTACATATGTTTCTTGGGCCAGTCCCTTGTACGGAATGCCTCCCAATACTTAAGTGTGTCTAGCTTTGCTACAAGGTATTTGGGAATCTTTTCAAGTATATCTCTGAATGGAAGGGCCTCAAAAGGTTGGCTGGGCATCATCTTAACAAGGAATCCTTTCAAGATTTCTCCCGTGGCCGCAGTAGCATGAGCCAAATCAGTGCCCAGCCGTTCGCCAAACGCCTTCTCAAAGGCTTTGCTAATGCTTTCGAGGTCTGGTGTTTCGGCAAGTTTCGGTATTAAACCTTCAACCTGGGCATAATCCAGGAATTGACCCACCACCAGAATGTTTTGAATAGTCTTGTCACGGCCTACGATGTCGCCCTTAGCGGAGACAGAGCCTTCAATATCAACTCCGCCGCTTCGCTTATCTGATTTCTTAACCATGTGCTACTCCCTCAGCCCAAAGATGCAGCGTGAATCATCTGCGCAAGTATATAACGAGCTACTCGCTGGGACAAGCTCAAAAATCCTCTGATATTGGACTTATAAAAGGCATACTGTGCCTGCATGGCTCGATCTGGTCCATGCGCTGCACGCGCGAAGGCACGCGCTACTCGGATCGGCGCGTTCCATTGGAGGAGATCCCACCGCGCTGCTCGGACTGCGGCGCGCTGCTGCGACCCGACGTAGTGTGGTTCGGCGAGGCGCTGGATGGGGACGTGCTCGAAGCGGCGATCGATGCGTCGCGGCGGGCGAAGACGATGATCGTGATTGGCACGTCGGCGCTGGTGCAGCCTGCTGCATCGTTGCCCCTGCTCGCCAAACGAAACGACGCTCGCCTGATCGAGATCAACCCGGACGAGACGCCGCTTTCGGACTACGCAGATGAGGTCTTGCGCGGGCCGGCAGCCGTGGAGCTGCCGCGCTGGTGGGCGCTGCAGGCCGGTTAGAGCATTCGCTCTCAACCGGCAAGTTGTCACGGAGAAAGCGTTCGCGGATTGGAGGCCAGTCCTTCATACGTCGCCGAGCAATTGCTGAACGATCTCCGCGACTCGTTCCCGAATGACTGGATCAAATATCTCCATTTGACCGGGTGACACCGGAACATTAATGCTTGCTGCCCCATCGCGGTACTCGATCGATAGCTGCTCCCCTCCAAGCACCACGGAGACGCGATGGTAAGAGTCATGGTCCTAGTGCATGGCCTCCCCTGGAGCGGCCCTCAATCTACGGACAAGCCTCGTGCCTTTTCGGAATAGGATCTCTTCAGTCACGATCACGCCTCACGATCAGTTAGATCGGTTGCCAGCTCCGCTGGATTCGCTATCTCAGTCCGACCCTCATCCATGCAGTTGGCTGATCTGCGACGCCTAACGGCCTGCGCTTCAGCCGCACGCGGAGCGAGCCGAGTCGGCCGAAAGCACTTGCTCGGCACGATTTGTCGATTATTTCCAAAACTGCCACCACTTTCTTGTCTCTGCTTTTATTGGCGCGCTGGGATTCCGCAACTCATAGGTATGGGGCACTCGAAATCTCTGCACCATTACCGTGGGAGCGGCCATCTCCGCGGGGGGACTCGACAGCGAGAAATGCTCGACGATGACCTCCAGTGCTTTGCGGGCAAATTCCCCGATGTCCGCCCAATCATCCGATGCGCCGAGATTGATGTGCTGTGGTCCGCCCGGAAACATGCCTAGGAAGTGCGAACGCCCGCTGTCCGGGGGCGCTACGCGATTCACTTCGGAAGCAACCGCAAAGCAAGGTCTGCCAGTGAGGAAATCGCCTTGTTCATAGACGTACATCACATGCGCGTATTGGATGGTCGAATTCGCTCTGCACTCGGTAACCAACACGCAGCTGCACGGGCCTCGCTGTGGATGCCGGAAAACGTATTGCCGAACAAACCGCCCATCCGCGAGATCGGGAAGATAAACCATGTTCATCATGACCATCGGCTCCTTATACTGTAATAACTGGTTGCAACGTTGCCGGGTGCCCACTTTGAAGACGGCGCCTAACGGCCAGCGTCAGGCGCGTTGCCCGTTCTTGGCAACGTCGCCTGCACGCAGGGTTGGGCGGCACATTGCCCCTGTGTGAAGGACGCCCTCACGATGAAACCATATCAAGTAACTGATTGGCGCAAAAGGCGGGCTGGTCCGAATATGGCGACGATTATCATAGCCGCGAGGCAGGTCATTCCCGTCACTAAGAGAAAGTCCTGGACAGAAATAGCGCCACCAACAGCTATGAAAACTGCGACGGTGGCTGTATTCCCCGCGGCGTGGAACACACTGACGACGAGCAAACTGCCTTTCGTATTGTTGTAGAGCCATGTATATAAGACTGCCGAGGCAACAGTTCCGATAAACCACGCAATGAAGGGGAAAGTAGACATCGGATTACTCTTATCAAGGAACAGCGGCAAATGCCACAAGCCCCCTAAGACACCAATGATCAGACTGGAGAGGAGCGCGGAGTGGCGAGCTTGTAGCCTCGGCAATGCAAACCCGCGCCAGCCTACTTCCTCCCATGAGTTAATTAGCAAGTTGGTCAGCAGTATGGGGAAAACAATAAACCAAGGGCTGACTTTTCCGAAGTCAGGTGTTGGCTTGCCGAGGAACATGTTGAGGCCGATTGCGGCAAGCAGAATTACAGGCTGCCAGAATAGCGCAACAGCATACCAAATAACGCTAACTCGCCACCGGAGCAAAGGCGCGAACAAATCTCGAACGCCAGCTTTCCCGGCCAAGAGCAGTGTAACAATGAGTGCTGCGAAGGTCGGGCCGGCACTGCCAAGCAGAGAAAAGAGTGGGCTTTGGATTGGAAAGAGGCCGTGCGAATACGCGGCCTGCGGGATCCAACCCAACCATGTGATGACGAAAGCCAACACATAGAAGGAAATTACTGGATGTCGTCTCATCCACTCAGAGAAGGGTGATGCCATTGTGAATACCTCCAGAATGTAGCCGTCTAAAAAGTAGTGATTTTGAAGCTTAATGCTTAGTTGTACAAGGCGTTTCAGCGTCCTAACGGCCCACTTTGACCGCGCTATGCTACGGCGAAAAACCCTCAGGTCGCCACTCTGAAAATTACTCAAAGCCATCCCCGGTTGAGGGAACATTACGGCTTGGGGCGGGTACCATAGCCCAGGATGACAAAGCCGAGCGCGAACACCAGTCGGGAAACAAGTTGGGCGGCCGGCGTGACCTGGTTCGCGGCCGCCAAGAGTGCCCCAGCCACGAATAGCCAGCCTCCCGTAGGCGGCAGGACTCGAGCGCGGACGGTCGCGAGACCGAAGAGCAGCGCGCCGAGCCCCAGCCCGACGGCCTGAACCACGACGCCCCGGACCACCTCCGCAGGGGTGGCGGACTTCAGGAATCCCTCGAGGAGCGTCGGTGCGGCCTGCTCGAGCGCTGGGAGGAAGATGGCGTGGAAGATCACGCTGTACGCCGCGCCGACGACCATGCCGATGATTAGCAACACGAAGCCGACAAGCCCGAGCCAACCCGCCTCGCGGGCCTGCCGGGCATAGATCGTCATGAGTCCGAAGAGTGCGAGTATGACTCCCGCAATGCCCGGAATGTGCCAGAGCTCGTGCGGCATCCCCCAGAGCCGAGCCGACCGAAACGTGTCATCGACCGAAAAGACAACGTGGGCCGCGAGGTCAGCGGCGAGAAGCACCCCGGCGGCGATGGCCGTCCAGCTCCCTGCCCGGATTAGGGTCGCCGGCTGCATGCCCCGCTCCCGTATTTCACTGTATTGCTTTGCCATTCTTGTTCTCCTTTCTCTAAGCAAGGGTCGCCGGCTGCATGACCCGCTCCCGTGTTTCACTAAGCGCCTGACCCCTTGGCTCCCGCATCCCTGTCAGTTCCGCCCAACTCGCAAATAAGTGGAAAAATTCTGTATAACTGGACATCGGTACATTGGGCCATTTTGGCCCGAATTATATGCAGTGAATTTTCTTGACAATTTTACCGAGCCAGGCATGATTATGCGTATTTCCATGAAGGAGTGCCATCATGCCTCGGCGCAAGATCAAGCTGGATGTCAAAGTTCGCATCATGCGTGAGCGTCTGCGACTAACCGGCGTCGAAGACATTCCGCGCAAATATGGTGTGTCGGAACGTTCGGCCTTCAACTGGTATCGCCAGGTCTTGGCGGCCTTGCCCGATATCTTGGCCGATGAGAAGCCAGGGCGCAAGTCCAAGTCGACGGCCGACTCGGCACCCCCCTTTTGAGTGCTGACCTGGGTCAGCCGATGAACAACGCGGGCACGTGGTGGCTCAAAGGCGCGTGGATTGAACTGGGCATTGAGCAGGCATTGGTGGAGGTGATCGAAGCGGCCTGTGAATGCCATCAAGCTGAGTCGGGTGTCGCGTGGCGCGTGTTGACACACTCGCGGGAAGTGTTGGTGCGTAAGAACGAGACCTTGGCCTGCTTGCCCTTGTTCGAAGAGATGACGCGCTTGATTCATCTGGATACCTACGATGATGAGGGGTTGGGTTGGCTGGTCGAAGCGTCGCCGGTCTACCGCTCGGAGACGATGGAGAGCTACCTGACCGACCTGACGCGCTTGAAGATTGCGGCACCTCTGGGTCAGGCGCTGGCGGCTTGTTACTGGCGCGCGTGGTACGCTGCAAGCCGCATTCCGGATAGCCATGTGTTCTACGTGGACATGCATGACAAAGTGATCTGGACGGACAAGCCTAGCCCGGTGGGTTTTGTCAGCGCCTTGCATGAAGTGCGCGCGTGCTTGAAGCAGGCCTTTGTGCACGGGCGGGGTGGGCATGCGCTGTTCGGTCAGACCTATGCGGCCGATGTGCATCTGAGTGAAGTCGTGGTGCAAATCGCGCAGACCTTGGAACAGGCCATCGGGCCGGGGGCGATCCAGGT
The DNA here is from genome assembly GCA_035283185.1 of Anaerolineae bacterium. Taxonomy (GTDB): domain Bacteria; phylum Chloroflexota; class Anaerolineae; order Fen-1058; family Fen-1058; genus DASSFZ01. The sequence goes on along the minus strand of DATEUJ010000033.1, from coordinate 29,080 downwards.
CATCGTCACGGATCGCGAAGGGGTGTCGGTCGAAGTGCTGGAGCAACTGGCTGCACAAAACGTAGCATTGGCGGCCCTTTTGAAGGCCAATCAGTATTCGGGCGAGACCGATTTCGTGCGGCGCGGGAGGTTCCGCCAGATCACGGACCCGCGCACGGGCGACATCACCCACCGGGTCGCGGACGCCGATTTCCAGTTGGCGCCGGACTTGGAAGTGCGGGCCGCCTTGATCTACGATCTGGCTCACCCGGATGTCCTCATGGCGTTGATCACGACGGTCGGTCGAGACACCGAGCCAGACATTCGCCGCATCATCCGGTGGTATTTGGGACGCTGGAACGCGCAAGAGAATTCGTTTCGCGATCAGATCGCTTTTGTGCATCTCAACGTCAACTTTGGTCTGCGAGCCAAGCACGCTGTGCCTGACCGCCGTGTCGCTCAGCAAATCGCAGACTTGACGACGCACCTGGCGGCGGTCACCCGCAAGCTCGACAGCAAACTGTCGCAACTGGCTGATCTGGAACGTCGGCTGCAAAACCAGATCGCGCGTCACGATCAGAAGATGGTGGACTTGCTGCGCCCACCTAAACGACAGGGTCCACAAGCCCCCACCCGCGCCGCGAAGCGCCAGCAACGGCTGCAGGACGTGCGGCAACGCTATCACCAGCGTCTCTCCAAACAGTTGGCGTACCGCACCAAACTGGAACATGAAATCGAAGTGCATCGACAAGAACAAACGCGCGTCACGGACGAACTGACTCGACTTGATCCGCAGGCCAAGTTCTTCGAGGTAGATACCGAGAAAGATCAGATCATGGCTCATCTGCGGATCGGTCTGCATAACAGTGCGCTGTGGGCGCGCGATCACTACTTCGGTTCAATTTATCGCCATGCCACACCCTTGACCCTGTGGCGCACTTTCTTCAATCAGGATGGTTTCTTTCGCGAGACACCCAACCGTATCGTGGTCACACTCAAGCCCTTTCGAACAATCCGTACTCAGCGCGAAGCACTCAAAGCATGTCAGCGATTCAACGCACGTCAGGTGAAGACGCTATCTGGCAAAATCATCGAAATGCACATCGCCGACTGCATATAATTCGAGCAATGTACCGAAGTCCAGGTATAATGCCCTATATCTGGAACTCTCTGAAACACGAGTATAAGCCGATGGCGTCGTTCGTCAAGTGCGCTCGGAAGTTCGCATGGAAAAGCCTGCCCCCAAGTTGTTTGAGAAAGTTCGTGAAGTCTTACGCCTTAAACATTACTCGCCCAAGACCGAGGAATCCTAAGTGCATTGGATTCGGCAGTTTGTGCGCTCGTCCCCAACCGGGGTCGCCTGGCCGTGCGCAGCCCGCTCGATTAGCGTAAAGACTTCGGAAGTCTCAGGGCGTGACTCGGCAGGCGCGGGTCTCTGCCTGACAGGCTCGTCTCGCCAGCGAGGCTGCTCCGGAAGACTTCCGAAGTCTGGCCGTTTGGTGTTTTCGCGCCTGAGACAGCCTCTCAGCGGGAAAGCCGAGGGGCGCCTCTGCAAGTCAGCTCACAGCATGCGCAGCACGACCGGCGCTTCTTTCCAGAGGGTTTCCAGGCTGTAGAAGGCGCGCGTGTGCGGCGTGAACGCGTGCACGATGATGTCGTCGTAGTCGATCAGCACCCAGCCGGATGACGCGTCACCCTCGACGCGGCGCGGGCTGACTCCGAGGTGGCGCTTCGTGCGCTCGCCGATGCCTTCGCCGATCGCCTTGAGCTGGCGATCGCTTTTGCCGGTGCAGATGATGAAATAATCGGCGATCGCCGAGAGGGCGCGAATGTCCATCAGCAGGACGTTCTCGCCCTGTTTCTCGGCGATCGCGTCGACGATCGCGTGAGCCAGGTCTAACGTTTCCAGTCGCTCCCCCTCAGCCGTGTAGATCGAGCGTCGATCAGCCCACGTCCGATGTGTCTTCCCGGTCGCGCGCGGCGCGCTCGGCCTGTAGCAGCAGCGCGCCCGACAGCGTCAAGAAGATCGCGCCCGCCGTGCCGCCCAGCCCGGGTATGTCCGCGCGCGAAGCAGCCAGGGCCGGGAAGAGCAGCGCCAGCCCGCCGAGCACTAAGAGCCAGCCGAAGCCGGACAGCGAGGCGCTGGACAGCGACGGGCTTCTCGCCGTGAGCGCCAGGACGAGCGCGATGCCTAGCGCGCCGCACGTCACGAACAGCGCGACGTGAGCGATGAGCAGGCCGGTGTTATTCAGCGAGCTGTAGAAGGCCATCGTCAGGTAGACGAGGGCATACAGCGCCACGCTCACCAAAGCGCACAGAAGCACGGCGTAGAACAGCATGCGGTCGCGATCGAAGCGCGATTTCTCCACGTACTCTCCTCCTGTTAAACGTCGTTCAGCGCCGCGACGCCGGGCAATGTGCGGCCTTCCAGGAACTCCAGGCTGGCCCCGCCGCCGGTCGAGATGTGCGAGATGCGATCGGCGACGCCGGCCTGCTGCACGGCGGCCGCCGAATCGCCGCCGCCGACGATCGCCGTCGCGCCCGAATCGGCGACGGCGCGCGCGACGGCGTTCGTGCCCTCGGCGAAGCGCGGGAACTCGAACACGCCCATCGGCCCGTTCCAGACGATCATTCTGGCGCCGGCGATGACGCTCGAATACAGCGCGACGGTTCTGCGCGAGATGTCCATCGCGCGCCAGCCGGCCGGAACCCGGTCGGCGCCGACGTGCTGTACCTGCGCGTCGGCTTCGAACCGGTCGGCCACGACGAGATCGACAGGCAGCATGAGCTTGTCGCCCGCGTCCGACATCAGGCTGCGCGCCATGTCGAGCGACGCATCTTCGACCAGCGAATCGGCCATGTCGTAGCCTTTGCTTTTGAGGAACGTATTCGCCATTCCGCCGCCGATCAGCAGGCGATCCACTTTCGCGAGCAAATTCTCGACGACTTTGACCTTGTCGCTGATCTTGGCGCCGCCCAGGATGGCGACGAAGGGGCGCTCCGGCGCTTCGAGCGTGCGGCTCAGATAGTCGATTTCGGCCTCCATCAGGAATCCGGCGGCGGCCGCCGGCAGCAGGCGCGCGACGGCTTCCGTCGAGGCATGCGCGCGGTGCGCGGAGCCGAACGCGTCGTTCACATAGACGTCACCCAGCCTGGCGAGCTGTGCGGCGAAGGCCGGATCGTTCTTTTCTTCTTCGGCGTGGAAGCGGACATTCTCCAGCAGCAGGACGTCGCCGGGGCGAAGCGCCGCGACCATTTTCTCGACCTCGGCGCCGATACAGTCGGGCGCGATGCCGACCGGCTTGCCGAGGAGCTCGCCCAGGCGCCTGGCTGCGGGGGCCAGGCTGTACTTCGGGTCGGGACCGCCCTTCGGGCGCCCGAGGTGAGACATCAAGATCACGATCGCGCCCTGCTCGACGAGGTACCGGATCGTCGGCAGCGCGGCGGCGATGCGCGTGTCGTCGGCGACGGCGCCGTCTTTGATCGGAACGTTGAAGTCGACGCGAACGAGCGCGCGCTTTCCGCTGACGTCAATATCGCGAACGGTCTTCTTGTTCATGGGTACTTGAATGCTGAGAGTTAGAGATTAGAGATCGGAGACCGGAGTTTGGAGATGCAAATCCCCAATTTCTAATCACCGATCAACTGATCACTGATAACTGATGACTGACCACTGACCACTACAGCTTGGCGGCGATCATCTTAGCCAGATCGGCCGTGCGCACCGAGTAGCCCCACTCGTTATCGTACCAGGCGATCACTTTGACCATGTCGTCCTTGACCATGGTCGACAGGCCGTCGACGATCGACGAGCGGGGGTCGCCTCTGAAGTCGCTGGAAACCAGCGGCTCTTCCGTGTAGCCCAGGATGCCTTTCATCGGCCCTTCGGCGGCGGCTTTGAACGCGGCATTCACGTCGGCCGCTGAAGCCGGCGCCTTCTCGACGTTGCACACGAAATCCACGATCGAGACGGTGGGGACCGGCACGCGCAGTGCGAATCCGTCGAACTTGCCTTTCAGGTCAGGGATCACCAGCGCCACGGCTTTCGCCGCGCCGGTCGTCGTCGGGATGATGTTCTGTCCGGCGGCGCGCGCGCGGCGCAGGTCCTTGTGCACCAGGTCGAGGATGCGCTGGTCGTTCGTGTAGGCGTGCACGGTCGTCATCAAGCCTTTGACGATCTTGAAGCGGTCGTGAACGACTTTAGCAGTCGGCGCGAGGCAGTTGGTCGTGCAGGAGGCGTTCGAGATGATGTGGTGTTTCGAGGGATCATACTTGTCGTCGTTGACGCCCAGGACGATGGTGATGTCCTCGTTCTTGGCCGGCGCGCTGATGATGACTTTCTTCGCGCCCGCGTCGAGGTGCGCCCTGGCTTTCGTCGCGTCGGTGAATACGCCGGTCGACTCGATAACGACGTCGACGCCCAGGTCTTTCCACGGCAGCCTGGCCGGGTCTTTCTCGGCCATGACCTTGATCTTGTCGCCGTTGATCGTCAGGCTATTTTCGTCGTATTCGACCGAGCCGTCGAAGCGGCCGTAGGTCGAGTCGTACTTGAACAGATGCGCGTTAGTCTTGGAATCGGTCAGGTCATTGACGAGGACGAGATCGAAGTCGTCCCTGTACAGCTCGAACAGTGCTTTCGTCACCTGCCGGCCGATACGTCCGAACCCGTTGACGCCGATCTTGATAGTCATATCTGCCTGCTCCTTTGAAGAGGTTGTGAAATTGACAACATGTCACACGATACCCGCCCATTCCAGGGCCGGTGCGATCAGCGCATTCCACGTGTAGCCATTCCGTCGCGGGTTCGACGCGCCGATCGCGCCAGGCTGCAAGACGATGAACTCTTTCGACTCGTGGTCTGAAGACAGCTCGGCCGCGACGAGCGTCTCGACGATCGAGCGGTACTCACGCGACGGTGCGATCTTGTAGGCCAGCGCCAGCGCCGTCAGCGCATACATGGGCCAATAGCCGCCATTCTGGTAGTCGCCTGGGCCGTTCAGCACGGGGACATCGAACCTTCGGGCAGGCAGAAAAGACCCATCTGCGTCGCAGATGACTTTGACACCCGCTATTTTACCATCTTTGTATACGGATGCGCTGCGCACGTGCCGCGCGACGGTCGCGGCGACGATCGAGTTGGGCAGCGCGCCATCGCCGAACGCCCAGCGGAACAGGAACTCTGGAAACACAGTCGAGATATCCAGCTTGGGCGCCCACCACGTGTCGCGCGCCAGCGTAAGCGATCCGGCGGCTGAATCGTAACAGGCGGCGTATCGCTTCTTGGCCGCGGTGACGTGCGCCAGAGTGACGTCCCCCCAACCCAAGGCGTACATGGATCGTAGCGCCAGGGCGTACAGCCCCTGGTTGTGCGTGATGCGCTCCGGCGCTTCCGGGCTGACCGTGTCCGCCCAGTAGCGGAACGCCCCCGGCGGCGACACGAACTCCCCATGCTCGTCGACATGTGATTGCACGTGTGCGAAGGCGCGCTCGACGATTTCTCGATCGATCTCGATGCCCCGGTGGCCGAGCCAGGCCGACCAGATGATGAACAGGAGCGAAGAGTCGTCGTCCATCGGGGCGAGGACGGCTTGATCCTTTGGCGTGAATCCGACCGCCGTGTAGATCTGCCCGTTCGGCAGTTGCGTCCGCTCGAACCAGCGATAACAGTCGTGGCTCAGCTCCACATCGCCCAGCGCCATCGGGCCATAGAACGCGTCGCGGACGAAAGTGCCTTTCGGGTAGATGCGGCTGGACAGGATCGCACGCTCGCCTCGGCGGGTGACGACGTTCCGGCGGGCGCTTTCCAGGTAATACGGCAGAAGGTCTTGAATGGGAGACTCGGCCACGCTCGGATCGGGCCGAAGAGATAGCGCCGTCGTGGCGCCGGCGATGCCCAGCAGCGTCAGGAATCGGCGTCGAGTAAGAGACATGCTCGTCGGGACGTGCCCGGTCGCGGATCGCCGGTCACCGCTTCATGCGCGCCGGCGCGCGGAATTCGCCGGGGCGAAGCTCGCTCAGCGCCTGCATGACGGCCTGGGCTGCCTTTTGACTGTCGTGACGCCAGGGCGCGGCGGTGTCGATCACGTCGCGGCCGACAATGGGCGGATCGGCAGGCAACGCGCCCGGCTCAAAGGGGATCATCTCGCCGACGCCGGGCGGCGTGTTGGCCCAGGCTGCCTCCGCATTCGAGTTGGCGAGGATGGCGTCGATCAGCCCTGCGCCGACATGGCGCTCGATGGCCAGGACGTGATCGCGCACCGCATAGTGAGCCGTTTCGCCTAGCTGGGTGGCGACGTTGCAGATGTACAATCGCATCCCGCGCGCGGCGCGAATCGCGTCGGCGATGCCCGGCACCAGGAGGTTGGGTAGCAGACTGGTGTACAGGCTGCCAGGGGCGAGGATGATCGCGTCGGCGTCGAGGATGGCGCGAATGGCGTCGGGGTAGGCGCGCACGTCGTCAGGCTTGATCGCCAGCCGGACGATCGTCGCGCCTGCGTGCGTGATGACCGACTCGCCTTCGACGCGCCTGAGCGAGTTGGTCGCATCGTCGCGCAGATCGCCGACCAGCGTCAGCGGCGTCACCGTAGACGGCAGCACGCGCCCGCGCACGGCTAACACACGGCTCGACTCGACGAGTCCTCGCTCGAACGAGCCGCTGATGCTCGCCATCGCCGCGAGGAACAGATTGCCGAATGCGTGCCCGCTCAGCCCCGATCCGTTTCCGCCGGACGGGCCCCCGATAGAGTCAGTCGGGGGCTGGCGCGCGCTGAAACGATACTGAAAGAGACGCGTGGTCAGCGCTTCGTCGTCGGCGAGCGCCGCGATGCACTGGCGGAAGTCGCCGGGCGGCAGGATGCCCATCTCGCGCCGCAGCCGCCCGGACGATCCGCCGTCGTCGGCGACGGTGACAATGGCGGTGATATTCGAGGTGTGCGCCTTCAGGCCGCGCAGCAGCGTCGAGAGACCGGTGCCGCCGCCAATCGCGACGATCTTCGGTCCCTGCTCCCCCTGGCGGTGCTGGTGCATCGCCTGCGGCAACGGAACAGCGCTCGTCGGCGTGAACGGGACGGGCAGCGACAGGCTCCTCTTGACAATGCCGATGCCGATGGTCAGCCAGCGGATGAGTCCGGAGGCGCGCAGGCGATCGAGCAGGTAGTTGCGTAGGGGCGTGCGCACGGTGGAATCCATTCTATCAGAATCGATCTGAGGTGTCAAAACCTTGAGAGGTATCGGCGTTAGACGTGCAAGCGTTGAGTGATATAATCGTGCCGATCCTCATGGGTGCACGGTGGCAAGAAAGGAGCTGTATGGCTGACTTTGACTTGCTCAAAGAGTTGATTGTGCCCGGCACGTCCAAGATTGTTCTGCTCGTCATGGACGGCTTGGGCGGTATTCCCCGCGAGCCGAACGGCCCGACGGAGCTTGAGCAGGCCCGCACTCCCCATTTGGACAGGCTGGCGTCGGAGGGCAGCCTGGGGCTGATCGTTCCGGTGCGGCCGGGGATCACCCCCGGATCGGGACCGGCGCATCTGGCGCTGTTCGGCTACGACCCGGTCACGCACCAGATTGGCCGCGGCGTGCTCGAATCGCTGGGTATCGGTTTCGACCTGCAGCCGGGCGACGTGGCGGCGCGCGGCAACTTCTGCACGGTCGACGACGAAGGCCGGATTGTCGATCGACGGGCCGGACGAATTCCGACGGAGAAGAGCGTCACGCTGTGCGACAAGCTGCGCGCGATCGCGCTGCCCGGCGTCGAGGTGTTTGTCGAGTCGGTAAAAGATTATCGGTTCTGCCTGATCTTGCGCGGTGAAGGGCTGGATAGTCGCATCGAGGATACCGATCCTCAGCGCAAGGCCGCGCCGCTGCCTGCGCGCGCAATCGTTCCCGAAGCGGAACCCACGGCTGCGCTGATCAACGAATGGATCGGCAAGGCGCGCGAGATCCTCAAGAACGAGCGTCCCGCCAACATGCTCACCCTGCGCGGCGTCGCATCGGATCCCGGCTTGCCGCGCTTCCCCGACGTGTACGGCTTGCGCTCAGCCTGCGTCGCCGTGTATCCGATGTACAGGGGCGTGTCGCGGCTGGTAGGCATGGATGTCATCGAGTTCGACGGCGAGTCGCCCGCCGACGAATTCGAAACCGTGAAGTCCTTCTGGGATACCTACGATTTCTTCTTCGTCCACGTCAAGCCGACGGACAGCCGTGGCGAGGATGGAGACTTCGAGGGCAAGGCGAAAGTGATCGAGTCGGTCGACGCCGCGCTGCCCGGGCTGTTGGCGCTCAAGCCCGACGTCCTGATCGTCACAGGCGATCACTCGACGCCGAGTGTGCTGAAGGTGCACTCCTGGCATCCGGTCCCCCTGCTGCTGTGGGCGCCGGGAATGACGCGCCGCGATGCGGCTCATTCGTTCGGCGAAACGGAATGCCTGAAAGGCTCGCTCGGTATCTTTGCCGCAACCGACTTGATGCCGCTGGCGCTCGCACACGCCGGGCGGCTGCAGAAGTTCGGGGCGTGATGCGCGGCTGGGCGGGCATGGGGATGCCCCGCCTACGTTTTCGGGTAGGTTCTTAGCCCTCGCGCACGCGTCTGAGCCACCACCACGACCCGGCAAGCAGAAGCACGGCCTGCACGACCGTGCCGACGCCGAGCAGGATTGCGACGTCACTCCAGAGCTGAAGCGGATACAGGCGGATCAGCGTGTCGGTGAACTGGAACGTCCACGTGCCGCTCTCGAAGAAGACTTCGTGGAACAGGATGAAGAAAGTGTAGAAGTTGATCAGGATGGCGGCGACCAAACCGGCGGCGAGGGCGAGCGTGAGGATCGCGCCGGCTCGCAGCGCGTGCGGCATGGCCGTCTTCGTCTCTGGCGACCCGCGCAGGCCGATCGACAGCCCGATGATGGCCACCAGGATGACCAGGTGCAGCGCGTACACGCGACCGATCAGGGTTCGAACGTCCTGCATATGCTCAAGCTCGTAGACGCTGAAGGCGGGTTGGCCGTCGGGCATGCGCGCCTGGCGAAGCAAGTCGATGCCTGCCTCATACCGGGGAAGCACGGAATACAGCCCGGCCAGCGCAAGCTCTGTGCGCTGCTCGAGCGTGAATCCGTACGCGTCCGGCGCAAAGTCCGGCCGGGTGTACTCGAAGTGGATGGTCCAGTCGTTCGCCACGAGCCGGATGCCGTTGACGACGAGGATGGCCGGAACGAGCAAGGCGACGACGATGGTCAGTAACGAGGGAACGAACTTACGCATAGTCTCCTTGTCTGGTGATTGCACAGATGTTGGGGCGACAGTGCTACTGTCGCCCAGCGTCCGCAGTGCAACTGCAGACGACCAGCTTGTGGATAATTACCGGCTCCTTATGTGCCTCCTGACCATTGGACTACTCGACGACTCGACCACTCGACCACTGCATCACGGCAGCGTGATTTCTCCGCTCGCGATCCCCAGCAGGTAACTCACCATAATCGAGTTCGTCAACTGCTCGACCGGCGCGCGATCGTCGATGAATACGGCGCCGCCCGGCGATGGCGCGCGCAGACTGGGCAGCGCACGCTCGGCGGCGTTGCGCGTCAGTGGATGCGTCATTGAAGCCAGGTTGGTGCGCAGGTTATCGGGAGACGTCGGCTGCGCGGTCGCATACACGATGGTGTTGAACGTGTTCGGCACGTCGGCGACGTGCACCGAGGGAAAGACCTGCGACAGCGTGGCCGCCAGCGCATCGACCAGGCGGTAGTCGTTTCCGGCGTGTCCGACGTTGATCACGACGACGCCGGCGTCGGCGAGGTGCTCGCGCACTTCCCTGAAAAACTCGACGGTCGTCAGGTGCCACGGGATGTAGGGCAGGCGGTAGGCGTCGACGCCGACGACGTCGTAGCGATACGGCGAGCGGGATAGCGCGTAGCGCCCGTCGGCGACGGCGACGTTCAGGTTCGGCAGGTTCATGTCGAAGTAGACGCGGCCGGCCTCCACGATGCGCGGATCGATCTCGATGCCGTCGATCGGAACAGGGCCGAAGACGGCGCTATACTGTCGAGGGATCGTCCCCGCCGCCAGGCCGACGACCGCGACGCGCTGCAGCCGATCCGCCGTCGCCGGCATGTTAAAGTACGGCGCCAGCGCGAAGAAGTCCCACGTGCCGCCGGTGTCGACACGGTTGGGATTGTAGACGGAATGTACTCCCTGGCCTTCGTTGAGCAGGAGGTAACGCGTGTCGCCGCGCTCCACGACCTGGATATAGTTGTAAGAAGATTCGGTCTGGAAAATCGTGCCGGCCGTCGACTTGATCTCGGGCTGCACGAGTGCGGCCAGAAGGAGAATCGCGATGGGCATCCACGCGAAGCGTATGGCGCGGCGGCGCAGGCCGATCAGTCCGACGGCCATCAGCGCCAGCGACAGTGTGACGAACGTGCTGCGCGTGCCGATGGCCGGTATCAAGATCAGGACTGGCAGGAACGCGCCGAAGAAGCTGCCGACGGTGGACACGGCATAGACACGGCCCGACACGTTGCCGGTATGCGCTACGTCGTCGACGGCCAGGCGTATCGCAAACGGTGAAACGCATCCGAGCAGGGTGATCGGCGCGCTGAACAGGATCAGCACGGCGATAAACGATCCGGCGAGCAGCGCCGTGTTGAAGTCGGCGAAGCCGGTCACGGCCAGGCTCAGGATCGGGTGCGCGACGAACGGAATCAGCCCGATGAGGAACGCGGCCCAGACGACGATGCGACACAGCACCTCGGCGCGCGGCGACCGATCGGCCCACCGCCCGCCGAGCGCGTAACCGGCGCTGAGATACAGCAGGATGAGGCCGATCAGCGTGGCCCAGATCAGGTTGCTCGTTCCGAAGTAAGGCTCGATCAGGCGAGAGGCGGATAGCTCGACGGCGAGCGTGACCAGCCCGCTGACGAAGACGGTGAGGTAAAGATAACGTCGGATCAAGCTTAAGCGTCCTAGAGCGGCTTCCACTTTGATTCACGCCGGAGTCGAGGCTTCAGCCGGAAACCGCCTAAAGGCTCGACTCCGGATTGGCGTACACTCAATCGGCATCCGCTCTAAGCGTGTCGAGGATGGAGGGTGTTACGGCAGCCCGGCCACTTGCAGGTCGCGCGGATGCTCCACGCTGAAGTCGAAGCGAACGAGCTGCTTCGCGCCTGCCTCCAGGGAAAGCTTCCAGGTCAGCTCGTTCATCTCGCTCTGTTCGGCGGGCTTCGGATCGACCGATTCGAGCCTGACCTTGATGGACTCGTGCCGCGAAACGGGCATCTGATCGTGAATCTCCAGGTCGATTCTTCCGGGGCGCAGGTTGCGCACTTCGATCTCGTAGCCGTAGTGCAGCCGGCGCTTCTCCTGCAGGAGTTTCTTGTCCACCTCGCGCGCCTTCAATTCGCGCTTGACGTACACACGGTCGTCGACGCCGAAATACGCTTCGAACTCCTCGCCGGGCGCAGTCAGCTTGAGCGGGGCGCTGCCGATGAAGTCGCCCTCGACGAAGATCGACGCCGCGCCGGGGAGCAGCATCAGATCGCCGTTCTTCACCTTCGCCCGGCGATATGCGAACTCGGCCAGCCTGGGCGCCGTCACGTAGTCCAGCTTCGGTTCGAGTCTGGCTGTGGCGACGGTCACCTTGTGCGGCTCGCCGTCGGCAGGGACAGTGGCCTGCTGGTGCAGCCGGAAAGTGACGGACGCCCCCGCGCTTTCGACGCCGGCTGTGACGGCTTCCAATGCTACCGGCTCAGCCACCGCAAACTCTGCAGCGGGCTGCGGCACGACTGCGGCAGGCGCTATGGGCGCCTCAGCCACCCGCAACACGCCTTTGGCCACGGGGTGCACGACCGGCGGCTCATAAACGCTTACGTACCAGGGTTTTAGCTCAGGCAGCACAGTAGCCAGCGCGGGACGCGCCGTGGACAGAACGAGCGTCACAGAGTTCCAGTCTTCGCCGCTGCGCTGCGTGACCTGGCCGAGATAGGCCAGCTCAACCTCGCCGAAGCCTGCCCTGAGCGAAGGGTCGAGGCGCATGTCGTATAGCGGCAGCCAGCCGGCGCTCGTCACGACGTATACCAAATCGACCGTCAGTTCTCCCACGGCGGTGACTTCGACCTCGACGGTGGCTGTGTACCGCTCGCGGCCCCGGCTGCCTTGCAGCATCCTGAGCTGATTGCGAAGCTGCTCCAACTGCCTGGCCAGGTCGCGCCGCTGGATACCGATTTCCCGGCGATCGTTCTGCGTGCGGGTCATTTCCTGGGCGACAAAGCCCATCAGCGCGCTGCCCTGTGCAACATCGGTGCGCGAAAAAGCGATGCCCCGCGCCAATTGCTCGCCGGCCTTCTCTGCCACCGAGCGGGCGAAGGCCTCCTGCACGGCCAGCGCTTCGGCCTTGTCGGCGAGAACACGATCGGCATCCTCCAGCGCCAGGATCTGGTCTTCCAGTTCTTTGACCATCGCCACGGGCGTGTCCTGGTAATACGTCCGGCGGACGTCGACGCCGAGCAGGCGCGCGCTCCCCGAGGCGGCGCTCGGCCTGAACTTGCCGCCTGCGCGCACCGAGGCGGTGTCGAGCGCGAGCGGCAGGTCGGCGATGCTCAGTTGGTGAAGACCCGGCTCCAGGGTCGTCGAACCACGCCGCGTCACGCGTGCACGGTCGGGGTAGACGGTCACTTCGACAATGTGCATGGACAGATCAGGCATCTCGATTCTCCCAGTGGCGATCCGCGCGAGTCCTATTATAGCCGAATCGCACCATAAGGCATCTTCTCTACCAGACGTGAATGCCCGCGCCGAGCCGTCGTAGTCTTGACCATGATATGCAGCACTGCTATAGTCAGGCGGAATCCATATGATTCACGTCAACCTCCGTCGCAACGTCGCGGGGATATTGACCGATTTCGTCGGCTTTGGAACGTCGCTCGGCTTCATCGGGTTCGATACGCTGCTGCCGCTGCTCACGTTCGCGCTCACCGGTAACGAGGCGCTGGTCGGCCTGGTCGGCACGTTATGGATCGGGTTCTGGCTGCTGCCCCAGTTGGCTGCCGGTCGCTGGATGGCCGGCCGTCCGCGCAAGAAGCCGGTGATGATCGGCACGGCCGCCATCTCGCGCGCCTCGCTGGGTCTCTTCGTGGTCATGCTCGCGTTGGGCGGGTCGCTCGATCGCGGGCTGGTGTTCGCCGGCCTCGTCGCGATGGTCGCAATCTTTCGCGGCCTCGATTCGGTCGCGGCGGTTGCCTGGTTCGACATCGTCAGCAAGACCCTCCCCGCAGACGTGCGCAGCCGCGTATTCGGCGCGGGCCAGGCGCTGGCAAATGTCTTCCGGTTCGGCGCATCACTCGTCGTCACGGCGGCTATCTACGGCGGACTGGTATATCCCCATTCGTTCGCGATGCTATATGGCTTCGCCGTGATCGCGCTGGCGCTCTCGATGATAGGACTGCTGGCCCTGCGGGAGCCTGTCGAGCAGAACGGCTCTTCGATGTCCGATCAGATGAGCTTGCTGGCGCACGCCGCGCACGTGCTGAGCAAGGACAAAGCCTTTCGGCAGATGACTATCGTGCGGCTGATGGTCGGCCTCTTCGACCTGGCCCGTCCTCAATATGTCGTCCATGCCACCCACGAGCTTGGCCTGCCGGCCTCGAACATCGGCCTGTTCATTGCGGCGCAGACGATCGGCGGCATCCTCGGCAGCATCGCGCTCGGCCGGTTGTGTGAACGCAGAGGCTCGACGGCAGTCATTCGGATCACTTCGCTCCTGGCAGTGGGTGTGCCGCTGATCGCGCTCGCAATGCAAGCATTCGGCCACGGCCGGCCGGCTCTGGCGACGGCCGGGTATCTGCTCGTGTTCGTTCTGATCGGCGCGCTCGACGCATCTTTTCTGCTCGGCTTCCTGGTATATGTGCTGGATATCGCTCCGCCAGGAGAGCGGCCGGCGTACACCGGGCTTGCCAACACGGTCGCCGGTGTGATGGTCATCGCGCCGGCCATCGGCGGCATCATCTTGCAGCTCACGTCGTACCCGGTGCTATTCTTGAGCGCGGCGATGGGCGGCGCGCTGGCGCTGCTCGGAGTGCGGCGTCTGCCTGCGACCGCGCCGGCCGCAGACCCGGTTGAGGGATGAATCGGCGAAGGCGCATAGCGTGGAGCATATTGATTGTAGCCGGGATCCTGCTCACCGCAGCCGCGTGGCGTTGGATCGAGGCGGGCGTCCAGCTCCTGCTCGATCGAGATCGCGTGCTGGCCTGGCTGGGCAGTTTCGGCGCCTGGGCGCCGGTCGTGTTCATCGGCGTGAGCGCCCTGCAGGTCGTCCTCGCGCCGATTCCCGGCCAGTTCATCGGGGTGGCAGGCGGATACCTGTTCGGCGTATGGAGAGGCTTGTTGTACAGCCTGATCGGTACCTCTCTGGGCGCCTGGGCAGCGATGTGGCTGGGCCGCCGATTCGGACGACCGCTCGTGACGCGACTGGCCGGCGAGCCGGCGCTGGCGCGCTTCGATCGGTTCGCCGACCGGCGCGGGCCGCTATTCTTCTTCCTCGTCTTCCTGCTGCCGTTCGTTCCCGATGATCTCGCCTTCTACGCGATCGGGTTAAGCCCGCTGCCGATCCTGCCCATGCTGATCATGGCGACGGTCGTGCGCCTGCCAGCGGCAGTGACATCGGCGCTCGTCGGAGACAATATGGCGCGCCTGCCGCTGGAGCTGCTGATCCTCGGGCTGATCGGCGTCGTGACAGCCGGGTTTTTCATCTGGAAATACCAGGAGCAGATCGAGATGGCCCTGATGAGGTGGATCAGGCGAATGGCCTCGGCGACGAGCGACAGGCGCGACCAGGACAGTGCGTAGTGCCTGGAGATGCTAAAGGGTCGTCAGGCCCGCGACTTATGGGGTCCATCGTCCTGCCGCAGGTTGCGCCCGGTCGAACATGTCCACCCAGTTGGCTCCGCGCTGAATGATGACGGGCTTGACGCCGGCGACTTCGAGCTCGGCCGCGATATGCGCCGCGCCGCTGTCGCCGCCGAAGCCTTGAGGATCGACCAGCACGGGGACGACGCGGAGGCCTGTTGTCGACAGGTGACGGGCCGTGCGCGCCCAGCGCACGTTGACGGATGGTGTGACGACGATGATAGTAGATCCCCGCGCCAGGCCGCTCGTCTCGCGGTAGAGGATCTCGTATAACGGCATTTTCCCCTCGGCGCGCAGAACCGCCAGCGTCTCCAGAATTTTCAACACCTGCCGATCGCCACGGTCGGCCTGCACGATCTCCCAGCTTTGTCCTGCAGCGACCAATCCCAGCGACTGATCGTTGCGCAGGAAATACTGCGCGATGGAGGCCGCGATGGAGACACAGTACTCCTCCGTGCTGTTGGGTAACTCGAATTTGGGAGGGCGCTGTCCACCGGGCCGCTCGACGATCTGGCCCACATCGACGTGGCGCTCGCCGTAGTGGGAGGCGGCCGCCATGTCCAGGAAGATCCACACGTCGGACATGGGATCGAGCTCGAACTCTTTCACCAGGAGGCGGCCCTTGCGCGCGGTCGAGGGCCAGTGAATGCGGTTGAAGCCGTCGCCTGGATAATACTCACGCACACCGGCGGCATTGGCCGTAATCTGGTGTGTGCGGCGGCGCAGCGCATCGCCGCCGGGGAGCGTGCCGACCGGCATGGGAAAAGATCGCAAGTAGAAAGTCGCCGGATACACGACGACGTTCGTCGTGTAGCTGAGCGCGCGCCGGATCGTGAATAGGCCGAAAGGATCGTTGCTGACGAGCGTGATCGGGCCAAGCCGATAGCGGCCGCGTTCGAGGCAGTACGTGCGCACCGTCCAGGCGTACTCGGTGGACGGCGGGATGTTGTAGGCCACGTGGCTGGCGCGGTGGCCGGGCAGATCGGAACCGTCCAGGACCTCCAGCCACAGCTTCGGCAGCGAGCCGATGTTCCGCAGCCGGAACACTTCTTCGATCGGCAGCCCGACCTGCGCCCGACGCGAGCGGGTCTGGCGGGTGAGGCGCAGCCAGTTGACGCCGGCCCAGGCCCACAAATAGGACAGGACGATGACGGCGACCAGCAGGAAAAAGACGTTGTAGAACATCGTCCGGCCGGTCGCCAGGCCTGCGATCAGCATGACAGCGCTGAGCAAGAGTGCGGCGCGCAGACGGGACATGGGTGGCCTATCGCGCTGGCTGCGCCATGCCGCCCGGCACCGGCACGCTGTTGAGCATGTCGCGCAGAACGACGTCGGCGGTTACGTCTTTGATGCGAGCCGAGGGGCTGACGATCATGCGATGGGCCAGCGCGAACGCGGAGAGATATTTGACGTCGTCCGGGATCACGTAGCTCCGGCCGTCCAGGGCCGCGCGCGCCTGCGCGCCACGGTACAGCGTCAGCGAACCGCGCGGGCTGGCGCCGAGGTATACGTCGTCGTGGCGCCGCGTATAGTTGACCAGATCGACGATGTACTTCTTGACCAGATCGTCGACGTAGACCTCGCGCACCTCTCGCTGGGCAGCCAGTAAGTCGTCGACGCTCAGCACCTGGTCGATCGTGTCGATCGGGTGCCGCGTGCGCTGATCGTCGAGGATGGCAACCTCGGTCTTGGCGTCCGGGTAGCCGATGTGGATGCGGAGCAAGAAGCGATCGCGCTGCGCCTCGGGAAGCGGAAAAGTGCCTTCGTATTCGATAGGATTTTGTGTGGCGATGACCATGAACGGTGGGCGGAGGTAGTGCGTTTCGCCGTCGACCGTGACCTGGCGCTCCTCCATCGCTTCGAGCAGCGCCGACTGCGTCTTGGGCGTGGCGCGGTTGATTTCGTCGGCCAGAACGATTTGAGCCATGATCGGCCCGGGCTGAAAGACGAACTCGCGTGTCTTCTGGTCGTAAATGCGCACACCGGTCACGTCGCTCGGCAGCATATCCGGTGTGAACTGAATCCGCCGGAAGACGCATCCGATCGACTTGGCAATCGTCTTGGCTAGCATCGTCTTGCCCACGCCAGGCACATCCTCGATCAGCAAGTGTCCCTGGCATAACAGCCCGATGGCGGCCAGCGTGACCGTATCGTGCTTCCCGATGATGACCTTTTCGATGTTGTCGATCAGTTTTCGGCCGACGACTTGGATGCTATTCATTCCGATGTCCTTGGGCGTGATGGGAATCCGGAGCGCGCGCCGATCTCACACGCGCTTGCCAACCGTGTCTTCGCGGTTGGCAAGCACCTCCGGCAACTACGTAGTATACACTGAAGATACATAAAGGGTTGAGCGGCGGCAGGGTGGTGTGCACGCAAAACATGTCAGGCCGGACGTAGGGCGGCTTTCGATAGCCGCCAATTTGCGGCGCGTATGGAAACGCGCCTTACGGTTGGTGACAACCTTGCGTGCACACGCAGGGTGGGGCGTATGGCGGCCCAGTTAGATTACCACAAACATGCGGATGAAAAAAAACCGATGTGGCTATGCTATAATACCAACGGGGTCTATGGCATTCCTGACGATCGACGGTCTTCGCCTCCATTATCAGACGGCAGGTCATGGCCCGTCCGTGTTGTTGATTCACGGGTGGGCTTCGTCGTGGCGCATGTGGGCGCGCAGCATGAGCCGGCTGGCCCAGGCCGGCTATCGCGCGTGGGCAGTCGACTTGATCGGTTTTGGCGCGTCGGACAAACCCGGCAGCGACTGGTATAGCCTGGAGCGGTTCACTCAGACGTTGATCGATTTCTGCGACCGGTTGGGCGTCGATCGAGCTGCATTAGCCGGCCATTCCCTGGGCGGCACGATCGCGCTCGACGTGGCGACGCGGCGTGATGCTCGATCGCTGGTCGCGGTCGCGCCGATCGTCAACGGCGAGCTGGGCTTGCCATTGCGCCAGTTGTGGACGTCTCCATTAGCACGTCGGCTTTTCGGCGGGATGCACAAGAGGGCTTTTTTCTCAGTCGCGGGCGATATGCGTCTGCCTGCCCTACCAGGGTTGTATCGTGACCTGGCGCGGAAGCGCATGCACCAAGACTTGCGCGCGACCACCGTCAACGCAGCCGTGGGAAGTTTGCGCGCCGTCGTCACCTCCAACCTGCAGAATCGGCTGCCGATGATTCATGCTCCGACCCTCGTGATCGTCGGCGGTCGAGATACGATGGTGCCGCCATCGCAGGGGCGCCTTGCGGCGCGTTCGATTTCGGGGGCGCGACTGGTGGTGTGGCCGGACGTGGGCCACCAGGTCGTCGACGAGCGTGGCGATGACTTCGACGCTCTCCTGATCGACCATCTCGATCGGGCCTGCGGGCGCCGCGCCGGGCGAACGGTCGGCGCGGGACATTCTCTTCAACCGGAAGCATGAACGCGGTACGGGCCTTCATTGCCGTGGAACTGCCGCAGGTCACGCGAGATGCCTTGTCAGAGGTGCAGGCGCGTCTGAGCCAGCACGCGCCGCGTGGCAGCGTGCGCTGGGTGAAGACGGACAATATCCACCTCACGTTGAAGTTCCTGGGTCAGGTCCCCACTGCCCAAATCGAGCCCATCAGCCTGGCGCTCAGGCGCGCGGTGAGTGGGCTTCACGTGTTCCCCTTCGAGGTCATGCGCGTGGGCTGCTTTCCGGACGCGCAGCGCCCCCGTGTCATCTGGGTCGGCATCGACGAGCCGAGCGGGGCGCTGCACGCGTTGCAGCGCGCGGTCGAGTCGGCGACCGTGCCGCTGGGGTACCCGACTGAACCGCGTCCCTTTCAGCCGCACCTCACACTTGGGCGTACCGGGCGCGACCTCAGGCCGGCCGATCTACACAAGCTTGGCGAAACCGTGATGGCGGCGAAAATCGGCCTGTTAGGGCATGTTCATGCCGACGAGATCGTGCTCTTCCAAAGTGAGCTTGCGTCAAGTGGATCGATCTACACGGTACTTGTGCGATTTCCCCTGGCGCGCTAGCCGCGCCACCCGATCGCTATGGTTTTCACGTTCCGCATAGTTTACGCTGAGTGATGGTCAGTTCGGGGGAGGTATGCGATTCGTCGATCGAGTCGACGCCGGGCGGCAACTGGTGGACAAGCTGAGCAGCCTGAAGGGCGAAAGCGGCTTGCTGGTGTTGGGCATCCCGCGCGGAGGTGTGGTGGTCGCTTATGAGGTCGCGCTGGCGCTTGGCGCGCCGCTCGACGTGGCGCTCTCGCGCAAGCTCGGCGCGCCGCAAAACGAAGAGCTGGCCATCGGGGCGCTTGCCGAGGACGGCAGCCGCATTCTCGACGACGTCCTGATCCAGCACTTGCGCGTGCCTCCCGACTACATCGAACGCGTCACGCAGCAAGAGATGAAGGAAATCGAGCGTCGCGCTGCAATGTATCGCGGCCGGCGCCCGCCCGTCGATGTGCGCGGGCGCAGCGTCGTCGTCGTCGACGACGGCGTCGCCACCGGCGCGACGATGATCGTGACGCTGGAAGCGCTGCGCGATCAAGGCGTGCGCAAGCTGATCGCAGCCGCGCCTGTCATGTCGGGAGAGGCGATCGGCCGCCTGCGCTGGATCGCAGATGAGATTGTGACCCTGCACGTCCCGAGCATTTTCTTGGCAGTCGGCGGCTATTACCAGAATTTCGATCAAGTGAGCGACGCAGAGGTGCGGGAGCTGTTGGCGGACCTGGCGGGCACGCAATCTCAGTAGACCCAATTTCTGCGGACGCGGAGCGGGCACGCCTGCGTGCCGGTCTTGGCCGCACCCTTCGACACTCCCTTCGGTCGCAGGACAGGCTCCGGGGGTGCTTACTCTCCCGGCGCAACTCTGGCGTCTGGGGCGGAAGCGGATCGCCGCACGATGAAGAAAATGGGTAGGAGCAGCGCTGCGGCCATGCACGTGGCGAACAGGCCGATTGCTATCAGCGCGGCCAGTTGGGCGCTGAGCTGTCCCGGATCCGCGGCCAGGATACCCTGTACTCCGCGCGGCGTCGCGACGCCGTTCCAGCCTGAGCCGAAAGCGCCATCGGCGAATATTCCAACGGCAATCAGCCCCCAGGCGCCCGCCGCGCCATAAATCGCCACAGCCCCGGCGTGGTCCCGCAACCCCCATCGACGCTCGACGATGTACTGGCTGAATACCATCGCGATTCCAGAGATCAGGCCAATGACGAGCGCGCTTCCCGGCGGGATGAACCAGGCCGAAGCGCTGGCGGCTACCCATCCGGCCACCCAGCCGCGTGAAAACATGACCAGGCTGAGGTAGCCACCGGCGAGCCATATATAGGCGCCTGCAGCGGTCATCGAGGCAGCCGCGCAGAGAAGACCGATCAGGGCCACGCCGCCGAATTCGGCTGCAGGGTATGCGCTCAGAAGAGGATCGCTCATCGCCCACGCGCACCAGCCCGCGCCGAACAGGAGGGCGCCGAGCGTCGCCAGAAGCGGTTGGCGCAGCTTTGGCAATTCGACATCTCGATCCGGCGATGAGCCTGGCTGCCGAAACATGCGAAGTGCGACGAAGGCGACGCAGGCCGGCCCGAAGAAAGCGATCCCAGAACCGGCCACGTCGATCGCGCCGTGGCCGAGGTTGAGGACTACGCCGAGGTCGGCCAGCCAACCGCCGCCCCATATCCACGCGCCCGTGATAGGGAACACAATTGCGGACGAGATGATACTGGCGGTGATCGTGACGACGCGGTTCGCGCCATGGCCAAGCGCCACGACTGGAATCAGTCCGGCAGCAATTGCGAGCGATAGGCGATGCAGCGCCAGCCGTTCGAGGAGCGCCAGACTTTCGGGCGCACCCTCGGCGCTTAGCAAAAAGCCTTCCAGCCCGGCGAACGTCCACTGCCCGGCGCTGCTGGGAAACGGCGACCAGACCGCGTCGAGTCCAGTCAGCCCGGCCGGCGCGGATGGGACGATTCCCACCCCGCCGAACTGGAATGCGAATCCGAACCCCACGTAGGCCACGGCACTGCTGATCGCCGCGACGAGTGCGGCGAGCGCCGACTCGCGCAACCGGGAGGTCGGCACGGTTGCCCAGCCGGCGAGCAGGACTCCGATCGGGATGAGGAAGGACAGCGGCAGCAGCGAAGGCTCCACGGCGATGGATGATACCAGACCCGATTCAGAAGATCAAAGGGAACCCGCCAGGCTGATTGCCGACGTCATGTTGGGGCGGCTGGCAAAGTGGCTGCGGCTGATGGGTTACGATACGCGCTATGACAATGCCGCCGAAGACGTGACCTTGCTCCGGATAGCGCAGCAGGAGGATCGCATCCTGCTCACGCGCGATCGAGGGTTGTCGCGCCAGCGAGGCGTGCGGGCGATCTGGATCGAGTCGCAGGAGCTGGCCGCGCAGATCCGGCAGGTGCAGGCGGCCGTCGGCCCGCCGGCAGACGGCGCGCTCACCCGATGCGCGGTGTGCAACACGAGGCTCGAACCGATTGCCAAGGCCGATGTCGAAGACCGTGTGCCGCCGTACGTGCTCCAAACGCAGGATGAGTTCTGCCACTGCCCGCAGTGCGGCCGGATTTACTGGGCGGCGACGCACGTCGACAGGATGAAGGAGATGATAGGTGCACTTAAGTGAGTGGAGTATAATGTGACAATTCCGCCACGATGTCTGTTCGGGCCTGCCAATCTGGACTGAGCCAGGGATATGCGATATGACAGTTGAGCGTCAGGCTCTTCTACGCCAATCGGCTTACTCGTTTGAACAGCGCAAGCTACTCGGGGTTCATTACACCCCTGACGAGGTGGTTGAATACATCGTTCGCCTTACGCTTCAACCCTATCTCGACAGAGGCGATCTCGATGCCGTGCGCGGTCTGACTATCATCGATCCCGCCTGTGGTTCCGGGCTGTTTCTTCTCAAGGCTTTTGATGTTCTGTGTGCCTTCTGGAGAGATCGCTTGGGCCAGCTCCACACTGACGATGTCCGCCATATTCTTGAGAACAATCTCTACGGTGTTGATATTGACCCCTCGGCTGTCGACGCCGCTAAAGGGCATCTCGCATTGAAGGCGGAAGAGTCTGGAGTGAGAGCGGTCGATCTGGACCAGATGATTCAGTGCGGAGATGCCTTGTTGCGACCCGCTCCGCATGTTCAGTTGGCGATGCCCTTCGCCAGCGCGGACTCTGCTAATTCGTTCGATTGGAAAGGTAGATTCGCCTCTGTTTTCGCCCGAGGTGGTTTCGATTGCGTGGTGGGCAATCCCCCATATGTTCGTATCCAGCACGTTCAGCCCCCCGAGCGCCGGGTGACGTACGCCGCGACTTACGAAACAGCCCGTGGTCGATTTGACTTGGCCGGCCTGTTTATTGAACTGGCAAACAATCTCACTAGGACTGGCGGGCGTGTGGGATATATTGTCTCGAACAAACTGTTGACTACCCGCGGCGCAAGTGAGCTGCGCGACTACATCTTGACCCGCTATACGGTTGTCGAGATCATCGATCTGACCGACACCAAGTTGTTTGAAGCGGCTGTGCTTCCTATGATCCTGATTCTTGAGAATCGCCGGCCTGAAGGACAGTCGTTCACTTACGCGTCGATTCAAGAGATCGAGGCCCCAAGGCTCGGCGTAGTCTCTGTCGATCGTCTTCTCTCACCTCTTGATCACAGCCAATTGCCTCTGCGGATAGACGTTGAATGGAAGCAACGGTGCTACCGGGTGGAAAAGTTCGACGCTCCGTTGCCCAAACGCCGCCAACCAGTATGGACGTTTCATTATCCGCTGGAGCACCACCTTCTTGAAAAGCTGCGCAAGGATGCTGCTTGTACACTCGACGATCTCACCCGCAAGATCAGCGTTGGGCTTAAGACGACGGCGGATGATGTGTTTATCAAGCCACTGACGGCGAAGTTTATCGAGCAGTCCCGCCTTGAACGCGGACTGCTGCACCCGGTTCTGGAAAGCCACAACATTGATCGCTGGAAATGCATTTGGAGTTCCGACCGTGATCTCCATGTGCTATATCCGCATGAGGAGCGGGGCGGCAAGGTCGTGCCGGTTGACCTCGGCCCATATCCACACGCGCGGCGCTACTTGCAAGCGAATCGGCAGCAGCTTGAGGCTCGGGCGTACTTGCGCGACAGCGGCCGGCAGTGGTACGAGATTTGGGTTCATCAATCGCCATCTGACTTTGCGCAGCTCAAGCTCGTCACACCTGACATTGCTTCGCACAACTGCTTTGCTCTCGATGATCAGTCGTTTTTTGTGAATGGAACTTGCTTCTACATTATTCTTCGAGATCAATCCTACGATTACAATTTGCTACTCTTGAGCTTGCTGAACTCAAAGGTGTTGGAGTTCTTCCATAAGCTGACGAGCGGTAATTCACTGTATGCGAAGCGTTTCCGATATTGGACTTCCTATCTGAAGACCTACCCCATTCCTGCGATTGGGCACCCCAGAAATGCTGCAGTGGTCAGGCAGATCATTGAGAATGCCCGCCGTCTCACGACGATTGCAACCGATCGGGAGCGATCATCATTGGAGGAAGAGAACGACCGATTGATATATTCACTGTTTGGACTCACTTCACAAGAAATACAAGATCTCGAATCCTCGATTGTATTTCAGCGAACCTCTTCAAAGTCGAGCTAGGAGCCGACTAGACCATGCGCACAGCGAGCACGCTGCGAGAGGCGAACAAAAAGAAGCAGCTGATTTATCGCAGCGATCTGGAAGATGCGAACGTCTTGGCGAATCAGCAGCCGGAGAGATCACTATTGTATACGCTCGAGGAAATCGCTGTGTTGGTGAAAGACCTTATGGACATCGATGCTCCCCATGACGAGATGGGCAGAATCTTAGAGGTGAGGCCCAAAGGACACTGGTTTGAGTTTGAGGTGGCGAAGCGCCTTGGTTATCACTATCCGCCCGCGTCCGGACTCTTTCCCGACATCCGGCATCAAGTCCTTGAGATCAAGCACCATACGGGCAAGAGTGTAACAGTCGATTTCGGCCGATATCATCCCGGATCGAATGACGTGGTCAATGAGGCTTGGAATCGTGACTTGCAACTCAGGGTAAACCAGATTCGCTATCTGATTGCACTGGCTCCGCCGCCGCAACACAAGGTGACGACCTTGATCATTTTGACAGGTACTCAGATTGTGGACGTATTCGGTGTTTCGCCGACGGCGACCATAAAGTATCAAATGGGTATCTCAAACCAGTGGCGCGCGGAACATCGCGGCAAGATCCTTGTGGGAGAATCCGTATGGCGATCGCCCTAAGACAGCGCATGCGTGTCACTAAAAACCGAGTTTACGAATTGCTTACAACGATCTATTGCCCGCTTCACGATGTGACGCTATAGTTGGGCATCGGGGGAGATAAGGATCGCGCATGTCATTCGTCGCCGGAGAAACCGTCGGGCCGTACCGCATCACCGAGCAGTTGGGCAGTGGCGGGATGGCGACCGTCTTCAAGGCGTACCACGCGTCGCTCGATCGCTACGTGGCGATCAAGGTGCTGCACCCGGCTTTCAAAGGGGATCCCGGCTTCCTGGCTCGCTTCCAGCGCGAAGCGCGCGTCGTCGCCAAGTTGGAACATCCCCATATCGTGCCGGTCTACGACTTCAGCGATCACGAGGGCCAGCCGTATCTGGTCATGCGCTATATCGAGGGTGACACGCTGAAGGCGAGGCTGGCGCGCGGCTCTCTGGCGATGGATGAGATCCTCAAGATCGTCCAAGCGGTAGGCGTGGCCCTGTCGTACGCGCACGGTCAGGGCGTGCTGCACCGCGACATCAAGCCCAGCAATGTCATGCTGACGCAAAAGGGCGACGTGTTCCTGACCGACTTCGGACTGGCGCGCATGGCGCAGGCCGGCGAATCCACACTGTCGCAGGATGCGATTCTCGGCACGCCGCAGTACATCTCGCCGGAGCAGGCCAGAGGCGAGCGCGACCTCGACGCGCGAACGGATGTGTATTCGCTCGGCGTGGTATTGTACGAATTGCTCGTCGGCCGCGTGCCTTATCAGGCCGATACGCCCTACGCCGTCGTACACGATCATATCTTCACGCCGCTGCCCATGCCGCGCTCGATCAACTCCGCTTTGCCCGAACCCGTGGAGCGCTTTCTGCTCAAGGCCCTGGCAAAAGATCGAGCCGAACGGTTCCAGTCGATCGAAGAGATGATGGCCGGGCTGAGTCGTGCAGTCGGCGAGTCGGGAAGCTCCCTGTACGGTGCGCCGTCGACAATCGCGCCAACGCCGCCGGCGCCGGCTGCTGTGCCGGAAGTGATGCCCACACCCGGGGCGACGAAGAAGAGCAGCCGGTGGCCCGTGTGGCTTGGCGTCGGGGCGCTGGTCATCCTGGCCACGGCGGCTGTGTTGCTCGTCATGCGCTCCCGGCAGACGCCCGCAACGCCGGCCGATCTGGATCCGCCGGTCGCCGCGACTCCACCCGCGCAGGCGCTCGACCGCCCCCCGTCTGGCGACGTCCCGCGCCCCGGCGAGGCGACGCGCCTCGCTCTGGAAGAGGCGAACCGCCTGTTTCGCCGCGCCAACGAGCTGGTAGTACAGGGCCGTCCCGAGGAAGCTCGTGAGGCGTTCATTCAGGCGGCCGAGCGCGCCGAGCAAGGTCTTCACACGCTCTCGACGCCCGGCGCGCCGGAGGAAATCGACCTGAAGGTAATCGCCTTCGAGGCATGGCTGGCCTCCGGTCACCCGGATCGAGCAGAGCCGCACATGGCCTGGCTGGTCGAGACGATCGAAGACAAGGCCAAGCCGCTGGCCGGGCTGGCGTTGACGCTGCTGCTGCAGAACCGTGTCCACGAGGCGCTGGCAGCCGCGAACGACGCACTCGCCGCGAATGCCGACTTGCCTGAAGCGCACGCGGTGAAGGGCTGCGCGCTGCTCAAGAACGGCGATCGCGTGGCTGCCGCGCGCGAGTTCAGGCAGGCCGTTGCGAGCGCGCCCGGCGCGGCGGCGATCCCGCCGTGGGTAGGGATGGTGATGCGCCAGCTCGACTGTCGATTCGAGCCATGAGCCAGCCGCTCATGGCTCCTGGATTGGGCGACGACCGGCGCTTGGAAAGCGCCGGTCGTGTTATTGTATAATCTCACTATTCCCACTGGAGGTGATCTATGCGCGTGCCGATTCTGGCCGGCAACTGGAAGATGAACAAAACGGTCGGTGAGGCCGTCGAGCTGGTTCGCGAGTTGCGGCGGATGGTATTGGAGATTAGTGGAGTGGAGATTGTGGTGTGCCCGGCGTTCGTCGCGCTGGCGAGCGTGGACGATGCGCTCAAGGGGACGAAGCTCAAGGTCGGCGCGCAGGATATGCATTGGGAGGAGAAAGGCGCGTTCACCGGCGAGGTGTCGCCGCTGATGCTCAAGGGCATCTGCGACTACGTGATCATCGGGCACAGCGAGCGGCGGCAGTACTTCGGCGAGACGGATGAATCGGTCAATCGCAAGGTCAAGGCAGCGCTGGCGCACGGCCCGACGCCGATCATGGCGGTCGGGGAGAACCTACAGCAGAACGAGGCCGGCCAGACAGCCGAAGTCGTCAGCTCGCAAGTCCGCCGAGGTCTGGAAGGTGTGACGGCGGAACAGGCGCGCAGCATCGTCATCGCCTATGAGCCGGTCTGGGCGATCGGCACCGGGAAGGCGGCGACCGGGGCCGGCGCGAACAGCGTGGTGGCCGTGTCGATTCGCGGCACGCTGGCAGACCTGTACGGCGAGGACGTCGCGCAGTCGATCCGCGTGCAGTACGGCGGCAGCGTCACGCCTGCCAACATCGCCGAATTCATGGTCATGCCGGATCTAGACGGCGCGCTGGTCGGCGGTGCGTCGCTCAAGGCAGGCGATTTCTCGGAAATCGTGAAGATTACGGCGAAGGCGAAGCGCGGGGTGTGAATGGACGCGGTTATCTGGTTCGTTGCCACGCTCGTCCTGCTCGTAGTCGTGGTGCAGTGGCTTCACCGCCACATCCTCGGGTTCTTCTTCTTGATCACGGGCAACCAGGATATGGCCCTGGTCCTATATTTTCTCCCGCTGTCGCCCGGCGTGCTGCTGCACGAGCTGAGCCATACCCTCACGGCTTTCACCCTGCGTGTGCGTGCGGGCAGCTTCACCGTATTTCCCCGCCGCGATTCAAGCGGCCGCATCACGCTTGGCTCGGTGATGGTCGAGCAGGTCGATCCGATACGCTCGAGCCTGATTGGCGTCGCGCCGCTGGTGTTCGGATGTGGCGCGGTGCTGTTGATCGGATACCGTGTCTTCGGGCTGTCTGAAATGGGGAGCGTGCTTCTGGCGGGCGACTTCCAGGCCATCGTCGCCACGGCCGGCCGCCTCTTTCAGACGCCCGATGCCTGGCTCTGGCTGTACCTGACCTTCGCGATCAGCAATACCATGCTGCCGAGCGCGAGCGACCGCGAGACGTGGCCTTCCGTCATTCTGTTCATCGTCGGCGTCGTGGCCCTCGTACTCCTTGCGAATCAGACTGCCATCCTGGAGGCGCTCGCTCTGCCGCTCGGCGCGGCTATCAACTGGCTGACGGCGGCGTTTGTCATCACGCTGGCGATCGATCTCCCCGTGGCCGTGTTGTTGGGCTTGCTGGAATGGGGAACGGGGTCGATTACCGGGCGCCGCGTGCATTACTCAAAGCCGGGCGACCGGCCGAAGAGGCGCAGGTAAATACCCCGCTCGAACGAAGGGCGGCCGCATCAGTCGTCCGCCGTGGTTTGCCTGCCTTCTGTGTTGCGTGAAAGTAGCGCGAGCGCTGCGATCGTGATCGCCCCTAACAGCCCGAGCGTGATGAGCTTGATCAGCCGCCCCTCGATCAACAGCGCCAGGACGCCGAAGACGGCGCTCACCATGTAGTAGAGCATGACGATTGTGCGCTGTGACAGCCCCATATCGAGCAAGCGGAAGTGCAGATGATCACGCCCGCCCTGCGCTGGCGATTGGCCTCGCCGCGTGCGGCTCACGATGAGCCAGGCCACGTCGAGGATCGGCACGGCCAGAATGAGCAGCACCGTCGCCACCTTAGCCCCGCCGATGATTCCGAGACTTCCCAGCACGTAGCCCAGGTACAGCGCGCCTGACCCCAGGAAGACTCGCGCCGGATAGAAGTTAAACGGCAGGAATCCGAGCGTCGCGCCGAGCAACGCCATCGGCAGCAAGGCAATGCTCAACTGGGGCTGCGGCTGCTCGGGTGTGGTGCGGATCATCGCGACGAACAACACGGCGCTGAATATCGCAGCGATGCCTGCCGCCAATCCGTCCAGTCCGTCGAGCCAGTTGACGGTGTTTATCATGCCCATCATCCAGAAGAGGGTGAGCGGGACGTACTGCCACAGTTCGAGTTTGACAAGCTCGTTCGTGAGAGGGTTGTTGAACCGCTCGATGATAATCAGGGAAGCGATGGCGATCAGCGAGGCGACGATTTGCGCCGCGACGTGCCACACAGGCCGCAGATTGTAGCGATCGTCGATCAGGCCGTAGACGAAAACGAACGTGCCGCCGATCAGCAGTCCGGCGATGCGGATAGGCTCCTGCGGATCGAAGCTCGGCACGCCCAACCCACGTGAGGCCAGCACGCCGACGGTGAAGGCGACGAAGATGGGCATTCCACCCAGCCGCGAGACCACTCCCGCATGTCTGCGCCGCTCGCCGGGCGCGTCGACGACGCCGAGTCGCAGCCCCAGCCGGCGGGCGAGGGGGGTAAGGAGGAATGAGAGGGCGAAGGCGATCAGGAAGGTGAGGAGGAAAGGTGTCATCGAATGGGCAACGAATCAACGAATGGGTCGCGTGCGCCTCTCACTTTCGAGTGTTACCATGGGCGCCTTTGGGCTTGCGCTGGCGGCTGAGCGTGATGTCCTTTGGCTGAATTTGGCGACGAGCGCGTTATGATATGCCTCCTCGCGGTGACCAGAGCCAAGCTGACTGTGAATGTCCATCGCGATGCCAATGATCTGATAAGTGATTCGATCAAGATCGGTCTTGACGAAGGATGATTTCTTCATGCTCCTCCCCCCTTCATCGCTCTGGAATGTGCCAAGCGCCCGTTATCGCGAAGCCTGCATTATTCGTAACTGCTCAGCCTTAGCAGATTTCTAACGTAAATCTACTGCCCGTCATATCCAAAGCTGCTATAGTCAAGCCCATGACACCGTTGCCCTTACCCACCGATGACGAGGTGCGCGCTGTGTACCGTCAAGGTGAAG
>DATEUJ010000032.1:0-24889 GCA_035283185.1 Anaerolineae bacterium | reverse complement strand
GAGCCGCGCCTGCAGCAAGCCGGTCAGGTCGCGCAAGGCGCGGCGAT
Organism: Anaerolineae bacterium; assembly: GCA_035283185.1. Taxonomy (GTDB): domain Bacteria; phylum Chloroflexota; class Anaerolineae; order Fen-1058; family Fen-1058; genus DASSFZ01. Next base: position 24,842 of record DATEUJ010000032.1, on the reverse strand, counting down.
AAGCCTCGCCGCGCACACCTTCGAGCGCCATCAGGAATGCGTTCTCCCCGTTGTCCTGGTAATAACGCGGGCGCGTGCTGGCGACGGCGAAGCCATACTTGCGATACAGGTTCTGCGCCACCCGGTTGCTCTCGCGCACCTCCAGCGTGACCTTCACCGCATTCAGCACGACGGCCTGCTCGATCATCGACGCCAGCAGGAATTCACCCAGCCCGCGTCCTCGCCAACCGACGTCGATGGCAATGGTGCTGATGTGCGCTTCGTCCACGATACACCAGAACCCCCCATAGCCGACGATGGGCGCGTCGGCCTCACGGCGAGCGAGCCGCGACAGCCAATCGGCCCGCCGGCCTGGCGCGCCGTTGCGTTGGCGCAGCACGTAGTAGTGCGCGCTCTGATTCTCAAGGATTTCATGCCGGTAGGTATTCGCCGACCATGGCAGCGTGAACGAGCGCTGCTCGATGGCCATCACCGCCGGCACGTCTTTCAACTGCATTTTCTCATACGAGAAGGGGATCTCAGCAATCATAAGGCCTCGCTAGAGCAGTTGCGCCAGGACGTCCTCCGGCACCTGATCGCGCAGGGCGGGATAGACGTCCAGCAGCCGTGCAATGTCGGCCAGGTCTTTCTGTCGCTTGCTCGCCCGCCGAGTCGGGTCCTGCACGGCCCACACCTTGCCCCGCAGCACATCGTCCAGGCTGGCGACCGGCATCACCAGTCCCAATACCTCGCGCAGCGAAGCCTGTTCGAGGAAAGCGGCGTAGCGAGGATCCGTTTGGATTTGCACGCGGACACCGGATCCGGGCAACGAGACATTCAGGCTATGTGGGAAACGCTCGACCTTAAAAGAACTCGCGAGTAGCGACTCGGCCTGGCCGAGTTGATCGAGAGCTACGATCAGGTCCAGGTCAAGGCTGACTAAGGGTTCCACATACGCGTTGACGGCCTGTCCGCCGATCACACAATAGCGAATCTGATGCTCCGCAAACAGCGCTGTCAAGCGCTCGAGCAGGTTGGTCTGATCCATGGAGATCACCTTCCAAAAAGCGAAAGCGCGCATATCACACGCTCACTTCAGATTCCAGCGGCCGTCGGAAGATAAATCGGCTTGAGCGCGTCGAGATCGTCGATAGCGCCGGATTGCACGCGCCGCCAGCCCAGCTCGGCCAGAAAGCCCGCCCGCCGCAGCGAATGCGCCGGATCGGCCAGGATCACCCGATCGCCCAGGCGCGCCACGATCGAAGCGCGCTCGGCGCCATCCAGCTCGCCGCACAGCAGCGTCGGCCTATCCCAATCTTCGCCGATACGGTCGGTCGTCGTCACGGCCACGTCCCCCTGTGCGTGCCACTCGCCTCGCGCGCGCCGGTAGCGCATGGCTGCCAGCTTGCCACGGCCCGCGTGCAGCACGGCAACCAGCGGCTCCTTGCGCACAGGCTGCGCCACCGCCACGGCGTCCAGCGTGGGAATGCCCACAACAGGAATTGAGTTTGCCAGCGACAGACCCTTAGCCATCGCCAGTCCGATGCGCAAGCCGGTAAACGAGCCAGGCCCGATCGCCACAGCCGCTGCGGTGAGATCGCGCGCTTTCGCGCCGAGCTGTTCCAGCATCCAAAGGATGCGAGGCATCAACTCCACCGTATGGTGGCTCGCCATCTCCCAGGTCATTTCGGCCCGCACGCACCCACCGTCGTGAAGCGCCAGGCTGGCCCGCTGCGTCGCCGTATCAATCGCCAGCAGCATATCGCATATCGCATATCGCGTATCGCGTATCGCTTATCGTATTCACCCGTTGCTCATTCGCCGACGCCAAACGCCGCGCGCTTCAACTCGCTCAGCAAATGCAAGTGCCGCTCGCCTTCGGCGCTGAAGGTCAGGCGGCGCCGGGTTTCGTCGAGCGTGGTCAGCCCGACGCGCAGGCACGTGTCGGGCAGGACGCCGCCTGCCCGTTCGGGCCACTCGACCAGGCACACGGCGTCTCTCTCGAACAGGTCGCTCAATCCTAGCAGGCGCGCCTCATCCTCAGATTCGATACGGTACAAGTCGACGTGATACAAGGTCGCGCCATCCGACGCGCGTCGCAGCTCGTGAACCAGCGTGAAGGTAGGGCTGGTCATCTCGCCGGCCGCGCCCCATCCCGCGCCGATCCCTTGTGCCATGCACGTCTTGCCTGCGCCCAATGCGCCGGCCAGACAGACGACGTCGCCCGGCTGGAGCAGGCTGCCCAATCGCTCGCCGATGCGCATCGTCTGCGCCGGGCTTCCACTCACGAACTCGAAAACGTCTGGCGCTAATATCGGTGACATGCCACTCCGGGATGCCCGCGTCGCCGGCGATTATACAACCGCACTTGAGACGCGCAAGGCATGCATCTCTCCACAGGCTATGCAAATCGTGCAAAACGTGATACACTCACGGGCGTCGATTGTCTGGAACGTCTCACGCATGCGTTACCTCGTCCTGTCGGATATTCACGCCAACCTCGCCGCGTTCGAAGCCGTCCTCGAAGATGCGGGGGATTTCGACTTCATCTGGTGTCTGGGGGATGTGATCGGCTACGGTCCCGATCCCAACGAGTGCGTCGCCCGCCTGCGCGAATGTCCGCACATCAGCTTGAGCGGCAACCACGATTGGGCCGCGCTGGGCAAGCTCGACCTGCGTGGCTTCAACACGGACGCGCGCTTGTCGGCGGAGTGGACACAGAAGCAGCTCGACCCCGGCGCGCGGGCGTACCTGCACGATCTGCCGCCGTCGCGCGTCGAATCGGGTTACACCCTGGCGCACGGGAGCCCGCGCCAGCCCGTCTGGGAATACATTCTGGATCCGGTCACCGCGACGCTCAATTTCGGCGCCTTTGACACCGTCATCTGTCTCGTCGGCCATACACACATCCCCGCCACGTATTTCATGCCGGAAGGCGCAGGCGACCGACGGCGCTGCCAGGTGCGCACACCGCAGTTGAACCGGTCGCTCCACCTCAACAGCGGGCGCTGGATCATCAATCCGGGCAGCGTCGGCCAGCCGCGCGACGGTAACGCCGACGCGTCGTACGCGATGCTCGACCTGGACGAGAAGCGGTGGGAATTCCGGCGTGTCCGGTATCCCGTTAAGGAAACGCAGCGCCGTATGCGAGAGCAGGGCCTGCCCGCGCGCCTGATCGAGCGACTGGCGCACGGGCAGTGACGCAGAAGCAGCGCACCCCATGATGGATTCTGATTCAGACCCATATTCGCCGCCCACGCTGGCCTTCCCATCGTCACATCCGTCATCATCGCGCGTCCCTCGCCCGACGGCCGGGCGTTAGGGCGCCGCGCATTTACGGAGGATCCGTTGAAACTGGCGACCATCATCCTGGCTGCCGGCCAGGGAACCCGCATGAAGTCCGAGCTGCCCAAGGTGCTGCATCCCGTTGCCGGGCGTTCGATGGTGTCTTACGTGATCGACACCGCCGTGGCGCTCGGCGACGAGCGCCCGACGCTCGTCGTCGGCTACCGCGCCGATCAGGTCAGAGCGGCCATCGGGGACCGCGTCGAATACGTGGATCAGCCCGAGCAGCTCGGCACCGGCCACGCCGTGATGCAGGCGCGCGGAGCTCTCGAAGGCCGCAGCGACGTGGTGCTCGTGCTGTACGGCGATACGCCCTTCGTCAGCGCCGAGACACTGCGCGCTATGCTCGACGAACACGCCGGCCATGATGCCGCTATCACGCTGCTGACTTTCCGGCCGCCCGATCCTCTCCGTTACGGTCGCATCGTGCGCAGCGGTTCGGGCCGCGTCGTCAACATCGTCGAGTTCAAGGAAGCCACGCCGGAACAGCTCACTCTCCGCGAAGTGAACTCCGGCATCTTGTGCTTCGAGGCCGGCTGGCTGTGGCCGCATCTGAATCAGCTCCAGCCGAAGCACGGTCACGGCGAATACTATCTGACCGACCTGGTCGCGCTGGCGGCGGCGGAAGTCAAGACGATCGCCACGCGCGAGGCCACGACGGAGGAAGTCGGCGGCATCGACGATCGCGTGCGGCTGGCCTGGGCCGAGCGCCTGATGCGCGAGCGCATTGCCGAGCGCCTGATGTTGTCAGGGGTCACAATCGTCGATCCGTCGAATTCCACTATCAGCGCCGAGGCCACGATCGAGCCTGACACCACGATTTATCCAGGCTCACACGTCGAGGGCGCGACTCACATTGGACGCGGGTGCCACATCGGGCCGAACACGATCGTGCGTGATAGCGTCATCGGCGAACGCTGCCGCATCGAATCCTCCGTCGTGGAGGGCGCTACGCTCGAAGGGGACGTGCGCGTCGGGCCGTTCGCGCACTTGCGCAGCGGCGCTTACCTGGAACGCGGCGTCGAGTGCGGCAACTTTGCCGAAGTCAAAAACAGCCGGCTCGGCGCAGGCACCAAGCAGCACCACTTCTCGTATTTGGGCGACGCGACGCTCGGCCGAAAGGTGAACGTCGGCGCGGGCGCGATCACGTGCAACTACGACGGCGCGAAGAAACATCACACCGACATCGGCGACGGCGCGTTCATCGGCAGCGACACGATGCTCGTCGCGCCGGTGCGCGTCGGCGCGGGCAGCCAGACGGGCGCCGGGTCGGTGGTGACGCGTGACGTGGCGGACGGCGAGCTGGTGTACGGAGTGCCCGCCCGGCCGAAACCCAAGCCACCTGAGTCGTCTGCCTAGTACAGGCGGGCCTAAAATGAGCCGACAGTTTGGACACAATAAGATGCAGCAACCCATATGGACTCTGGTATAGGTAGTGAATTCATCCTGCTCGCCATTCTCATCACGCTGAACGCGTTCTTCTCCGCGTCGGAGATGGCGATGGTCAGCGTGCCTCGGCTGCGCATGAAGCAGTTGATGGAGTCGGGCAACGAGACCGCCGGCCTGGTGCTGCGCCTGGCGGATGACTCGAGTCGCCTTCTGGCAACCGTGCAGATCGGCGTGACGCTGATGGGGTTCCTGGCCTCGGCGACGGCCGCCATCAACCTGTCAGAGGGGCTGGCGCAATGGATCGCTCAGTTGCCCATCCCGGGCCTCGCATCGGCGGCGCAGGGCATCGCGGTCTTCATCATCACCGTCGTGCTGACCGCCGTGACGCTGATTCTCGGCGAGCTTGTCCCCAAGTCTGTCGCGCTGGCGCACAGCGAGCGCATTGCCCTGCTCGTCGCCCGGCCGATCGAGCTGATGGCCCGATCCTTCGGGCCGATCGTGCGCTTCCTGGTCTGGGCCACGAACCTGATCGCGCGCCCGTTCGGCGGCAAGCCGCGGCGGGGCATGCCCATCGTCACGCAAGACGAAATCAAGACACTGGTCGACGCCGGCGAGGAAGGCGGCGTGCTCGAGGTGGCCGAGAAGAAGATGATCTACTCGGTCTTCGACATCGGCGAGATGCTGGCGCGCGAAGTGATGGTGCCCCGCATCGACATGGTCGCGCTCGAAGCCGGCACGCCACTCCTGGAAGCCACCGACGCCGCGATCCGGCACGGCCATTCGCGCATCCCGATCTACGAAGAAACCGTCGACCACATCGTCGGCATCCTGTACGCCAAAGACCTGCTCAAGGTGTTTCGGCAGCACGGTCGATCGGGCGGCGACAGCGTGCGGCTGCCCAGCCTGACGCGGCCGGCGTACTTCGTGCCCGAGACGAAGAAGGTCGACGAGCTGTTGAGAGAGCTCCAGCAGCGCCGCGTGCACATGGCTATCGTCATCGACGAATACGGCGGCACGGCCGGCCTGGTGACGATCGAGGACATTCTAGAAGAAATCGTCGGAGAGATTCGGGACGAATACGACGAATCGGAAGAACCGATGGTCAAGCCGCTCGGCCGCGACGAGTACGAAGTCGATGCGCGCATCCTGATCGACGACGTGAACGAGCTGCTCGCCGCGAAGCTGTCCGACGAGGAAAGCGACACGCTTGGCGGGCTGATCTACAACCGGCTCGGCCACGTGCCCGAGCCGGGCGAAGAAATCGAAGTGGACGGCGTGAGCCTGAAAGTGTTGAACGTGAAAGACCGGCGTATCGGCAAGATTCTCATTCAGCGCGAGACGCCGCCCGAGCCGGCCGGTTCGCAAAACGGCGGCGACGGAGTGGACTAGCCCATGCCCGACCGTGGACGCCTGTACCGAACCGAAGCCATCGTCCTGCGCCGCTCCGATGTCGGCGAAGCCGATCGGCTCCTGACGCTGCTGACGCCTGATCGGGGCAAGCTGCGCGTCGTGGCCAAGGGCGCGCGCAAGATCGCGAGCCGCAAGGGCGGGCACGTCGAGTTGTTCAACCACGTCGGCCTGCTGATCGCGCGCGGCCGGGGCGAGTTCGACATCGTGTCGCAGGCGGAGACGATCGAACCGTACCGCGCGCTGCGCGAAGACCTGCACCGCTCGACGTACGCCCACTACGCCGCCGAGCTGGCCGACCGCTTCGCCGAGGAAGGCACCGCGCAGCCGGAGCTGTTCGACCTGCTCTCCGATGCGCTCCGGTGGTTTTCGACCACGCCCGACCTGGCGTTGACTGCGCGTTACTTCGAGGTCAGGCTGCTGACACTGGCCGGCTTCCAGCCCCAGGTGTTCCACTGCGTGAAGGGCGGTGAGCTGCTGGCAGAAATCGCGGACGACGAGACGTACGGTTGGAGTCCGCACGAGGGCGGCGCATTGTGCACCCGTCATGCCTCCGGCCGAAGTGACGTCAGCCGCCTGTCGCTCGGTGCGCTCAAGGTGATGCGGCACGCCGCGCGCAGCGAGTACCACGCGTTTGCGGCATTGACTGTGCGTGAAGCGGTGGCGCTCGACGTCGAGCGAGCGATGCATCGCTACTTGACGTACGTTTTGGAGCGCAAGCTGCAGTCGGTAGAGTTCATCCACGTGCTGCGGCGCGAAAGTGTCAACGAATAGGCAGCGAGTCAGCGAGCCAGCGAGCCAGCGAGTCAGCGAGTCGGCGAGTCAGCGGGTCGGCGAGTCAGCGGGTCGGCGAGTCAGCGAATCGAAAAGGAGTCGAGCCTTTAGGCGGTTTCCAGCTAAAGCCTCTACTCCGATCCGTAAAGCGGTTAGGAAATCACTCTAGCTGCGCTGCGCGATCCGGAGAGGAAGCAAGCCGAGTAGCTTCATGAAACCTCTTTCCTTCCAGCAGGTCATCCTTAAACTACAGGAATTCTGGGCGAGCAAGGGCTGCGTCATTTGGCAGCCGTACAACGTTCAGGTCGGCGCGGGGACGATGAACCCGGCCACTTTCCTGCGGGTGCTCGGCCCGGAGCCGTGGAACGTGGCCTACGTCGAGCCGTCGATCCGGCCCGACGACGGCCGCTACGGCGAGAATCCCAACCGCATGCAGATGCATACGCAGCTCCAGGTGATCCTCAAGCCGGACCCCGGCAATCCCCAGGAGCTTTATCTCGAAAGCCTGGAAGCGATCGGCATCGATCTCGTGAGACACGACATCCGCTTCGTCGAGGACAACTGGGAAGCGCCGGCGCTCGGCGCGTGGGGTCTCGGCTGGGAAGTGTGGCTCGACGGGCTGGAGATCACGCAGTTCACGTACTTCCAGCAGGCGGGCGGCGTCACGCTCGACCCGGTCTCGGTCGAACTCACTTACGGCCTCGAGCGCATCGTCATGTTCCTGCAAAACAAGCGCAGCGTGTGGGACGTCGACTACGACGGCGTGTTGACGTACGGCGACGTGTTCCTCCGCTCGGAGGTCGAGCACAACATCTACAACTACGAGCTAGGCGACGTCGATCGCCTGAGACGAATGTACGATCTGTACGAGGCCGAGGCAAAGTCCGCGCTGGCGCACCAGCCGCCGCTCGTCATTCCCGCGCACGACTACATCCTCAAGTGCTCGCACACGTTCAACCTGCTCGACGCGCGCGGCGCGATCGGCGTGACGGAGCGCGCGGGCTACTTCGCCCGCATGCGCGACCTGGCGCGGCAGGTGGCGGCGGCTTACGTCGAGCAGCGGCAGGCGATGGAGTACCCGTGGCTGAAGGAGAGTCAGCGAGTCAGCGAGTCGGCGAGTCAGCAAGTCGGTGCTGCACAGCCAATCAGCCAGCCATCCGATCGGCCAACGACTTTTGTGCTGGAAATCGGCACTGAAGAACTCCCCGCGGCCGACGTGACGGCAGCTCTCGAACAGCTCAGAGAGCAGTTCCCTGAGTGCCTGAAACAGCTCAAACTCGATGCAGGCGAGGTTCACCCTCCTCTCGGCACGCCGAGGCGACTGGCGCTGATGGCATCCCTACCGACCCGCCAGCCCGACGAGGAAGTGGAGGCGCGAGGACCTGCGATGAAAGTCGCCTACGACGCCGATGGCAGGCCCACCAGGGCCGCCGAGGGATTCGCCAGAGGGCAGGGTGTGCCGGTGAGCGAACTCAAGCCGTATAGCGGGGACGATCGTTACGTGGGCGTCAAGAAGAAGGTCGCCGGACGGCCTGCCATAGACGTGCTCTCCGAGAACCTCCCATCTCTCGTCGCTTCTCTCAAGTTCGGCAAGACGATGCGCTGGAATGCCACGAACGTCGCCTTCAGCCGGCCGATCCGCTGGCTCGTCGCGCTGCTGGGCCATCAGGTTGTTCCATTCGAGTATGCGGGTGTGCGCAGCGGCCGCGTCACGCGCGGCGCGCGCCCGGCCGGGTCGCCCGACCTCGAGATCGAGTCGGCCGACGACTATCTCGCCACGCTCGAGCGCGCGCACATCACCGCCGGCGCAGACGAGCGCCGCTCGGTCATCCGGCAGCAGACCGACGTTGTCGCCGCGAATGCCGGCGGCTCTATCCCAGACGACCCCGGCCTGCTCGAAGAGGTGACTCACCTGGTGGAGCAGCCCACCGCGCTGCTGGGCACGTTCGAGGAGAAGTACCTGTCGCTGCCGAAAGACGTGCTGATCACAGTCATGAAGAAGCATCAGCGCTACTTCCCGGTGGTCGACGCGCGGGGCAGGATGCTGCCTCATTTCGTGGCCGTGCGCAACGGCGACGCGACGCACCTGGACGTCGTCACACACGGCAACGAGGGCGTGCTGCGCGCGCGCTACGCCGACGCCGACTACTTCTACAAGCACGACACGCAGAAGAAACTTGAGGCGCATCTGCCCAGACTCGGTACGCTGACTTTCCAGGCCCGCCTCGGCTCGATGCTCGACCGCGCGAAGCGCATCGAAGCGATCATCCCAGAGCTGGCCGCGATGCTGGGACTGAGCGACGGCGATCTCAAGGTGGCGCAGCGCGCGGCGCACCTGTGCAAGGCGGACCTGGTCACGCAAATGGTGATCGAGTTCACCTCGCTGCAGGGCATCATGGGGCGCGAGTACGCGAGAACGTCCGGCGAGAGCAGCGCGGTCGCCGAGGCCATCTTCGAGCATTACCTGCCACGCTTCGCAGGCGACCGGCTACCGCAGTCGAATGCGGGCATCGCGATCGGGCTTGCCGATCGACTGGACAGCCTGGCCGGGTTGTTCGCCATCGGGCTTGCGCCGACCGGCTCGACCGATCCGTGGGCGCTGCGCCGCGCCGCGCTTGGCGTCGTGCAGGTGCTCGTGGACCGGCAGATTCCTTTCTCGGTCAGGCGGGGGCTGGAACTCGCGGCGCGCGTCCAACCCGTCCAAGTCGAGGACAAAGTCACCGACGATGTGGCCGGCTTCATCGCCGGGCGCCAGCGCGTGCTTTTGCTAGACCAGGGTTATCGTTACGACGCCGTCGACGCGGTGCTCGCCGCGCGGGCGGACGACCCGTATCGCGCGTTCGGCGAAGTCGCGGCACTGGCGAAGTGGATGCAGGAACCGGATTGGAACGACGTGCTGTCGAACTACGCGCGCTGCGTGCGCATCACACGCGACCTGAAGGAGCGCCTGCCGCTCAATACACGCGCCGATACCGAGCCGGCGACCGCCCAACTGCGCCAGGCATACGATCGAGCGGCGGCGAAGGTGAAGTCGCAGCCCGACGTGAATACGCTTATGAGGGAACTACGGGAACTCAAGGATACGATCTTCGCCTTCTTCGAGAAGGTGCTGGTGATGCACGAAGAAGAGTCGATCCGCCGGGCGCGGCTGGGGCTGGTGCAGCACGTCGCGGCATTGAGCGAAGGAATCGCCGACCTGTCAAAGGTCGAAGGGTTTTAGAAATCAGGCCCGACGGAGTTTAGAAACCCGCCGGGTTCTTTTTTGGAGAGCAACGTGTCGCGTGCACCGGCCGAATCATATCGGCTCGCCCTGGAGCATCAGCCAGACGACGAGGATGTTCGGGCTGTGCAATCCGGGCTGAACGCTTTCAACACGGCGCAGTCGGGCGTCGCCGGCATGCACAGCCTGGCCGCCTTCATTCGCGACGCCGATGGGCGAATTCTCGGCGGCGTCGGCGGTCGGACATGGGGCGAGGTCCTCGACGTTCGGCTCGTTTGGGTGCACGACGATCTGCCGGCATGGGATACGGGCGGCAGTTGTCTCAGGCGATCGACGGCTATCCTTCCAGCCATCGGAAGTATTTCATCAAGAAAGCGTTGAGATAGGGAGCCACATGATCATTTGGAATCGTATGGCCGCGGAGGAGCCTTCCGGCAAGCTATCCGGCGATGCGGGCGTCGCGCTGGAGTGGGGTTTCAAAATTCCGATGCGCGACGGCGTGACGCTCAACGGAACGGTCTACAAGCCGAAGGACATGACGCGCCCGCTCCCGGTGGTCTTCACCTTGACGCCCTACATCGCCGACACCTATCACGAGCGCGGCATGTACTTCGCCCGCAACGGCTACGCGTACGTCATCGTCGACGCGCGCGGTCGCGGCAACTCGGAGGGCCGGTTCGAGCCTTTCCTCAACGAAGGCAAAGACGGCCACGACGTCGTCGAGTGGCTGGCGCGCCAGCCCTGGTCGAACGGCAAGGTGGCGATGTGGGGCGGCTCGTACGCGGGGTTCAACCAGTGGGCGACGCTGAAGGAGTTTCCCCCGCACCTGGCGACGATCGTGCCGGCTGCATCGGCCTGTCCCGGCGTCGATTTCCCCGCGTTCAACAACATCTTCGCCTCCTACGAAATGCAGTGGCTGACCTACACCAGCGGCGCCACACCGAATCTAAAACTGTTCGAGGACGCTTCGTTCTGGATCGGCCGCTTCCGCGAGCGGTATCTCCAGCATCGCCCGTTCAAGGAGCTCGACGCCATCGTGGGCAACCCTTCGCCGCACTTCCAGACGTGGCTCGCGCATCCCGACACGGCGGCTTTCTGGGAACATCTCGCGCCGTCGCTCGACGACTACCGGAGAATGGACATCCCCATCTTGACGATCACGGGCATGTACGACGGCGATCAGCCGGGGGCGCTGCATTACTATCGGATGCACATGCGCTACGCGACGGCGAAAGCGCGAGCGCGCCATTACTTGATTTTCGGCCCGTGGGATCACGCCGGCACGCGCACGCCTGCGCTGGAGGTTGGCGGATTGAAGCTCGGCGAGGCCAGCAAGCTCGACTTGAATCGGCTCCACAAGGAGTGGTATGACTGGACGATGAAGGGCGGCAAGCGGCCGGAGTTTCTCGAGAAGCGCGTCGCCTACTACGTCACCGGCGCGGAGGAGTGGAAATACACCGGCCGTCTCGACGCGATCCCTACGACACGGCGCAGGCTCTATCTCCACTCGCCGAACGGGCGCGCCGGCGATGTCTTCGGCTCCGGTGCGCTGAGCCGGGAAAAGTCCACGGCAGGTGAACCCGATCGCTTTACGTACGACCCGCTCGACATGCGCCCGGCCGAGATGGAGAGCGAAGAGGTCAAGGCGTACCTGACCGACCAGCGTTACGCGCTCAACCTGTTTGGGGCGGGGCTGGTCTATCACACTGAGCCGTTTGCGCACGAGGCCGAGATCACCGGATGGCTCAAGCTCGTCGCGTGGATGGAGATGGACGTTCCCGACACCGACTTTCTCGTCGACGTCTACGAGATCGCCCTGAGCGGGCAGAGCATTGCGCTGGCCCAGGACGCCATGCGCGCGCGGTACCGCGCATCGCTGAAACGGCCTCGCCCGGCCGTGGCGGGCGCGATCGAGCGTTACGCGTTCGAATCGTTCTTCTTCATCTCGCGGCGTATCGCCAAAGGCAGCCGGCTGCGGCTGGTGCTGCGCGCGTCGAACACGATCTACCTGCAGAAGAACTACAACGGCGGCGGCGCGGTCGCCGAGGAGACGGCCCAAGACGCGCGCGTCGCCCATGTGGCGCTGTACCACGACGCGCAGCATCCGAGTTGTCTTGAGATACCCGTGGTTCGGGCTGCTGGCGAGGTCAGGAGACCTCGCCCGAACATGAGGAGACCTCGCCGCAACAAGTAGTGTCGAGGAGCACCTGATGGCGCGATCTTCGAACCAGATCGACGTATACCTCGAAATCGGGAAGAAAAGAACGTTCGCCGGCGTGATCGACTGGCCAGGCTGGAGCCGGAGCGGGCGCGACGAGGGCTCGGCGCTGCAAGCCCTCTTCGAGTATGGGCCGCGCTACGCGCGCGTTCTCCGCGCGGCGCGGCTCGGGTTCCGAGCGCCGGCGGATGCATCTGCGTTCGCCGTGATCGAGCGGCTGGAGGGCAACACGACCACCGACTTCGGCGCGCCCGGCGTCGCCCCGTCAAGTGACGCGGATCCGGTCGACGAGGTCGAGCTTCGGCGTTTCCAGGCGCTGCTGAAGGCTTGCTGGCGGGCGTTCGACGCGGCTGCGAGGGCGGCTATAGGGAAGGAGCTTCGCAAAGGACCCCGTGGAGGCGGCCGGGACCTGGAGGGGATCGTCCAGCACGTGCTGGGCGGCGACGCGGGGTATCTCACGCGGCTCGGCTGGAAGCTTAAGTTAGGTGATGGAGACGAGCTGGACGAGGAGCTACGCCGAACCCGGCAGGCGATCCTGGAGGCACTGGCCTCGACGGCGCGCGGCGAGCACCCTGCGCGAGGGCCTCGTGGTGGCGTTCGTTGGACGCCACGCTACTTCGTTCGCCGCGTCGCCTGGCACGTGCTCGATCACGCCTGGGAGATCGAGGACCGCGTCACGTGATCCTTCCTGGCCAGAGCGCATAGGCACGGGGCCGGTAAGGTGGCGGCAATCTGTAGCCTGCCCAGGTTCGCCAGACCGCGTCGCCTGCCCGCCGCTTAACAACTCGCTGGAGGCGACTCGCCCTGAAGCTCTGTGCTAAGGGCGCTCCCTCCAATCCACCAGTCTGAGTTCATCATCCCTCACCAGACCGATCCCGGGGCAGTAAGCCTTCGTGCTTCGGGCGCTCGGTTCGAGAGGCGTTGTCTCGAACACTTCGACACATCCCGAGAAACTGCCGGCGGGAGTGAGTTCAGTGAGACTCATTGCCGTGTTGAGCCCGCGGTCCATGGCAATGTCCGGAGCTATCTCCTGAAAGTACATCGACCCAAGCAGATAGGTACCTGGCATGATAAGGCCGGGCCGTGCTCCGCCAACACCCGCCCTCCAGGCACCCTCGTGACTCACGACGACGCCTGCGTCATCGATGTCCACGTCCTCGCCGAGGTAGACAACGTTGTTGGTCTCGGTACAGATGGCGAAGAAATTGCGCGAGACTTCCTCCAGTTCGCCATTCACAAGTTCCCGCTCTTCCACCACGCGGGTCTCCACGCCATCTATGGACTGCGTGTCCTCGAGCACGGTGATAGTTACCTCAACTCGATCACGACCCTCTACGCCTTCGAGTCGGAGCCAGTACCGGGGCTCGAGGACGAAAAAGGGATTCCGCCCTCTGTTGGCGAAGGTGCAGTCCTCCAATCGAAACTCTTGCGTGTACTCTCCGTGTGCGCTGTCCGCAACGGCGGGTGCTATGACTACGCCGCCTGCGGCATGGCCCGCCAACGCGACGGGCACGACGATCAGGTTCATCGCAATCACTGCAATCAGCAGTTGTTTGAACTTCACGGGTTTCCTCCTTAGGGCCCGGCCACGGTTACGGTGACCTGGATGTGGTGCGGCTTGTCGGCGTCAGGCTTTCATGTGCCCGCTGCACAAGAAGGCCTGCCCAACTGAGCCGATGCACACTATATGCGCTATGGAGGGATCAATCAATGGGGGATGTGCCTTTTTTGAGGTAGGGATTTCCCCACCTTAGCATGGGGAGATCACGAGTCTGGCATCGCCATGTTGGGCTTGACTCTAGTCGATTCCGATGTACACTGTTAGACAGACCTCCCGTATCGTAGTCAACAAGCCTACAGTTATACTGGCGCACCTCAAGCCAGGTTAGGACAATGGCAGACGGTAAACGTCAGCTCCCAGTTAAGACACCTCGGTCAATGGTCGAAGGGTTCTGATGGCCTGGACTCCCCCACCCGACTGGACGCGCATCACGACGATCGACTGCCACGCCGCAGGCGAGCCGCTGCGCGTGATCACGGGCGGGTTTCCGCCGATCCCCGGCGATACGATCCTCGCTAAACGGCGCTACGCGCGCGAGCATCTGGACCACCTGCGCCGGGCGCTGATCTTCGAGCCGCGCGGCCACGCCGACATGTACGGCTGCATCTTCACCGAGCCGGCGACGCCCGACGGCGACCTCGGCGTCCTGTTCCTGCACAACGAAGGCTACAGCACGATGTGCGGCCACGGCATCATCGGCCTAGTCACCGTCGCGCTCGAGACGGGCATGCTGGCGCCGCGCGTCGCGGAGGCGGTTCGCATCGACACGCCCGCCGGCCGCGTGACGGCGCGCGCCCGCTTCGACGGGAAGCGCGTGCGCAGCGTCGCGTTCGAGAACGTGCCGTCGTTCGCCTACGCGCTCGACCAGACGGTGAACGCGCCGGGACTTGGCCGCGTGAAGGTCGACGTCGGCTTCGGCGGCGCGTTCTACGCCTATTGTAAAGCCGCCGATCTCGGCGTGCGGGTCATTCCAGAAGACTTCCGCAGGCTGATCGACGCCGGCGTGGCGGTCAAGCATGCGGTCATGGCCTCGCTGCCGATCGTGCACCCCTTCGAGCCGGACATGGGCTTCCTGTACGGAACGATCATCGACGGCCCGCCGCACGCGCCGGACGCGCACAGCCGCAACGTGTGCATCTTCGCCGACGGCGAGGTCGACCGTTCGCCGACCGGCACCGGCGTCAGCGGGCGGATCGCGCTGGAGCACGCCAAAGGGCGATTGTCGATCGGCGAGCCGTTCGTCGTCGAGAGCCTGATCGGGACGCGCTTCGCGGGCCGGATTGTGCGGACGACAACCTTTGGCGAGCATGAGGCCGTCATTCCCGAAGTTGAGGGGAGCGCATGGATCACGGGTCACAACGAGTTCTGGATCGCGCCGGATGATCCGTTGAAGGATGGGTTCATTTTGCGATAGTGTCTTGTCCACGGCATGGGCCTTTTCGTGCTATACTTTAACTATGCAATGGGCCGAGGCACGGACAATGGCTGAGCTTTCGTCAGATATGCAGACTATTTACAAGCGACTCGATGCACTTGAAAGGGAAATTCGCCAACTCCGTGAGGTGCTCCGTCCGCATGTCTCGGTTGCTCAGGGGATGCAATCAGGTAAACACCCCTACGTCGAAAGCAATTCGGCAATCCTTGACGGAGAGCCTTGTATCAAAGACACACGTACTTCGGTGCGCGCGATTGTCGAACACTGGAAATTCGGCGATGCGCCCGAAGACATCGCACGGAAACTGCCACACCTACGGCTGGCTCAAATCTTTGACGCACTAGGCTACTACGACGATCACCGCGATGAGATCGAGCACTACATCGCGCTAAATCGGGTACCGGTGGATGACTGAAAAGGCCGACGAAGAACTTGTCTCACTGTACATTCCTCTCTACTTCGACGAAGACGTTTCGGCCAACATCGTGAGCAACCTGCGGGCACGCGGATTCGATGTGGTCTCCGCCCGTGATGAGGGCATGCTGCGGCAAGACGATGACGAGCAAATGACATTTGCCGTTTCACAGCGGCGCGCCATTGTCACTCACAATCGGGTTCATTTCGAAGATCAACACCGCAAGTTTCTCCAGGCAGGGCGCAAGCATTATGGCATCATTATCGCCAGACGACGCCCCAAAGATGCGGAGGTCGTAGCTAGACTTCTCGCCCTTCTAAACGCTCTTACAGCCGAGGAGATGGAGAATCAACTCCGGTATATCTAACGAGAGGTAATCACGGATGGAGACTACACTCACGGCCATCGAAACGACGGGAATGATCGACGAGCATCGGCAACTTACCCTCGACGGCGACCTTCCCGTTACCGGACCGATGCGTGTGCGCGTCATTGTCTTGTATCCCCTAGCCGGCGAGTCCGATGAGGCGGAGTGGCTGCACGCCGCGGCGCAGAATCCGGCTTTCAATTACCTGAAAGAGCCGGCCGAAGACATATATACGGCATCGGACGGGAAACCCTTCGATGACGAAGTTTAAGTTTGCGTTTGTTTGCTTGCCGACTTGTTCTCTCGCGGTATAATCTGCCCCAACCCAGTTGTGACAATCCTCGCCTGATACTGCTCTGATCGTCACTACTCTCATCCAACGGGGTTGTTACACTGGAGTCCGGCCTGCTTCTCGCGGGCTGTCTTGAGCGAACCAAGACTCTAACTCTAACTCATCACTCTAACTCACGAGGAGTTTCCGACATGAAGAAGTGGGTGTACCTGTTCGAAGAAGGCAACAAAGACATGCGCGACCTGTTCGGCGGCAAAGGCGCGGGCCTGGCCGAAATGGCGAACGCCCGGCTGCCCGTCCCGCCCGGCTTCACGATCACGACTGAAGCCTGCAACGAATACTTCCGCGCCGGGAAGCAGTTCCCCGAAGGCATGTGGGAGCAGGCGCTCGAGGCGCTGAAGACGGTCGAAAGCCGCACCGGCAAGAAGTTCGGCGACCCGGGCAACCCGCTGCTCGTCTCCGTGCGCTCCGGCGCGAAGTTCTCCATGCCCGGCATGATGGATACTGTACTCAACATCGGCCTGAACCCCGACACGCTGCAGGGACTCGCGGCGCTCACCGGCAACGAGCGCTTCGGGTGGGACGCCTACCGCCGCCTGATCCAGATGTTCGGCAAGACGGTGAAAGGCATCTCCGGCGAGAAGTTCGAGCACGTCCTCAAGCGGTACAAGGCCAAGACGCCGGGCAAGCAGGACACCGACCTGACGACCGAGATGCTGCAGGGCGTCGTCAAAGACTACAAGGCGCTGTACAAGAAGGAGCTGGGCATCGACTTCCCTGACGACGTGCTCGAGCAGTTGAAACAGGGCATCGAGGCGGTGTTCGCGTCGTGGTTCGGCAAGCGCGCCGTCGATTACCGCAACTACAACAAGATCTCGCACGACCTCGGCACGGCCGTCAGCGTGCAGACGATGGTCTTCGGCAACATGGGCTTCGACTCCGCCACGGGCGTGGCCTTCACGCGCGACCCGGCCACCGGCGCGAAGGAGTTGTACGGCGAGTACCTCGCCAACGCGCAGGGCGAAGACGTCGTCGCCGGCATCCGCACGCCGAAGAAGATCGCCGAGCTGAAGGACGACATGCCGGAGGTGTACCAGCAGTTCCAGGACGTCGCGAACATGCTGGAGAACCATTACCGCGAGGTGCAAGACCTGGAATTCACCGTCGAGCGCGGCAAGCTGTACATGCTTCAGACGCGCACCGGCAAGCGCACCGCGAAGGCAGCCGTGAAGATCGCCGTCGACCTGGTGCACGAAGGCATCATCACGAAACAGGAAGCGATGCAGCGCATCGAGCCATCGACGATCAACCAGTTGCTGCTGCCGCGCTTCGACGACAAGGCGAAGACGGCTGGCGCGTTCCTGGCGAAGGGCCTGAACGCCTCGCCCGGCGCGGCGACCGGCGTCGCCGCCTTCGACGCGGACACCGCCGAAGCGTGGGGCAAGAACGGAAGAGCCGTCATCCTCGTCCGGCCCGAAACCAATCCCGACGATGTGCACGGCATGCTGGTCGCCAAGGGCATCTTGACGCAGCGCGGCGGCGCGACGTCGCACGCGGCCGTCGTGGCGCGCGGCCTCGGCAAGCCGTGCGTCGCCGGCTGCGAAGCGATCCACGTCGACGATGACAAGAAGTTGTTCAGCGTCAACGGCAGGGTGATAAAAGAAGGCGACTTCATCTCGATCGACGGGACGACCGGCGAAGTGTTCGCCGGGCAAATCGCGACGATCGCGCCAGACTTTAGCAAAGAACAGGAGCTCGTGGAACTCTTGGGGTGGGCCGACGAGATTCGCAGCCTCGGCGTGTGGGCCAACGCCGACTACCCGAAGGACGCGGCGAACGCGCGCATGTTCGGCGCGGAAGGCATCGGCCTGTGCCGCACCGAGCACATGTTCTTCGAGCAGGTGCGCCTGCCGTTCGTGCAGCAGATGATCCTCAACGCCGGCGAGGCGCAGTCGAAGCTCGACGCGCTGGGGCGCGCCGAAGCGGATTTGGCGCGGCGGCCTGACAACAAAGAAGCGAAGGCCGCCGTCGCCGCCGCGAAGAAGGCCGTCGCCTCGTCGCCCGCCGTGAAAGCTTACAAGGGCGCGCTCGCCAAGCTGCTGCCCTTCCAGCGCAAGGATTTCGAGGGCATCTTCAAAGTGATGGACGGGCTGCCGGTGATCATCCGCCTGATCGATCCGCCGCTCCACGAATTCCTGCCTTCGTACGAGGATTTACTGGTCGAAGTGACCACGCTGAAGGCGTTGGGGAAGAGGAAGAACAAGGAAGGCAAGGCTCTCAAGGAACTCGAAGTCATGCTCGCCGCGGTCGCATCGATGCGCGAGATGAACCCGATGCTCGGCCTGCGCGGCATCCGGCTCGGCATCACCTACCCCGACATCCTCAAGATGCAGGTGCGCGCCATCTTCGAGGCGGCGTGCAACATGCAGGCGAAGGGCGTCAAGGTCAAGCCTGAAGTGATGATCCCGCTCACGGGCCACGTCAACGAGCTGGCCGTGTCGCAAGGCGCGCTGGAGGAGGCCGCCAAGCAGGTCATGCGGGAGAAAGGCGTGTGGGTCGAGTACAAGTTCGGCACGATGATCGAAGTGCCGCGCGCCGCGCTGACCGCCGGCGAGATCGCTCAATATGCGCAGTTCTTCTCGTTAGGCACGAACGACCTGACGCAGACGACCTATGGGTACTCGCGCGACGACGCCGAGGGCAAGTTCCTGCTGCGCTACGTCGACGAGAAAATCCTGCCGAGCAACCCGTTCCAGGAACTTGATCGCGACGGCGTCGGCAAGCTGATCAAAATGTGCGTCGAAGCCGGGCGGACCACGCGGCCCGATCTCGAAGTCGGCATCTGCGGCGAACACGGCGGCGATCCGTCTTCGATCGAGTTCTGCCACCAGGCCGGGCTGAACTACGTATCCTGCTCGCCGTTCCGCGTGCCGATCGCGCGCCTGGCGGCGGCGCAGGCCGCGCTCGGCGCCGTCGTGCGCGACAAATAGAAAACGGATCGCGTGAATGAACGGATAAACGGATGCGAGCGCTCATCCGTTTATCCGTTTTTCATCCGCTGCCAGAGTCGCACCCATTTGCGATTCGGGGTATACTTTCACCGATCTTGAACAGACACCCACCGTACCGTCCCGACAGGTCTTCATTTGCAGGAGTTGAGAGATGGAAGCTACCTCAATACTTTGAAACGGTGTTGGAAAGCGTTGAAGCACTGCCCGTAGAAGATCAGGAAATATTGGTTGACCTGATCCGGCGGCGCTTAATTGAAAAGCGGCGCGCCGAGATTGCATCGAACATCGCTGAGACACGCGAACAATACCGAACTGGCCGTGTCCGCCGTGGAACAGTTGACGATTTGATGGTGGAGATTGACGAGTGAAGGATATGATGACTCGCCATGAAGTCATTGTCTACTGGAGCGATGAGGACGAGGCTTTCATCGCCGAAGTGCCCGAACTGCCCGGGTGTGCCGCGGATGGATCGACCTACCAGGAAGCGCTTGCTAACGTCGGGGTCGTCATTCAAGAGTGGATCGAGACGGCCTGTGAGCTGGGCCGTCCTATTCCTGAGCCAAAGGGCCGGCTGATCTGCGCGTAGTACTCATCGCGGCGTATCCACTACCGATTTTCCGCTACCTGCTGAACAGGGTTTGCAGAGGCCAGTACGGACGTAATCGTCTCATCCGTTGTCCGTTTTTCATTCATTGCCGATTCACGGGTATACTTTTACTGAAGCCCGTCCGGCGAGTGTCAAGGAGCATCGGCGATGGCCGTTCAACAGGTAGAAACCTTTACGAGAGAACAACCCACGGAGCATCCGCACATTGTCCGCAGGCGAACCATCTCCAGAGAGCGGGCCTTCCTTCGAGGCACAGGCATGCCCGTCTGGCTGATCGCCAGCTTCTACAAGGCCGGCGACAGTGTAGAGAGCATCCTGATCGGCTATCCACACCTTTCTCCCGCAGCAGTCCATGACGCGATTAGTTACTATCACGACCATCAAGCCGAAATCGAAGAAGAGATAGCCGAGCAACGGATCGAGAATATTCTTAAGAGAACCGGTGCAACCCTAGATGAACAGGGGTTCATCCGGTATCCTGATCGGACCGGGACAAGCGATGCAGAGTAAATCCGCGCTGTTCATTCAAATCTACACAGATGAGCACGTTACACCGGTTCTGGCACAGATACTCCGGCAGCGCGGCTATGTGGCCCAGAGCGCGCAAGAGGCCGGCATGCTCGAGCAGGATGACGAGGATCACCTTGCCTATGCCACCCGGAACGGCATGGCGATCCTGACGTTTAACCGGGACGACTTCGAGCGACTTGCTCGCGAATGGACGGCGGCTGGACGCGAGCACGGGGGCATTGTAATTTCGCCCCAATTCGGTATCGAGCAGATTACTGGACTACTTCATCCAATAATCCGCTTGCTGGACTCGCTGACTGCTGACGAGATCCGAAATCAGGTCGTCTATTTGCAGCGGTTCGGCGCACACCGACCGAGGCGTGTGTCCGAGATGCCCGTTGACTATGCTGTAGACATGACGCCCGCATGAATTCTACATTCCGCCTTCCGCATTCATCATTCATACTATGAGCGTCATCGACGACATCAAAGACCGCATCGACATCGTCGACGTGGTGAGCGAGACGGTCAAGCTCCGAAAGAGCGGCCGCACGCACGTCGGCTTTTGCCCGTTCCACTCGAACACGCGCACGCCGTCGTTCGTCGTGTGGCCGGAGAGCGGCACGTGGAAATGCTTCGGCGCGTGCAACACGGGCGGCGACGTGTTCACGTTCGTCATGAAGCGCGACGGGCTGGAATTCCGCGAGGCGCTCGAACTGCTCGCCGCGCGGACCGGCGTCGAGCTGCCCAGGCCCGAAGCGCCGCAGCAAACCGCCGAGGCGAACGAGCGGCTGCGCGAGGCTGTCGCCGCCGCCGCGCAGTGGTTCAACCACCTGCTTAGGAACAACCCGCAGGCGCAGATCGCGCGCGATCACCTTCGGCAGCGCGGCATCGGCGATGCGGCGATCGAGAAATTCCAGCTCGGCTACGCGCTCGACGACTGGCACGCACTTCAAGGTTACTTGTCGGGCAAAGGCTTCACGGCGGCTGAGCTGGTCGACGCCGGGCTGCTCGTCAGGCGCGACGACGGGAACGTGTTCGATCGCTTCCGCAACCGGCTGATGATCCCCATTCACGACTGGAAGGGTCGCCCCGTCGGCTTCGGCGCGCGCGCGCTGCGCGAGGGCGATGAGCCGAAGTACCTTAATTCGCCGCAGACGGAACTCTTCGACAAGAGCAAGACACTGTACGGCCTGCACTTCGCCAGGAGTGCGATCCGCGAATCGGGCAGAGCCGTGATCGTCGAAGGATACATGGATGCTATCGCCGCGCACCAGGCGGGGTTCGCGAACGTCGTCGCCTCGCTCGGCACCGCATTGACCGAGATGCAGTTCAGGCAATTGCAGAAGATGGCGCAGCGCTTCATCCTGGCGCTCGACGCGGATGCAGCCGGTGTGAACGCCATGCAGCGAGGATACTTCGTCCCGGATCGGGACGAGATGAAGCCGCGATTCGATCCACGCGGGTTGGTACGCTTTGAGGGCAAGCTGAAGGTTGACATTCGCGTTTTAGTATTGCCCGAGGGTAAAGACCCGGACGACGTGATTCGCAACGAGCCGGAACGCTGGGTGGAACTGGTCGATCGGGCGAAACCGGTAGCCGAGTTCGTCATCGATGCGTTACTGGCCGGGCGCGATTTGAGCAACCCCAAAGATAAAGCGGCCGTCACAGACGAGATCGTTCCTTTCATTCGCGATATCGCCGATCCGGTCGAACGGTCGGCGTACGCACAACAGCTAGCGCGGCGGCTCAAAGTCGACGAGCGCGCGGTGATCCGGCAGGTAGAAACAGCAGTGACGCCGGCCAAGCCTGCGCGTGCATCCCACGCCGGCGAAAGCCCTGCACCGAAACGCGAGACGGATCGGGAGCGCTATTGCCTGATCGAGCTGCTGCACGTGCCTTACGCGCTGCGGGCGATCGACGACGCGCTCACGCGTGCGGACCTGCCGCAGTTCAGCGCCGAGGACTTCGAAAGCGTCACGCACCGCGAGGTCTTCCTGGCGATTCATTCGGCGCTGGAAGAGACCGGCAGCCCGTCGCTCGACGACGTGCTCGATCGGCTCGATCCTTCGCTGCACGCCGAGGTGCCGGCCTGGCTGGAATCGCCGCCGACACGGCTGCAATGGGGTCCGGACGTCGACGAGACGCGCGGCGTCGTGGATGCGGCGCTGCTGCTGCGCGAGCGCAACTTGAGGACGCTGGGCGCTCAGATCGAAGACTTGATCCGCAGCGCCTCCGAAGGAGGCGACGCGGAGAGCATTCGCGAATTGGGCCAGGCCAAGCTGGCCTTGTCCGATCAGATGCGGCGCCTGTCACGCATCCGATACGCGCCGGAATTCATCCGCCAGTCCTACGCCGAGGGCGGGCGCTGACCCTACTTGCCACAATCGGACGACGCGCGTAGAATAGTGCGCCGTACACGCCTCGTTCAGCATAGGCGATTCGAATCAGCCGTTGCGCGACCGATCTATGCCCAAGCGACCGAAGACAGCCCCGCGACTCAGCGAACCGAATAGCGACGACCTGGCCTTGGACGAGACCGAACCGATCGAGGTCGACCTGGCGACCGGCGAGATCTTGCCCGGCGAGGAGGAGACGTTCGTCGAGGACGAGCCGGCGGAGGCCGATCTCGAGGAGATCGAGTTCGAGGAAGAAGAGGAAGACGAGGATCGCGAGCCGCTCGAGTGGAGCGCTGAGCTGGCCGATGATCCCGTGCGCATGTACCTCAAGGAGATCGGCCAGGTGCGCCTCCTCGACGTCGATCAGGAGGTGTGGTTCGCCACGCAGATGAACGCGGTCGAGCACCTGCGCCAGATCGAAGATCGCGCACGCGAGAAACTGCACCGCGAGCCAGCCGAGACCGACGTGATGCGCGAGATCTACGCCAACCTTCAGGCTAGCTGGAAGGGCGTCGAGAAGGCCAGCCGCAAGACACACGCCCGGAAACCGAATCTGGCCGCGCTGGCCGGCGAGGTGCGCACGCTGCGCACCAGCCCGAGCATGACCAACCCCTCCACGCTGAGACCGTACATCGGCAACGGGCGCGTCGAGCGCGTCGCCGGCTGGACCGAGCTGACCGGCACGCTGTTCGACGTGTACGCCCTGCTGTATCTCATGCCGATCGAGACGCTCGATTGGCTCTTCGAGCGTCTGAGGAAGAGAAGGACGCTGCCCGACACGCGCTCGTTCCTGAAATCCCTGCCCGGCGCGCACCTCATCCGCGAATCGTTCCAAATGCTGGCCGAGCATTCGGAGCGCGCCAAGCAGAGCTTGATACGCGCCAATCTGCGGCTGGTCGTCAGCGTCGCCAAGCGCTACATCGGGCGCGGCATTTCGTTCCTCGACCTGATCCAGGAAGGCAACATCGGCTTGCTGCGCGCCGTCGAGAAGTTCGATCACACGCGCGGCTACAAGTTCAGCACGTACGCCACGTGGTGGATCCGCCAGGCGATCACCCGGTCGCTGGCCGACCTCTTCCAAGGTGTGGTCGGTGTTCATGCCGATGCCGAAGCGCATTCGCAGCACACGCTCCTCGCGCGGCGTGAGCGAGGCGAGCACCCGCGTCGTGGTCTCGCGTAGATTCGACTGTATGGCGGCGTCGATCGGCAGCACCGCGTTCTTGTCCTCGATGAAATCGCCGAGATAGGAATCCTCCTCGTCGCCGATCGGCGTCTCGAGGCTGATCGGCTCCTTGGCGATCTTGAGCACTTTCCGCACCTTCTCCAGCGGCATTGCCAATTTCTCGCTGAGCTCCTCCGGCGTCGGCTCGCGGCCGATCTCGTGCAGCATCTGGCGGGAGGTGCGCACGATCTTGTTGATGGTCTCGATCATGTGCACGGGGATGCGGATGGTGCGCGCCTGATCGGCGATCGAGCGGGTGATCGCCTGGCGGATCCACCAGGTGGCGTAGGTGGAAAACTTGTAGCCGCGGCGGTACTCGAACTTGTCCACCGCCTTCATCAGGCCGATATTGCCTTCCTGGATGAGGTCGAGGAATTGCAGGCCGCGGTTGGTGTATTTCTTGGCGATGGAGATCACCAGGCGCAAATTCGCCTCGACCATCTCCTTCTTGGCCTGGCGCGCCTCGCGCTCGCCCTTCTGCACCGCCTTGACGATGCGGCGGAACTCGGTGATCTCGAGGCCCGTCTCGGAGGCCAGCGTGCGGATGTCCTCGCGGATCTGGTCGATCCCCTTCTTCTCGTGCTTGACGAACTGGCCCCACTTGCGGTTGGCCTGGGAGATGCGCTCGATCCAGCTCTGGTCGAGCTCGTTGCCGAAGTACTCGTCGATGAAGGTCTGGCGCGGGACCCCG
>DATEUJ010000031.1:0-19351 GCA_035283185.1 Anaerolineae bacterium | reverse complement strand
CGGGGGGGATACAGGGGGGGCGGGATGACTGAGCCTGTCGCGACCAGAGCCAGCGCCAATCCTGTCGAAGCGAGGAGCAGAATCGCGGCCAGGCGCGAATCGACCTCAGGCCAGAACACGTATACCAGGAGCAGCGCGAATGGTAGATGGACAGGAAGGGCAGCCCCCAGCAGATGCCGCAACAGAAACCACCACTGGGCGGCGAGGAATGCCGAGGCGGCAAGCGCAACCCCAATCGTTCCGGGCCATTCCCCAAGCGCGGAGAAAGCAAGGGGGTCAAGCTCGTGCCAGAATCGGGCCAGGAACAGCCCAAGCGGCGCGCCGGCCGCTGCCGCGACTGCCAGACCGGGGACGACCGACGAGCGAGGCGTTTGGAACGGCGTCATGGGTCATTGGTCGCGCTGCCGCCCGACGCCTGGCGATCGTGCCAGAACTGGAGAATCTTCTGCGCCACCGGCGCCGCTACTTGCGATCCCTCGCCGCCGTTGTAGATATA
Source organism: Anaerolineae bacterium (assembly GCA_035283185.1). GTDB lineage: Bacteria > Chloroflexota > Anaerolineae > Fen-1058 > Fen-1058 > DASSFZ01. Next base: position 18,855 of record DATEUJ010000031.1, on the reverse strand, counting down.
CACGACGAGCGCGATCTGAGGATCGTCAGCCGGCGCATAAGCGGTAAACCACGCGTGTGTGGGCTTCGGCAAGCCCGCCGCGCAGAAACCTAGCCGTTGCGCCAGATCGTCGCAGAACTCGGCCGTGCCGGTCTTACCGGCGACGTTCAGACCGGCGACCTGCGCCTTCTGCGCCGTACCCCACTGAACGGCGGCTTGCATTCCCTCACGCACGATCGCCAGGTTATCCGGGTTGATCGGAAGCGCGTGGAGGATGTGTGGCCGGAAGGATTCCACCTCGTTACCGTCGGCGTCGGTGATGCGCAGCACCACTTCCGGTTTGTACAGCGTGCCGCCGTTGGCTACGGCCGCTGTCGCATTGAGTATCTGGATCGGCGTCGCGGTTAGGAAACCTTCACCGATCGACAAGTTGTACGTGTCGCCCAGAGACCAGTTCTCGCCGTACGTCAGGCGCTTCCACTGACTATCCGGAACGTGGCCGGGCGCCTCGCCGGGCAGATCGATACCGGTGAGTCGGCCCAAACCGAACGCGCGCACGTAATCTAAGAAAGAATTGAGATCTTCGAAGCCCTTGACCTTGGAATAACCCGGCACGTCCAACCCGCCGACGGTCACGTAGAAGAACGTGTTCACAGAGTTGGCCAGTGCGGCCACAATATTCGTATTGCCAAAGCCCTGCCGATACCAGCCGAAGAACGTCTGCGCTTGGCGCGGATCGTTCGGGAAGTATTTGTTGGGAACCACGATCGAGCCGGAGTCGTACCACGTCCAGCGCAGTGTGACAATCTCCTCCTGCAGCGCCGACGCCGCCGGGATGATCTTAAACACTGAGCCGGGCTGCACCTGGTCGCCGATGGCGTGGTTGAATATCGGCAAGAACGGCTCGTTCAGGAGCGCCTCGTACTCCTCGAAGGTGATGCCGCGCGCGAAAAGGTTATTGTCGTAGGTCGGAAGGCTGACGAGCGCCAGCACCTGACCGTTCCGTGGATCCATCGCGACGACGGCGCCGCGTTTGGTGCGCAGCGTGCCCGCGGTGGTATTGATCTGGTCAATCTGCTGCTGCAGCGCTTCCAGCGCGACCTGCTGCAGCTCGCGATCGATCGTGAGATAGAGGTTGTGTCCTGGCGCCGGGTCGATGGGCGTCCCGACTGTGCGAATCTCGCGTCCTGCGACATCTTCCTCGACATTGCGCTCGCCTTTCGTGCCGTGCAGCCAATCTTCGTGCGTCGCCTCGACGCCGGTCAGCCCGACGCGATCGGTATCCGGATTATGGTTCTTGGCCGCTTGCACGTTCTGATAAAACGCCGTCACCGATTCCTGGCCCATATCCGACAGCATTTCGATCATGGCCTGTTCGAGCTGATCGACCAGGTCGACCGAGACACGGCTCGTGTAGCCGACGACATGCGAGGCGAGCAAGCCGGCGGGATACTCGCGCGAGGAGACGATCACGGTCTTCACGCCGGGCAGGCGCAGGTTTTCCTCCGCGATCTGAAGCGCCACGTCACGCGGCACGTTGCTGCGAACAGTCACCGGACGGTACGGCGCGATGCCCCGCGCCTCGTCGACGATGTCCTTGATGCCGCGCCCGCCGGCGGCCCGAAACGGCAGCGCCTGCCCTGCGAAGTCCCCGACCGAAGGGAGTGGGGAGCGAAGGCGAAGGGACGCCGCCCGGCTGCTAATCGGCATGCCGAGCAACTCGCTCAGCCGCCGATACACGGCCATCTCGTTCTCTTCCCCGTCGGGCAGCTGCGCCGGCACGATCGTCACATCGTACGCCGGCGCGTTGCGAGCCATCAGGGCGCCCGCGCGATCGTAAATGATGCCGCGCGGCGCGTCGATTGCGATCGTCCGGAAGCGGTTGCTGTCGGCGAGCGTCTCATAGCGGCCGGCCTCGATCACCTGCATCTGCCACAGGCGCGCCACGAACATCGCCATCATCAGTGCAACCACGCCGTACAACACGACGACGCGAGGATTCGATTGGGGTTTAGAGACCGGCTGCATCTGAAAGTTCAAACTCCAAACTTCAAACTTCAAAGCGAGCCCTTCGACTACGTGACCAAATGACTATTCGACCGACGACTACCACCACAGCGGCTTCGGCTTGATGCGCCGATCGAGTGCCGCCATAAGCCCGTACACCGGCAGGCTCAACGCTGCGTTGTACACTGCCGCGGGAAGCGCGACGCGCAGGAGCGCGTCCAGGCCGTCTATCGGCTGGCCCACCAGCAGCAGCGCCAATAGATACGCGCCGTGAAACGCCAGCGTCGCGACGAAGGCCGTCGCGATCGGCAGGATGGCCCGGCCGCGAAACACGCCTTCGGCCATGACAGCCGCCGCCAGCGTCGCCACCATCAGGGCGAACCCCGTGCCGCCGAACGGGCCGCCGGACGTCAGATCGACGACGATGCCGCCGGCCAGAGACCAGACGAGCGCCTCGGTCAGGCGGCCGAGCAACGCCCATGACACGACGACCAGGAGCATAAAATCCGGCCAGGCGGCTCCAATCTGCAAGCGCGGGGACAACGTCGATTGTACTAGCGCCACGGCGACAAGAAAAGGGATGGCGACATAAGGGTTCATGGCGACGGGGTCGGGCCGGGCGTGGGCGTCGGCTCTTCGATTTCGGGCTCGACCGGCAGCAGCTCGAAATCCGTGATCACCAGTACCAGCTCGAGCCGGTTGAGGTCGGCGGCCGGTCGCAGGCGGGCCGATTGAAACAGGTCGACGTCACGACGAGACACGTCCGTCACCTGGCCTACGATCAGACTGCGCGGCAGGTTGCCCCCCAGACCACTCGTCAAGACAATGTCGCCCACGTTCACCGTCGCGTCGAGCGGAATCTGCGTCATGCTCAGCTCCGCATCGGGCTGGCCCTCGGCCAGGCCCGTCACACGCGAGCTTTGGATGCGAACGTTGACCGCGCTCGTGCTGTCGACCAGCAGTTGCACTTTGGAGGAGCGCAGCCCTACCTCGGCCACACGACCGACCAGCGTCGACCCTGTTGTGACAACCGGCATGCCCGGCTCCAGACCTTCGCGACGGCCAGCGTTGATGGTGATGAACTGCCGATACAGGCTCGGATCGCGGCCAATGACGGCGGCGGCCTGTGTCGCGTAAGTCGGATTCTCTTGCTTGAAGTTTACCAAGTCGCGGAGCGTGGCATTTTCCGCCTCGATCTCTTTGAGGCGAACGTTCTCGGTGATCAGCGCGTCATTCAGGCGCTGCAATTCCTCGTTTCGTTCCCGCAGCTCGCGCAGGTCGCGGAACGCGCCGACCGTGTCACCGATTCCATCGAAGAAGCCCGACAATGCGCGCTGCACCGGAGCGATGACGACCTGCGCCGCATCTTCCAGCGGCCGGATGAAGCCCGACTCGTGCAGCAGGAGGAGCGCGATCGTCACCAGGCTGAGCACCGGGAACAGCCATACGCGCGAACGACCGCGGTTCATGTCGATTTATACCCGGTGTGATGCGCAGCAGATCAAACGGAGATGGACACGCGCGAGGTCTTGCGGCGGCTGCGCTCCACGCTGTCGATGACCGACTGCAGGATGTCGACATTTTCGAGCAGCTTGCCGCAGCCCACGGCCACGGCGGTCATGGGATCCGGCGCTACCCACACCCGGACTTTCACTTCCTCGGTCAGGCGCTGCGCGATACCTTGCAGGAGCGCGCCGCCGCCCGCCAGCGCGATGCCCGTCTCCATAAGGTCGGCGATCACCTCAGGTGGCGTCTCGTCGATCGTGGCCTTCAACGTGTCCACGATGGTTTGCGACGAGACGGCCAGCGCCTCGCGGATCTCGATCGAAGACACGTCGACGGCCTCGGGCAGACCGGTCACCACGCTCCGTCCGCGCACCGTCATGACCTGCTCTTCCGGCAGAGGGTAGGCCGACCCGATGCTGATCTTCACCCGTTCGGCCATACGCTCGCCGATCAACAGGTTGTACTTCTGGCGCATGTACTGGACGATGTCTTCGTCCATCTCGTCGCCGGCCACGCGGATGCTTCGACTGAGGATGATGCCCCCAAGCGAGAAGACCGCCACCTCGGTCGTGCCTCCGCCGATGTCGACGATCATGCTGCCGGTCGCCTCCATGATCGGCAGGCCGACGCCGATGGCGGCCGCCACCGGCTCCTCGATCGAGTAAGCCTCGCGGGCGCCCGCGTTGACACACGCATCGTACACGGCGCGTCGCTCCACCTCCGTGACGCCAGACGGGATGCCGACAACCACACGCGGCCGGGGGACGGGGAGGAACATCGACGCATGCGCCTTCTTGATGAAGTAATCCAGCATGGCCTCGGTCACTTCGAAGTCGCTGATCACGCCGTCGCGCAATGGGCGGATGGCGATGATGTTGCCCGGAGTGCGGCCGACCATCTCCTTGGCTTCCGCGCCGATCGCCAAAGGCTTCTTGCTGCGCTTGTCGATCGCCACCCAGGACGGCTCGTTGATGATGATGCCCTTGCCACGGACGTAGACCAGGGTGTTCGCCGTGCCGAGGTCGATGCCGATATCCAGGGAAAATAGCCCCAACAGCCAGTTTATGGGGTTGAACAATCAGTACTCCTTGCGAGGTTTGCGGCGTTCGGCGCGGATTATACCATAAGTGCCGATAGCGCCTCCGCATTCGGCCTGTCCGTGTGCACGCAAAACATGTCAGGTGGCTCACCGCCCGCGTCCCCGCGGGCGGCCAACCGCGAGGACGCGGTTTGGCGAGCACTGTAACGACTGACAACATTTTCGTGCACACGCCTGTCAAGGAAGCTGGATTTCGGCAGGCCATACCAATGCTGATATAATTGCGCACCAATATGTCTGTGAAATGCCTCGAATGCGGATTCGAAAGCCCCGAGGGATTCTCGTTCTGCGGCCACTGCGGGGCCAGGCTCAGCGCCCCGCCGGCAGCCACCGCCGTCGACGACCGCGAGGCGGCGATCCGCCGGATCAAGGAGGCCGGTGACCAGGCCAGACGCAGCGCCAATGCTGCCGCCGCGCTCGAGCGCTACCAGGAGGCGCTGGCCCTGCTCGACTCGGCCGTCCTGGCCTCCGATGCCACACTGCACGTTCAGTTTCTCAATGCCCGTTTCGACATTTTGGCGGAGCGCTACCCATTGTGGACAGCCATCGGGCAGCCTGATCGCGTCGAAGCTGACCTGCAGGACATGCTGGGAATCGCCCGCCGCGCAGGCGACGGGGCACGGCTGGCGAAGGCGATCATCACGCTCGCGCGCCAATACCTGGACGGCCGGCAATACGAGCTGGCCCGCCCCTTGCTCGAGGAAGGGGTATCCTTGCTGCGAACCCAGGCCGACCGCGCCGGCGAGGCGGCCACACTGGCCGGGCTGGCGCACCTGAACTGGCGCACCGGCCGATTTGAGACGGTCGCCGACACGTTTCAGCGCGCGCACGAGCTGCGCAGGCGCGCCGGCGAGCCTGCCGGGCTGGCTCGATCGTATTTCGACCTCGGGCTGCTTTATCGTGATGGCCTGTCGCACCCGTTCCACGCCGTCGGCCACTTTGAGAAAGCCATCGAGCTGGCGCGTCACTCGGGCGACGGCGATCTGGAAACGCAAGGACGGATTGGGCTGGGCATGAGCTGGGCAAGGCTGGGCGACTACGCCCAGGCGCGCACCGTGTTTGAGCAGGCGCGCCACAAGGCCGACGAGATCCAGTCAGCCGAGCAGGCGGCCTGGGTTATCGTCGCGCAGGCCGGCGCGCTGCGCGAAACGGAACCATCCGATGCCCGCTTGACGGTCGAGCACGCTCTCGCACCGGCGCTCGAAGTCGACGCGCCCGATCTTCGATGGCACGCATTGCTCGAGCACGCGCGCATCTCGCAGGCCGCCGGCGCATGGTCTGACGCACACACGTCACTCGAGCGGATGCAGGCGCTGGAACGCAGCGGCCAAATGTACGCCTACTGCGCGATGTGGTCCCATGCGCTCTTGGCGCGCAGCTATCTGCACACCGACCGGCGCGACCAAGCCGCCGCCGCGTCCGAGCAGGCTGTCACGCTGCTTCAGTCGCATGGGTTCGCCGGCGTGCCGATGCCCCAAATGATCCTGTGGGCGCACTACGAAGTCCTGGCTGATTCGGATGCGCAATCGGCCTTGCATTTCCTGCGCCAGGCGCGCGAGCTGATGCTGTCGCAGGCGAACACGATTGGGGACGGCGCGCTGCGCGCGCGCTTCCTGCGCGACGTCGCCATCAACCGCGCCATCGGCGACGATTGGGCCAGGCGTCACTTCTGAAGAGCTTTGCCAGATCGTCGCCGAGAGCTTAAACTTAGGAGAACCGTATGCGATTCACGTCTCACGGCATTTCTTTCGAATACGACGACGTCGGCAACGGCATCCCCCTGCTGATGATCCACGGCTTCCCGCTCGACCGATCGGTGTGGCGATCGCAAATCGAGGGGCTGCAGAGCGTGGCGCGCGTCATCGCCCCCGACTTGCGCGGCTTCGGCCAGTCGGGCGACGCGCCCGAGACGATGACGATGGACGACTATGCCGCCGATCTTAAAGCGCTCCTCGACGCGCTGAGCCTGGCGCGGGCCGTGGTGTGCGGCCTCTCCATGGGCGGCTACGTCGCGCTGGCGTTCCTCGCCAGGTACCCGGGCGCCGTGAAAGGGCTTATCCTCGCGAACACACGGGCCGCCGCCGACAGCGACCAGGCGCGCGAAGCGCGTTACGCCAACGCCAGCAAAGCCTACGACGGCGGCGTGCCTTCCATCGCCGAAGCGATGCTGCCGAAGATGCTCACCGAGGCGACACTCGACCATCGCCCCACCCTGCGCACATACGTGTACGCGATGATAGCGCGACAGCCGCCGGGCGGCGTCGCCGCCGCGTTACGCGGCATGGCGGCGCGCCCCGATCGGAGCGAGTGGATCAAGTCTATCAACGTTCCCACGCTGATTATCACCGGCAGCGCCGACACACTCATCCCCGCCGCCGAGAGCGAAGCGATGGCGCGGGCGATTCCCGGGAGCAAGCTGGTCGTCATTCCCGGCGTGGCGCACCTGTCGAACATTGAGAACCCGGATGCATTTAACGCGGCGGTGAAGGAGTTCGTCGGCAAACTGAGGTAGCGTCACATGGAAAATCCCTGGGAATAGAAGGTATTACACACATGGCCTACGAGCGCGAAAAGCAAATCGCCATCGAAGCGGTGACGCTGGCTTCACAGTTGTGCAGCGCCGTGCGGACGGAAATCGTCGGCGTGGCATCGCTGGCGAAGGACGACAAAAGCCCGGTCACCATCGCCGACTTTGGATCGCAGGCGTTGGTATGCCATCACGTCCGGGCCGGCTTCCCACGAGATCCAATTGTGGGCGAAGAGGATTCGACAGACCTGCAAAAACCGGAGAACGCGTCGACGCTGGCGCAGGTCGTGCGCTACGTGCGGCGCTTCCAGCCCGACGCGACGGCGGAGAGTGTGTGCCATTGGATCGACGCAGGCAACGGCCAGGTAGGGACTCGATTCTGGGCGCTCGATCCGATCGACGGCACTAAGGGCTTCCTGCGCAACGATCAATACGCGATCGCCCTGGCTCTGATCGAGAACGGCCAGGTCCAGGTGGGCGTGCTGGGCTGTCCTGCCTTGCCGCTGGACATGAATAGCCCATCCAGCCAGGCGGGCGTCGTGTTCGTCGCCGTGCGCGGCGAGGGGGCGGCGATGGCGCCCCTCGGCGCCGCGGCGTTCGCGCCGATTCACGTGACACACGCGCCGGATCGATCACGGCTGCGTTTTGTCGAAAGTGTGGAAGCCGATCATGGCAACGCCGCGCTGCAGCGAGCCGTCGCGCAGGCAGCCGGCATCACCGAGCCGCCGCTGCGCATGGATAGCCAGGTCAAATACGGCGCGGTCGCGCGAGGAGACGCCGCCCTGTATCTGCGGCTGCCGTCGACCAAGAGCCCGAACTATCGTGAAAAGATCTGGGATCACGCCGCAGGCGCGCTTATCGTGGAAGAGGCGGGAGGCCGCGTCACCGATATGCACGGGCGGCCGCTCGACCTTGCCTCGGACTACAAGATGAACGACAACCGTGGGGTGATTGCCAGCCAGGGGACGCTGCATCAGGCAGCCATCGAAGCGCTCAGGCAAACGCCTTGAAGAGAATCACTTACACTCGCTGCCGGTGCAGGCCACGATCGACGACGCGAACCATCTTTTCGACATCCACCGCGCCGCCCAGGAATCTGTTGATCGCCTCCAGGTGAGGCAGAGGGTTGTCGAGCAGCGCGTTGTAGTCGACGTCGATTCGCTCGACGTTCGGCTGCGCCGCCAGCCAGGCGTCGATTTGCCGCAAGTGCTTCCCGAATAGCCTGGCGATTTCCTCGTCGCCGGATTTATCGGAGTCCTGGCCTCGGCCTCTGCGAGCGAGCATCTGGCGCTGCGAGGCGAGCACTTCCGGCATGGCGCGGCGCATGAAGACGACGCGATAGTTGTACGCGGCGGGCAGGAAGGTCAGGAGCGCGGTGATCACTTTGACCGCCTTGCCCCGCGCCTCCGGCAGCCAGGTGACATCGCCCTCTCTGAGCTTCTTGACACGCTCGAACTCGTAATAGCCCCGGGGATTGTCCTCGTCCGCAGCCCGGATGCTGTCGGTCAGAGGCGGAATGCCGCCCGCTTCCAGTATGCTCATCATCATCGACGTGCCGGACCGAGGCAGGCCTGAGACGACGACGATTTCATCTTTCACGGACGCTCCGCGCACGGATAGTGGCCTCTCAATGTCCATGTAATCCGTGGTTAGTCTCCTGACTGCGGCGCGCGCTGAAGGCGAGCGGCCGCATACCGTTGAGCGTGACCAGCAGCGACACCCCCATGTCGGCCAGCACGGCCATCCACAGCGAAGCCAGCCCGGCCAGCGCCAACAGCATGAAGACGAGCTTCACGCCGATGCTGATCGTCACGTTCTCGGCGATCAGCCTGCGCGTGAATCGCGAGAGGCGCACGGCGAAGGGCAGCTCGTAAAGGCTGTCGGCCATCAGCGCCACGTCGGCGGTTTCGAGCGCCTGCGCGCTGCCCGCGCCCCCCATCGCCACGCCGACCGTCGCAGCCGCCAGCGCCGGCGTGTCGTTGACGCCATCGCCGACCATCGCCACGCCCTCGCGCCGTGCTTCCATCTCGTTGATCGCTTCCAACTTGTCTTCCGGCATCAGGCCGGCGCGCACGTCGTCGACGCCGACGCTGTGGCCGACGGCCTGCGCGACGATCGCATTGTCGCCGGTCAGCATGACCGTCTCCAGACCCAGCGCGCGCAGATCGGCGATCGCGCGCCGGCTATCCTCTCGCACTTCGTCGGCGACGGCGATGTAGCCTCGCACGCGGTCGCCGTCGCACAGCAGCATCGTCGTTTGCCCATCCGCCTCGGCGGACTCCACCCACTCGCAGAGCCGCTCGTTATGCGGATGGTCGGCGTCGAACAGATGGTGGTTGCCGAGCGTCGCCAGCCTGCCGTTGACGCGGCCCTGCACGCCTGACCCGGCCTGCATCGCGACGTCTTCGGCCGGCGCGTATGCGCCGGCTAGGCCGCGCTGCTCGGCAGCGGCGACGACCGAGTGGGCGATCGGATGCGCGCTGCGCCGCTCGAGCGCGGAGGCCAGCGCGAGCACGTCGTCGCACAGCACGCACTCGCCGCCGGTCTCGCAGTCCACCGACCGGTAAGCGGTGACGACCGGTGCGCCGCGTGTGAGCGTGCCGGTCTTGTCGAATGCGAAGACCTTCACCTGGCCGAGCGCTTCCAGATACGCGCCGCCCTTGACGAGCACTCCGCGCCGCGCCGCGGCCGTGATAGCGCTGATCATCGTGACCGGCGCGCTGATGACGAGCGCGCACGGGCATGCGATCACGAGCAGCGCCAGCGCGCGGTACAACCAGCCGTGCCCGTCAGGTGTGTCGAGAAGAGGCGCTTGAAACAAGAGCGGCGGGAGGAAGGCAACCAACACGGCGAGCAAGACCATCGCTGGCGTATACACACGCGCGAATTGATCGATGAAGCGCTGGCTTGGCGCGCGCACGCTTTGCGCTTCCTCGACGAGCCGGATGATGCGGCTCAGCGTATTGTCCTGCGCCAGGTGTGTGACGCGCACCTCGAGCGCGCCGCCGCCGTTGACCGTCCCTGCAAATACCTCCTCGCTCACGCCCTTCCGCACCGGCAGGCTCTCGCCGGTGATCGGCGCCTGGTTGACATCGCTCGCGCCGGCCGTGACGACGCCGTCCATCGGGATGCGCTCGCCGGGCTTGACGAGAATCATGTCGTTCACCCGCAGCGCGTCGACGGGCACGCTCTCTTCGCGGCCTGCGCTCAGCCGGATCGCCTGCGCCGGCGCAAGCTCCATCAGTTGGCGCAGGCTGTCGCGCGCTCGGTCGGCCGTGTAGCCCTCGAGCGCCTCGGCGATGGCGAACAGGAAGATCATCGTCGCCGCTTCGGTCGTCTCGCCGATGATGAACGCGCCGACTGCCGCGATCGTCATCAGCAGGTTAATGTTGAAGTCGCGATTGACGATCAGGTTGCCGAGGCCACTACGGGCGATCGGGTACCCCGCCAGCGCCAGGGCGGCGGCGTACAACACGTCCTGAACGGTCTCGCCGATAATCTGCATCGAGCCGAGCAGGAACGCCAGCAAGATGACGCCGCCTCCCACCAACGCCAGCCGGGTTTCGATCCGGCCGAGAAGGTAGTGTCCGAAGCCAAGTGGTGCGTGGAGCGTGGGGCGTGGAGCGTGGAGGAGTGAGCCGCGTGATTCGATGAGGCGATAACCGAGCGCTTGGGCGCGCTCGCGAACCGAATCGGCTGACACGGCGCCATCCACGTGCAGTTTGGCCGTGGCGAAGTCGACGCGCACGTCCCGCACGCCGCGCAGTTGGCGAACGCCCTTCTCAATCTTGAGCGCGCAGTCGGCGCAGTCCATCCCGTCAATCGAATACTCCCTCGCAGTATCAGCCATGCTCAATGTGCTCCAATCCCCTGTGAAACAGGTCGTGAATGTGCTCGTCGTCGAGCGCGTAAAACACCAGGCGGCCTGCGCGGCGGGATTTTACCAGCCGCAAGTCGCGCAAGATGCGCAGTTGGTGCGACACGGCGCTGTGCGTGATGTCCAGCAGCGTCGCCAGGTCGTACACGCACAGCTCGGTGTGCGACAGCGCCGAAATGATGCGCACGCGCGTCGGGTCGGCGAGCGCCTGGAAGGTGCGCGCCAGATGCGTCGCCGTCGCGCCATTTACGAGATCGACTTGCGCGGCTCGCGCTTCTTCGGGGTCGATGAACGGCATCTTGTCGTCAGAAGCGAGTTTTCGTCTCGGCATGGCGGCCCTATCGTATGAATGTATGAACATACGCTCATATATTAACACAAAAGAGACATCATGTCAACTTGCCTTGCGGCGAGGCACGACGACATAGCGCGCCCCGCGCACGGCCAGCAGATTGCACTCATTCCTCAGCCTGCATGCCGCGCACCAGCCGCCGTCCGGCCCGATCTCTAGGAGAACACCTTTGCGCACGAGCGTCTCGATCATGCCGGCCAGGGCGCCGGATGGCACCTCCAGCGCGCGGCTAAGCTCATCCAGACTGAATCGGCCGTGGCTCTTTTCCAGTAAAGCGACCAATTGCGTCAGCGTCATCTCCTAACCTCGAAACTTCAAACTTCAAACTCCAAACTCCAAACTCTAACTCCTCACTCTAACTCCAACCTCCAACCTCCAATTACCTTATCCCCACCAACCGCCCACCCTGGTACACGACGAACGCCACAACCCACGCGATTGACGTCTGATACACGGCTGACACGATTGCCCACTTTCCGCCAAATTCCTGACGGACGGCGCTCAGCGTCGCCACACATGGTACATACAGCAGCACGAATACCAGGAAGGCGAATGCAGCCAGCGGCGTAAACACCCCGCGCAAGACGGTGCTCAAGGCGGTATCTTCTTCTGCCAGCTCACCCGCGCCGGCGAGATCGACGCCCGGAATCAGGCTGAGCAGCGTCTTGCCGGCGTCGACTGTCGCCGCGCCGAAGCCGATCGCGATGTCGCGCAGGTCTTCGCCGAAAGTCGTTGTGGCGGTCTCCGTGATCCCTTGTGTCGCGCCAAGGTAGATCTGGCTGGTCGTGCTGACGACGACCTCTTTGGCGATGAACCCGGTAGCGAGCGCGCCGGCCGATTCCCACGTCCCGAAACCGAGTGGCTCGAAGAGCGGCGCGGCGATAGAGCTGACCCGGCCGAACAGCGAATCGCGCTGATCCTCGACACCCCACGGCACATTGAGGAGCACCCACAAGACGACCGATGCGGCCAAGATGAGCGTGCCCGCCCGCCTGACGAATTCGCGCGTGTGCTGCCACATGTGCATGAGCAGGCCCCTGAGCGTGGGCAGGCGATAGGGCGGCAGCTCGAGCACGAAGGCAGAGGTCGTGTCCGGCTTCAGGAGCGTGCGCGTGAAGACCATCCCAGCCAGCACGGCGATGAGGATGCCGATCGCGTACAGCAGCCAGATGACCGTCCCGGCGTCGTGACCGAAGAACGCCAGCCCGAACACGATGTACACGGGCAGGCGCGCCGAGCACGACATGAGCGGCACGAGCAGCCCGGTGAGGATTCGATCGCGCCGGCTGGGGAGCGTGCGCGTCGCGTAGATGGCCGGGACGGCGCAGCCGAAGCCGAGGATCATCGGGATGAACGACTTGCCGTGCAGCCCGATCACTCGCATGAAGCGATCCATCACGAACGCCGCGCGGGCCAGGTAACCCGAGTTCTCCAGCAGCGCCAGGAAGAAGTACAGCGCCATCAGGCCGGGCACGAAGACCAGCACGCCGCCCACGCCGGCGACCACGCCGTCGATCGCGAGCGAATGCAGCCAGTCGGGCGCGGCGAGGGATGTGAGGAGCGACGTGAGCCAGCTTGCCAGCGGCCCGTTGATCACGCCATCGACCCAGTCGAGGTACGGGGCCGCCACGTCGATCACCAACCTGAACATCACGTACATGACGGCCAGAAAGATCGGCAGGCCGAGCCAGCGGTGCGTGACGACGTTGTCGATCCGATCGGTGAGCGTGACCCGGTCGAGCCGAGGACGTCGCACGGCCTGGCGCGCCAGACCGCTGATGAAACCGTAGCGCCGATCGGCGACGACGATGTCGACGTCGTCGCCGTAGATCGCACGCAAGTGCGCCGCACGCTCGCCGCCCAGCCTCACGAGCGACTCGCCGCCGGGCGCTCGTCGCACCCGGTCGACGATGTCCTGCTCGTTCTCCAGCAGCTTCAGCGCCAGCCAGCGCGGCGGATAAGGGCCAACGTCCAGACCCTGCTCCGCGAAGGCCGCCGCCAACCGCGCGATTTCTTCTTCAAGTTCGCGGCCGTAATCGAGCCGGAACGTCTGCGAGGGAAGCGATTGAGCGATCATGCGCAAGAGCGTGTTGAAAAATCGGTGATCACCCCCTGCGAGGGCTTTTCTTCCCCTCGCAGGGTTGGATTGCTCAACCTTGCGAAGGAAAAGCAGCCTTCGCAAGGGAACGTTGCCCCAGGCCTGCGCACTTCGGGCAGGCCGGGTGCGCGGCTGCGCGGTGCGCCACGGCTTCGAGCAGCGCGTCGATGCCTTCGCCGCGACTGGCTGCCGTCTGCACGATGGGAATTCCGCCCAGCAACTGCGACAGCATATCCAGATCGATCTCGATGCCCTGTTTGCGCACGCCGTCGAGCATGTTCAGCGCCAGGATGACCGGCACGCCCAGCTCGAGCACCTGCACCGTCAGGTACAGGTTGCGCTCCAGGTTCGTCGCGTCGACGACATCGACCACGGCATCGGGCCGCTCGTCGAGGATGTAATCGCGGGCGATGATTTCTTCCGGCGAGTAAGCGGTCAGGCTGTACGTGCCGGGCAGATCGACGACGCGGATCGTCAGCCCGTCGCGGCGGCACACGCCTTCTTTCTTCTCGACCGTCTTGCCCGGCCAGTTTCCGACGTGCTGATGCAGGCCGGTCAGCGCATTGAAGATAGTGCTCTTGCCGGCGTTCGGATTGCCGACGAGCGCGATGGTGATTTCAGCCATGTTCACCTCAGACTTCGGAAGTCTCAAGGCGTGTTCTCGCAGGCGACGGTGTCCGGAAATCCGAGTAGTTTCGCTGGCGAGATGCACTTAAAGACTTCCGAAGTCTCCGGTCTCGACCATGATCTGTCCGGCCTCTTCGCGGCGCAGTGACAGGTGATAACCTTTGACGAAGTATTCGACGGGGTCGCCCAGCGGGGCGACGCGCTCGACCCGAACTGTTTCGCCCTTGACGATACCCATCTCCATGTAGCGCCGGCGGATCGGGCCGTGACCGCCGACGTGGACGATTGTCGCGCGCTGGCCCGGTCGCAGCTCGCTCAACGGCATCGTGCTTGACAACGGCTCGACCTGAATCATCGCGGCGAGATTCAAGCCCAGCGCGATCTCGTCGTCTCCTAGCCTGAGCGTGAGCGGTCCCTGCAGGGGCGCCGCTTCTTCAACCCTGATCGTCTGCCCGGGCAAGAGGCTGCGTTTCTGCAAGTAATCCAGCACGTCAGGCGCGCTTTCCTGCACGGCGAGGATGCGTGCCGCCTGGCCGACGGCGAGCGCGCTGAGTGGCACGCCACTCACCGGCTCCACCTTGCCGTTCACGTCAGGAATAGGATTTCCGTGCGGGCAGAGCGTGGGATGGCCCAGGTATGCGTCCAGAGACTCGGTTACTTCGGGCGACGTGGCGTGCTCCAGCGCGCAGGCCAGATCGTAGACGCGACTCCAAGCGAGTTTCAGGTGATTCGCCAGGAAGCATTCCCACAGGCGCTGCCGGCGAATCACGTTGTTTGCAAGCTGCCGCCCGTCCGGCGTGAGCGCCACACCCTTGTACGGTGTGTGGGCGACCAGATCCTGCTTCCCCAGGCGCTGCATCATCTCGCTCGCCGAGACCTGCGTGACGCCCAGCCGTTCCGCGACGCGCGCGATCGGCACCGGCTCCTGCCCGAGTCCCAGCTCGGCCAGGGTCTTCAGATACATCTCGACGCTTTCGCTGCGGGCGTTCTCTTGCATCCGGGGAAGCATGCCTGGAATATAAGGTCACCCTTATGTTATTCGACCAGGCGCGCCTGTGAACTGGAGAAGGTCATGCGGGAGTAGGGAGGAATGTCACTATGTTGCCAGTGACCAGTGACCAGTGATCAGTGGTCAGTGGTCAGTGATCGGTGGCCGGTAATTGGTAATTGGTAATTGGTAATCAGTCTGTGGGGGCGTGCTTCGGCGAGCGGCCAGTCTGAATCGCGTGCCTGCAAGCCTCACTGCCCTTTCCCGCCAATCCGGCAGGGAGCAGCCCATCATTGCCTGGAAACCCTTGTCGTGATTGGGGATCTTGAGGTGCAGCAGATCGTGGCACTCGACGACGTCCCGCGCCTTGAGCACCCAGACCAGCCCGAATTCGCCGCTGTTCAGGTAGCTGCTGGCCTGCTGCTTCTGTGCGCAGCGATCAGGATATCGGCGGCTGAGAGTTGCTCACAGGCCCAAGAGTTGGCGCATCAGCCCATCAAGCTGATCCAGGTAGGCTGGTTCTAGCCTGCCAAGCGTGCGGATAACTCGGGATCGATCGATCGCGCGCAGTTGGAAGACCAGCAAAACGGAAGGTTGGTTCAAGCCGTTCGCCCTGGATGGCTGGACTTGCATGGTCAGAGGAAAACGCAGTGCGCTCATCTGACTGGTGAAAGGAATGATCATCAGTGTCGGCAGGTATCCACCGACGTTGTCGGCTTGCACGGCAAGTGCCGGTCGGCGGCCGGATTGCTCTCGCCCCGCTCCTCCGGGCGGCGCCGGAAGATCGACACTCACAACATCGCCGCGCGCCATAGGGTCAGTCTAGCCCTGCTTCAAAGCGGCTGAGCGCTTCATCACTGAGAGTATCCCAATCTGAGAATTCGTCAGCTAGCGCACTGTCTACCGCTATCGTTTCAACCGGCCGCCTCGACAGATAGATACCGCCGATCGGTTCACCGATTAACCGGTTATTCTTCACGCGGAACACGTAGTGACTGACCGATGGCTGTCCCCAATCGCTGTCTTGCGGTTCAGAGGTGACATATACCGGAGTGCCGGGCATGACAGTGGCTTGTCGGCTGTCAGTCGCGGTCATGGTATCCCTCCAAGAATGAACGAGAGCACTTGCTGCTCAATATAGTCATCTACCTGATGCAAGCGAAATGCTGGATCGAATGTTGTGCCGGCTGGCATCGGTGAGGGCCACGTGAACTGAGTCTCCACAAACATTTTCTTCGTGTCTCGTAGAAACGATTCAATCTTGACTTCAATCTGCACAGGGCGTGGCTCACCGGCCACGGGTGGCATCACGAACCGCAATCCGCCACCCAACACCGGACGACCAAAAGCAGCGAGTGACTCTTGTGATTGCTTTAACCGAGTCTCCCAAAGTTCCTGAAACGCATGGTCGGCATCTGTCTCAAATAGATCGCGAAGCGTTGCATCACTACGCATCAATTGGCGATTCTGCTCCGGCCAGGTGGCGTCGAATGCTCTGAGAACGGCTTCTATTTCCTGGATGAACAGATTCAAGTCGCGCGACGGATGAGGCGCGACAATCAACAGTTGTCCGATAGCAGGCGGTCCCAGCGCGGACACTTTTATTTCCAGGTCAGTCGGCATGTCACGCGTCAAGGCAATCTCGCGCTGTTCTTGAAGAGCCGTCTTCGTTATCTCAATACCTTCTTCAAGCAGGGCGTTCTGAAAGGCAATATAACTGCGCCGATCAATGGTGACCATCGGCGAAAAAATGAAATTGATACCCATGTGGATTGTCTGACGACTATCCCGATTCATGTATCCCTCACGGGATGATGGCGAGTGATGCAGATTCTGGCGTTGTTATTATATCACTTCCAATCATCTCGCAGCCGCCGCTTCCTGGGACGCCCAACCAGCAGGTCGGCGTCATCCAGCCGCATAAATGATCTCCTGATTCTGGAGGATACTCTTGCGGCGAATGTAGTTCTCGCTCTGCTCGATCGCCGAGCGTTCGACCAGGTCCACCTCGCGTCCAAGGATGGACGCCAGTTCGTTCTGCATGGCGACCAGATCGAACAGACTCACCCGCGCATCGGGCGCAAACGACACCAGCACGTCGATATCGCTCTCGCTCCCGAAATCCTCTCGCAGCGCGGAGCCAAAGATCGACATCTGGCGGATGCGATGGCGGCGGCAGAAGTCGGCGATCTTGTCTTGGGGGATTTCGACCTGTATGCGTGCCATGTTGGAAAGTCTACCCCGTGTTGCGCCAGCCCGCAAACCCCAGCCCGCTCAACACTTGTCAAGTTCGGCATCGACCTCGGCCTGCTCTTCTTCGGACTCGGCGAGCAGCACCCGCGTCTCTTCCAACGCAGCGGCGGCTCGCCGTCGTTCAAGCTCACGTAGCGACTGGGGCTGCGGCCAGCCGGGCGATCTCGTCGTCGTACACATCGCTCAGCCGCTTGTAGAACAGCAGCGGCAGGATGTAGTCCTTGAACTTCGGCGCGTCGATCGGTCCGCGAATCAAGCAGGCGGCTTCCCAGAGGTAGTTTTCGAGTGCCGTGATGTCCATGAAGGTGAATTTGGCTCCAGAATCGTTTATTCGCCGGTGCGTTTGTTGATTTCTCGAATAGCCTCTTTTGCTGCCCAGCGCACCCCTGCGGGCACGCGCTCATCGCGCGCCAGCGCCAGCAGGATGGGTGCGGCCTCGTCGGCTCGACCCAGTTTGCCCAGCGCCTCGACGGCAGTCCGGCGCACGTCTGGGTCCATGCGCTCATCACGTACCAGCGCCAGCAGGTCGCCAGCCCGGTCCAGTTTGCCCAGCGCCTCGGCGGCTGTCAGGCGCACCCATACGTCCACGTGCTCATCGCGCGCCAGCGCCAGCAGATCGTCAGCGCGGCCCAGTTTGCCCAGCGCCTCGGCGGCTTCCGTGCACACCCATTCGGCCACGCGTTCATCGCGCGCCAGCGCCAGCAGGTCGTCGGCTCGGCCCAGTTTGCCTAGCGCCTCAATGGCTTGCCAGCGCAACTGTGCGTCCACGCGCTTATCGCGCGCCAGCGCCAGCAGGATGGGCGCGGCCTCGTCAGCGCGGCCCAGTTTGCCCAGCGCCTCGGCGGCTTGCCGGCGCACCCCTGCGGCCACATGCTCATCGCGCGCCAGCGCCAGCAGGATGGGCGCGGCCTCGTCGGCCCGGCCCAGTGTGCCCAGCGCCTCGGCGGCTGCCTTGCGCCACGATGCGTCCACGCGCTCATCGCGCACCAGTGCCAGCAGGATCGGCGCAGCCTCGTCGGCCCGGCCCAGTTTGCCCAGCGCCTCGGCGGCGTCCACGCGCACCCATGCGTCCACGCGCTCATCGCGCGCCAGCGCCAGCCACGCTTGAGTGGCCTCATCGGCCCGGCCCAGTTCCCCCAGCGCCTTGGCGGCTTCCCGGCGTTGCCATGCGCCCAGACGCACATCTCGCGCCAGCGTGAGCCGTGCTTGAACAGCCTCATCGGCCCGGTCCAGTTTGCCCAGCGCCTCGGCGGCTGCCGTGCGCACGCCTGCGTCCACGTGCTCATCGCGCACCAGTGCCAGCAGGATCGGCGCAGCCCCGTCGGCCCGGCCTAGTTTGCCCAGCGCCTCGGCGGCTTGCCGGCGCACCCATGCATCCACGCGCTTATCGCGCGCCAGCGACAGCAGGATGGGCGCGGCCTCGTCGGCCCGGCCCAGTTTGCCCAGCGACTCAGCGGCTGCCGTGCGCACGCCTGCGTCCACGCGCTCATCGCGCGCCAGCGCCAGCAGGTCGTCGGCCCGGCCCAGTGTGCCCAGCGCCTC
>DATEUJ010000030.1:0-34504 GCA_035283185.1 Anaerolineae bacterium | reverse complement strand
TGGGAACATTTTCGTTGTCCTTGGCTTTTCGCATCGCTCTGTCCTGAGTGGGGATGAAGCATTCTACCCGGTCAGGCAGCGAGTCGCCAATCGCGGTGATGTCCAGGGCGTGCGGTTTGTATGTGAGTTTTGCACCTGTTGGATATTCCGATGCGAAGGAGCAATCAATGGGGGATTCCCCTTGATGGCGGGGGGAGAATACCGGGTAGCGGTAGGGATATCCCTACCCTATTTGACAATCCAGCGGGAACTAAATGTGATCTACCGAGGCTCACGAGTTGACTTGCTTCACTGTGATACAATGAACTCAGGGTGGGCGAGCAGTGTGCATGGAGGCACAGGCGATGAAACGCGCTCTCACTCTGCTGCTGGCTCTGATGCTCCTCACCGGCTCCGCCGAAGGGCTGCCGTCGCGAGCGACGGCGACGGACACGTGGTCGCCGGTGAACGGCCCAACGGGCGGCAGCGTCTCCGCCCTGGCGATTTCCCCCGATTACGCTTACGACCACACCGCATACGCCGGCCTGCGCGGCAAGGGCATTTACCGGACGGACGACGGCGGCCTCTCGTGGAAGCTGACCAGCCCCGACGACTGGGTCATCGTCGATCTCGCGATTTCGCCCGCTTACGCGACCGACCAGGCACTCTTCGCCGTGACCGGGTTTGGGACGACCGGTTACACCGTCTATCGCTCGACCGACGCGGGCGGGACGTGGCAGGCGCCGGCGATGGCGCCTTCCGGCGGACTGCAAAACCTCACCTACGTCGTCGTCTCCCCCAGCTACGCCGCCGATCGGACATTGTACGTGATCGGTGCATCGCAAGTATATCGGTCGATGGACGGCGGCATCACCTTCACTGAGGCGGGCGGCTGGTTCTCGACGCACGCTTTGACCGACCTGGCCTTTTCGCCTGCGTATGCGGTCGATCGCACGCTGTATGCCACGGCCTCGGGCGGCGATCCGGCCGGCCTGTACAAATCGACCGACGGCGGGACAGCGTGGACCCCGACGAGCCTCACGGGCAACCTGAGCACGGTAGCGGTCTCGCCGGATTACGCCAGCGATCAGACCGTCGCCGCGATCAGCACAGACGATGGCCGCATCTATATCTCGCGCGATCGCGGTGAGTCGTGGTCAGCCAGCACGATCACACTGTCAGGCAGCGCCGATCAACACACGCTGCTCTTCTCGCCGACGTTCGCTACGGACCGCATCATGTTGGCGGCGAGCGCGGCCGATCCGGGGGCCTATCGTTCTACCGACGGCGGCGCGACGTGGTCGCCGGCCGGCTGGTACGACGCAGCGCAGCCCTATCTCGGCGGCTTCATCGGCGGGTCGGTCTTCGCGCTGGCGCTCGCGCCGAACACCGCATCAGACGCCGCTGCCTTCGCCGGGACCAGCTCCGGCATCTATCGCTCGTCGGACCGGGGCGAACACTGGTATCCAGGCAGCAAGGGTTTGGCCCGGCTGACCATCCGCGCACTCGCCGTCGCGCCGAACGACCCGAACACGCTGCTGGCCGGCACGGCGTTCTTCGAGCGGGCGCTCACCGACAATCCCGACGAGGATGCGGGCAGCCTGCAGCTCTCCACCGACGGCGGCGGGACGTGGCGTGACGTTTCGGGCCGGCTCGATCAGGTTCAGCAGGTGGCCTTTTCGCCCGATTTCGCCGCCGACCGGACCGCGTTCGCCGTGACCGGCCTGACCGCGCCGCCCGGCTTCCGCAGCGGCGGGATCTATCGCTCGACGGACGGCGGGCAGAATTGGAGCCTGGTCAGCAGCGGGCTGATCGGATGGGCCGTGGCGATCTCGCCTGACTTCGCCGCCGATCGCACGGTGTGGGTGTACGGTTCGAGCGCGACAGAGTCGGGCGTCTTCGTCTCGACCGACGGCGGCGACTCGTGGACGCTGCTTGCGCCCCGCCCAGCGGGGTCTGCCGGCGTGATCATCCCGTCGCCGAATTACGCCGTCGATCGGACGATCTTCGCGGGAACGGGTGACGGCGGCGTGCAGCGCTCGACGGACGGCGGGCAGACTTGGACCCAAGTGCTGTCCCACACGACGACCGCGCTGGCCGTATCGCCGCTCTACGCCGCGAGCCAGACAATATACGCCGGTGTGATAGAAACGCTCGATGGGCCAGGCGCGCTCTATCGATCGACGGACGGCGGCGCAACCTGGCAGAAATTGAGCACCGGAATTCCGGCGGCGTTCAATGGCGGCGCGCTGACGATCACGGCGCTGCGGTTCGCGGGCGACGGCTCGGTGCTGGCCGGTGTGTCGTACAGCCCCGCCGGCGGCGCGGTGTATCGCTCGGTGGACGGCGGGCAAGCCTGGCAGTTGGTCGCCAGCGGGTTGAGCGCCTACCAGGTGTTCGACGTAGCCTCCGCCTCGCATCAAAGGGATGTCGAGCCACACGTCTCGCTGACTCTATACGCGGGAACGAACGCCTGCGCTCGCGCTGCCCCACTCCCTTTGGTCGGGGACTTCGCAGGCGCGGGCGGCGGGCTATATCAGTTCGGGATCACGCAGTTCGATCCGGCTGAAGCTGGCTCGTGGGCCAGCGCCGGCCCGCGCGGCGGCCAGGCGCAGGCGCTGGCCGTCTCGCCCAACTTCGTCGGCGACGGCGTGGCCTTCAGCGGCGAATGGCGGATGGGGCGCGCGGGCGATCAGTCGGGGCTGGGCATCTTCAAGTCCTCCGATTGGGGCGCGACGTGGCAGGCGTCGTCGAGCGGCATCGAGTCGGCGCCGTTCCCCTATGGCTCGGCAGTTCACGGCTACGCCTTTTCACCCAACTTCGCGACGGATCGCACCGTGTTCGCCGCGACATGGGCCGGGCTGTTCAAGTCGACGGACGGCGGCGCGACGTGGCAGTGGCTGCCGCGCGCCACCTTCGGCGCGCCCGGATCGATGGCCTCCGTCGCGGTCGCGCCGAACTACGCAACCGGCGGCCACGTCATGGCCGGTGGCGGGTGGGGCGGTTTGTTCATCAGCCGTGACGGCGGCGTCAACTGGACGCCGGACTACAGTGTGATTTCCGTGTCGGCGATAGCCTATTCAGGCAGCTTCGCGACCTCCCAGATGGCGTTTGTCGCCGGAGGGAACGGCGTGTACAAAACGCTAGACGGCGGCACGACCTGGACGCGGATGTTGACGTACCCGGTGTCGTCGCTGATCCTCTCGCCGCGCTTTGACGACGACCACCTGATGTACGCCGGCGGCGACGTGCTGTACATCTCCTCCGACGAAGCGACGAGCTGGATCACCCGAACCATCGCGCCGGGCGTGACGCTCATCAGCGCGTTGGCGATTTCCCCGAACTTCAACGACGACCGGACGCTGTACGCCGGCACGAACGTTGGCCTGTATCGATCGACGGACGGCGGCCTGAACTGGAGTGTCATGGCGGGTTACTCCGGCGTGCCAGTCTTGTCGCTGGCGATCTCGCCCGGCTGGCCCGGACACTCCGTCCTTCTGGTGGGCACTGCGCGCGGCGTCGAGCGCATCGTAGGAAGCGCCGGCTCTCCGGCGCAAGGGTTGGCGACGCTCTCGGCACGCTCGATCGCGCTCTCGGCGGACGAAACACTGTGGGTGGCGGGCACGTCGGATCACGGCATCTATGCGAGCGCCGACCCCGCTGGGCGCCCCGCTGGGCGGGGGGCAGGCACGGGCGCAAGCAGCGGCGGCGCGGCGTGGACACCTATCGGCTTGCAAGGGGGAACGTCGCACTACAGCATCGCCGATGTTTCGGTCTCGCCGAACTATGCCGGCGACCGAACCCTCTTCGCCGCATGGAACAGCAGTGTCAGCATCGGCGGCAGCGTCTATCGCACGACCGACGGCGGCGCGACCTGGTCGCCGGTGTATTCGACGGACAGCGTGGGGGCGCTGGCGATCTCACCTGAATACGTCGCCGATCGCACGGTTTACGCGACGGGCAATACGGGCCGTGTCCTGCGCTCGGCGGACGGCGGCGATACCTGGGCGCAGGTGGGGACGTGGCCGCCGGGTGTGTCGTATCCGGCGCTGCGAGTCGCGCTGACGCCGGACTATCCGGCGGACGGCACGATCTTCGCCGGTGGCGGCCAGGGCTTCTGGCGATTGCCCTCCGGCGAGACGACCTGGCAGCCGGCGGCCTCCGGGCTGATCAGCGCCACGACCGTCTCCGCGATCGCCGTCGCGCCGAACTATACGGACAGCCAGACTCTGCTCGCAGTGGCGAATTGGATATCGGGCACTGCCCTGCACGGCGGGGTGTTCCGCTCGACCGATGGCGGTGTGAACTGGCAGGCGGCGAGCGTCGGCCTGCCGCATGCCGAGCTGCGCGGTGTGGCCTTCTCGCCGAATTACGCCGCCGATCACACCGCCTACGCGATTTCGACCAGCCAACTGTATCGATCGATCGACGGCGGCCAAAGCTGGACGGCGATCGGCGCGCCTCCCGGCTGGCCGGCGCTCTCCCGCGTGGCGGTGACTCGCGCCGGGCATGTCATCGTGGCGTCCAGCGCGGGTGTGTGGCGCTACGGCGCGGCGACGCGCGACATCCTCATCGACGGGAACTTCGAAGCCGGCAGCGGTTGGGACTTGCCCACGACACCCTACCCGGCGGCATACTCCTCTCGCATCGTGTACGACGGCCTGCAATCGCTGCGTCTCGGCATTGACGTGGGCGGCAACGTCGACGCCACTTCGTCGGCGCAGCAGACCGTGACGATTCCGATTAGCGCGACACTCGCCGAATTGAGCGTTCACTGGTACGGCGCGTCGAGCGAAGAGCAGATGGCGGCGCCCGATCCGATCGCGCTCGCGAGACAGGCAGCCGGCGACGCGCAGTACCTCCGGGTCGTCGATCCAGCCAGCGGCGCGACACTGGAGACGCTGTTCTGGACGCTGTCCAACACGCAGACCTGGCGGCACGGCGTGTTCGACCTGACGGCGTATGCCGGCCAATCGATCGTGCTGCATTTTGGCGTGACTAACGACGGCGTGGGTGGGCGGACGGCGATGGTCGTCGACAACGCGTCGCTCGTCGTCGGCGCGCTGCCTTATCGGGTGAATCTTCCTCTCGTCCTGAAGAGCCTGCCCTGAGCTACATCCTGAGCGAAGCCGAAGGACTGCCGAAGGGACGACGCCGTCCTTCGACTGCCCCTTCGACTGCCCCTTCGGCTGCGCTCAGGGCAGGACTCAGGGCAAGGCTCAGGACCGGCGCAGGCTGCTTCGCCGTGATGCCGGCTGCCTGAATGCCGCTTGTAACGCAACACTCACTTACTCTCATTGAAGATGCAACGCAACCCGACGTGTCCGCCGAAACGATCTGCGAGGCGATCGACGCAGCCCGGCGCGGCACACCGGCCCTGGACGCCCGCCTGATCCTGACGGAAGCGCCCACGCGCTACATCTGTTGGAACTGCTGCGGCCTGCGGTTCGAAGGGAAAGATGGCATTTGCCCGAACTGCGAGGGCGAGGCGTTAATCGTGCCGGAGGAAATCGCGTTTGCGCTGGAGCGCGTCGAGCTGTGCTAAGCCTTTTTCGCACCTGCTCCCGCTCCGCTTCGCGTGATCAATCCGGCGGTCTGGGGGCGGCGGATTGATCACCCGAAGGGGCCGCGAGCGCGGCCCAAAGTGGGCACAAGGTGCAAAACCTGGGCTAAGAATCAAGGGGTTGGCCTTGCCGTGGGCGTCGCCTCGACGGTCGGGGCGATCTCCAATGTCGGGGGGACTTCCACGGTAGTCGTAGTCTCCCGCGTGACCGTCGCTTCGGGTGTCGCCGTCGGCGTCGGCTGCGCCTGGAGGAAGTCCTGCCGGGTTCGCGTCACGAAATCCTCTACGCTGAAGCCGGCCACGCGCACGTAGTACGGCGATTCGGACGATATGACGACGTAAGTGTTGCTTTCGTCATCCTTCGCGCCGACGCGCAGCACGGTCGTCTTCGTTCCACCGGAGTCGTCGTTCGCTTTGACCGTGACCACGGCCGTCGGCTGGCCAAGGCCATATTCCGGCTTGTCTGCTTTGCCCAATGGCCGAATCATAGCCAGCGACGACAGGCGCGTGAGCAGGGTCGTCAGGTTGTTCGGATTGAACACTTCGCCGGCTGCCAGGTCCTTCAATGTCCAGTTGCCTGACGCATCCTTCTCGAACTCGAGCGTGCCGTTTGCGTTTTCCAGAGTCAGGCTCGTCACCTTATCCTGTGGGACACTCAGGTAGGTGGTGTCGATCCATCCGTTGACGTTCGCGTTGGCGTCGAAACTGCCCAAGTCACGGGTCAGGTACACCTCGTCCTGGCCTCCGGCACGGACGTGCGTCCCCCCGCCGGATGCCGATCCGATGAACAGTGTCGCCGTGCTGCCATCCGCCTGAGTGAGATCTACCCGCCGCGCGAAGCCGTCGTCGGCTACCTCGAGGCGCTTGTGACTCGCGCTGGTGCGCGTGACCAACGGATTGGTCTTCAAGCCGGCGACCTTCGTCAGGAATGAATCGATCCGGCTCGAGTCGGCGGGGAAGTCGTCGGTCTCTGCAACGGTCCAAGCATCGCCCCGCTTGACCAGGTCGACGCGATTGCCGGTTTCATCCAGAATACGGATGGCGGTGACATTCGCCGGTGTTCGCATCGCTCACACCGGCGCGCTTTCGGCGCTGGTCGGGACGAATCGGGGCAAGAATACCAGCACAGCCAAAACGATCTGCGCCGCGAGCAATCCGAATAAGATGCGATTGAGTCGATTCATTGATGCTCCTTTAGTCTTATAGTCCTGACCATCTGACTAACCGACTAACGGCATGGGTTGCTCGCTGCGACGGCGGGCGCGCCAGATCATCCAGATGCCGATCAGGGCCAGCAGCGCCATGCCATAGTTGAGCAGCTCCCACGTCAGCTCCTCGCGCTGCTCCATCGGCTTGAGCACCCGGGTCAGCGTGCCGCGCGCGCGGATGCCGAGCAGATCGATATCCTCGACCGACCAATCGACGGCGTTCTGCAGGAATTGCAGGTTGTTGAGATAGCGGTCGCGCGTCAGGTTCGACGAGATCTGCAGCACGACGTCGTCGACGAACTCGGCGCTCCCGATCACGACCAGGCGGGCCGTGTCGGGCGACTCTTCGATCACGCTGACCGGTTGGGCCGGCGTAGGCGTCGACTCCAGTGACGGCTGGCTGCTCGTGTCGAGTTGGCTCTGCGCCTCCGGCTGGAATGGCGATGGCTTGCCTTTGAAGAAGCTCTCGAACACGCCCCGGACGGACACCGCCAGTGGATATGACTTTGGCTCGCCCTCGACCGGGAAGCCCAGCTCAGGATACGATTGGAAGTCCGGCTGGATGTTGGTGTTGGTCGTCAGCCAGGCGAGCGGGCTTGAACGCAGCAGCACGCTCGTCTGGCGCTCGGCGTTCTTCCCGGCGTCCAGCTCGACCGGCGAGGCCCAGTTCATCGTCACCGCCGGCAGCCGCGCGACGATCGGGCTTTCGGGATCCATTCCGTCGGCGCGCACGTCCGGGAAGAATGGATAGTTGATCGCCTGCAGCTCCTGCACGACCAGCCCGCCCACGCTGCGGGCGACAACCGTCGGGAATGGCTCGTTCTGCGGATCGAGCACGAGCGACTGGCCGACGTCGACGCCGTAGTGCTGCAGCATCTCGCGCAGGCCATTGTCGATCGGCTGTAGCGCGAGGCCGCCGCCGAACGGGTCGGGCGTGATGGTGTAGTTGCTGGCGGCGACGATGACCGAGCCGCCGCGCATCAGATATTGGTCGATCGCGAAGCGTTCTCTATCGGTCAGGTTCTGCGGCGCGATCACGACGAGCGTGTCGACGTCCGGCGGCGCCTGGCCGTTCGACAGATCGACGCTGCGCACGGTGTAGTCCTGGCCGAGCTGCTGCCGGATGAGCTGCCAGTCGGAGATCGGCTGCTGCGGCTGGCCCAAGACATTCGTCGTCGGCGTGGCGGGCGGCGTCCATAGCCCGACGACCTTGAGAAAGCCCGTCGACGATCGCTTGAGCGCCGATTCGACTGCCGAGCGCACCGACGCTTCGCTGATTTCCGAGCCGGGCGAAAGAATGCGAGTCTGATCGCCGATCTGGAGGATCATATCTAGGTAGTACGAGTCAGGTGAGAACAGCGAGACGGGGATCGGCTGCAGCTTATACGTGTCGACCAGCGCCTGTCGCGTCAGAGAACTGCCCACCTCGTCCGGGTTCACTGCCTCGAACGTGAACTTGCCATTCGATTGCGCCGCGATGTCTTCTGCGGCTTTCCGAATGGTCTCCGGCGCGGACTGGAGCGCCTCGGGAAGCGTATCGGGCGTGACGACGAGCGTGAGCTGGACCGGCTCTTCCAGCGCGGCGAGCACCGCATCGACGCTCTGGAAGCCGTACAGCACTTTCTTGATCGATCGCGTCAGGTCGTATTCCAGGTTGCGCAGGCGCACGTCGAGCGTGCCGTCGCGGTTCGACTGGACCTCGATCAGATCGCGGAAGTTGAGCACAGCGTTCTGGTCGCCGTAGCGCACGAGGATATCGAAATACGAGTTGATCAGCGACGCCTCGTAGCGCCCGGACACTTGGAGGGGCGTCGGCTCGATGCCATATGTCTGGTTCGCCTCGGCTTCGATCGCCGGATCGGACGCGGGATCGACGACGTCCGCCGTGATCTTTCCTGCCGAGGCGATCGCGTACTCGCGCAGCATGTCGGCGATGCGCGGCTTGAGCGGTTCCAGCAGCGGGTGTGTCTTGTCGCTGATGTAGGCGCGCATGACCAGCGGCTCCTGGAGGGCGGCGAGCAGATCCCGGGTCGGCTGCGACAGGCTGAACTCCTGCTGCTGCGTGAGATCGACGCGCAGTCCCTGCAGCGTGTAGCTCCACACGTTGAGCAGCACCAGATTCAGCCCGACGAGCACCGCCGTGAGGCCCATATCCCGCCGATGGGCGTGCCCCCGCTCGCCTGCGCCCCAGCGCTTGCTGTCGAGCGACACGACGTTGAGCACGATGAAGAAGACCGTCAGGGACAGATAGTAGAGGAGATCGCGCACGTCGACGACGCCGCGCTCGATGCTCTCGAAGCGGCTGCCGGTGCCGAGCGCGCGGAGCGTGTCGCCGAGCGCGCCGCCCGCGAAGTCGGTCATGAAACTGGCGCCCGCCACGTAGAACAGGCCGCCCAGCAGCACGGTGGCGATCAGCGCAACGATCTGGTTGTCCGTGCGCGACGAGACGAACAGGCCGATGGCGACGTATGCCCCCGCCATGAGCAGCGCCGCGAGGTAGCCGCCGATCACCGGCCCCCAGTCAAGATTCCCCAGGCGCGACACGCTGATGGCGAGCGGCAGTGTGAGCGCCAGCGTCACGGCGACGAGCGCCAGCACGGCCAGGAACTTGCCGAGCACGAGCCGCGCTGGCTGCACCGGCAGCGTCAGCAGCATCTCCAGCGTGCCCGATCGCTCTTCTTCACTCCACTGGCGCATCGTCAGTGCAGCGACGAGGAAGATCAGCAGCACGGGCATCCAGCGGAATAAGGGGCGTACGTCGGCGATGCCGCGCGCGAAGAAGGCCTCAGGTCCCCAGAAGAAGACGCCTAGCGTGAAAGCCAGAAACACACCGACGAAGATCAGCGCCATCGGCGAGCTGAAGTAACTGTCAAGTTCTTTACGCGTGATGGAAGAAATTTGCTTCATAGGTCACAACCCTTCCGGCTCATCCTCGTCCTCGAAGGCCGTGGTCGCCAGTTGGTTGAAGACGGTCTCCAGTGTGCGCACGTCCCGGCGCAGCTCGCGGAGCGGCCAGGCGTTTTGGCGGGCCACGTCGTACACGCTGGGGCACAGGTCGACCCGCTCCGCGCCCAGCACACGGAAGGCCGGATAGCCGTCCAAAACGTTCATCGGCTCGACACCGCGCACGCCCCTCATCTCCCGCAACGCGCTTTCGACTCCCTTCACTTCGTCTTGGAGGACGAGGATGGCGTCTGACGTAGTCGCCAGCTCGGAGAGGCGCGCGTCGGCGCGGATGCGGCCGTTCATGATGATGATCGCCCGATCGCACAGCGCTTCGACTTCGGGTAGAATGTGCGTCGAGAAGAGGATCGTGCTGTGCCTGGCGAGCCGCCTAATGAGGCTGCGGATCTCGATGATCTGAGTTGGGTCGAGGCCGATGGTCGGCTCGTCGAGGATGAGCAGCCGCGGCTTGTGGAGGATGGCCTGCGCCAGGCCCACGCGCTGCCGATAGCCCTTGCTCAGCTCGCCGATCGGGCGAGTCAGATGGTCAGCCAGGCTGGTCGCATATACGGCCTCGGAAATCCGGTCCAACTGGTCGGCCTGCGGGATACGCCGCAGGTCCGCCATCATCCTGAGATACGATTGAATCGACAGCTCAAGGTACAGTGGCGCATTCTCGGGCAGATAGCCGATGCGTGCCTGCACTTCGAGCGTGTGCGTCAGCACGTCGAGTCCGTCGACGCTGGCTTCGCCTTCGTCCGGGTGAAGATAGCCGGTGAGGATCTTCATGAGCGTCGTCTTGCCCGCGCCGTTCGGGCCGAGCAATCCGACGATCTCACCTTCGGCGACATGGAAGCTCACGCCGCGTAGAGCGCGGGTCTCGCCGTAGGACTTCGTCAAATCGACCACGTCGATCATAAACGTGACCTCCGCAAGTCAGGTTCGTGCGACCGGAAATTATACAAGAAGTAGCAGTTGTCCCCTTACTTGCTTGAAGCTCATTTTACTCTCGTCTTTCCTTGTGCTATACTTTGTTCATCTACGCACATTCCGTCGAGGAGTGTCTGCATGAAGCACTTTCTCTCGTTGGCCGACTTGACTCCCAAGGAGCTGATCGGCCTGCTGGATTTGGCGGCGGCGCTCAAGGCCGACTGGAAACGGGGCGGAAATCCCCCGTATTTGCAGGGCAAAACGCTGGGGATGATTTTCCAGAAGCCCAGCCTGCGCACGCGCGTATCGTTCGACATGGCCATGCTGCACCTGGGCGGCCACGCTTTGTACCTCTCGCCGAGCGAGATCACCCTCGGCCAGCGCGAGTCGGTCGGTGACGTGGCCCGCGTCCTGAGCCGTTACGTCGACGCGATCATGGCCCGTGTGTTCGGCCACAAGGACGTGCTCGACTTGGCCCGGCACGCCTCGGTGCCTGTGATCAACGGATTGAGCGACTATAGCCACCCCTGCCAGGGAGTCGGCGACCTGCTCACAGTGTACGAGCGCTTCGGCAAGCTCAAGGGGATGAAAATCGCCTATATCGGCGATGGCAATAACGTCGCGAACTCCCTGGTTTTCGGCTGCACGCTGGTCGGCGCCGACTTCGCCATCGCCACGCCGATCGGCTACGAGATTAAGGGCGACGTCGTGGCGAAGGCACAGGCGTTCGCTGCTAAGTCCGCCAGCCATCTTTACTTCACGCACGACCCGAACGAAGCGGCCCGCGAGGCCGACGTCCTGTATACGGACGTGTGGACGAGCATGGGCCAGGAAGCCGAGACGCAAAAGCGAATCGATGCTTTCTCGCCGCGATACCAGATAAACGCCGCCCTGCTCGCCAGAGCGCGGCGCAACGCGATCGTCATGCATTGCCTGCCCGCGCACCGAGGACAGGAGATCACCGACGAAGTCGCCGATGGGCCTCAGTCCGCGCTCTGGGAGCAGGCCGAGAATCGCATGCACGCCCAGAAGGCAATATTACTCGAGCTGCTCTCGCCCGAGCGTGCGCGGGAAATTCACGCGCGGGCCGCGGCGCGATTGTCCGAGATCCCGGCTGCACCGAGGTCCCTCACTGGGGCGCGGTCCAAGCCTGCCATCGGGTCGAAGCGCGCGGCGAAAGTCAAACCGTCCGGCAAGGGCAAGTCGAAGCCGAGGGCGCAATCGAAGAAGCGTTGAGTCTGGCGGGCCTCGTTCAACGACCTGCATGCTGGATTGTTTAGCGAGATCGATATGCCTGGAGATCGCCAAGCCCATCAACAAGCGCTGCAGCGCGCCGCCGGCTACGTCGCCGCGAAAGCGTGGGCGCGGGCCATCGCCGAATATCAAAAGGCGCTGACCCAGTTTCCCGACGATGAGGAGACTTGGTCCAAAGTCGCCGACGCGCTGGAGCGCATCGGCCGGCTCGACGGCGCGGCGCGCGCGTACGCGGCCATCGCCGATCTGCGTCTGCGGCGCAACGACGTGGACGCGGCGGTCGACATCTGGGTGCGCGCGGCCCGGCTCGATCCGAACAATACCGACATTCAGCGCCGTCTGGCCCGCGTGTACCGGCATCAAGGCAAGACCAAGCTGGCCATCCGCGCTCATCTGGCGCTGGCGCGCATTCACCACAAACGCGGGCAATTTCAGGAAGCCGTCGAGCAGGTGCAAGCGGCGGCCACTCTCGATCCGGACGATCCGGACATCTTGACGGCGATGGAGCTCCTGCGCGGCGGCCAGCCGGTGCCGCCCGCGCCGCCTCCCGCGCGCAAGGTCGATACGTCCATCTTCGATTTGCCGATCGAAGAAGAAGCGCAAGAGTCGCGTGGCAGCCCGGTCGAAGTCGCGCGCGCGAAAGCACTATCCGAGCTGGCCGGCTCGATCTTCGAAGAAGCGCCGCCGACGCAGCAGTTGAGCAAGGCCGAGATTGACGCGCTGGTCGGCCTGGCCATCGACTATCAAACGAGCGGCAAGGTGCAGGCGGCTATCGACGCCTACCAGCGCATCATCAAGGCGGGCGCGCAAATGCCGGCCGCTCACTTCAACCTCGGTCTCTTCTTGCAGGAGACCATGCACTTCGACGAGGCAATCCAGGAATTTCAGCGCACCGTCGACGCGCCGGAGTACCGGCTGGGTAGCCTCTTCGCGCTAGGCGAGTGCTATCGCGCGAAAGGCCGCGTCGACGAGGCGCTGTCTTACTTCCTCGAAGTGCTCAAGATCATCGACCTGGGAACCGTGCGGCGCGATCAGGCGGACGATTTGATTCAAGTGTACCAGAGCCTGGCAGAATCGTACGCGGCCAAGGGCGATTCGGAGCAGGCGACGCAATTCGCCGACGCGCTGGTCGAGTTCCTCAAGAGCAAGGGTTGGGAGGACAAAGTTGGCGTGGCGCGCAAGCGGCTCGACCAGCTCACGATCGAAGGCGGCCCGGCTATCACCCTGGCCGAGTTGTTGACGGTGCCCAGTCCCACCGACATGCTGGAGGCGATGGCGCTGATCGGCGAATACGCGAAGCGCGAGAAGCTGTATTCGGCCCTGGAGGTTGCACACACGGCGATCCTCGGCGCGCCGTACTACTTGCCTTTGCATTTGCGACTCGGGGATATCCTGTGGAGCTGCGGCCGCGCCGAGGCGGCCCTGGCCAAATACCTCACTGTCGCCGATACGTACAACGCGCGCGGCGAAGCCCGCCTGGCCATCGGCACCTATCAGCGCATCCTCAAGATGGCGCCGATGGACGTCAACGTGCGCAGCAAGCTCATCGAACTGCTGGTGTCCTACGGCCAGATCGACCGCGCGCTCGAGCACTACCTGCAACTGGCCGACGCTTATTACCAGCTCGCCGACCACGACAAGGCGCGCGACGTGTACCAGGATGCGCTCAAGCTGGCGCCGCGCGGATCGACGCAGCGCAACTGGACAGCCCAGGTGCTGCACAAGCTGGGCGACATCCACGTTCAGCGAATCGACTGGCGACATGCGCTGGCGATCTACGAGCAGATCAAGTCGATCGCGCCCGGCGACGAGAGCGCGCGCGTGGCGTTGATCGATCTATACTTCAAGACGAATCAACCGCCGCGCGCGATCAAGGAAATCGACGAGCTGGTGGTGGCGTACAAGTCCTCCGGTAAGACCGACAAAGTCATTCCCATCCTCGACGACCAGGTGCGCGCTCACCCGACAGACATGGCGCTCCGCGCGCGGCTCGCCCGGGCCTACATCGAGAACAAGCACATCCCGGAAGGTATTCAGCAGCTCGACGCGCTGGGCGATCTGCAGATCAATGCCGGCATGAAGCGCGAGGCGATGGCCACTATCCGCGCCATCGTCGCGCTCAACCCGCCCAACGCCGCCGACTACCGGCAGCTCCTCGCGCAGCTTGGGGGCTGACATGGCCGACCTGCTCGCCGTTCTTGAGCGCCTCGACTGGGTGAGCCTGTTGGACATCGCCCTCGTGGCGCTGGTGTTCTTTGGCGCGCTGACGCTGGTGCGCGGGACGCAGGCCGATACACTGCTGCGCGGTGTGTTCACGCTCGTCGTCATCGGCGCACTGCTGGGCAGCGCCTTCAATTTCCCGGCGATGGGCTGGCTGTTGAGCCGCGCCGCGATCGCCCTGCTGGTGGCCGTCCCCGTCATCTTCCAGCCCGAGCTGCGGCGCGCGCTGGAGCGACTGGGCCGCGCCGGCCCGCGCTTCGGCCAGACGGCACGCGACGTGGCGTCAATCGAGACCGTCATCTCGGCCGTGGCGCAGACGGCGACGCGCCTGGCCGACAGGCGTCAGGGCGCGCTGATCGTCCTCGAGCGCGAGACGGGCCTGCAATCCTATGCCGACACTGGCGTTCGGCTGGACGCCGAAGTCACGCCAGAGCTGCTGCAGACGGTTTTCTACACGGGCACGATGCTGCACGACGGCGCGGCGATCATTCGCCAGGATCGCATCCTGGCGGCGGCGTGTATCCTCCCGCTGACTTCGGCCTTCCTGAGCGATCGGCGCATGGGTCTGCGCCATCGCGCCGCGATCGGCATCACCGAGTCGACCGACGCGGTCGCCGTCGTCGTCTCGGAAGAGCACGGCCACGTGTCGATCGCGCACAACGGCCGCCTGATCCGGCGCATCGAGCCTCGGCGGCTGGAGGACGTGCTTCGCACGTTCTACCAGTCGGAGCTTAAGGAGACAAGCCCGCGCTGGCTGTCGCGTTTACGCCTGCCGCGCCTCACGTCTGGCCGGCGCCAATCGCCCACGCGGCCCTCAAACCCCGACCGTTGACGTTTGCGCTTTGAAGTTTGAGATTTGGAGTTTGAAGCTGGATCCTTTCGCCCGATACCTTCGACCGCCTTGGGAAACGCTATGCTCCGTTGGCTCGCGCGCAACCTGTGGAATATCCTGTTGTCCGTCATCCTCGCCGTCGTCGTGTGGGTGGTCGCCGTCAACGAGGCGAATCCCAGCCGCGAAGGCCTTTTCCAGCGCATCCCGATCGCTTTCGTCAACCAGCCCCCGGACACGATCGTGTATGACGTCAGCGCGTCGACGGTGGACATGACGGTCAGCGCGCCGGAAGCGACGTGGGCCGATTTGAACGACAAAGTCGTCACGGCGACAGTCGATCTGTCGCAGCCACGGGAGCTGTATCCCGTGCAGGCCGGCGTGCCGAACTCGATCGAGCGCCTGGTGCGCATCGTGCGCGTCGAGCCGGCGTCGGTTAGCGCGAAGGTCGAGCCGCGCCATGCGAGTCCATTTCCGGTGGAAGTCAACCTGGTCGGCGAGCCGGCTCGGACTTATAAGATAGACAGCGTGGCGACGCAGCCGCCGACGGCGACCGTGACCGGGCCTGCCTCGTGGGTGAGCCAGGCGGCGAAGGTGGCGACCGAGTTCAGCGTGCAAGGCTTAAGCCTGCCGGTTTCACAGACGATTCCGCTGAAGGTCGTCGACGCCAATGGGCAGGTTGTGCCGAATGTCCAGGTGATACCTGATCGCGTGCGCCTCTCAGTCGACTTCGAGCAGCAGGCCGGCTTTCGCAATCTCTCCGTCAAGGTCGAAATGACCGGCACGCAGGCGTCGGGCTACCGGTTGGCCGGCGTCGACGTGATCCCGCCGACGGTCACGTTGATTGGCTCGCCGACCGCGCTCGAATCTCTGCCCGCGTTCGTCGCGACGGAGCTGATAGACATCTCCGGCGCGCAAACTGACATCGAGAAGGACGTGCCTCTCAGCCTTCCGCCCGACGTAGCGTTGTTCGATCGCCAGTCGGTGCGCGTCGTCGTCAAGATCGAGCCGATCGTCGGCAGCCTGACCATCCCCAGCCAACCGATCGCGATCGGGTTGCAGCCGGGGCTGACCGCGCGCGTTTCGCCCGAGACAGTCGACGTGATCCTCGAGGGCGCGCTGCCCGTGCTCGAGACGATTGACCCTTCGCTAGGCTCAGGGCAGGCTCTGGGGCAGGACGTACGCGTGATTCTCGATCTGTCCGATCTGGGCATCGGCACGCATCAGATCGAGCCGCGCGTGGAGACGCCGGAAGGCGTCGTGGCGCGGAGTGTGCTGCCGGCGACGGTGCAGGTGATCGTCGAGCGCGCGCCGCGCGGAACGCCGACGCCCGCTGCATCGCCTACGCCAACGAGACGACCTTGAAAAGATGAAGGATGAAGACGGAACTGGCCAAGACTTCGGAAGTCTTAAACAGCCACTTCGCCTGCGAGAACAAACCCTGAGACTTCCGAAGTCTGAAAACCATCCTTCATCCTTGATGACCGAACTGCCATGAATAAGCCTCTCGTCGCCATCGTCGGCCGGCCGAACGTCGGCAAATCGACTCTGTTCAATCGCCTGATCGGCGAGCGCCTGGCGGTCGTCGATGACGCGCCGGGCACGACGCGCGACCGCCTGCAGGCTGACGCGGAGTGGAACGGCCGCGTCTTCACCGTCGTCGATACCGGCGGCATCGAAGTGCTGCCCCGCCGAGAGCCCTCACCCCCGGCCCCTCTCCCGTCGAAGACGACAGGAGAGGGGAGGGCGCACACGCCACTGGCCGTCGCCTCCGCCCAGTACATCCCACAGATTCGCCGCCAGGCGGAGATCGCCGTCGCCGAGGCGGACGCGATCCTGTTCCTGGTCGACGTCGAAGCGGGGATCACCTCGGCCGATCAGGAAGTGGCCGACACGCTTCGCGTGCGCCGCCGCCAGCGACCAGAAGGGGAGGTGCCCATCTTCGTCGTCGCCAACAAGGTGGATAACGTGGCGCGGGAACAGGCCGCGCTGGAGTTCTACGCGCTGGGGCTGGGCGAGGTGTATCCCATCTCGGCGATCCACGGCATCGGCACGGGCGATCTGCTCGACGCGCTCGTCGAGACTTTCCCTCCGCAGGAAGCCGAGGAAGAAGAATCGGTCAAGATCGCCATCGTCGGGCGACCGAACGTCGGCAAGAGCAGCCTGCTCAACGCGCTGCTTGGCGAGGAGCGCGCGATCGTCAGTCCGGTGCCTGGAACGACGCGAGATGCAATTGATACGAGATTAGAGATTGGCGGTTTGGCCGTCACGCTCATCGACACGGCGGGCATTCGTCGAAGGGGGCACATCGAGCCGGGCGTCGAGCAGTTCAGCGTGCTGCGCGCGCTGCGGGCGATCAAGCGCTGCGACGTGGCGCTGCTGCTGATCGACGCGGTCGAAGGCGTCACGGCTCAGGATGCGCACATCGCCGGGTTTATTCTCGAAGAGGCGAAGAGCGTGGTGTTGATCGTCAATAAGTGGGATTTGTACGAGTCGGCGAGTCGGCGAGCCAGCGAGTCGGCGAATCAGCGAGGCGGCAATCCGGCGATGGCTAGTCGGCAGTCGGCATCTAGAGATGCCTCGCACATGAAGGAGTTCGGGCAGGCGTTGCGCGCTGCGTTAAATTTCTTGGGCTACGTGCCGGTGATTTTCATCTCGGCCAAGACCGGCCTGCGCGTCGATCAGGTGCTGCCGCTCGCGCTGCGCGTGCAGGAGGAGCGATTGGTGCGCATTCCGACCGCCGAGCTGAACCGCATCGTGCGCGAGGCGGTCGATCGGCAGGCGCCGCCGACGAAGGCCGGCAAGCGATTGAAGATTTACTATGCCTCGCAGGTGCGCGCTGATCCGCCGACGTTTCTATTCCATGTCAACGATGCGAGCCTGGTGCACTTCTCGTATGAGCGGTATCTGGAAAACCGGATTCGCGCAGCTTATCCGTTCACGGGCACGCCGCTGAGGTTGAGCTTCCGGCTGCGCAGCCAAAGTCGGGAGTGACAGCGGCAGGAAAATCCTCTTCATAAAGCGACTGAAGAGATAACTTCTCAGTGAAAAACAGCCTCCCGCAGGCGCTTGGCCTGCGGGAGGCTTTCGTCAGAACATCAGAGGATCAAGGGTAGTTGCGCATGACCAGCGGCAGGAAGAGGATCACCGGTTCCTTGCTGCCCAGCGACAACGTGTAGCTCACCACCGTGCCGGCGCAATTCGCGTAAGGCGTGGTGCCCGTGGGGAAGACCGATAGGTAATACCCGCCCGAAGCGGTCACCGGCGCCGTCCACACGATCTGCGAGGCAAGCCCCGCCGCGTTGTCGTTCTCAGCCACCAGGCTGCCTGCGGCATCGTACAATTCGATCGCCGTGTCGGTCTGCGCGCTCAAATCGAGCGTGGTGAGCGTATACACCCCTGTGCGTACCACCTCGAAACGCGCCCAGTCCTTGTCGGCCACGCCGGTGAGAGTATTGCCATCGAAATTGTGCGATTGCGGCGCACCGGCGACGAGTGTGCTGGCGTTCTCGTCTAAATCGTCGGTTGGCACGCCGGCGTCGTACGCGTCCGGACAGGCGTGGTTGACGACGCCGAGGATGCCGTTGCCGCCGTCGTCAGGTGGCAGGGGTTTGGCTCCGGCCGCCAACACTGCACTCGACAGGCCGGCTGCCAGCAAGAGCGTTGCGCCGAGCCGCAGGAGATGCCGGTTGATTCGA
The DNA here is from genome assembly GCA_035283185.1 of Anaerolineae bacterium. Lineage (GTDB taxonomy): Bacteria > Chloroflexota > Anaerolineae > Fen-1058 > Fen-1058 > DASSFZ01. The sequence continues at coordinate 15,880 of DATEUJ010000030.1, read as the reverse complement.
GTACTCGTGTTCATAAGGTACACTCCTTACATTTCCGGGCCGATCCGTCAAAGGGCATGGTCATGCGCACACCTTACGGGTAGTTCTTCATGATGAGCGGCAACAGGAGCGAGTATCTCGGCTCGACCGTCATCGAGACACTGTAATCTGTGTCACAGCCGGTCGGAGCTGATGTCCTCGGCGTGACACGCAGGTAGTGCGTGCCGTCGGCCGTCCCCACCCAGTTGATCTGCGACGAGAAGTTCGTCGCGCCGGGAGCGTCGTCGTTGTACGCCAGGCGGGTCGTGCCGTTCGAAGCATACAGCGCGAGCACGGTATCGGCGCGCACGCCGAGTGCCACCGTCGTGAAAGTGTAGATATACCCACGTTGCAGTGTCACCATCAGCCAGTCTTGATCGTTCGCACTGTAGAAGTTATGCAGTTGCGACGTGCCCGTCAACACGACGGTGGTCGTGCCGAACGCGTCATCGAGCTGCGCTTCATAGGGATCGTCGCCGGTGCAGGGCGGCAGCAGGTAATCGCCGAAGTTCACCGTGTAGCCATTGTTCAGCGCAACGTTTTGCGCGACGACGTCCGGCGTCGTCGAAGCATAGCCCGGCAGGTTCGTCTCGGTAACCGTGAACAGGCCGCTCTGGTCGATCAGGAAAGTGTAATGTCCATACGCGTTGGTCGTCGCGCTGGTGATCGGCAAGCCGCTGAAAGTGCTGTCGATGCGCACCGGCACGCTGAAGATGCCGACCTCGGTCAGGTCGAAGACCGAGTCGGCGTCAGCGTCGTTGAAGACGGTGCCGAAGATCGACGACACGAAGGCGTTGTTGGAGTCACCGAAGTTGACGATATAGGCGCCGGTGCTGGTAACGGCCACGTGCACGTCGTTGGGCGTGGTGGAGTGATACAGCGGCGGATCGGTCTCGACCACGCGGTAGACGCCGAACGCGGCGATTCCGAACGTGTAGCTGCCGTGTGGCCCAGTCGTCGTTGTATCGAGCAGCGTCGTCCCGCTGTACAGCGAGACGGTCACGCCGGTGATGCCTAGCTCGGCGAAGTCCTGGTTCCCGTCGCCGTTCCCGTCGTTGAAGACGATGCCTTGAATCACCGAGGCGCACACGCCGATCTGGCAGTCGCCGAAGTCGACGACCTGCGCCGTGCCGAGCAGGACGTTGACGACCACGGCGTCCGGCGTCGTCGAGCGATAGCCGGACGGATTGACCTCGTGGATCGTGTGGGTGCCTCGCGACACAAAGTCAAATCCGTAGGTGTACTGGCCGGCGAAACCGGTCGTGGCGCTGATGACGGTGACGGCGTCATCGGCCGTCGTCGTAATCACCACGCCGCCGATGCCGACTTCTTCGGCGTCCTGCACACCATTCGCGTTGGCGTCGTCGAACACCAGGCCGTGCGCCGACCCGACGTCCTGGCGGTTGCTGTCGCCGAAATTGACTTGGTACGAGTTGCCCAGCGCCACCTCTACGTTGAGGCGATCGGACGACGTCGAGTAGTAGCCGGGCGGGTTTGTCTCTTGGACGGCCCGCACACCCGGTTGATTCACGCTGAACGTGTACGCCCCGTCGACGCCGGTGGTGTAGGTGGCGACGGTCGTGGTGCCGCTGATGAGTCGCAGCGTCGCACCGGCCAAGCCCAGCTCGCCCAGGTCTTGCAGCCCATCCCCGTCGAAGTCGTTGAAGACCATACCGTAGATCGTCGCCGCGCCCGTGTTGTTGCTGAACCCGAAGTTCCGGTCGGGATAGGTGTTGCCCAGCGTCGTCGTGATCACGATCTGCTCGGGCGTCGTGCGATAGAAGCCGGCAGGCACGCCAGAGCGGATGACGAACGTGCCCGCGCCGACGGCGAAGAAGTACGTACCAACCGCGTTCGTCGTCGTGATCAACGAGGTCGTCCCAGAGATCGTGACCTGCTGGCCGTTAAATGTCGATTCGCCGGGGTCGAACACGCCGTCGTTGTCCGCGTCGTTGAACAGCGTGCCGGTGACGATGGCGGCATCGGACGGGAGCACGTCGCCGAAGTAGTTGCCGGCCGACGTCGCGCCCGCCGCCAGTGGGCCGACGCGCAGCGTGTCGAGATCGAGCTTGACGGCGGCATTGCCCGGGATCGCGTTGGTGGAGACGTAGCCGGACGGGTTGGTCTCGATCACGGTGATGACGGCGTTCGCCGGGCCGTACAGCGTGAAGTCGCCGGTCGCCGTCGTCGTGACGAACATGCCGCTCGAGACGCTCACGCGCCCGTTCGCCAGGCCGACTTCGCCGGGGTCGAACACGCCGTCGACGTTCGCATCTTCGAAGATTTGACCGGTAATCGAGACCACATCGGCGGACAGCAGCACGTCGCCGAAGTCGTTGCCGGTGTAGAACGTTCCGGAGATCGGGCTGTTCAGCCGCAGCGTGTTGGCGTCGATACGGACAAGAGCCGTGCTCCCCGGGATGGCCGCCGTCGAGACGTAGCCGGCCGGATCGGTCTCGGTCACCGTGATCGGCTGGCCGGATTGCACGGTCACGAACAGTGTGTAAACGCCGGTTGCATCGACTGTCATCGAATCGCCGTCGGCGGTCACGACTGCGCCGCTCACGCCAGACTCGGAATCGTTCGCGCCGTTGACGTTCGCGTCGTCGAAGACCTGACCCTCGATGCGAATGCCGAGGAAGTCGCCAAAGTCGGCTTGGCTCGATCCTCCCAGACTAACCGACCGTACAACGGAGTCCGGTGTGGTCGACACGTAATTGGCCGGGTTGGTCTCGGTGACGGTGTATGTTCCTGCGGAGGAGAAGGTCAGCGCGTACTGTCCGAAACTGTTGGTTGTGTCCGATGTTGGCGTCGCGCCGGTGGATGAGACGGTGACGCCACTCAAACCGCCCTCGCCGAGTTCCTGCACGCCGTTGGCGTTTGCGTCGTTGAAAACGGTGCCATAGACTACGCCAAACAACGTGGAAGTCAGAGCGTAACCGAAGTCGACCGTCCTCGTCGCCTCGAGCGTCACGTCCAGGAAGACCGGACTGGGCGTGGTGCGGAAGTAGTCAGGCGGCGGTGTCGGCAGCTCGGCGCTGACCGAGATCGGGCCGGCCGCTTCCAGCCTGAAAGTATATTGGCCAGAGGCATTCGTGACGGTTACCGGCTGCAGCGCGCCCGGCAGCGTGACGGTGACGCCGGGGATGCCGCTCTCACCTCCGTCCAGAACGCCGTTCCCGTTGGCGTCGTCGAAGGCTTGACCGGTGACGATCGCCGCTGCGTTAAAGACGGTCGTCGTCTCCGGCGGCCCGGCCAGGAAATCGGTCTGATCCGATAGCACACCGTAATCCTGGTTGACGATTGTCGCGCCGGAGACCAAGTTGCTCGTGACCTGGACGGTGAAGGTGACGGCGGCCGTGCCCGACGGCGCGAGCGAGGCAACCGACCAGGAGATCACGTTGCCGGCGTCGATGCCGCAGCCCGGATCACCGCTGCACGAGACAAACGTGGTGCTGATCGGCAGCACGTCGGTGATCGCGACGTTCGTCGCCTCCGCCAGGCCGCTATTCGTGACAAGGAGCGTGTAGGTGAGGAGCCGGCCGGAGAGCACCGGATCGGGGAAGTCGCGCTTGTCGATGGCGAGGACAGGCGACTGAACCGTGTCCACGTCGACGGTCGACAGAGGGCTGAAGGGGAAGCCCGCCAAGTTGGAATAGCGTGCCTGCATCGTGTTCGTCAGGAGCGTGCCGTTTGCCAGCTTGAAGTTCACACTGACCGGCAGCGTGATATTGAATACGCCAACCGTCTCGGTCAGGGTGGCCAGCGTCCAGGTCAATATCTGGCCCGACTGGCCGCCCGGCAGCGGGCTGGCCGTGCCCAAATACGTCACGTCGGCAGGTAGCACGTCGGTGATCACCATATTGGCTGCCGCAACCGAGCCGGTGTTGGTGATGCGCAGTGTGTACGTCAAAACCTGGCCCTGATCGATGATGTCGGTCTGGTCGCTCTTGCCGATGGAGACGGTCGGGGCCTGTACGAGCGTCGTGACGGTCGAAGTGACGGCCGGGTTCACCTTGTCCGGGTTGAAGAAAATGCCCATGAAGGCGTTGTTGACCAGGGGTGTGCCGTCCGGTAGCTCGGCGCCCCGGCCGCTGACCAGCACGGACAGCATGACCTCTCCGGTCGAGGTCGGCGTGCCGCTCGGCCCAATGGTGCCAATATTCCACACGACTCGATCCTGGGTATTGAGGCCGGGCGTGGAATCCGGCGCAGGCGAGACGGACGCCGTGATCGTTTGAGTCGGGATGTTGTCCCAGACGTACACATTCGAAATGGGCAGATCGCCCGCATTGGTGTAGCGCAGCGTATACGTAAGCAGCTCGCCCTGCGCCACCGTCGTCGCGTTCACCGACTTGGTGAAGCTGAACGTCAGTGTGCCGGTAATCGGCACCACCCCATTGCCCAGACAGTAGTCATTATCATAAAAGTTTTGACCGGGGAAGCGCACGTCGATGTACGGGCACAGCGTGACATTGCCGGGGCGCAGTGCGACGAAGGTAAATGTGGTCCTGACCTGCCGAGCACCGGCCGGCAAACTGCCGGGCGGGAAGTACAGTTGATCACGAAACAGCGGGACTAGCGGCGTCCCGGACCCATCGCGGAACTGGGCCTCAGTGGAAAGCAGCCGATAGGAAGCGGCATCGAAGCCGGGATCGCCTGTGGGCTGAAGAGTAACGCCTTGCGGGTTGCCTCCCATATCCCAGTCGACCGACATGGTGAACGCCACGCCCACCTGCACGTTCGCGCTGGCGTTGAGCTGATCTGTGAGGCCCACGGAGTTTGTCCCTTGAGTCTGCACCGTCGGACTGAACGGCGGGAAAGCGTTGAGTTGTTGGGTAACGGTGTTGGCGTTGTTGGCCCAGACTGCGACGGTGTAGCTGTGTGGGTCGTTGACTGTGTTGGACCGGCGGGCGAACCAATACACTGCCTGGTTGCTGCCGGGCGCCAGCGGCGGCAAATTGCGCTGGGGACTTTCACCGGGTAGCAGGAACCACCTTTCATTCGGATTCATGTCGAGATCGACGACAGGCGCCGTAGCCGTCGTCGACCCGGTGTTCGTGATGACCGCTTCGACCACCCAGACGACCGGGCCGCTGAGAGGCGAGTTGCTATCGGTGGTGGCGAACGGCGTGCTGAGAATGCTAAGCGTAAAGGTGGTTGGGCCGCTGTCTTGCAGCATCGGGGCGGAAGGTGGGGCGAACAGTGCCGCAGAGGCCGGTTTCGCATCGAAGCTCCGGGCGGGCGGCTCAGAGGGCGGCGCTGCCAGCGCACCGGCTGGCTGGAGCATCGTCGTGAGCAGGCCTGCCAGAACAATCAGCGCCGACGCCGCGATCGTCAACGACACGAGCAGAGATCGCATCGCGGGAAACGAGCGGGCGTACCGATTGTGGGGGCGTGACGAGTCTGTCATGCAAGACCTCCGTATCTGTCGCGGAAAGGCATCTGGTTCAGTCAAGAAGGGTCATCGTGTGTGTAGGGATAGTGTGTGCCAGGTTCGGCGCCGTTTATGGACAGGGTATGAGACACAGAACACCGCACAAACTTGCCGTCACGCGGGGCAGGAGCATATTAAGGAGTCATCTCTGGAAAGGCGAATCAAGTGGTCTTGCCCCGGGGACCACCGGCCCATGAACGCACACCAGCTTAGCACATTTGAGATGGTTTGTAAATGTGACTCTTATACAAGTCCATAACAGTATTGTTGCAAGTTCTTTGGACGTGGATCCCCGGCTCACTCGGGACGGCTCAAGCCGCAAACCGGGCTCAAACCATTAGAGCGAGGCGCGTCGCCTCGTCCATTACAGCATGGGTGGCTGTGTCTTATGTCTTGCCCAGGATTAGGAATGGGTTGGGGTTAGCGCGTGAGGCTCGCAGTCTGCTTGTGGTAGCACTCGTGCGCGGTTCGGCTAGTAAGACAAGAACCTACGGGAGGGTGAGGAGCGGCGATTGGCGAATACATCCACCCCAAGATATTGACTCCGGTGGCCTGGCAACAGCCACTCTGCTTTGAGAAGCCTCTCCATGCCGGCCCGAATCTTGACCAGGAGGATCGCCTGAGCTGCTTTGTTACCGGCGATGGATACCGTGGCCGGGTGAGGCAAGTGGACCGGTTCCGCCTGAGATGCGGCGACCGGAGAAGGAATTGCTTCAGGAAGCGAGTCTGGGGCAGGCTCTTCGGCCGGGGTAGACGGCGCCGATTCAATCGGTTGGGATACCGGCGTCTCGATCGGCGCGGGAGTCGACGGTTCCGCTGGCGCGGGCGTCTCGGTTGGCTCCAGAGTCGGAGATTCTGTCGGCTCGGGCGTCGGCGACGTGGTCGGTTCGGGAGTCGGCGTTTCGGTTGGTGCCGACGTCTCGGTTGGCTCGGGTGAGGGCGTCTCACTCGGCTCAGGCGAAGGCGTCTCACTCGGCTCGGGCGTCGGCGTCTCTGTCGGCTGAGCCGCCGGATTCACCGTCAAGCCTTGTGAAGGAGGATTGTATTGGCGCTGGTTGGCGTCAAGCCCATGCACGGTCATCAGGAACATTCCGTAGTCTTCGGCCGCCGTCGCGAACGCTTCGACGCACATACTCCCGCTCGAATCCGTATGCACGGTCTGGGCCACGCTCCACCATGCCGGTCGAGACCCTTCGCCGTAAGGTGACACGGAATAGTCGAGCGGCGCATTCGCCATCAGGCCGCCGCCCAACAGCAGCACGGTTTGTCCTGCGGTGACCTCGCTCGCGAAGCTTGGGGCATCACACGAGCCGGTCGCCAGACTGAACCACGGGCCGTCGTCGGCCGCCGCAGGATGGGCCGGCAGCAGCAGCCAGGCGCACGCCAAGAGCCCGGCGACGATGGCCGGCCATGCAGCGAATCTTCGATGTGGATGGGTTGCCCGTGTGGTGTTCGTCGACATGCCCTACACGCTCGATGCGTAAACTTAACTTCGCTTCGAGTGTAGGAGCAATTAATAGGTAACCTGGAAGAGGATCGTGAGAAATCGGAGTGGGTGTCGAAAATCTAACCGCCGACAATCCGCGAAGCGGTACACAGCATCATGTCGCGGTTTGCCCATCGTCAACAATGTCTATGGTTTTGTAGATTGAACAATGTTCACGGCCAAGACGCAGTGGTGGCCGCTGATTCCAGGCGCGATTATTGCGGCAGTCGGCGCCGCACTGTTAGCGGGCGATACCGGTCTGCGCGTGCTGGAATTCGCCGGAGACTTCTGGCCGCTGGCGCTCATCGCCGCGGGGCTGATCGTCGTCCTGCGCGCCGCGCGCTCGGCGCGATAGCCACATCCACAAGGCGGCCAAGACTTCGGAAGTCTCGATGGCCCTCTCGCCTGCGAGCATGAGCCTGAAGACTTCCGAAGTCTGGATGGAAAGACACCAAGACAACTTCGTGACTTGGTGTCTTCGTGGTAAAGGTACATATATCGTCAGCGGGTCACGATAGCCACCGCCAGCCAGCCGTCGCCCAGCGGATCGGGCTTGGCGACGACGGTGACCGTGTCGCCGATCTGCGGAGCGCGAGACGCGTCGGGCATGCGCTGCGTCGCCGCATCGATCCGGAACGACGTCGTCTCACCCTGCTGGCCGACAAGCTCGATCCGGTCGGCGCTGGCGTTCGCCACCAGGCCCAGATAGTGCATCCGCTGTGGCGTCTCCGGCACGACGGCGATCTGCCTCACGGCAAGCTGGCCGTTCACTTTCTGCGCCCACACTGCGACCTTGTCGCCGACCTTGAGCTGCTCGATGCCGGCGGCCGGGCCGGTGATTGTCATGAACTGAAGGCCCTCGCGCGTTTCCAGGCTCAGCCCTTCGGCGCTGATGGCCTGCAGCACCCCGACCGCGCCGACAGGCGCTTCCACAGGCGCCGGCGCTGGCGCTTGGACGGCGCTCGACGGCGCGACGGCGGCAGGCTGGGCCACATTCACTCCTGTCGCCTCGCTCCCGTTGCCCAGACTGAAGCCGAGCAATCCTCCCACTGCCAACGCTGCAATCACGACAATCGCAAAACTGTAGAGCTTCATGGCGTCCCTCCTGAGATGATGGGTTGGGTTGAAGACCATCTTACACTAACTTGCGGCGCCATGTCACGCCTCCCCTGTTCCCAGGCAAAATAAAGCCCCGGCATGTCTGCCGGGGCCAGATATGGGGGTGATCAGATCTGCCAGGTTTGCGAAACCTTGGCTCACCCGCAGTTGCACTGCGGGCCGCGGTCGGCAGTTCAACTGCCAACCGAACTTGTGTGCAATCACCAGTTACTCAGGGTTGATACACGACGGTGAGGATGACAAAGACCTCTTCGCCGGCGGCGTTGCTGGCGATGACTTCGAGAACGTTCACCCCTAGCAGCAGCGCGGCCGGCAGGCTGAATCGGCCTTCGTCGTTGGCGAAGCCGACAGCGTCGTTGACGCTGACGAGCGCCCCTGGCTGCGTCTGGCCGACGACCAGCCACGGCGAGGCGCTCACCGTCTCTCCATCGCGCGGCGTGTCGATGGTCAGTGGAAAGATCGACGCCGGCGTCGGCGTGGTCGAGACGGCGAGCGTCGGCGGAATCTCCGGCACGATGATCGTCGGCGGCGGCAGTGTGGGCTGCGCGGGCAGCGGAGTCGCCACGTCGGCGTTCACCGGAGTGGGCGAGGGGCTGGGGATCGGAGTCTCAGCCGGCTCGCCGGGTGACGGTGTCGTCATCCCCGCCAGCGGGTCGATACGCACCGGCGGCACGAGCGTTACGAGAATCTCGGGCGTGACCTTTGGATCGGGCAGGCCCGGAATCAGGCGCGACAGCGTGCCGTTCGAGTAGAGCAGATAGACAATCAAAATGACCAACACGACGATCAGCAGTGTTCTCATTCCCGCCTCCGGCGCCGCGAGCGCGGCTGCATCGCGCGCTCCGGCGCGAAGCGTATTATATCGCGCCGCGCCGTGTTGACCCCCGGTGCAATTGGCATACAATGGGCGCCGCCGGAGGGAGCCCCATGCACATCGTCCATATCGCCGCCGCCGAGGGCCGCCGCGTGAAGCAGTTTCTCGACTTGCCGTCTCGCCTGTATCGCGATACGCCTCAGTGGGTGCCGCCGCTGTCGTCCGACGCGCGCCGCGTTTTCGATCGAAAACGCTATGCGTTCTACCGCCACTCGGAAGCGGCGTTCTTCCTGGCAATGGATGGCGAGCGCGCCGCCGGGCGCATCGCCGCCATCGACAATCGGCTGTACAACGAGTTCAACAAAGAGCGCACGGCGTTCTTCTACCTGTTCGAGTGCGAGGAGAATCGGGCGGCGTCACAGTCGCTGTTCGACGCGGCGTTCGACTGGGCGCGCTCGCGCGGCCTGGACGAAGTGATCGGCCCCAAGGGATTCACCGCGCTCGACGGCATGGGGCTGCTGGTCAAGGGCTTCGAGCACCGGCCGGCGTTTGGCATCCCGTACAACCTGCCCTACTACCCGGCGCTGGTCGAGGCGGCCGGATTCGAGCCCAGGGGCGACGTGGTGTCGGGTTATCTCAACACGAAGATGCCGTTCCCGGAGAAGATTCATCAAGTCGCCGAGATCGTTCAGAAACGGCGCGGGCTGCGTGTGGCGCGCTTCAAGTCGCGGCGCGACCTGCTCGCGCTGCTGCCCAGGCTGCAGGAGATGTACAACGACTCGCTGGGTGGCACGACCGGCAACACACCGCTCACCGACGCCGACATGCAAGCGCTGGTCAATCAGCTCTATTGGTTTGCCGATCCGAGACTGATCAAGATCGTGATGAAGGGCGAGGAACCGGTCGGGTTCTCGCTAGCCTATCCCGACATCTCGGCGGCGATGCAGCGCACCCAGGGACGATTATTCCCCTTCGGCTGGATCGACATGTGGCTCGAGCTCAGACGGACGAAGTGGGTGAATCTCAACGGCGCAGGGATCGTCGAGAAGTATCGGGGGCTGGGCGGCACGGCGCTGCTGTTCAGCGAGATGCACAAGAGCGTCGTCGAGGGTGGCTTCGAGCACGCCGACATCGTGCAGATCGGTGTGGACAACGAGAAGATGCAGCGCGAGCTGCGCGACCTGGGGATCGATTTCTACAAAACGCACCGATTGTATCGGAGAGCGATATGATCTTATCTCAATCTCTACTGCTCACGGCCATAAACTGCGCCTCTTGGTCATTCCCGCACGCTTTAGGCGGGAATCCAGCAACCCTATCGGCATAGAGTACCCATCGTCGAACTGGATGCCCGACAACAGCATTCGGGCATGACCGTGGCCGTCACAGTAACGCTCACAAAAGCGCAAATTGTGCCCGAGCTGAGTATCTATAGCGCGCAACGCGCAGGGCGGGGAAGAGGGAGTCTGCTACTGCCACACGATCGTCACCGGATCGCTTTCGGGACTGAGCGGGCCGATGACGTTGCCGGCCGCGTCCACCTTCACGACCGTCACCGTCCACGCAAACTCGCCCCTCGCGCCGTCGGGCACGGCGTAGTAACGCCAGGGATCGGGCGTGAAGTAGCTATCCACGACGGCGCCATTCAGGTACAGGCGCATCCAATAGCGCTCGTCGGCCTGAATAGACGCGTCGCGCAGCACCCAGCGGAACTCAACCGTTTCACCGGCATAGTAGCGAGACCCTCCCGGCGGCTTCAGCGGTTCAACCTTACCATAGACGATTGACACAGGCGGAGCCGTGCTCGTCGCCGTTGGCGCTTGCGCAGGAACCGCCGAGGCAGCCCGGCGAGCGGACGTCGCCGTCGGCGTCGGGGTGGCGGTCTCCGTAGGGAGGGACGTAGGGGAAGGTGTGTAGGTGAACGTCGGGATCGGCGTGCGCGTCGGCGCAAGCGTCGCCGTCGCTGCAGGGATCAGCTCGGCTCCCGGCTGGACGCCGCTCAATATCAGCGCCATCACCAACCCGCCGATGCCGAACACGACCGCGAACGCGAGCACGCCGTAGACGGCGGAGGACAACGAGCCGCGCACGGGCACCGCCCGCCAGGCGCCCGGGTTGACCCGGTTGATAGCGCGCACGAGCACGGCAAAATCGGCCTCGCCCCGCAGCTTGCCGACGAGCGCGGAGGCTTTAGCCGTCTGCGTGTCGCCGGGCAGCGTCACCTCCAGATATCCGATTTCGCTGCAGACTCGAGCGAACTGCTCGGCTGTCAGCCGATTCAGCGCGCGCACCGTGTCTTTGGGCGTCGGCTTTGAGGCGCCCGCCATGAACGATCCCCCTGGGAGCTTCCCCGCGCGTTCATTTTACCTGTCTTGCCCCTCAGCGCAACCCGAAATGAAAGACTTCGGAAGCTGTCCATGACTTCCGAAGTCTGCGTTCCAGACGGTGTCATGACAGAATCGCCGCGTCAGGCGAAGAAGCCCACGGCGAGCGTGCGCGGCCCGGCGTGCGTCGTGATCGACGCGCCCGCGCCGTAGATCGGGATGTGCTCGATGCCCAGCGCCGACTTGAGATCACCGGCTAGCCGCTGCGCCTCGTCGAGATCGTCAGCATGCATGACGCACAGGTGCGCACTGGACGAGCGGGGGCACTGCTCGATCGCCAGATCCTTCAGCCGCTCGAAGGCGCGGCGATGCGTTCGCACTTTCTCCTTTGCCTCGACGTGGCCGTTCTTGATCTCGAGGATCGGTTTGATCTGCAGCGTGCTGCTGATCAGCGCCGATGCCCCGCCGATGCGCCCGCCCTTGTGCAGATACTCCAGCGTGGCGACGAGGAAGTAAACGCGCCCGCGCGGGATCATGGCCTGTAGGCGGTTCACGATCTCGTCGACCTCGACGCCGCTCTCGGCCCACTCGACCGCCAGCATGACCAGCGTCGCCAGGTTGCCCGCGACCGTGCGCGTGTCGATGACGCGGATGTCGGCATCGGGAAACGAATCGCCTTTCGCCGTCAGCGCCGACTGCACCGTGGCGCTCACGTCGAGCGAAGGATGAATGGAAAGGATCGTCTGCGCTTCGGTCAGCAGATGCGCGTACACGTCGACGAAAGCGCCCGGCGGCGGCGCGGAGGTTTTCGGCAACTGGCCGGATGACTTCAGGCGCCGGATGAAGTCGCCGTAACTCAGCTCGACGTCTTCTAGAAAGGCTGCCTCTCCGAAACGCACGATCTGCGGAATGACCTCGATCGAATGCGCGGCGACGAATTCCGGGGGCAGGACCGCCGTGGTATCGGTGACGACGCGAATTCTGGAAGGCACTACTGACACTATTCGACTTTCTCGACGACGATGGTGCATTCGGCGACCAGCGCGGCGATCGCGCCGATGGCCGCCCACACCGGCGCCAGCGCGATGCCGATCACGCCCAGCGTCAGAGGGATTTCGACTAGCGTCTTGTCGCCCTGCCGGATGACGATGCGGCGGATGTTGCCCTCGCTGACCAGTCGCTTGATCTCGCTCAGCAACTGCTCCCCCGTGACCTTGAACTCTTCTCTGCGGTATTGGTCCTTCTCTTCAGACGCTGCAGATGGCTCGTCCATGTCGTTTGCCTCCGTTTCTTTTTGCGGCCTCGACTACATGACCGTGATCGTCGCCGCGCCGCCCTCGATGCCCAGATCGGTGCGGTTGGGGTTGGCGCCGTAGTCGGGCGACTGGTAGGTATTGCTTCCCCACTGGAAGCGCTGCCCGCGCACATTCAGCGTTGCGGCGCCCACATTGGACCGCACACGCAGCGCCATGCCGTCGGGCACGCGCACTTTCACGTCCGCGGCGCCGGCCTTGATCCGCGCCGACACCTGCCCGCTCGCGGGAAGTGTCAAGTCGACCGAGCTGGCTCCCACCTCGACGCTGAGAGCGGTCACCTTCACATCGCGCAGGTCGATCCCGGCCTTGCTCGCGCCGGTGCGCACGTCCAGCGCCACCGGCACGTCGCGATGGATCGCCATCGACCAGCGGTACGGGGCGCCCCACTTGCCGGGCCACATCCAGAACCACCAGTCGCGATCTTCTCGTAAGCGCACGTCGAGGCGATCGTCTACGCGGCGCACGTCTGAGATCACGCCGCCGTCCGACGTGCTGCTGACCAACACGGCCGGATCATCCGACGGGCCGATGCGCAGCTCGCCCGCGCCGTGATTCACCTCAATGCGCGCCTGGCGCGCCCCCTCCAGGGGGACCGAGTTCGACACCGCAGCAGGGGCCTCGCGGCGCACGAGGCTGCCGAGCAGCAGCCAGCCGCCCAGTCCAATGAGCAACAAGGGAAAGATCACGTCCCAGCCGGCTCTCAGGATACCGAAATTTCGCAGCAGAAAGATCACGCCCAGCGCGATGAGGATTACCGCCCAGAAAACTGCTCCACTTCTCCAGCGCATAAAATGCCTCCTTACCGTTGGAAACCCGATTCGGCGCATTCGAGTTTACACCTGACGCGAGCGCGTGTGAACCGTCCTCCGCCCGAGTTTGCTACGTCGCAAGTCTGAACTCCGTCGTAATCCGGCGCCTTGAGAACACCAACACGCGGCGTACTTCCGTAAAGTACGTCGCACAGGTCAGGGCATCAGGCAGTTTATCGCAGCTACTTGACTTGCATGTTGCGTAGCAGTTCGGCCGCCTCGTCGTCGAGCAGGTCCATGGCCCTGGGATCGGCTGTCTTCGGTCGCCTTTCCGCGAGCATCTGCGGCGTAACCTTGTCGGTCGGCTCCACCCGGCCGAAGAGCCTGGCGGCGGCGCGATGCCAGCCGTGAAACGATCGCACCGGCTGCATATACATCAAGACGCACGCGCCGTGAGCCACGCTCAATCCTAGCTCTTTGCCCAGGGCAAGCGCTTCAGGCGACTCGGCGCCCTGCTGCAGCCAGACGTTGCGAACGCCCACATCGGCGGCGTCGCGCAGCACAGGCGCGACCTTGTCGGGGGGCAGGCTGACGAGCACCCCGTCCGGCGTGCGCGGCAGATCGCGCAGCGAAGCGTAGCACGTGTCACCTTCGAGCGTTTGAGCCGTAGGATGCACGGCAAGCACGTCGTAGCCGCGTTTCTTCAAGTCGCGGTAGGCCATGTTGCCGAACTTCTTGCCCGCGCGCGACGCGCCGACTACGGCAATGGTCTGGCAGTGAACGAAATCCCGTATTCCTTGATTCATTCGGCACCTCCGATGCGAGCCCCAAACGTCTCTCAGAGCCTATTTGAAAATGCTCTCCAACGGCGTCCCTTCGGCTTCCCCTTCGACTGTGCTCCCCGCTCCCTTCGGTCGAAGACTTCGCAAGGCAAGCCCCAGGGCATGCCTCACGGCTGGCAACGCCCGCGCGGACGCGGGCTATCAGCAATTTTCAAATGCGCTCTTACAGCGTACTACGGAAGGCAACGCTGCGGTAGTGCCATACCTCACTAGATGCCGCGCGGGCCATCACCGCTGCTCGATCGGCACGTATTTCAACCCACGAGGGCCTACGTATTCCGACGATGGCCGGATCAGGCGGTTGTTCGCCAACTGCTCCAAAACGTGCGCCGTCCAGCCGCCGACGCGCCCGGCGGCGAACATCGCCGAGAACTGGTCGGGGCGCAAACCGACGCTCTGCAGAACCAGCGCCGTGTAGAACTCGACGTTGGTCTTGAGATTGCGGTCCGGCCTGTGCTCTTCGAGAAGACGCAAGATGATCTGCTCGACCTGCGTCGCCATTTCGAACAATGCCCTGTCGCCGCCGCCGGCCGCGTTCATCTCACGGACGGCGCGGCTCAGCACGTCGGCGCGCGGATCGCGCACCCGGTAGACACGGTGCCCGAAGCCCATGATGCGCCGGCCTTGGGTTAGCTCGCCGCGCACCCACTCCTCGGCCCGGTCTACCGATCCGATCTCGACCAGCATATCCAGCACCGGGCCGGGCGCGCCGCCGTGCAGCGGCCCCTTGAGCGCGCCGATCGCGCCGGTGACGGCCGAGACCATGTCGGACTGCGTCGAGGCGATGACGCGCGCGGTGAACGTGCTGGCGTTCATACCGTGATCGATCACCGTCGTCCAGTAGGTATCGAGCGCGCGAGCCGCGTGCAGGTCGGGGTCTTTGCCGTCCAGCATGTACAGGAAGTTCGCCGCTGGGGGCAGGTCGGCGCGCGGAGGGATCGGATCGAGCCCGCGCCGGGCGCGATCGTGCGCGGCGATAATGGCCGGCACACGGGCGGTCAGCGCCTTGGCGCGCCGCAGATTGGCCGCCAGCGACTCGTCTTTCGCATTCGGATCGTCCAGCGAAAGCGCCGCCACGGACATGCGCAGGGCGTCCATCGGCGGCGCGTCTTTAGCGGCCTTGAGGGTCGAGTGCACGAGCGGCGGCAAGGGTCGCAGCGCAGCCATCTCCTGGTGCAGCGCATCGAGCTGGGAGCGGTTGGGCAGGCCGGCCTTGTTTTCGAGCGCCAGGCGCCACAGCACGAAACAGGCTTCTTCGAACGTGGCGCGACCGGCCAGCTCTTCCAACGCGTAGCCGCCGATGATCAGCTCGCCGGCCAGGCCATCGACGTGGCTGATGCGCGTTTCGGCGGCGACGACGCCTTCGAGGCCCCGCACCGAGGTTAGAGGTGCTGTGGTCATCTCGCCTCCTGCGAAAATGAAGCGGACGAAACGGGTATCGAGTCGGAAATGATCGGGTACGAGATGAAGTATACCAAACGCGGATCGAATTGTCGAATGTCGTCACACACTGTGTGCACGCAAAACATGTCAGGTGGCTCACCGCCCGCGTCCCCGCGGGCGGCCAACCGCGAGGACGCGGCTTGGCGAGCACTGTAACGACTGACAACATTTGCGTGCACACTGTTTCGTTCGGGTCTTGACATAGAACTAATGTTCCTCTATAATGCAGTCACGCTTTGGGAAATCATTTGGGATACTTGGGATTTCCTGCGGAGGTGAATGATGAGCCTGTCTACCCGTCAGCAAGCGATGCTCGAATTCATCCAGCGCTT
>DATEUJ010000029.1:0-42001 GCA_035283185.1 Anaerolineae bacterium | reverse complement strand
GCCTACTGGCGCACACAAGGGCTGCGCAGCATCGTTGAGCGATACCACCAACTGCGGAGTGCTTGACGAACCGCCGGATGCGGCCTCGCATGTCCGGTGGTGTGACAGGGAGGGCGGGAGACCCGCTCTCCCTACTCGATTTACGGTGTCACGCTCGGCACCGGCGTATCCGTCGGCGGCGGCTCCGTGGTCGGCGGCGGCTCCGTGGTCGGTGGCAGCTCCGTGGTCGGCGGCGGGACGGTTGGCGGCGAAGTTTCAGTTGCCGGTGGATCGTCGAAAGTTGGTGTGGGCGTCGGCGACTGCACCGGCGGCGTTTCGGTCGGGGGAGGGGTCGGGGGAGGGGGTGGCGTTGTCGGCTCGGGGGTTACGAGGGTCTCCACCGGCGTTGGCGTCGGCGTGCCGGTAGGCGAAGGCGATGGAATCGGCGTGCGAGTCGGTATGAACGGTATGGTCACGATAGGAATCGGCAGGCGCGGCACATATAAGATTTGGCCGACGCGGATCTTGTCACTCGGCAGACAATTGGCCAGCATCAGCGCCCGTACGGTGCTGCCGGTGGCGCGGGCAATCGACGACAGCGTATCGCCCGGTCGTACCCTGTAGATCGTCCAGCCCAACGGCGGACCGCACACGGTCGGCCGGACGACGACGGTGGCGATCATCGCGACAGTCGGCGTCAGTGTGGGTGGCGCAGGGACGAACAGGATCATGTTCGGCGTCACGAATGCGGCGACGAGGCAATTGTTGACCTGTAGCACAACGGGATCGATGTCGTAGCGTGCGGCGATGCCAGGCAAGTCGTCGCCCTCGGCGACGAGGTGGTCGATCCAGCCAGGCGGTCGCGGGCACGTGCTAGTCGGCACGAGCGTGGGAGCGGGAGTTAGAGTTAGAGTTAGAGTTGGCGTGTCGGGCAAAGGCGGCGGTTCCGAAATAGAAAGGGTGGCCGAGGCAGTAGAGGATGGGACGCTGGTCAGCGAGGCGATCCTCAGGTCGCCCGCCGTGAGAACCAGACCGCTGGCGATCAGCGCGATGACGACGGCGCCGCTCACCAGGCCGCCGAGCAACTGCCGAAGCGCCTGCCCTGAGCGAAGACGAAGGGTCTTCACGCTCCAGATCCGTTGCCGCCGGTTGAACCGCCGACGGGGATGATGAACGTAAACGTGGAGCCTTTGCCCATATCGCTGTCGACCCAGATGCGGCCGCCGTGCGCTTCCACCAGCGCGCGCGCGATGGACATGCCGACCCCGGTCTCGCCCAATCCCGCAATGAGCGGGTTGTCGGCGCGATACATCCGGTTGAACACGCGCTGGCGATCCAGGGGGTCGATGCCGCCGCCGCAGTCGGTGATGCTGATGAGCACGAAGTCCGGCGCCTCGGGGTTCATGTGCGCGCCGACCATGACTTCGCCGCCGGGCGGTGTGACGGCGCTGGCGTTCGACAACAGGTGCGAGAGAATCTGGTGCATGTTGTCGCGGTCGGCCTGTATCTGCGGCAGATCCTCGTCGAGATCGAGCTGGATAGTGATGCCGCGCTCCCGGAATTGCGCCGACGAGCTCATGATGGCCTCTTCAATCACTTCGACGGCGTCGATCGGCTCCGGTTCGAGCTTGATCCGGCCGGCGTCGATGGCGGCGACGCCGATCAGATCGTTGAGCAAGCCGCCCATGCGCTCGACATTGGCCTTCACGCGCTGCAGGAACTGCCGCTGCATGGCGCCCAAGATGCCGACGGATTCGCCGAGCAGCAGGTCGGTGTAGCCCGCGATCGACGTCATCGGCGTGCGCAGTTCTTGCGCGATCGAGGCGATGACTTCTTCGCGCGGCGACCCGTCGGCGCCTGCCGCGCCGCGCAGTGTCACGACGATGCCGTTGTAGGTTTCGCCGCTGCCATCCTTGAATGGCGTCAACTCGGCGTGCAGCGGCCTGCCGGAGGCTATGACGTCGATGTGGAAGGGTGGCTCCCCGACGGCGGTCGGATTCGGCGCTCGCGTCAGCAGGTCGAGCGCCTCACGCCACCGCCGATCGCTCAACACGCCGTGGATCGGTTGGCCGATCAGCGCGCCGCGAGGCTTTCCAATCAGGCGCTGCGCCTGATCGGTGACGAGGGTGACTCGACCCAGCGTGTCGCTGACGAGAACGCCCGGCTCGCCGCCATCGGCCGGCGCTGCCGTCGCCAGCGCCTTGACGGCCTGTCGCTCCGCGTCGTCGCGCAAGCTGGTGATTTGCTGCTGCGCGTGTTTGAGCTGCGTTTCCAGCGCCTGTTGCAGAGCGGCCAGTTGAGCGGCTTCCTCGCGTGCATGTCGAAGCTGGGCTTCCAGCGTGTTCCTCTCGTCCGCGAGTCGCCGCGCCTCGTCCTCCCACACCGAGGCTGGGCCTGGCGGAAATGCCCCCTTTTCGGCCTCCTGAACCTCGACCAGCGCGGCGAGCTCTTGCGCGCGACGATCAGCCTGTTGCGCGCGCTGCTCCGCGACAAGCAACACCGCCTTGAGTTGCTCGATTTCGGCCTGCGCCTGTTGAGCCGCTCCAGCCACTGCCGCCCGCTGCGCATTCAAATCGATCGACTGTTGATGCAGCGTCTCGCTGATCTCGGACGCGCGTTTTTGCAGCGTGTCGATTTGCTGCCGGCTATATAGCGTCGCGGAAAGCAACTCGCCGTAGGTTCGCGCCTGCTGGGCGTCCGGCGCGCTGATAGCGCGTCCACTGCCGGGATTCCCGATCAGAAGAACGCCGAGGACCGTATGATGGCTGACGAGTGGCTGGATCAACAATGGCCCGGACACGAATGAACCCATCAGGCCGAACAGCCCGGAGACGTCCGGGGCATCGTGCTGCGGTCCGATGATCACAGCGCGCTGGCGGTCGATCGCCCGCCTGACTGCCGGATGGTCCTCAAGTGCAAATACGGCGCCCGGCGTCGGCGCCGCGCCGGGATGATGGATCGCGACCAACTCGACGAGGTTGGCTGCCGGACCGGGCAGGCCGAGTGCTGCGAGGTCTGCACGCAAGCTGGCGGCGACGGCAGCGCATACCTTTTGGTACGTCAACGGCAGATCCGCGCTTGTGCTCACCTGGCGGATAGTGTCCACGACGGCCCACACGTCGGACGCGCCGGCGCCCGATGGGGCTGCGCTGCTCGGCGCTGGGATCGCTTCGTACCGGGATTCGACGTATTCACGATAGACCACGGCGGCCAAAAGCGGATACGCGGCAAGCTGCGCGAAGCGCACCCAGCCGGCGATGTCGGTCGTCCTGTCGGGCGCGACGGCCTGCAGGAAGTGTCCGCCTGCCAGGATGACGAAGGCGGCCACGACGAAGGCCCACTGCCCACGCGTGCGGGCCAGCGTGAGTACCGCCGCGACGGCCGCGAGCGCCAGCGACCAGACCTGCCAGCCCCAATCCTGTTCCGAATAGACCATCGTCGCCTGGCTGCCTGTCGCATACCACGCCGGGGCGACGGCGACGTACGCAATGAGCGCGGCGGCAGCGTTGCCGCCGGCAAAGATCAGCCCGAGGCGCGTCTGCTCGATGAGCAGAGGCGCGAAGGCTAAGGCGAGAAGCCCGATGCTGGCTACGTCGACGGCGCGATCGAGCGGCGGCACGAGGCTGCGCGGTGGAACGAGGCCGCTGTTCTCCAGCACAACGGCGAGCAGCAAGAGGCCCTGGCCCAGAAGCATGCCGCCTGCCGTCCAGTGGAGACGGGGGAGCGGGTTCGCCGAGCCGTGCGCCCTGATCTGTCCGATGGCTGCGTACAACATGAACGTCAGGGAAAACAGCGTAACCAGGTGGAACACCAGGCTGCCGGGCGGCTGGGTGAGGCGCTCGACGATCTGCGTCATCGATATCATGTCAACCTGTCCCGCTAAGGATTATACAACGAGGATGAGCAGGGGTACAGTTACGGTTAGGTGAAGGAAGGGGCGACATGTGGAATTGTGAGCCTATTCACAATAGGCGCTTACGTGATCAAGTCTCTCGGAAGAAAGTCGACCCGGTTCGCATACACCAGTCCGACGTTACCCTCGTTAAAGTCGATTCGCGTGATCCCTGTGTTATTCAAGAGAAACCAGTGGCCATCCGCTACGGGTGCGTTCAGCAAGGCCAGCAGAAACTGCCGGTAGAAGCCGCCGTGGCTGATTACCGCAACGCGATCGTTCGTGCTGCCATGTCGCACGGTGAGATCGCTGAGAAAGCGCCGTGCGCGAATCGGCCACTGCTCCTCGTCTTCGGGAGGGCGATTCCACCATCCCGCCTCGCCCAATCGGTCCGGCAGCACGAGGTTGGGAAAGCGCGCCGCGAACTCGGCGCGATTTAGCCCGGCTTGCCCGATCTTCTCCTCTGTCTCCTCGTCGTCGACGTAGAGGCCGCCGTTCTCGTGGATGTCTTCCCACGCTATCAGCGGGAGTCCCAATGCCTCGGCGACGATTGAGCCGGTCTGCACGGCGCGCATCATCAGGCTGGTGTAGAGGTGAGTGATGTCGAAGCCTGAGACGTTGTGTGGATCCCAGCCGTTTGTCGAAGCGCCGGGATTGGCTTGCCTCAGGAACCGGGCAAGATACTCGGCCTGCCGTTTACCGATGTCGGTCAATTCCGGATCGTGACTCCGGCCTGACCAGGAGCCGGTACGATCGTATAGTGCGTTGTTCGCCGATTGGCCGTGGCGGATGAAGTAGAGCTGCATGGGGTTGACTTCCAGTCCGAAAGCGAGCTGCTTGTCTTCGGGGACGCGATGTCGAGGGCATGCGTCGTCTGCGACGGGTTGAGCCGAGATCGCCTCGACGAGCAGCACGAGCCGGGCACGCAGATTGGCGAACAAGGCCCGCAAACTGGTTCAATCCCACCCGTGCTCCAGCCGAAAGCCTTCCGGATCGCAGATGGCACACTTCTTGAACTTGAGTATGCCATGCGGGCACTTGTCGAAGTCTTCGGTGTATGGACGCGGATCGTGCGCGATAAGCGGCGTGAAGACGTCCGATTCCCGGCTTGGGCTTCGGCCGATGACGCCGTCCTGCGACCGCGAGCGCCGCTTGGAGCGCTGCGCACGCGCGGCGCGAATCTGCTGGGCAATATCCTCTGGCGAGGCCGGGAGGTGGCCATGCTGATCGAGAAATGCAGCGATGACCTTGAAAGAAGGTGGTTCGCTTGAGGTGAAGTGCTTCTGCACACTCACGCAGAACTGGAGGGCTTGAGCCTCGCCAGTGTGCAAACGTGCGGCGATTCGTCTGATGTGATTTTCCGACATTGTGTCCATCCTCCAACGGTGGGCACCGATTCCCCCAATCGGTGCTCGTATGGCCGCCGTCCAGAAACACCGCGGTGCTCATATTCTACGGGTGAGCGCCACAAAGATCAATCTGCCTTACGCCGTTCGGACGTATTTGTGTGGATTCCGATTGCGTGTATGCCAATCCGGAGTCGAGCCTTTAGGCGGTTCCCGGCTGAAGCCTCGACTCCGGCGTCAATCAAAGTGGAATCCGCTCTAACGCAAAACATGTCAGGCCGGACGTAGGGCGGCTTTCCATAGCCGCCAATTTGCGGCGCGTATGGAAACGCGCCCTACGGCTGATGACAACATTTGCGTGCACACCTGTCCACCTACTTAGGCTGCCAAAAAACCCTGGAAAAACAGGCAGTATCGCTAGATATTTGGCCTGTCGGCCTATTCTTGGAGATACCTCCTGAAGACCGATCAACCAGATTTAGTCACAGCCAATTCATTTACGGATCAGAAACCCCGTATAACTTCTGGTAGATCGCCAAGTGCTCACGAATACGTAGCAAATAGGCACGCGTCTCGTCGAGCGTGATGGTCTCGAGAAATAGGTCGGGGTCGCCCTTTGCCGCGTCGCGCCAGCGCTGCGCGTTGCCCGGGCCGCCGTTGTACCCGGCGAGCGCAGCGTACACATCCCCGTTGAAGCCGTCGCGCACGTTTGCCAGATACCACGTGCCAAAGGCCACGTTGACGTGGGGCTTGTACAGGTCGGCTGTGCTGTAATCGGGCCAGCCCAGGCGCGACGCGATGAATTCACCGGTGGACGGTATGATCTGCATCAATCCGTTGGCGAACGCCCTCGAGACGGCGATGCCTTCGAACAGGCTTTCCTGCCGAATCAGCGCGAAAACGAGAAGCGGATCGAGTCCGTGCTTCTCCGCTTCGGAAACGACGAGATCGGCGTAGTACGTGGGATAGGATAGGCGTGCCACAAAGGTCGGCACTCTGTCCGGCGTCTTCGCGGGCGAGATCGCGATCAGACGAGCGGCCGCGATGAGGGACGACGGGTATAGGCCGACGTCGCGCCAATAAAGCGACAGCGCATATAACGCGACTGGGTCGTCGTTGTGCGCAGCACGAAGGCTGTCCAACTCGCTCTTGGCCTCGTCGACCCAGCCCAGCCGCCACAACTCATTTCCGCGCCGAAAACGGGCGTCCTGAAGGATCGATTCCGGCAACGCGCCGATACCGGCAGCATCCTCTCGGCCTATCCACTGCGCGAGCCATGCTTCGGCCTCCGCTCGCTCGGCGGCTTCGTCGAATTCTAGATCGGACGGAACCGGCTGGAGGGCAGGGCGGTCGTCGCGCAGTTCTGCGGCGCGGATGCCATAATAGCCGTAGGGCCTGGCTCGTGCCGCGAGGTCGAGCAGCGTCCGTCCTTGCGCATCTCCGCCGTGCTGCGCGAGCTTGCCCTGCCAAAGCAGGGCGGCCGGATAGCGGTCGGCAGCCGGATAGGTGTCGCTCAACACGCGCCATGCTTCGACTGCCGGTTCCGCGCGGCCTGCGCGATAGGCATTGACGCCGGCGGCAAACAGGGCGTCGGGGGCCAGCGTGTGCCGGGGATACGACTCTTGCATACCTCGAAAGACCTCGACGGCTCGGTCGAATTCGCCGGCGCGCTCGAGCAAAAATCCGGCGCGCAGCAGCGCATTCGGCGCGAGCGCAGCGCGCGGAGTGTCCTCGGCGAACTTCGTCAGCGTCGCGACTGCCCCTTCGAGGTCGTTGCCCTGCGACTGTGCGATCGCTTTGTCGATCCAGGCCTGCGCCCACAGCGGAGACTGAGGATGATCCTCGATCAGAGCGTCGAACTGTTGTATCGCGGCGCGCGTGTTGCCCGCGGCGCGGTGCGACATCGCCATATAGTAATGTGCGTCGGCATGGTCTTCCACCGAGTCAATGAATTCACCCAGCGCGGCGACGGCAGCATCGTACTGTCCGGCGTAGTAGTCGACGAGGCCGCGCTGAAAGAAGTCGACCGGGATGCCGTTGCCGACCAGAGCGACGAGCGCCTGGTAGGCGCTATCCGTCTTCGGGTACGTGCGGACCAAGTCGACGAATACCTCGTAGCCAGCGGCATCGCCCGAATCGATCAGCGTCTGGCCGCGCTGGAGGAGCACGCCGGCCCGATACGTCTCAATCTGTGCAAAGCCCAGTATGGCGCGATACTGAGCGATGGCCTCGTCGTAGCTGCCGCGCAAACGGTAGACGAGCGCGAGCTTTTCGCGCTGCCGCGCGGCGACGGAGTTGTTGGGCGCGGCGGCGATGGCCTCCCGGTAGGCGACGACGGCGGCCTCGGTGTCTCCCGCTTGATTGAGCGCGTCGCCGATTCGTTCCTGGACGTAGGATCCGATCACGTTGCCACGCAAGTCGAGATATTGCCGGTAGGCGTCGACCGCGCCTGTGAAGTTGCCGGACGCGTGACGCGCGTCGCCGAGCAGAAACCAGGCATCGCCGAGCAGTGCGCTGTCCGGATAGCGATCGACGAACTGTCCGAGCGCATTCTCAGCCGTGACGAGGTCACCGGCTCGCAGTGACGCCTCGCCTACGCCGAGCTGCGCCGCTTCCATCTCGGACGCCGCGCCCCCGTCATTCAGAATGGCCCCATATTCGGCGATGGCAGACTCAAAGTCGCCGTTGCGCATGTGACGTGCGGCATCGCCGAGGCGCACGGCCGGCAGCGGCGTGGGCGGCGGCGTCGACGTCGGCGAGGGTATGGGCGTCTCGGTGGGCGCGCCAGCCGGGCCTGCTTCCGGCGTCGTGAAAACCGGCGCGGCGGTCGAAAGCGATGTCGCGATCGGCGACGGTTCGGATGGCGGGCTTGTCGCACACGCGGCCGCGGCGAACGTCAGCCCGAGCGCGGTCAGCACAGTGAGGCGTCGTCGTGCACTTAGCATAATTCGTCCTCGGCCGCGCCATTATCGAGGACGATGCGCCGCGTGTCAATGAGAGAACAGGCACGGGGCATTGACAGATGATCGGGGCTATGCTAGACTTGCGGCTGTTCCCCGCTGTCGATGCGCTTTTTGGTTATCGCTCTCGCGTCGAGAGCGATTTTTGTGCAGAGGTGTGGATGCCCGAGTCGATCGAGCGCACCATCGAGTGGCACGAATCGCCCGGCGGTGCGGGTGGGCGCGGCGTCGTCAAGCTGATCGACCAGCGTCTGCTGCCGCACGAGGTCGTCGTTCGGTCCTACACCGACTATCTTGACGTGGCGGAGGCGATTCGCACGATGGTGATTCGCGGCGCGCCGGCGATCGGCGCGGCAGCGGCTTTTGCCATGGCGTTGGCCGGTCTGCAGAGCCAGGCGCTGAGCCGGGTTGCCTTGCTGCGTGATCTGGAGGCCGCTGCAAAGATGCTGCGCGAGTCGCGCCCGACGGCCGTCAACCTGTTTTGGGCGATTGAGCGCATGCTGCGCGCGGCGGCCGACGAGTCGCTGGACTCGACCGACGATGTGCGCGAGCGCCTGATACGCGAGGCGCAGCGACTGGCTGACGAGGATGTCGAAATCAATCGGCGCATGGCCGATCATGGCGCGGCGCTGATTCGCGACGGCGACACGATTCTGCACCACTGCAACACAGGCGCGCTCGCGGCGGTGGATTGGGGCACCGCGCTCGGCGTGATCCGCATGGCGCACCTGCAGGGAAAGCGCATTCACGTGCTGGTCGACGAGACTCGCCCGCGGCTTCAGGGCGCGCGGCTGACGGCCTGGGAGCTGATGCGCTGGGGTATCCCCATGACATTGATCGCCGACAACGCTGCCGGGCACTACATGCGCACCGGCAAGGTGGATATCACCCTCGTCGGCTCGGACCGCACGGCGGCAAACGGCGACGTGGCGAACAAGATCGGCACCTACAAGCTGGCCGTGCTGGCGAAGGAGAACGGGATTCCTTTCTACCCGGTCGTGCCGACCTCGACGATCGATCTCAACCTGAAGAGCGGCGACGAGATTCCTATCGAAGAGCGCGACGAGCGCGAGGTGACGGAGATCGACGGCGTGCGCATCGCGCCGGCGGGCGTGAAGGTGGGCAATCCGGCCTTCGACGTCACGCCGCATCGCTACGTCACCGGAATCGTGACCGAGAACGGCATTGCGTATCCGCCGTTCGAGCTGAGCCTGCGAAAGATGGTTGAGCGTAAAGCGTGAAACGCCCGCGCCGGCAGCGCGAGCGCAGGCGTAAAACGTGAATTACGTTTTACTCCTTACGTTTTACGGCTCTATTGAGCCTATGTCCGAAAAGCTCCCCGTCGTCATCCTGTGCGGCGGCGCCAGCACGCGCATGGGCGGATCGGGTCTCGAAGACCGTCCCAAGCCGCTGATACACATCGGCGAGCGGCCCGTGCTGTGGCACATTATGAAGATCTACGCCGCCTTCGGTCACACCGACTTCGTGTTGGCGCTGGGCTATCGCGGCGAGATGATCAAGCGTTACTTTATCGACTACGAGCTGATGAGCCGCGACTTCACGGTCACGCTGGGCGACGCGCGGCGCGTCGAGTATCACGCCGCCCAAGCCGAGTCGAACTGGCGAGTGACACTGGCCGACACGGGCGCGACGACGGAGACCGGCGCGCGCATCAAAAAGGTGGAGCGTTACATCCGGACGGATCAGTTCTTCGCGACCTATGGGGACGGCGTGGGCAACATCGACCTGCGCGCGCTGCTCGATTTCCATCGCCAGCACGGCAGGCTGGCCACGCTGACCGGGGTGCGCCCTTTCTCTCAGTTCGGCGTGATAGAGACCGACGGCGACCTGGTGACGGGATTTCGCGAAAAGCCGCAGGTCGAAGGCTACGTCAACGGCGGGTTTTTCGTGTTCGAACGCGGCGTGCTTGACTACCTGAGTGGACCGGACGATCTGGAGCTGGAGAAGGAGCCGCTTCAAAACCTCGCTCGTGACGGCCAACTGTGCGTGTTTCGGCACGATGGCTTCTGGCGCGCCATGGATACGTTCAAGGATGTACAGGCGCTAGCAGCTATGTGGGAGCGCGGCGAGGCTCCCTGGAAGGTCTGGTAGTCAGATAGTCACATAGTCGCTTGGGCGTGTCGCCTTTTAGTCTGGGTCGGCAGGACTGCGCGACGACCTGACTAAACGACTATGCGACTGGTCGATGAAGAGAGGCAGTCTTGTCGAGCAGCGAGTTCTGGAAAGGTCGTCGCGTTTTTGTCACGGGTTGCACCGGGATTCTAGGCTCGTGGCTGACGCAGGCGCTGGTAGCACGCGGCGCCGACGTGGTTGGGCTGATACGCGACCGTGTGCCGAACAGCGATCTGTTTCGATCGGGCGCCGCTGCGCACATCACGCAGGTGGACGGCGACATCGTCGATTTTCCTCTGCTGGAGCGCGCGCTCAACGAATACGAGATCGATACGGTGTTTCATCTCGCGGCACAGGCCCTGGTGCGCGTGGCGAACCGCATGCCGGTCGGCACGTTCGAGACGAACGTGCGTGGCACGTGGCTGCTTTTGGAGGCGTGCCGCGATGTGAAGACCATCACGCGCATCGTCGTCGCCTCGTCCGACAAGGCTTACGGCGATCAAGACGCGCTGCCGTATTCCGAGGATGCGCCGTTACAAGGGCGACATCCGTACGACGTTTCGAAGTCGTGCGCCGATCTGATCGCGCGGGCGTTTGCCTGCACGTACGACATGCCGATCGCCGTCACGCGCTGCGGCAACATCTACGGCGGGGGCGACCTCAACTGGGATCGTATCGTGCCCGGCACGATGCGCAGCGTTCTGCGCGGCGAGCCGCCGATTATTCGCAGCGACGGATCGCCCCTCCGCGATTATCTGTACGTCGACGACATCGTCGACGGTTACCTGCGCCTGTCCGAGCGGCTGGACGACCGGTCGCTGCATGGACAGGCGTTCAATTTCGGGATGGACGATCCAAAGTCGGCGCTGGAGATCGTCGAATCGATCATTGCCATTTCCGACCATCCTGGGCTGAAGCCGCTGACCTTGAACAACGCCAGCCACGAGATTCAGAATCAGTACCTGTCCAGCGAAAAGGCGCGGCGCCTGCTGGGCTGGCAGCCGCGTTATACACTCGCAGAGGGCTTGCGCAGTACGATGGAGTGGTATCGCGCTTACCTGTCGGAAACGGAGCGTCCGTCGAAGATGCCGGGAATCTTGCAGGCGTCGCAAGTCTAGCGAGCGACATGTTCGACCTGCATGGCACTCGCGTGCTGGTCACCGGCGCAACCGGCTTCATCGGAGCACATCTCGCCCGCAGGTTGGTCGCAGCCGGCGCGCAGGTCGTCGCTTTTCGGCGGTTCAGCGTCGAGTCTCAGCAGAGGCCTGAGAGGCTGCGCGAAGTTCGGGTGGAGTGGCGCGACGTCGACCTGCGCACGTTCGGCGCAGTCTCGAGCGCCGTGAGGGTGGCGCGCCCGGATTTGGTGTTTCATCTCGCCGCCGAAGGAGTGACCGATCCGTTTCTGTCGCCCGATGCGGCCATTCGTGCCAATGTGTACGGCGCGATCCACCTGCTGCGCGCCGTGGATGGCAAGGCGCCCGTCGTCGTCGCGCGCACCCCGGGCGAGCGCGACGCGATGAACGTGTATACGGCGTCGAAGGCGGCGGCCTGGTCGTTTTGCAGGATGTATCGGCGCACGCACGGCTGGTCGATTGCCGGTGCGATGCCGTTTCAGACGTACGGGCCGGGCCAGCCGGCTGCTGCGCTTGTGCCGTCGGCGATCGAAGCCGCGATGCGCGGCGAAGACTTCCCGATGACGCGCGGCGAGCAACAGCGCGACTGGATATTCGTCGAAGACGTCGTCGATGCGCTGATCCGCATCGGAAGCAGTGTCCTTGCAACGGAATCCATAATGGCTGAAGATGCGATTGAGATCGGGACGGGCCGGACGACCTCTGTGCGCGAGGTGGTGGAGTCGATCTACCGACTGGTGGGCGGAGGGGGCCGGCCGCGGGTGGATATGCTGCCGGCGCGGCCGAGCGAGGTCGATCGACAGGTCGCGGACGCCGAACGAACTCACGAGTTGATCGGCTGGCGCGCCCGATTCACGCTGGAAGAAGGCTTGCGAGAGACGATTCAATGGACACGCGAGTGGTTGAACAGGCTAGCCAACTGAGCGACGCTGGCGACGATCCGGTCGAGGCGCTTCGCGCAGAGATCCTGGCCAAGGTCGCCGAATACTACCGCTTGAAGCATGCTGACCGGCCATTTGCGCCGGGCCGGACGCGAGTGCAGTATGCGGGCCGGGTGTTCGACGAGCAGGAGATGATGCACGCGGTGGATGCTGTGCTCGACTTTCGGTTGACGCACGGTCGCTTCGGTCGCGAGTTCGAGCGGAAGCTGGGCGCGTTTCTCGGGGTTCGCGAGGTCATACCGGTCAACTCGGGTTCGTCCGCGAACCTGGTCGCGATGACCACACTGTGCGCGCGACAGTTGCGCAACGGCTTGCGCCCCGGCGACGAGGTGATCACGCCGGCTGTCACATTTCCCACGACGCTGGCGCCGATCGTGCAGAACCGCCTGCTGCCCGTCATGGTCGATTGCCAGTTGGGCAACTATAACGTCGACGTCGATCGCCTCGAAGAGGCCCGGTCGGACCGGACGCGGGCGATGTTTGTCCCGCACACACTGGGCAACCCGGTCGACCTGGACAGAGTCACTGCCTTCGCCCGCAAGCATGACCTTTACCTGATCGAGGACACGTGCGATGCGCTGGGCAGCACGTTCGGCGGCAAGCTGGTAGGGACCTTCGGCCATTTCGGCACGCTCAGTTGCTACCCGGCTCATCACATCACGACCGGCGAAGGCGGAGTGGTCTTCACCAACAGCCTGCGCCTGGCCCGCCTGGCGCGCACGATCCGCGACTGGGGGCGCGACTGCTTCTGCGGCTACGACAATCCGCCGGACGGCAAGTGCGGTCACCGGTTCGACTGGAAGATTGCCGGTCTGGGTGAGTCGTACGATCACCGTTACCTGTATACGGAGATCGGATACAACCTTAAGATGACCGATCTACAAGCCGCCATCGGCGTGGCGCAGCTCGACAAACTGCCGTCGTTCATCGAGAAGCGCAAGAAGCACTTCCGGCTGATCGAGGAGGGGTTGAAGCGTTACGAGGAACATCTGATCCTGCCCACGCAACATCCCAAGGCTGACCCGTCCTGGTTCGCCTTCCCGATCACGGTGCGCCCTGGCGCGCCGTTCACTCGCAAGCAGGTCACGCGGTTTCTGGAAGATCGCAATGTCGAGACGCGCTACCTGTTCTCAGGCAACATCCTGGAGCAACCCGGCTACCGGGACATCGAGCGACGCGTCGTCGGAGACCTGCCCAATTCGGACGTCGTTTTGAGGGGGGCATTTTTCGTGGGCGTGTATCCAGGACTGGACGAGACGCGCATCGAATACATGCTGGATGCCTTCCATGACTTCTTCGCCAGGCTCTAGCTCTGCACCCCGGCGCACCGACGGCGACGATCTCCATCGGGTCGCCGGAGCCACACCCGCCGTGTCTTTCTCGCCGAACGGGCGGCGCCCCAGTGCGCCCGGCGCGCCCGCGCGCGTCCAGCGGCTCTCGATCATCATGTGCGTCTACAACGAAAGGGCGAGCGTGCTGCCGGTCCTGGAGCGTGTGCGCCAGGTGCGGCCGATCGGCGGCTGGGAGACAGAGATCATCGTCGTCGACAATGGCTCGACGGACGGGACGCGCGAGCTGCTGCAGTCGCTCGACGCGCCGGAGGTGCGGGTGATCTACCACGAGCGTAACATGGGCAAAGGGGCGTCAGTGCGCGCCGGCTTCCGCGAAGCGACGGGCGATTACGCCGTGATTCAGGATGCGGACTTCGAGTATGATCCCGCAGAGCTGACGCGGTTCATGGCGCAAGCGACTGAGACCAACGCCGACGCTATCTTCGGCTCGCGCACGCTCGGTGGGCGGGCGATTTACAAGTACCGCACGAACTATATCGGTGTGCGCGGCCTGACGCTGATCACGAATGTGCTGTATGGCGGGCGACTGACGGATGTGGCCGTCGGCACGAAGATGGTGAAGCGCAGCGTGTTTCATGCGCTCCGCCTGCGCGGCAGCGCCTTCGACCTCGACTTCGAGCTGCCGTGCAAGCTGCTCAAGCACGGCTATACGATCGTGGAGATTCCCATCTCGTATCGCCCGCGCACGGTGGAGGAGGGCAAGAAGATCCGCGCTTTGCGCGACGGCCTTCACGCGCTGTGGGTGATTCTGAGAGAGCGGTTGACGCGGAGCTAAGCGCCTATCCGAAAACCAGCGGGCTGGACCACCTGACACCGCTACACTTGACACCTGACACGTTCGGAGGGGTGTGCACGTGAACATCGTCGTCACCGGATCGATCGCTTACGACTACATCATGTCGTTTCCGGGCTATTTCAAGGACCATGTCCTTTCGGACAAGGTCGCGGACTCGATCAACCTGAGTTTCCTGGTCGATCGCATGGTGCGCCGGCGCGGCGGCGTGGCCAGCAATATCGCCTACTCTCTGGCTTTGTTGGGAGAGCGGCCGCTGCTGATGGGAAGTGTCGGCCAGGATTTCGGCGATTATCGCGCCTGGCTCGAGTCGCATGGCGTAGATACTTCGGCCGTGCGCCAGTACGACGACGTGTTCACGGCATCCTATTTCTGCAACATCGACAGGGCGCACAACCAGATCGCGAGCTTTTACAATGGCGCGATGGCGCGCGCAGGCGAGATGTCGCTGACCGATCTAAAGCTTGCGCCGATCGACCTGGTCGTCGTATCCCCCAACGATCCCGAGGCCATGCGCCGTTACGTGCGCGAGTGCAAGACGATGGGGGTCCCCTATCTCTATGATGTGAGCTGGCAGATCGTGCGCCTGACAGACGACGACTTGCGCGAAGGCGTCGCCAGCGCATACATCGTGGTCGTCAACGAATACGAGTTCGAAATGATCCGCAATCGCACGGGCTGGAACGAGGGCGACATCGTGGAGCGTGCCGAAGCATTGATCGTGACCATGGGCGAGCGCGGCTCGACGATCCACACGCGCGAGGAGCACATCCAGGTTCCGGCAGTCAAGCCAGTGCACGAGGTCGATCCGATTGGCGTAGGCGACGGGTATCGGGCCGGTTTGCTCAAAGGACTGGCGCTCGGCCTGGGTTGGGAATCGGCGGGCTGCATCGGCGGGCTGGCGGCGACATACGTGCTGGAAAATGATGGTCCACAGGGACACTATTACACGCTGCCCGAATTCGTCGAGCGGTTTCAGTTGCATTTCGCCGACGCGGCGGCGATCGAGCGATTGCTGCCGCTCACCGTGCACCACGCCGTGCGCGAGCCGTGAACGCGGATGGATGATGCACGTACACGCGCTCGGCGATCGGCAGGCGATACGCACCTTTCTGGAGACGGATCGTCTGTGGGCGGCATACGCGCTGGCCGATCTCGACCCGGACCTCTATAAGCTGTCCGAATGGTATGGCGCACAGGATGAGCGTGGCCTGCAGTCTCTGGCGCTGCTCTTCAAAGGGCTTAGGCTGCCTGCGCTGTTCACGATGGGTCAGGCGCAGGGGATCGCGTTGATCCTGGCTGCGGCGCTGCGCGCGCCGCGCGTGTATTTGAACGCTCGCCAGGAGCACATGCCGGCCATTCAAGCGCATTACCGCGTTCACGATCTCGAGCCGATGTGGCGTATGACACTCAGCTCGAGCGATTTTCGGCCGGTCTCGGGACGCGTGGTCATGCTGACGCCGCAGTACACCCAGGACCTGGAGGAGCTGTACGCGCTTGGCGGCGGCGATGCGTTCACGCCGGGCCAGGTGTACGATGGCGCGTTCTATGGCATTGACGAGCGCGGGCGGCTGATTGCGGCAGCCGGCACGCACGTCTTGAGCGAAAATCACGGCGCGGCTGCCGTCGGCAACGTCTTCACGCATCCGGATTATCGCGGGAAGGGCTACGCGACGCTCACGACGAGCGCCGTGTGCGCCGAGCTTATCCGGCGCGGCATCCGCACCATCGTGCTGAATGTGGCGCAGTCGAATGCGTCGGCCATTCACGTGTACGAGAAACTGGGCTTCAAGAGATACCTGCCGTTCAACGAAGGGGTGGCCGTGCGCAAGTCCCAACTCTGAACTTACCGGCAAGGAGCGAAGACCAAGATGACCGTCGAGCATCACGTCAAGAATCTCAACCTGGCCCCCGGCGGGCGGTACCGCATCGAGTGGGCCGAGCAGGAGATGCCCGTCTTGCGGCTCATCCGCGAGCGGTTCAAGCAAGACCGGCCTCTGAAAGGGCTGCGCGTCAGCGCGTGCCTGCACGTGACCACCGAGACGGCGAACCTGATGCACACGCTGCAGGTAGGTGGGGCGGACGTCGTCTTGTGCGCGTCGAACCCGCTGTCCACGCAGGACGATGTCGCCGCGTCGCTCGTCGCCCATTACGAGATACCGGTGTACGCGATCAAGGGCGAGGACAATCAAACCTACTACGCGCACATCAAGGCCGCGCTCGATCACAAGCCACACATGACGATGGATGATGGCGCCGACCTGGTCTCGACGCTGCACAAGGAGCGCACCGAGCTGATCGACGGCGTCGTAGGTGGGACGGAAGAGACGACCACCGGCGTCATCCGGCTGCGGGCGATGGCGAAAGAAGGCGCGCTCAAGTTTCCCATCATCGCGATCAACGACGCCGACACGAAGCATTTATTCGACAACCGCTACGGCACCGGCCAGTCGACGCTCGACGGCGTGATCCGCGCGACGAATATCCTGATAGCCGGGAAGACTGTCGTCGTCGCCGGTTACGGCTGGTGCAGCCGTGGCATCGCCATGCGCGCGAAGGGTCTGGGCGCGCACGTCGTCGTCACGGAGGTCGATCCGCTCAAGGCGCTCGAGGCGGTGATGGATGGCTTCGAGGTGATGCCCATGCTCGAGGCAGCGTCGAAGGGCGATATCTTCATCACGGCCACCGGCGACATCAAGGTGATCGACGCGCCTCATTTCGAGCGTATGAAGGACGGCGCGCTCGTCGCCAACTCCGGCCACTTCAACGTCGAGATCCACATCCCGGCGCTGGAGGCGATGTCGCAGGGCCAGCCGCGCAAGGTGCGCGAGTTCGTCGATCAATACACGCTCAAAGATGGGCGGTCGATTAACCTGCTTGGTGAAGGCCGCCTGATCAATCTGGCAGCCGCGGAGGGCCACCCGGCCAGCGTGATGGACATGTCGTTCGCCAATCAGGCGCTGTCGCTCGAGTACATGGCGCAGAACGGCATGACGCTGGAGAATCAGGTCTATCCAGTGCCAGGCGACATCGACCGCGCAGTGGCACGTCTCAAGCTAGAGGCGATGCGCGTGAAGATCGACGTGCTGACCGAGGAGCAGAGGAAGTACCTGGCGTCTTGGGTAGAGGGCACGTAGGTCAGTGCGTCGCGCGAGCAACGCGCGCCGAAAGCCAAAGGACGACAGAGCCTCGCGGAAGTGAGGCTCATTTGGTTGGCCTTTCCTCGATCTGTTTGCTCTCCTTGTGAACTTGGGTATAATTATTGAGAAATTCATCACGTTTAACTGAGGCGAAGTTTGCGGGCGCTGATAACGGGAGTCGCCGGCTTTGCGGGTAGTCATCTAGTCGAGTATCTGGCCGCTGCCACTGACTGGGAAATCTGGGGAAACGTTCTCGAAGCGGGCCACTCACGCTTCATTATGCCCGGTGCCCGCGTTGTGGTCGCCGACTTGCGCGACTCCGGCGCGGCGCGCGAACTCGTCGAGCAGGCGCGTCCCGATTTTGTCTTTCACCTGGCGGCGCAGACCTTCGTCCCGCAGTCGTGGGCTGATCCCTGGGATACGCTTGAGACGAATTTGCGCTCGCAGATCAACTTGTGCGAGACGCTTCTTCGGAGCAGCCCGAAAGCCCACGTCCTGGTGGTCGGCTCGAATGAAGAGTACGGGCAGGTGCGCAGTGACGAGCTGCCGGTGAAAGAGGACAATCCGCTCAGGCCTGACAGCCCGTACGCCGTGAGCAAGATCGCGCAGGACTTTCTCGGTCTCCAGTATTTCCTGAGCCACGGGCTGCCGGTCGTGCGCGTGCGACCGTTCAATCATATCGGACCTCGCCAGGGTGAGAAATTCGTCGCCTCCGCGTTCGCCAGACAGATTGCGTCGATCGAAGCCGGACTTCAGCCAGCCGTTGTCAAGGTGGGCAACTTGAAGCCGCTGCGTGATTTCACCGATGTGCGCGACATAGTGCGCGCGTACCACCTGGCGCTGACGCAGGGCGAGGTGGGTGAAGTTTACAACATCGGCTCAGGCACGCCGCGCAGCATACGGCATGTGCTGGATACGCTGCTGAGCTACAGCGGTGCGGACGTGCGGATCGAGATCGATCCCGAGCGCATGCGTCCATCTAATACGCCCATGGCGTACTGTGACGCGAGCAAGTTCACGGCCCGGACGGGCTGGACTCCCACCATCCCGTTCGAGCAGACATTGCGCGACGTGCTCGACGATTGGCGAAAGAGGGTAAGGGAAATCCCATGAGCAAACCCGTGGCTCTGATCACCGGTGTAACCGGTCAGGACGGCTCGTACCTGGCCGAGTTCTTGCTGGACAAAGGCTACGATGTCGTCGGGATGGTGCGTCGCACCAGCATTATCAACCTCGATCGCATCGAGCACATTCAGGATCGCATCACGCTGGTGCAGGGCGATCTGCTCGACGAGGCGTCGCTCATTGGCATCCTGCGCGAGTTCCATCCGGGCGAAGTGTACAACCTGGCCGCCATGTCATTCGTGCCGACCTCGTGGCAGCAGCCGGTGCTGACGGGCGAAGCGACGGCGCTCGGCGTGACGCGCCTGCTCGACGCCATTCGCATCGTCGATCCAACCATCCGCTTTTACCAGGCTTCGAGCAGCGAAATGTTCGGCAAGGTGCAGGAAGTGCCGCAGACCGAGCGGACGCCGTTCTATCCGCGCAGCCCTTACGGCGTTGCGAAAGTGTACGGGCATTGGATCACCGTGAACTATCGCGAATCCTATGGGTTGCATGCCACCTCAGGTATACTTTTCAATCACGGCTCGCCCCGCCGCGGCCTGGAGTTCGCGGAGCGCAAGATCTCGCACGGCGTCGCATCGATCAAGCTGGGCATCCTGGATCAGTTACACCTGGGTAACCTGGATGCGCAGCGTGACCTGGGCTTCGCCGGCGACTATGTCCACGCGATGTGGCTGATGGTGCAGCGGGAGAAGCCGGATGACTTCGTGATCGCCACGGGCGAGACCCACTCGATCCGCGAGATGTGCGAAGTCGCGTTTAAGTCAGCCGGCCTGAATTACGAGGACTACGTCGTGAGCGATCCGCGCTTCTATCGTCCCGCCGAGGTCGATTTGTTGATCGGCGATGCAAGCAAAGCCGGTCGCCTGCTGGGCTGGGAGCCGAGCGTCGGATTCAAAGAGCTGTTTGAGATGATGGTTCAGGCTGATTTGAAAGCCATGGCCGACGGGAAGCATTTCCCGAACCTCATCGAGATCACCAGGCTAAAAAGATGACAGGAGTGCGGGCTTTAGCCCGCGAAGCACAGCCATGCCTGCGAAGTTCAGCGGCGAGGAATTTGCGACGAAGCTGGGCGCGAACGGCGACCCGAAGTTGATCGCGGCCGCCGATTTTGCGGCGCGGCTGCTCAGCGGGCCGGCGGGCGACCGCGTGGCGCGCATCGTCCTCTTTGGAAGCGTCGCGCGTGGTGAGGCACAGCCGGAGAGCGACATAGACGTGCTGGTCGCTGGGGCGCGCGATCTGGATGCGCTGCAAAATCAGGTAGCGGATTCGGCATACGATATGCTCCTCGAAGGCAGCGACTACATTTAAGGGGTTGTTGCTCCTTCGGATTCAAGAACTGCCGACGACTCACGGCGGACTATCTCAGATGTTTGGGAAGGTGTACGTCGCGACCGGAGCCGCTCCTCGGGAAATGGGCCAGCGATTGTCGAAGAATCTGGATCGTCGCCACAAGGCGCGTTATGACGGGCAATCCAAAATCGCTGAGGATGATGCGCATGAGTCGATCTCCTTTGCGAAGGAGATGTTGGCCTTTCTGGACGACCAACTGATGGAGGCCTGAGCATAATAGACACTCAGGTAATTATCACTACATCGAGGGAGTCGGTCGTGGCTACTTGGCCCCCATTTTCTTAAACATCGGACAGTTGATACCAGCAGCATGCTATGCTGGATTGGCTCTCGAAATATTTAGAGCTGTCGGCGCCGTTACGGTCGCAGAGACCGCTGAACAACTTCTGGCAAGCATTGCAGAAGAATAGCGTAACAGTAAAAGAGAGTGCCCTGGAGTGTCCCATGGACAAGGAAAGAATCAGATCCCTTTTGCGCCAACCGTTATATCGGGCACGTCTGGCTGTCTTCATGCTGCTGGGGGTGGTGCTATTTCTTGCTGCCCTGTTAGTCAATCCTTCATTGAGCGTGAGCAGCATACTCATTGACTTTGCTATAGTTTTCGTCGCCGTAGGTCTCATTAGCTTTATGTGGGATTTCTTAGGAGGTGATCCCATCGAGCTCCAAATCACGCGCCATTTCAGCGAACTTCACGACAGGCTGGATTCTACTCGTCTCTCCATGAGCGTTCTTTCTGACATTGTTGATCGCAATATCGGCATTGAACGAATCTGGCCAAATCGTGGGGTCTGGGCGACTGATCCAGATGATGGGCCGGCGGTCTGGAAGGAACGCGTATATCAGGCCAAGAAGGTGGATATGGTGAGCAACACGCTTTGGAGCGGATGGTTTGGGCACGAGACCTTTCGAACGGAATTCTTCAAACGTTTGGCAAACGGCAACAGCGCACGCATCCTGATCTATGATCCTCGTTCAAGCCTTGTAGGCTTGCGTGCAACAGACGAACAAGATCCTCAAACGCAAATACGCACTGAAATTAA
Organism: Anaerolineae bacterium; assembly: GCA_035283185.1. GTDB lineage: Bacteria > Chloroflexota > Anaerolineae > Fen-1058 > Fen-1058 > DASSFZ01. The sequence goes on along the minus strand of DATEUJ010000029.1, from coordinate 20,814 downwards.
GTCGACATTAGAGATGATTGCTCGAGGGAGAGAGGGGCTGAACGATGTGGCCAAGAAGAATTTAGAAATACGCCTAACCACCAGTCATTATCATCTTGCCCAGATCATTCGGGTGGATGGCCGTGTTTTGGTTACAATTTACTTATCAGGCAAATCAGGCACGCCTTCACCAATTCTTCAGCTGAGGGGGCCTGATACAGAGTATTTCAAGACTTACCTGGAACAAATAGAAATTTTGTGGAGGCGTGGTCGGGAAGTGAGTGACGACGAGTTTCGTCAGATTTTAGCTAAGGCCAAGTAGAGTTACAAGAATAGCAGGGAGCTCGTTGTCATGTTAAAGCCAGAGAGCACACGTCTCAGGTTAATGACGTACAACATCGGTGGGGGACGAAAAGACTCCGGAATTGCGTTCGATAGCGTGATCGAAGTGATTCGCAAGGAAGCGCCGGACGTCCTGGTCCTCCAGGAGGCCACTGAGTGGCTGGATGCAGAGCAGCATTGGCACATCACGGTATCGATGATTGCGGGTGCGCTGAGATATATGGAAGGTGTGCAGTTCGGACCAACGCTCTCGATGCAGGAGCATTTTCACACCGGCAAGACTATCTTTATACGCGGTATCTTCAATGATTGGCTGGATTGGCGACAAGGCAATGCGATTTTGTCGCGGTGGGGCTTTGTGCGGTTAGGCGATTCTTCCAAAGCCGGTGAACCGCGCAATATTCCCTTGTTTCGTCCGCTGCAGTATGCGGGGAATCGCGACACGGATCCTCGGTATGCGTTGATCGCGCGAACCAAAATGCGAACCGTTTCTCCGTTCATCATCGGCACGCACTTGACGACGCTGCGCAGCGAGCGCGGCGGCTCCGAGCGCGAAATCGCCGGCAAGTCTGCCGAGGCCAGCGAGATGCGCACCCGGCAGGTTCGAAATCTGATCGATCTGATCCGGGACCATGTGCTTAACCAGAATGAACTGGTGCTGCTGATGGGTGATTTTAATGCCACGGCCAACGAAGCGTGCATCGCCGAGGTTCTGGAGACTGAAGCGAAGTTTGTCCGGCTGGTCCCGTCAAACACGGACGCTCCAACGCACTTGTTCAAGATCGCGGAGCCGATCGATCATATCTTCGTCTATCCAGCGTCCCGGTTGATCGATTATCGGTGTCGGATCGTCGACACGCCGCTGGCCCGCCAGGCTTCCGATCATCTGCCTGTGGTGGCCGACATCACCGTCGCCTAAACGGCTGCGCGGCGCGGCAAGAGAATTTTCAGGATTAGGTCATGACGCACATGAAGTTGTTCGGAACAGACGGCATTCGCGCAGAGGTCGGCACTTGGCCGCTCGTGCCGGATTTCGTGCTCCGATTGGGGCTGGCAGCCGGCCGTGTGCTGGGCGACGAGAACAAGCCAGGCGACACCATCGTCATCGGCCGCGACACGCGCCAGTCAAGCCCGATGCTTCATAGCGCATTGACCGCTGGGCTGCTGGCCGGCGGCGCGACGGTGATCGATGCCGGGGTGATCACCACGCCCGGGGTTGCCTATCTGGCGCGCCGGCTGGAGGCAGCCGCCGGCGTTATGATTTCCGCCTCGCACAACCCGGTCCACGAAAACGGCATCAAGTTTTTCGACCGCGACGGCCTGAAGCTGTCCGAGATGCTTGAGGCTGAAATCGAGCGGGAGCTTGAAGCATCTGGCGAAACGCATGCCGCCCGGCACTTCGGCCGCTCGATCGACGGGAAGGGCATGCACGAGCTGTACGTGAAAAGTTTGCTGGCCGAACACGCTGATCTCCGGCTCGACGACCTGGCGCTGGTGCTCGACTGCGCCAACGGCGCGGCGTCATGGTTTGCACCGGAGTGTCTAGCCCGAATGGGCGCGCGTGTCATCGCAATTCACGCCTCGCCGACCGGCTTGAACATCAACGATCGCGCCGGCTCAGAGTATGTCCGGCGGCAGCCCGGGGAGCTAGGTCGCCTGGTGCAGCAGGTCAACGCGAATTTCGGGTTGGCATTCGACGGCGATGCCGACCGCGTGGTCTTTGTCGACGAGCGCGGCGGGATCGTCGACGGCGATCACATGCTGGGCATCCTTTCCGACTACTTTGACCAACGGCGCGAACTGCTGGCCGGCGCGATTGTGACGACCACGATGCGCAACGAGGGCCTGGCCCGCTATGCCCGGACGCGCCAACTGCAGATGCACGAGACGCCAGTGGGCGACAAGTACGTAGTAGAGAAACTGTTGGACCTCCAACGCTCCGCGCCGGAGCCGGACGGATATGCGATCGGCGGCGAGCAGGCCGGACACGTGGTGTTGATGGATCGAGATCACACTACGGGCGATGGGATCCGCACCGCGCTGTTTATCATTCAGGCGTTCCTGGAATCCGGAGCGCGTTCGCTTGCTGAGATGGCGAGCATCGTTCGGAAAACGCCGCAGGTCATCGCCTCTGCCTATGTCGGGCGTGGCCCGCGTCTCGATCGGGCGGCCCTCAACGATCTGGAATCCGAGTGCCGGAGGGATCTCCCTGCGCTCAAGCGCGTGCACCTGCGCTACTCCGGTACAGAATCCCAGTTCCGAGCGATGCTCGAGGCGGACGAGCAGATGCCGGAGGCGGATCTGGCGCGAACGGCGTGGCAGATCTGCCGGCGCATTCAGGCGGTGGCCGGCGTCGACGAGGGATTCCTGGAGATCTTGAGCTGCTCGCGGGGAGGGTTGCTGTCGCCATCGGAACTATAGGCCGATAAGACAGCCATCACGTTTTACGCTTTACGTTTTACGGTTTAGGTAGCTCTCGCCATCAGAATGGTCGGCTGGAGAAAAACACTCTAACTCTAACTCTAACTCCCCACTCTAACTCGTGGAGGTCGCATGCATATCGAACACGTGGGACTCTGGACTGACAATCTTGAGCGGCTCAAAGTGTTTTACGAGACCTATTTTGGGGCGAGTGCGGGCGACCGGTACGTCAACCCTCGCAAGCAGTTTGAGTCATACTTTCTGACGTTCGCCTCTGGCGCCCGTCTGGAGCTGATGCGCAGGCCCAACCTTCCGAACGGAGTGAGGAATCTCCACGATTCTGGCGCCGCCACGCGCGCGGGGTACGCTCATCTGGCTTTCTCGGTCGGCTCCAAGCAACAGGTTGACGATTTAACCGTACGGCTGCGGGCGGCCGGCTATCCGGTCGTCGACGGGCCGCGCACTACGGGTGATGGTTACTACGAAAGTAGTGTGCTGGACCCCGACGGCAATCGGATCGAGATTACGGTGTAATGGGTAGCTTAGCCCCTTGTGGGCGTCTGACAGGCACGAGGCCCTACGCTACACGCATCAAACCACCGTGGCGGAGTACTAGCCAGAGAAATCCAGAAGGAGTCGGTCATGTCGAATGAACTCACGTTTGCACAGATCGGCAATGATTTTGTCAAACTCAACCGAGCCTTGACCTGGGCCGAGAATTTTGAAGCATGGCAGCCCGCGGATCAAGCCATGCGGGAGTTTCTGGGGACTTTGGAGTCGGCGATCGATAACGGCGCGCTGGAAAACACCTGGACTCAATCCACCTCGGCCAAGGTGTTCAGCATCGTGTTGACGCTGCTAGCGGAAGCCGGCCAGTACCGCCACGAGACCTACCGGCCGCCGCTCGACGCCGACCAGACTCGCTACCGCATGTTGCAGGACCAAGTATTGCCGGGTATGGGCAGACTCCGCGCGGTCGCGGTGAAACTGGCGAAGAAATATCTCTCACGACCCATTTTCGCCTCGGTCGCGCGCGACATCGAAGAAGAGATTTTCCCGCTGCTTGACGATATGGACCCGACAGGTGCGCCGGAGCGTTATATGCCCTTTCGCGTGATCCACGTCGGCAACATCGTCGAGCGGCTTTACGGATTCCGGTTTCGTACCGGCGATCCGGCTCTGGTGGGCGATTCGAATAACACCGGATTGTTGCAGGAAATCTATGAGAGGAAGTACCTGCGTTTCGGCACATCCGGCGTGCGTGGGCGCTGGGGACGGGATTTCACCGAGGAGCGAGCTAAGCAGGTCGTGCAGGCCATCTGCGACTTTCTGAAGAACCAGGACGTGCCACCCTACGCCGCCGCCGAAAACCTTCAGGGCCGACGCATGGTGATCGGCTATGACAGCCGGTCGAACGCGCGGCTGGTCGCGTCCTGGGCTGCTCAGGTGTGCCTGGCGAACGGTTTCTCCGTCGACCTGGCCAACCGAGACACTCCGACGCCGGCGCTCGTCTATTACATGACCGACTACCTTAGCGCGGACGAAGTGGCGGGTCTGATCAACTGCACCGCCAGTCACAACCCGCCCGAGTGGCAAGGGATCAAGTTCAACCCACGCCTGGGCTATCCTGCGCCGACTAACGTAACGGACTTCATCGCCTCGCGGATCAACGAGATCCAGATCGTGGGCCGAGCGAACACGGAGGCGGCACTCGAGGACCAGGCCGAACAGGGGCGGCTCCGAGGATTCGATCCCATCGATCTGTATACCAACTGGATACTCGACAGCGGGCGCGGCAACCCGCGCGTCGCGCTAGACTTCGATCGAATCCGCAAGTATTTCGGCGATCAAATCGTCGTGGTGGATGAGATGCACGGCGCAGGCCGCGGTTACCTGACGCGTCTTCTGGGCGAGATCGGTGTGCGCTGCACGGTGATTCACGCCGAGACGGACCCTACGCTGCCCGGGCTGGACTATGCCAACCCAGAAGAGCCGTTTATCAATTCGCTCAAGGAAAAGGTGAAGGAATCGGGGGCGATCCTGGGCTTCGGGATGGATACGGATGCCGATCGGTTCGGCATTGTCGATCGGGGTGGTATCTACCTTCGACCTAATCAGATCCTGCCCATGCTGGTACGGTACCTGGGCGTGGATCGCGGCCTCAGCGGGCGCGTGATCGCCACCCAGACCGGCTCGCCGCTCATCGAGCCACTGGCCGGAATGATCAAGAGCAACGAAGCGTTCATGCCGGAAAGCGGCGTGATCCCGGCCTACATCGATCACCCTTTCTACCAGCGGAGAGTGGGCCAGCGCGAGGATCGCGTTTACAAGAACACGTTTATGGTGCCGGTCGGGATCAAGTACATTGAAGAACAGCGGCGCACAGACAGGCGCTATCGGAACCTCCCCCAGCTCCTGGACAACTGGCGGAGCGTCCTGTTGATTGGCGGCGAGGAAAGCTCAGGTTTGACCACGCGCGGTCACGTGACGGACAAAGATGGCATCTGGGCGAATCTGCTGGTGATGGACATGCTGGCCTACTACGGCACATCCCCGGATAAGAGCCTGAGTTCGCTCAGCGATATCTGGCAAGATACCTGTCAGTTGCCAGGATGCTGGCTTTCTTACGGTGGGCGCGAGCTGCGAGGCTCAAACGCTGGGCGTGCCGATGTCGACGCCATCCTGGAGGCCAAAGAAGACTTGATCAGCTACTATCTCGATCTGTTTTCGGCGAGCAAGCCGGACAACAAGCTTGCCGATCTGACCGTCGTGTATGCAGGCGGCGTTCGATACGATATTTGTGAACTGCAGCTGCGCGACGCCCAGGGCGACGACCGGCATTTCCTGCGCGTGCGCTCGTCCGGCACAGAGCCAATCAACCGCATCTATGTCGAAAGCGGCAATCCCGAGATTGCCCAGCGGTTGATGCAGACCGTTCTAGACAAACTAGAAGAACTGATCGCCCGCGAGATCATCCACGCCCACACCGAGTGGCGCTTAGTGGATGTGCTCACCTTGACACAGAGGTCGCCGCGTCTTCAGGACGCGGTGAAGAAGGCGCTCGTTGAGCGCGGTTGGTCGGTGGCGAGCATCACCGGCAAGTTGAAGCGAATGATCGATGTGCCTAGCTATTTGGAGCATCGGAATAGACGCACAGCGCAGGGCTGGGTGAATGCATTGGAATCAGCGTAGGCGCATTTCTCCGTCGTCGATCATGCCTCCTTCGCCGATCCGCCTGGTAGATACGCACTGCCACCTCGATTGGGACAAGTTCGACGCCGATCGCGAAGAGATCATCCGGCGCGCAATCGACGCCGGCGTGACGCGCATGGTGACGGTCGGCGTCAGCGTGGCGAGCAGCCGCATGGCCATCGAGCTGGCCGACCAGTACGAGCCGGTGTACGCGGCCGTGGGCGTGCATCCCAACGACGCCGGCGGCTTCGACGGTAACAGCTTGAGCGAGATTCGCGCCCTGGCGCAGCATCCGAAGGTCGTCGCGATCGGCGAGATCGGCCTGGATAACTACTGGCAGACGGTCACGCAGGAGGCGCAGAGCAGCGCGTTCGAGGCGCAACTGGATCTGGCGCTCGACATCGCCAAGCCGGTCATCATTCACAGTCGCAGCGCAATCGACGAGGTGATGTCGGTGTTGGCGCACAGGTTCACGCAGCACGCAACACGCAGCACGGGCATCCTTCACGCCTTCTCGGGAAACCTCAGCGCCGCACAGCGAGCGTTTGAATGTGGGTTTTTGATTGGCGTCGGCGGGCCGGTCACCTTCAAGCGATCCGAATCACTGCGAGAGCTGGTACGCTCCGCGCCGCTGGATCGTGTGATGATCGAGACGGATGCCCCGTTCCTCACGCCGGAGCCTCGGCGAGGCCGGCGCAACGAGCCGGCGTGCGTGCGGCTCGTCGCCGAGCGCATCGCGCTCGAAAGGCGCGCCTCGGTCGAGGAGATCGCCGAGCAGACCACGGCGAATGCGGCGCGCCTGTTCGGATGGACAAGCGATTATGACACAGCGACACCTTGAAATGATGGACTTGGTCCAGGAAGATTTGCAGCGCGTCGAGGGCACGCTTCGTGTGCTGCCGATGATCGACTACGAGGTCGTCGAGGAAGCCATCGGCCATTTACTCGGCAGCGGCGGCAAGCGCATCCGGCCGACCCTGACCTTGTTGACCAGCCGGCTGTACCCGGCCGACCTGGACAAGGTCGTCTCGCTGGCAGCAGCCGTCGAAATGCTGCATACAGCCACGCTGGTTCACGACGACCTGATCGACAGTTCCTTGATGCGGCGCGGCAGCCCGACGCTGAACGCAATTTGGACGCCGGGCACGACGATCCTCGTCGGCGACTACCTGTTCGCGCGCGCAGCCGGCCTGGCCGCACAGACGGACAACGTGCGAGTCATGCAGATCTTCGCCCGAACGCTGATGACGATCGTCACGGGCGAGCTGGGGCAGATGTTCGACGACGGCCGTCCCGTGTCGCGCGAGGCATACGAGCGGCGCATTTACGCCAAGACGGCGTCGATGTTCGAGTTGGCGACCGAGGCGGCCGGCGTGCTGATCCATGCGCCCGAAGACCAGATCGGCGTGCTGCGCGACTTCGGCCGTGACCTGGGCATGGCTTTCCAGATCGTCGACGATGTGCTCGACTTCACCGGCGATCCCGTGGAAGTCGGTAAACCGGTAGGCAGTGACTTGCGCCGGGGTGTCGTGACGCTGCCGGTGCTTCACTTCCTGGAGAACCATCCAGATGACCGCCGCATCGCCGACGCGCTGAGTAACGGCCAGCGTGACGAGCGGCATATCGGCGACATTGTCGAGTCGATCCGCGCCTCGGATTCGATCGGGGCCAGCCTGGGGGACGCGCGCGAATATACGCGGCGGAGTCAGCGCGCGCTGAGTTACTTGCCGGAAGGCTCGGCCCGCCAGGCAATGTGGGACATCGCCGAATACGTCATCACCCGCACCCGGTGATGAGTCACATCGACCTCTCGATCGTGGTCGTCAACTGGAACGTGCGCGACCTGCTGCGCCGCTGCCTGGCTTCCATCTACAAGTCGAGCGCGCCGCGGCTCGAAGTCATCGTCGTCGACAACGCGTCGAGCGATGGCAGCGCGGAGATGGTCCGCGCCGACTTCCCCGCCGTTGCGCTGTTTTCCAATACCGAAAACGTGGGTTTCCCGGCTGGCAACAACCAGGGCTTCGCCGCCGCGCGAGGCCGCTACGTGATGACGCTGAACCCTGATACCGAGATCGCCGGCGATGCGCTGGCCGCAATGACCGCGTACCTCGACGCGCATCCTGACGTCGGCGCGCTCGGCCCGCAATTGCTCAATTCGGATGGATCGGTTCAGTCGTCGCGCCGTCGCTTTCCGACCTTCGCCACGGCGCTGTTCGAAAGCACCTGGCTGCAGGGCATCGCGCCGCGCGGGGTTCTGGCCCGCTACTACGTCGACGACCAGCCGGCTGACGTGACCCAGGAAGTTGACTGGGTAACCGGCGCGTGCGTCCTCGTTCGGCGCGATGCCCTGGGGTCGGTCGGCGGTTTCGACGAGGCGTTTTTCATGTACTCCGAAGAGCTCGACTGGTGCAGACGCATCAAGTCGGCCGGATGGAAGATCGTTTATCTGCCCGCAGCGAAAGTGATTCACCACGTCGGCAAGAGCAGCGAGCAGGCCGCCGCCGCGCGGCACATTCACTTTCAGGCGAGCAAAGTGCGCTACTTCAAGAAGCATCATGGCCGATTCGCAGGCGGCGTGCTTCAGGTGTTCCTGCTCGCGCTGTACGCGTGGCAGATACTGCTCGAATCGGTCAAAATGCTACTGGGCCACAAGCGTGAGATGCGTCGCCAGCGGGTACGCGTGTATTGGCAAGTCGTTCGTTCGAGATTAAGATAAGGCCCATTAGCTTTCGGTTTCCGAGAGGATGTCGTCCAGCATCTCATCTACCTCAGTATATCTCTTCAACCCGCCTTGTCGATAAGCCTCTGTAGCTTCCTGCTCAGCTTGAGTCCATGATTCGGTGTAGTAGCGTGCTTCGCCAGATGCCATGAACTCTTCCTTGAGGAAGACCACAGCCCGATAGATTTTCTCCAATTCCCGCGGCGATAAGCCGCTGATTTCGTCGAGCAACCGTTGGCGATAATCTATTGTGGTTGACATGGTTTCATCGTTGCCTTTGAGCGCACCCGTTTGGTACAGTGGCATTTTACGACAGGCTGCCTAGGTCGGCAAACGCGACATGCGCCGCCAGCGGATCGGCGTGTATTGGCAGGTCGTGCGTTCCGGGTTAAAATGAGACGTAGTGGGATTGGGAAGGAGCAGGACTCATGCAAACAGTTACAATCGCTCAAATTACAGAACGCCTGAGAAAATTGCCGGCTGACAAACTCGTCGTTGTGTATGACTTCGTTTCCTACCTGGCCGAGCGGCAGCTGGGACAGACACTTCGAGAGACGATTTCAGAACCCTATCAGACCATGTTAGCATCCGAATCCATACTCCGACGTGAGTGGGATCGACCTGAAGAGGACGCGGCATGGGCAAATTTGTAAAGGGTGACGTTGTCGTTGTTCCATTCCCGTTTTCAAACTTGAGTATTGCCAAGAAGCGCAATGTGTCACTCGTTACTCGTCTCGTCATTCGTCGCGCTTTGAGCTTTCCCTTTCCCCGCCTTGACGTCCCCGACCACGTTCAACTGCTGTGCGCCGATATTCAGCTGCACCGCGTTTGGCCTCAGCCGTCGCCGCACCTGCGTCAGCGATTCAATGGCCTTCAGATAGCGCCGTTGGGCTGAGATCAGACGCCGCTCCCACTGATCGGCGCCTGCGCTATTCGTGAGATCGGCAGTCGCCACTGCATAAACCAGCTGTGTGATTTGCAGGTTCAGCCAGCACGTCGTAACTTGTTCAATCAGCAGTCGCTCAATCGCCGGAGCTTCGGCATAACCCAGGTCTTGCTGCATGGCCTCCAGCCGGAGATAGAGCGCCTCACGTATCGCTGGTGGGAACTTGCCCGTCAGTTGCCGATGAGCCATATGATTCAGGTCACTCGCCCGGCGCCAGAGCGCCTGATCCTGTTGTAACGCCCGGCGCAGCGCCGCTATGTCCTTCTGCGCCGGCTTCTCCAGATCAGTCTTGTGAACCAGCGCCTGGAGCTTCTGGGTAGCTTTGTCGTTCGTCGTCTTCTTAGCCATTCCGTTTCTTTCTCCATTGTCCTCGGTGGGTATGATAGCCTTCGGCAATCCACGTTGCGCGCACCAGGGCTTGAGTCAATGCCTGTATGTCGTCCAGGATCATCTCCACGCTCTCGATTTCGGCCCGTGCCTTACGTTCATGGCCGCGTTGCTGCTGTAGCCACCCTTCACTCGCCGCCGCCAGCTCCGCCGCGCGTCCTGTACCGATATACTCCGACAGCACGCGCCCACCCTCTCGTCGCTTGCGATAATAGTAGTATTGACCGCGGCGTTTCTCCCAACCCATGTTGTGCTACATCACCTTTCTACCCCCGCTTTGATCATCCTATACTTATGCCTCGTTGTCAAGTGGCAGATCGGGCAGGGTGCACACAAAACATGTCAGATGTACGTGTGGCAGTTTGCCCTCAAATCGACTAAAATGCTGTTGGACCACAAGCGCGAGGAGCGCCCCCCGGCGGATACACGTGTATTGGCAATCGGTGCGTTCGGGACTAAAAATGAAAAGTTGTATGTTGGCAGAGTTCATTGGTTGGTAATGGCTCCGAGAACATCGCAGTTTGGAGAGGCGGATGATGAGAAACCAACAGAATCACCAGACAAGAGAAATCAGTAGCTTGCTGATGATCATTTTCCTTCTCGCAGGCGTCGCATTAGTTGGCTTTGCCGAATTGGGCCCTGAGACAGTTCTTGGGTTAGGTAATAGTTGGCAGCGAAATCTACTAAATTCCTTAGGTGTATTCATTCTAGGTGTGCTTGCAGTTAGCTGGCTGTACGAGAAGTTCCTGATAGAAAAACACTTTGGCCAGTTTCGGCAGCTAATCCACGAGCAGATTAGAGCGATGGATACAGTCCAAAGCAAGTGCCTTAAGCTGGGTATAGGTGAGCTATTCGAAACACGGTCGGAATTGGAGATGGCTCATCCCTTCGCCGATCGTATTAATTCGGTCAAGCCGAACGGTCGAGTCTTATGCATAGCGCGCTCGCTGTTTCACTTCCTGAACAGGGAGGCTGAGCTAAAGGCTGCTCTAGAACGGGGAGCGCTGATTTGAATTAGCATGCTTGGATCCATCTGAAGTTACAGAGCAAATGACGGCACTTACACAGCTATATGCGGAAGATATCCGTTCAGCGTTGCTCTCTCTGAGAAGCATAGCAAACTGGGCCGTAAAACGCCGACCTGCCGGCTCAATTGAGCTTCGATACCACCGTCTCTATTTGCCAGACAGTATTCTGGTTGTAGAGACGGAAAAAGACAAAGTCATCTTTTGGGATCTATCCTTCGGGCGCGATCTAACGCACAAGCGTGTTATGGTACTCAGGCCTGCACCTGGCAACCTAGGACAGAACATACTGGAGCGCTATAGCCTGATTTGGGATTCGGCTGATTGCATGTTCCTGTTACAGCAAGGTGCTATTCAGGCAGACAATCTGCATTAGCCGTGGGTGATAATCATCCGCTATTTGAGAGAGCGATCTGCTATTTCAGGAGAGTCGTCACATACATATGACGCTTCTAGGACGCAGTGCACCTCCAGAGCTAGGTCGCCTCAACTCCGAATGGATGTAGTGCAAGTTGAGAATCGGACTGATCACCGGCGAATACCCGCCTATGCAGGGCGGCGTGGGCGACTTCACACGCGAACTGGCGCGCGCGCTCAAGGACCTCCGGCAAGATGTTACAGTGATCACGGCGTCGAGCATTTCGGGTCAGGTCGCCGGTTCGCCGGTTCCCGTTGAACCCATCATCCCTAATTGGACACACGTCTGCTGGCGCGTGATTGCCGATGCGACCCGACGGCTGAAGCTCGACGTGTTGAACATCCAGTACGAGCCGGCTGCGTACTCGATGCAGGTCGGCGTCAATCTCTTCCCGTGGTGGTATCGACGCCAGCGGGAGCGCGTCCCGGTCGTGACGACGTTTCACGACCTGCTTGTCCCGTACCTCTTCCCGAAGGCCGGCGCGCTGCGCTGGAAGATCGTCGAGCTGCTCGCCCACCGCAGTGATGCCGTCATCGTCACCAACGAAGAAGACCGTCTTAAACTTCAAACTTCAAACTTCAAACTTCAAACTCCAAATTCCAAACTCCACCTCATACCGATTGGCTCAAACATCCGGCCCTCCCTGCCGCCGGGCTTCGATCGCAACCGGGAGCGCGCGGCGTGGGGGGCAACTAGGAACGACTGGCTGGCGGCATACTTCGGATTTCTGAGTATGAGCAAGGGCGGGCTGACGCTGATGCGCAGCATCGGTCTCCTGGCTCACGAAAGCCTGCCTATTCGACTGTTACTCATTGGCGGGCGAACCGGGTCGAGCGACCCGACGAACACACCGTATGCCGCCGAGGTCGATCGCGCCCTGGCGTCGCTCGGTCTGCACGATCGCGTGCGTCATACCGGCTACGTGGATGCGCAGCACGTGTCGGCGGCGATGGCTGCGGCGGACGTCATCGTTCTGCCGTACGCCGACGGCGCGTCGTTTCGGCGCGGGAGTCTGATAGCGGCGCTGGCGCACGAGACAGCGATTGTCACGACGCGGCCGCGCCTGGCGATTCCCGAACTCGTCGACGGCGAGAACTGTGTGCTTGTCCCACCGGAGGATGCGGGGGCGTTGGCGTCGGCCGTGCGCCGGGTGATGACCGAACCGGGCCTGCGGCGGCGACTGGCGTCCGGCGCGCGCCAACTCGCGCAGACGTTCACGTGGGATACGATCGCCGCGCGCTCCGTCGAGGTCTTTCGTGGAGTCCTGTTGTGAGCCGCTGGATCGTGCGACTTCTTGCGCTCGCGTTGTTGTGGGTTATGTTGGCCCGCATGCTCCACGCATCCTCGGCGCTGTCCCCTATCGTAGACGAGCAGAGCCATATCTCGCGCGGCCTGACGGTCCTCCGCACCGGCGACCTGCGATTGCGCATCGGGCATCCCATTGGGTTGAACGTGTGGCAAGCCCTGCCGCTGGCCCTAGACTCGACGGTGCGGCTGCCGCTCGATCACGAGTCGTGGGCCAATGCTGCGTGGGATCGCTTTGGAGAGCAGTTCCTGTGGCGCGTGAACGAGAACCCGGATGGAATCGTCTTCCGTTCACGTGTGATGGTGATGCTATTGACGCTCGTCCTGGGCGCCATCGTGTTCCGGTGGGCGGAGGAATTGCGCCTGGCGGGTGTGCCTGGCGGGCTGCTGGCGCTTACGCTGTATACGCTCGATCCGAATATCCTGGCACATGGCATGCTGGCGACGACCGACGTCGGTGTGGCGCTATTCATCTTTGCCGCCTTGTTCGCGCTGTGGCGCACTGCACGCACGCCTGATCGGCGCTGGTTCGTGGCGGCCGGCGTGTTTGCGGGACTCGCGCTCGTCTCCAAATATTCGGCGCTGGTTCTCGTTCCGATCTTCATTGGCCTTGCATGGCTCTCGGCCCGCATGGCGCGCGCGAGCGGGCCGCTCGTTTCTGGCCGTTTCATCTCGAAGCGTGGCGCGGCCAGCGGGCTGCTGGTCCTTGTCACTGCGCTGCTCGTCGTTCTGATCGTGTACGCGTTGCGCGTCGACCGGTACCTTGACGAGTTCCGGTTTCTCCTCGCCAACACGGGGACACATCCTTCGTTCCTGCTTGGCCAGCGATCGATCGAGGGCTGGTGGTATTACTTTCCGGTCACGTTCCTTCTCAAGACGCCCCTGCCGACTCTGTTGCTGATCGGTCTCGCCGCCGTGCTCAGCGCCCGCCATCGGAGCTGGCGCGACGAGCTGTTTCTGCTCGTCCCGGCGCTCCTGTACTTTCTCTTCGGCGCGTTCAGCGGCTTCAACGTCGGTTATCGCCACCTGCTCCCGACGCTCTTGTTTCTCCTCGTGTTCGCCTCCAAGTCTAGGCAGGCGTGGCAGCCTTCACGCATCATCCTTCGACTCCGCTCAGGACAGGCTGATCACGCGTCACGACTGCGTGGCTTCCTACCCGGGCTGGCGATTGGACTGCTCGTGCTATGGCTCGCGCTCTCGTCCTTCGCGGCTCACCCGAACACCATCGCGTATTTTAACGAGCTGGCTCCTACGCCGCACTACGACGTCCTCGTGGATTCGAATCTCGACTGGGGCCAGGGCCTCAAGCAATTGCGCTCGTACCTGGACGAGAATGGGATCAAGCGTGTGAGCCTAAGCTACTTTGGCACGGCCGATCCGGCGGCGTACGGAGTTGCATACGATCCGTTGCCGCGTTGGCCGCCACCCAGGCAAACCGATTTTGTGCCGGCAAATCCGGCTCCCGGCGTATACGCGATCAGCGCGAGCAATCTCCAGGGCGTTCTGCTCGACGATCCGAGCGCCTTCGACCGGTTCCGGCGGCGTGACCCTGATGCCGTTGTCGGCGGATCGATCCTGATTTATCATGTCTCGGCCGACCCGAACCCGCCGCAAGCCGTCGGCCTGTGCCGCGAGCCGTGGACGCCGGTTGACGACGAGAAGGTGAACGCTTTGTTTGGGCGCGAGGGGCTGCGCGTCGTTCGCTTCGACTGCGCAAACGCGTGGTGGTGGCCGGCCGTTCCGGCGTGGTACGTTGTGCCGCCCTCGGACATTGACTATCGCATTTCGGGATTCACCGAGTATGAACGTCGTCGTCCTGATGATTCGGCTATCTACAGGGTTTTTCGGAATCTGCCCCCAGAGCAGGTGGCGCGCGATCTGCTGGACCCGCCCGCCTCATTCGACGGCGGCCTGACGCTGCTGGGCTTTACGTGGTTCGGAGCGCCGAAGGCGGGTGAGGTGTTTGAAGTCGAGTCAGCGTGGCGGGTCGACGCGCCGCCATCGCCGCCCGTGTCAATCTTTGCGCATCTACTGCACCCAGATGGCGCTCTCATCGCGGGCGCCGACGGCTTGGGTGTGCCGGCCGAACTGCTGCAACCTGGCGATGTGTTCGTGCAGCGGCACCGCTTCGACGTGCCGGCGCAGGCGACGACAGGCGAGCTCCACGTCGAGTTTGGGTTTTACCGATTGGACACGCTTGAACGGTACCCGGTGCTGGTCGATGGCAAACCGGCGGATCAGCGCGTGCTGACCAAACCGGGCGGCGTAGTTCCCTGAGTTCCTTGAGTTCCTTGATGTAAGTTCCACCCAACAGGCTGCTTACTTCGGGTCTGGCGTCTTTACAGTCCATGTTGCGTCTCAGTCGTCTCATCAATATCAAAACGATTCTGCTCGGTTACATTCTTCTGGCCGTCGCTTTCAGCGTGGTCAATCCCCTTTTTGAGTCTCCTGACGAGTGGCTCCACTACCGCTTTGTGCGTTATTTGATCGACCGGCGCGAACTGCCCGTGCTGACCGACGGCGAGCTTTCCGAATATCACCAGCCGCCGCTGTATTACGCGCTTGGCGCACTTCTTGTCGGCGGCGTGCCGGTAGATTCCTACCAGCCCGAAGTGAATCCGTTCTGGGGTTACGACGCTCATCGCTTCGGCGTGGACAACAAGGTCCTGTACGTTCACACCGACCGCGAATCGTTCCCCTACCGTGGGACGGCGTTGGCGGCGCACCTGTTGCGCGGACTGTCGATTGCATTAGGGGGCCTGAGCGTCCTCGCGGGTTACGCGGCTCTCCGCGACGTGTTCGACCGGCGGTGGCTAGCCCTGGGCGCTATCACGCTCGTCGCCTGGCAGCCTCAATTCGTGTTCGTTTCGTCGTCGATCAACAATGACAATCTCGCGACGTTGTGCGGCGCGCTCATTCTGCTGTGGGGAGTGCGGGTCGTTCGGCTCGGTGTGTCGCCAGGGCGCACCGTCGCCGGCGGCCTGCTGATCAGCGCCGCGTTGCTCACCAAAATCTCGATCGGCGTGCTGATTGCGGTCGTAGCCGTCGCCGTGGCTGTGGCCCCCTCAGCTCGGCGCGATCGAGTATTCGCGTTGGCAAGCATTATAGTGATTTTGGCGCTGTCGACCGGCTGGTGGTTTGCGCGCAATGTGCGGCTGTATGGCGAGCTGACGGCCGTCAACACCATGCTCGACACGTGGGGTAAGCAGGATGTCGCCACCGGACTGCTTCGTCTCGAAGGACAGCTCACATATATCTGGACGAGCCTATGGGGACGCTTTGGTATCGGGCAGATCGTGCTGCCCGGCTGGGTATACACGGCCTGGCTGATCGTCGGCATGGCTGCGCTGGCCGGGCTGATTCGGAGTGCGCTGCATCCTTTACGTTTTACGCTTTACGCCTGCGCTCGCGCTGCAGGCGCGGGCGTTTTGAGCAGAGCTGCGCTCGCCGGGCTGCTATTGATGGCCGTGATGATAGCAGCCATGCTGAGCGGGATGATCGTGTTCGCGCTCGTCAATCCGAGCGGCGCAAATGGGCGCTATCTGTTCCCCGGCCTGGTCGCCCTCGCCGGGTTGATGTTCTATGGCCTGCGCTGTCTGTACCGGCCGGGCGAAGTCCGGCTCGATCCAGCGTACACCGGCGCGACTGCGCTGGCGATGCTGGTGTTCAGCACCTTAGCACTGCTGGGCGTCCTGGCGCCAGCCTATGCTCGCCCGGCGCTGTTGACGCTGCAGGAAGTGCGGCTTCAGACGCAGCCCGCCGATTATCGCTTCGGTGAGACGGCAGTCCTTCTCGGTTATCGGCTTGATCGCGATGGGGTTCTGCCCGGCGAGGAAGTTCGCGTCACGTTGTGTTGGCAGGTTTTGTCGCCAACGGCTGCCAACACCTATTTCTATGTTCATGTTATCGGCCCTGATAACGTGATCGTCGCGCGACGCGAATCGTATCCCGGCCTGGGACGGTATCCCACCGTCAACTGGCGGCCGGGTGAGATTTTTTGCGACGACGTGCCGCTCGTGATCGAGGACTGGGCTGGAGCGCCTGCCGTATACGACGTGGCGGTAGGCCTGGTCAACCGCGCGACAGGCGCGGCGTTGACGCCGATTAGCCCCGCCGGCTTGGCCCTGTCCCCTGCTCTGGTGAGCCGCATTAAGGCTCGATCGCCTGAGCCTGCCCTGAGCGAAGTCGAAGGGCCGCTGGAACTGCTTGCCGCGGATCGCCTGAATGTTAGCTTCGGCGGCGAGATTCGCCTGCTGGACGCTGAAATCGTGCCAGACGTCCTCCGCTCAGGGGAGTTTGCCGAGATCGTATTGCGCTGGCAGGCCGTGGGTAACCCTTCAGATAACTACAGCGTGTTCGTGCATGTGGTCGATTCCGGCGGCGGGATTATCGCGCAGGGTGATTCACAGCCTCGGGACGGCCGCTATCCCACCCGATTCTGGGACGCGGGCGAGGTGGTGACAGACGTGCATCGCGTCCAGATACCGGAATCGGCGCAGTCAGGCGCGTACGATGTCGCGGTCGGGCTGTATGTGCTGGAGACGGGCCGCCGACTGCCCATCATGGCTCCCCCCTGGGCGCGGGGGGGACACAGGGGGGGCGCGGTTGAATCCGTACACGTCGGCAGGCTCACGATTTCAGAGGAGCCGTGATGCCCCAAACGCGTACGTTGTTGTTCGTCGCGCTGCTTTCGCTCGCGGCCTTTGCGCTGCAGATTCACCGCCTGGAGGCCAAGAGCCTGTGGACGGATGAGGGCCTGAGCGTCTACCGCGCGCGCCTGCCTTTGCCGGATGCCCTGTCAAACCAGATTGTTATTCAGGATGTCGTCACGACGGACACGCACCCTCCATTCTACTTCGTTCTTCTGCATCTGTGGCGCAGACTGGCCGGTGAGACCGAGTTCGCGCTGCGTTGGCTGTCGGTGTTCATGGGGACACTGGCGATCCCCCTGGTGTACGTCACCGGGTGCCGTATCGCGTCGCGAGGGGCAGGGGTATGGGCGGCAATTGCCGGTGTCCTCTCGCCCTTCGTGGTGTGGTATGCGCAGGATGCCCGCATGTACACGCTGCTCATGGTCGAGGTGCTCCTGTCCACATACTTGTTGCTGCGCTGGATCGAAGCGCCTCCGCAGAATGGACCGCCCGCGCGGACGCGGGCTTCGCTCCTTTATCCGCTCAATTCCCCGGATCCGCGCTTAGTGGGCTATGTTGTGACGGTCGTCGCTCTGCTCCTGACCCATTACACGGGCATTCTGATATTTGCCATTCAGTCCGTACTCCTGGTGGCAGTTGCCTGGCGGCGGTCACGGCGCGCCGCCGCATGGGTACTGGTGGCCGGGCTGATAGCTGCCGTCTCGACGGTGACCTTTGTGAGTCAGCGCCTGTTCTCAGGCGCCGAGTTTCCCGCGCGTCGGGCGCTCGAAGAGATTGTGTACGAAACGTGGAACGTCTTCGCGTTGGGACCATCGGCCGCCCAGGTGCGCCCCTTGGAGCAGATCGCAGCGCCCGTCATATTGTTCATCATCGGTCTCATCGCGTTGACGTTCGCCCGGCGACCCTGGCATTCGGCCTTTCTGATTGCCTGGCTCTTGCTTCCCGTCCTGGCCTTCTACGTCATCTCGTTCGTCAAGCCTATCTATGTCAATCCGCGCAACGTCTCGGCGGGCCTGCCGGCTCTTCTGATCGGCGTGGGTACCGGCCTGGCGAGCCTGACGGGATGGAAGAGAATCGTTCTGGCATCGGCTGTAATCTGGCTGGGGACGTGGTCTGCCCTCGCGATCCTGCAAATCTACACCGATCCGAGCTTGGAAAAGGACGACATTCGATCGTTGGCGCGATACATCGAGGAGCGCGAGCAGCCTGGTGATGCGATTGTCCTGCACGATGCGATTATCCAACTGACTTTCGACTACTACTATGGGGGCCGCCTGCCAGTGCAGGCGATCCCGCAATACGCGGAAGCCGATGTGGACGAGGCGGTGCGTCAGCTTGAAAGGGTCGCGGCGCAGGCCAAGCGGGTCTGGTTTGTGCGGGCGCCCAGCCCAGTGGGTTTCCCATCCCGGCCACTACGCATTTGGGCGCGCGACCACATGTACCGCATCATGCGCCAGTCATTTGCCCACCAGTATCAGGCGGTCAGCGTCGACCTGTTCGCGACCCAGTCACCCGTCGTCGCGAAACTCCCGGACGCCGCGCGCCGGTTCGAGGTTGTTCCGGATCGACTCTCGCTGGCCGCTGCGCAAGCGCCGGCTACGGTTCTGGGTGATCAGTGGATCAACGTTCAAACCTATTGGCGGATAGGAGGTCCGGTTGAGGACTCCTACACGGTGGTCGTCGACCTGGTGGACGCGGACAGTCAGGTTCGGGGCAGCACGCGTGAGATATTGTGGCGTCATGTCCCGCTGAGCGAGTGGCCCGAAGGCACGATCGTGCGCTGGGATCAGCCGGTGCGCGTGGAGGCAGGATCACCCCCAGGCAGCTACCGCGTGCAACTGTCAAGCATAGATGCACACGGGCGGCCTGCCCAGGTTGTCAACAATCAGAACACGGATGCAGTCGAACTGGGCGAGGTCAAGATCGCCCGACCCCGTAAGGCTGTGTCCGTCGCCGATCTGAATCTGTCGCGGCAAGTGAACGTCGCGTTCGAGAACGGCATGCAGTTCATTGGGTACTCGGCGCAAGACGATTCGCTGCGCCCCGGCTCGACGGTTCCGATTGACCTGTTTTGGTCGGTGGAACGGTTGCCGGCAGGTGAACTCGATTTCCAGCTCGACCTGCGCGCGCCAGACGGCCGGACGATTTCGTCGGCCTTCGGCCGGATTGGCGGACAAGCGTTTCCCGCCTCGACGTGGCAGACAGGCGATCTCATTCGCACACCTGTGTACCTCGCCGTTCCCCTAGAGGAGACCGGCGGGCACTATTCACTCGCGTTGTCGCTCGCGGACGCGGCCGGCCGCCGACTAACCGGTCGATCAGGCATGTGGCCGTTTAGCTCCGACGAGTTTGACGTGGGTGCTCTGACCGTCGAAGAGTATCCCCTCGACACGAGTGTGCCGGAGGTGGCCTATCGTCTGGACGCCAACTTCGGTGGCATGATTTGGCTGCGCGGCTACGATGTCACCGTTTCTTCAAACTCCAAACTTCAAACTCCAAACTTCAAAGTTGTACCGGGCCAGACAGTCACGGTCAGCCTGGTTTGGCAGGCGGCTCAGCGGCCGGATCGCAACTACACGGTCTTCCTCCACGTGGTGGACGGGGAGGGCCGCCTCGTGGCGCAAGGCGATTCGGACCCGGTGGGTGGCCTGCGCCTGACGCGCTCATGGCGTCCGGGCGAAGTCATCCGCGACGATCACCCGATCGCACTGCCTGATGACCTGCCGCCGGGTAACTATGCAATGGTCGTCGGCTGGTACGACCGTGAATCGCCGCTGCGTTTGCCTGTCGAGACACCTGCCCTGAGCGGAGTCGAAGGGTCGTCCGGCGATTCGGATCGCCTGAACCTGGAACCGATTCGAGTCGGCGAATGAGCGCATCCCGGTCTGACACGGATTTCGGTCACGGGCTGCACGGAGCGGTCACGGATTTTGTGACGCGTGCCTCGCGCCTGGTCCATATCAAGTCCATTCTGATTGCCTACGTGGCCATCGGCGTGATCTACAGTATCGTTACGCCGATCTTCGAGGCGTCCGACGAGTTATGGCACTACCCACTCGTGCAATGGCTGTCGGATGGAAATCCCCTGCCTATACAAGACCCTGAAAGCGTTGGACCCTGGAAGCAAGAAGCAAGCCAGCCGCCGTTGTACTACGCTCTCGTCGGCTGGGCGACGTCGTGGATCGACACAGGCGACATGAACGATGTGTTGCGCCCGAATCCGCACGTCGACAATGGGGTGATTACGCTCGATGGCAACATCAACCTCGTCGTTCACGACCCGGGACGCGAAGCATTCCCCTGGCGTGGGACTGTGTTGGCTGTTCACCTCGCGCGCCTGCTGTCCGTAGGGATGGGCGCGGCGACGATATGGCTGACGTATCGCCTCGCGCTCGAGCTCTTCCCCCCTGCTCGCGGGTGCCCCCCCC
>DATEUJ010000028.1:0-5677 GCA_035283185.1 Anaerolineae bacterium | reverse complement strand
CGTCGCACGTAGGAATCCGCTTTCATCCACGTATCTTTCGCCACAAACTGTACACGCCGTTGAAGAGATTCTGCGCCAGGCTCACCGCCCACGGCGCTTCGTCCGTCCACGGCAGGCTGCGATCGTAGCGCCGTTGATCCCACCAGCGCCACAAGGAGAAGATGATC
Source organism: Anaerolineae bacterium (assembly GCA_035283185.1). Lineage (GTDB taxonomy): Bacteria > Chloroflexota > Anaerolineae > Fen-1058 > Fen-1058 > DASSFZ01. Next base: position 5,510 of record DATEUJ010000028.1, on the reverse strand, counting down.
GGCTCGTGGAGCGGCCACAGCTTGCAGTACGGCGCGCTCGCGCCGGAGGCGTCGACGATGGCGTTGACGGCGCGGCGCGCGGCCTCGTTGGCCGCTTCCATCGTCGCGAGCTGCGTGTAGGTGCGAACGTAGTCGGCGGCGATGAACAGGTTGGGGATGCGCGTGTAGGCGTCGGGCCGCAGGTGCCAGGTGTTGACCGGCGCGATGAACAGCGGCTCGGCGTCTTCGTATTTCTCCGGCGCGGATCGGTCGCGATCCTCGATGTCGGAATCGAAAAACCACGTCACCAGATCCTCGTCCTTCAGCACGACCTGCCCGTCCACGTTCAGGCTGCGCTTCAGTTCTTCCCAGACTTCGTTCTTGATCTCCTCGCGCGTGCACCGCTTGGCGGGCTTCTTGTAGAGGACTCCCGGCGCGTTCCAGTCGGAGATGTCCACCGAGATGATGCCGCGCACGTCGCCGTTGCCGTACTGGCTCAAGTCGAAGTCGGGCCAGAACTGCTTCTGCGAAATGCTGGTGACCGCCCACGGCGAGTCGAGGTAGATGACGTGGCCGTGCGCGATCGGCACGTCGCGATTGAGGTACAACTGCAGGCCGTTCATCCACGCGATGTTCTTGCTAAACGGGATGATGCCCTCCAGGCCCGGATCGGCCTTCAGGATAGGCTTGTGCTGCTCCTGCCGTAAAAAGCGGCCCATCACTTCCACCGGCACGGCGACGACGTAGTAATCGCCAGTCACGACGAACGGCCCGTCCGGCCCGGCGACGGTGACGCTCTGGATGACGCCGTCGACGCAGTGAATGAATTCCAGCCGGTGCTTCAAGTGATAGTGCACGCCGCGCTTCTGCAAGTAAGCCAGCCAGGGATTGATCCACACGTCGTTGGTCGGACCGTCGAGCACGCGATCCGCGCTGACGCCGGGCGTGCCCAGGTCGAGGAACAATTGCAGGCCGATGTCGCCCTCAATTTTCGTGCTGGCAACTTTCGCGTCGGCGGCGACGAGCGAGCGGGTCAGACCCTCGGCCAGGAACTTCTGATAGCCCTCCGAGCGTGAGCCTGCGCCGATGTAGTCCCACCACGCGATGCGCTCGTATTCGTCTGCGCGCCGGGCCTCGCAGGAGGTCATGATCTGCCAGATACGCTCGGCGAAGAAGTCCAGCTCGCCCGGCTTGAGGCCGATATCGGACTCCACGGCCTGGACTTCGCCGAGCAGCGCCTTCAGATCAGACAGCGAGTGCGGAAAGCGCGAGAGCATCTGCACGCCGGGCGCCTTGAAGCGCGTGACGTCGATGCGCGTCGTTTCGACCAGGTTGTCGTACACGCCGTTCGGGTTGTTCCCGTACGGGATGCGCTTCATCGTGTCGACGACGTGCTTGTAGAAGCGCGGGAAGAAGCGGAAGCCGTGCTCGCCGGGCAGGTCGAGCCGCCCCTGCGTGCCGGAGTGGGGCTTGGGGATGCTGCGCGCCTTGCCGCCCGGAATGTCCCAGCGCTCGAAGACGTGCACCTCGAAGCCGCGCTCGGCCAGCTCGTGCGCGGCGCTCATGCCGCCCACGCCGCCGCCGAGGACGATAACCTTCTTGCCCGACATGTGGCTCTCCTTTCCGCTACCTATGAGATGATGTTGCCGCAACCTGCGGACACGTGAGCCGCGCCGGCGCGGAAGCCGCCAGGCGCGTCGCGTTGTCTGCAGTTGAGACAGGCCGGTGGTGCGTGCCTATTTTAGCACGCACTGGAGCAGAAGAAGAATTCACAGCATAATTGACATCTAGGCACATGCAAAATATAATAGCCTGAATGTGGTCTAATTGTGAAAGGGCTGCCGATGTTCGTCAATCGTGAACAGGAACTCGACTTCCTGAACTCCTTGCTCAAGCGCACGCGGCCCGCGTCGGCCCATCTGATCCTGCTGTACGGTCGCCGGCGTGTCGGCAAGACGGTGCTCGCGCGGCATTGGGCTGAATCCACGGGCCTGCCCACTGTGTACTGGCCTGCAGAACGAGAGCCTGCCGGCCTGCAGCGCCGCAAGATGTATGCCAGAGTGCTGGGAGTGCCGATGGCGCAGGCGCCGACGTTTGAGTCGTGGGCTGACCTGTGGACTGCCTTTGTACACGGGTTGGGCGGCGAGCGGCAGATTCTCATCATCGACGAAGTGACCTATGCCGCCGAGTCGGATCCGGCTTTCCTCTCCGCGCTTCAGCACGCCTGGGATGAACACTTGAAACAGTCCAGGCTGATCCTGGTCCTGAGCGGATCGCACGTCCACACCATGGAAACCCTGCTGGCGCGCGGTTCTCCCCTCTTCGGACGCTTCACCGGGCAGTGGCATCTGCAGCCACTCGAGTTCAGCGCGCTGCGCCAGTTCTTTCCGCGCTGGTCAACTGACGAGCGCGTCGCCGCCTACGCTATCGTCGGCGGCGTGCCCGCGTATGTGGAGTGGCTTCAGCCGGACCGATCGCTCACGGACAACATCCGCGAGGTGATCCTTGCCCCTGGTGGGCTGTTCATTGCCGAACCGGAGCTGCTGCTGTATAACGAAGTGCGTGACCCGCGTGTATACCAGGCCATCCTGCAAGCTATCGGCGCAGGCTCGCACACGCTGGACGCCATCTCGAACACGACGATCATCTCGAAAACGCACTTGTCGTCTTACCTGTCGCGCCTCCGGGAACTCCGGCTGGTCGAGCGCCGCCTGCCCGCTACGATTCCGCCGGACAAGATTCGAGTCAGCCGCATGGGGCGCTATCACATCGCTGATCCATTCCTGCGCTTTTACTATCGCTTCATCGCGCCACAGCGCGCCGAAGTCGGATATCGTCGGGAAGATGTGCTGGCCAGCATTCAAGACCAGCTGCGTTCCTTCGTAGGGGTGACGGCCTTCGAGGAATTGTGCCGCGAGTGGGTGAGCCGTGCCCACCGGATCCCCTTCGATCCACAGCAGGTCGGAAGCCATTGGAGCCGCCATGTCCAGGTCGACGTCGTGGCGGTGAGCTGGCGAGACAAGGCCGTTCTACTCGGGGAGTGTAAGTGGATCACCGACCGGGTTCCACGCGAGGTGCTGACGAAGTTCCTTGACGACACGACGCCGAAACTCCTGCGCGATCTGCCCAAGCAGGGCGCGGGCTGGTCAGTTCATCACGCCATGTTTAGCCGCGCGGGCTTCACACCGGCCGCGTTCGGCTGGGCGAAAGAGCGCTCCTGGATCCTGGTCGATCTCAGCGCACTGGATCGCGATCTCAGCTGACCGCCGCGCGGCTGAGGCTCTGGTGGGGTTCCTCAATGCGGTGGCTGGCTGAGTCGCACGGCAAGGCCGGGGTGTGGATACTATGAAATACGGATTCGTGCTTCCGTATGGCGACGCGCACTCCGCTGCGAACCTGGCTCACGAAGCTGAGGCGGCCGGCTGGGACGGCTTCTTCGTCTGGGAGCCGGTATGGGGCATCGACGCCTGGGTGTCTCTGGCCGCCGCCGCGATGATCACGAAACGCATCCGGCTCGGCACGCTGCTCACGCCGCCGTCGCGCATGCGTCCCTGGAAGCTGGCCAGCGAGACGGTGACGCTCGACCATCTATCTAACGGGCGTGTCATCCTGTCGGTCGGCCTGGGCGCGATCGACACCGGGTTCGAGAGCTTCGGCGAAGTCACCGACCGCAAGACTCGCGCCGAGCTGCTCGACGAAGGGCTGGACATCCTCACCGGCCTGTGGCGCGGCCAGCCGTTCAACTACGACGGAAAACACTACAAGATCAAGGAGACCCGGTTCATGCCGCCGCCGCCACCTGTGCAGCAGCCGCGTATTCCCATCTGGGTGGTGGGCGCGTGGCCGCGCGAGAAGTCGATGCGGCGCGCGCTGAAGTACGACGGCCTGCTGCCGAACGTGCTCGGCAAGAACGGCAAGCACCGCAAGATGAAGCCGGCTGATGTCTTCGAGATGAAGGCATACGTCGAGGCGAATCGCACGAAGACGACGCCGTTCGACATCGTCGTGGAAGGCACGACGCTGGGCGACAGTCCCAAGAAGGCGGCCTCGATCGTTCGCAAGTGGGCGGATGCCGGCGCGACGTGGTGGATCGAGGCGCTGTGGAGTGCGCCCCGCAATGCGAAAGGGACGAAAGTCTTTCGCAAGCGTATCGAGCAGGGGCCGCCTCGTATTGACTGACCTGAACAGCCCCTAAGCCTGTTTTTCGCACCTGCTCCCGCCGGATGATCAATCCGGCGGTCTGGGGCGGCGGATTGATCATCCGCCGCGAGCGCAGCCCAAAGTGAGCACAAGGTGCGAAATCTGGGTTGACCGCCTGTCTGAAAAGGTCACTGCAGGAACCACCAAGTCACCAAGACACCAAGTATCTCATCGTCTGTGATACAATCTGCGTATCACCGTCGCCTGGATCCAAGCGTGTCCGAAGATACGGTCACAACGCACGAGGAGTCCACCCAGGACGTGCTCGCCGCCGCGCAGGTCGAGCCGGTTGAAGCGCCGGTTTCCGCTGCGCCTGCCGCGACGAGTCGACAGAAGCCGCAGCGGAAGCGACTGCGTCTGCGCGCAGCCGATCCCCTGCCGGAAGCCGGCCGGGCGATCATGGCCTTTCACTTCGCCAGGTTGCGGAAGCTGGAGAAGGCGGCGGTGCAGGGCGACGAGGAAGCCATTCACGACATGCGCGTCGCCATCCGGCGCGTGCGCGCCGCGTTCCGCATCGCCGGGCCGTACTATAAGCGCAAGGCCGTCAGGTCGTTCCGTGCCGAGCTGCGCGCGCTGGCCGACGAACTGGGCGCGGCGCGCGACCTGGACGTAATCATCGGCCACGCGCGGGCGTTCGCCGGGCGCCGCCCGCCGGATGCATCGCCGATCGATGCGTGGCTCAATCATCTGCAGTCACGCCGCGCGGAGGCGCAGCAGAACTTGCTCGATCACCTGGGCGGCAAGCGATTCGCGAAATTCGTCGACGCGTTCGAGGCATTCGTCGCCGAGCCAGGTGCGGCGGTACGCGCGGGCGATCATCCCGCCGGCTTGCCGCGCGTGCGCGACGCGATCCCGGCGGCGATCTGGGCACAGTACAGCGTCGTGCGCGCGTACGAAGCCGTCGCCGACCCGCCGCTGGAGACGCTCCACGCGCTGCGCATCGACTTCAAGCGGCTGCGCTACCTGTTGGAGTTCTTTCAGGGCACCCTGGGGACGCGCACGGCGCAACTCATCGAGTTGACGATCCGCGTGCAGGATCATCTCGGCTTGCTACAGGATGCCTGCGTCGCCTCGAATCTCTTGCGCGCCTTCATCGCGGAAAACGCCTCGCTGACGGCAGCCGACCTGGCAGGTATCGCGGAATACCTCAACGCGCTGCAGGTGGAGATTCAGTCGCGCCGCGAGCAGTTTCCGGCTTTATATGCGGAGATTACGGGCAAGCCATTTCGGCGGCAACTGGCGCGCCTGCTGAGCAACATGTGAGAGCGTTACGTGACGCGTGATGCGTGAAGTCTCTCATACACCCTAACTCCCACCTCTGACTCTAACTC